>JAGCTE010000074.1 GCA_017963805.1 bacterium | reverse complement strand
TTTCCTAGCCAAAGGAACAACAAGCATTGACAGAAGAAGGAAAGCAAGCCCGGGTTCCGGAGCTTCCCACTGCAAAGTCGGCAATGACTCTCCTTCCTCTATATCCCAGACGTTGTCAAAATCCCATCCTTCAAAGGTCGCCTGATGCGTCATCTCAGCGTAAGTCTTCCCTGTGGCACGATCATCTTCAGATCCATTATCTGAACAATAATAGACGCCTTTTCCTTCATATCTACCTGAAGAGATTGCTTTGCCTCCCTCGCTTACTTTTCCATAAACATAGCAGTTTTCCACATTGCCGCATTCGCCGGCAAAGCCGCCAACTATTGCCTCCCCTGAAACATTGCACCAAGAATAGCAATTGATGCATTTAGCTGACGTAGATCCAGCTATTCCTCCAATCTTAAACCCTTTTCCATCACCAATATTTCCCTTAGTAAAACATTCGCTGACAACAAATTTATATGGAATCAAAGTTGATGTTGGCCTGGTTTCATCAGCAAACAATCCTCCTATATAATCTCCTCTCAATCCCTCGCTTTCAGCGGAACAGCGAATTATAGATCCAGAGTAATAAATATGACCAATCAATCCCCCATTTTGACCAACCATTGTAGGATCTTCTTCAAATTCATAAAAAGTTACTTTTGCATGACAATTGCTAACATTGCTGTTCTGCATAATGCCAACCAAACTCCCGCAACCACCTCTAGGAGTAAATTTGACATTGTCCAGTTTAATGTTGCAAAGGAACGCATTGCTAATTCCTCCAAAAAGTCCGCGTGCGAAATTATCAAGTTTTGCTTTAATGGTTAGCCCGTCTATGACATAATTGTTCCCGTCATAAATGCCGGTAAAATAAAACTTATTGGATGAATAATAACCATCTTCATAAACACCTATAGGCGGGAAACCCAATCCGTCACGCCAATTAGCTGTTTCAGAAGCGTCTATGTCGCAAGTTTGAGAATAGTAAGCACCAGGTTCAAGTTCCCTGATGTTCTCTGACATCCAAAGAAGATTCTCTAGTTTGGAGATCTCATAAGGTTTTTCCTTCGTCCCTTCGCCATTCGGTTTTTCGGCAACGTAAGCCGCCTGGGCAAATGTTGCTAACATTAGCGAAAGAAGGCTAAAATTAATAAGTTTTTTCATAATGTTACTCCGTTTTTAAATTTTGTTTAATTTCTGAAATTTCTTCAGAAGAGATATCTTTGTCGCTAATCTTATAGTACCAATAATTCTCTTTCAAATTATTGGGATCAGCGTAAAATTTTTTAATGTTTTTATTCCACCTGTCCATATCGCCAAGCATAAGCTTGCTATACGGAAAAGCGCCAAGCAATAATTTTGCCTTAATGCTTTCGTACCCTTCCGGATTAGTAAAAGAAAAATTCTTTTGATTCTTTTCCCACCAAGATGGAAAATCTTCAAATTTCCAACTCCCTTTTTCCGGCTTTGACATTTCTTCCAATACCTTAGACATACTTTTATCGCCTAACCTCATCTCCCTATATAAGTATGGAAAAATATGATAGCCATATCCGGTAATCTCCGATAAAAGCTCTTCTTCAACTGCTTTCCTTGGCTTTTCTAATCTTTGCTCAGCTCTCCAGCAATTCAGCCAATCATTCCATATCTCTGGAAGATAGCGCCTTCCCTCATACCACCAAAAATATTTATAAGAAGAAGAAGATATTATAGGATCATCCAAATCTCCTTTCATCCATAAAAAACCGATGTGGCCTTTCGTTAAAAAGCCAAAGTATAATCCTGACATAAAATCAAGCTGAATATCAACTGCGGTGTAAAAAGATCTCTCCACGATCTCTTTACCGTCAAGGTCTAGCAAAGTTACTACTTCATTCGTATATCTCGTGTCAGACCAAAAATCATATAGTTTTGGAAGATATTCGCTAACAGGTTGAGAAAACAGTTGCTGCCTTGCGACAAATCCTTCCTTATATATTTCAAAAATTTCTTTTTGCGATGGTTTTATAGCTGATTCTTCTGGCATACAAAGCGGGGTGCTGGCCGCTTTCATGATAAGCTCCACATACCTCTCATCGCTAAGAGAGGCATATGTAAAATTTGCTATTGCGACCGAAAGTATCAGAAAAGGCAATAATATTTTCATAACTTTTCTCTTTTCTCCCTATGGAAGCGGAACAGTTTCGTTAAATTTCAGTGTTATTGAGCCCATATTTAATTGATCATCCCGATGCAGCACTACTATCCTAGCAGGATGCTTACTCATATATAATCGCCATGTTCCTCTAGCGCCAGGGCATGATCCATTGCCATATTTTCTAGCGGCATGAAAACCATTGTAATAAATAATAGTATCAGCGCTGGAAGAAGGGGTAAATGTGGATGTCCAAATACCCGTTTGAAAAAAAGCAAGAACATCATTTATAGTAAAAACATCATTGTTGTCCCCAAAGGCGTCAACAGTAGTATAATACGCCGGAACTCCGTAATAGTTTGAATAAACCAATAGTCCAGGAAATGAGACTCTAGGTCTGATTGGCGTTACAATAAAAGGGTGGCCAAATCTAGAACCACTAGGATCTACTATCCAAGCAAGAGAACTAGTTATATTGGACGTGCCTAATACCCCGTTCAAATAGCTCCATTCGCAACTTTTAAGACCATCAATATAATCTCCGGCATGCGGTTGATTCCCCACCGTTACGGCATATGCATCATAACGCATATTTCCCATATGTATTTTATGACCATTAATTTTAACGTTTATATGAAATGTACCATAATTGCAAGCTTCAACGTAAAAATTATAATTTCCAAGATTGTGTATATCATTGTCAATTAAAGTAAATTTTCGGTTGTTATTATAAGATGCTTGCGTTTTTCTTTTATTAGTCCATAATTTAGCGCTTATTCCACTAATCTCTATTTCTAAAGTACAACCGGAAAAATTAACACCAGGACAATCTATTCCCATGTTAAGATAGAGCAAATCATCATCGTCATTATTCATAGGATGTATATTGTTATAATCATGATATAAGTCCCCTCCATCGTGATTAACATTGAAATGAATTGGCACATTGGCATCTGATCCATTATAAGTAATATCGATACCTTCTCTTGTTACTGGATAAAGATGAGCCCTCACTACTTCTACTACCATTCCATACCAGCATTCAGATTCATATCCATGTTCGTCTGTATAAAAAACTCCAACATCAATTAGCAATGTTGTCGGGTCAATTGGCATGTCAAAAAACGTATAAGATGTCGTTGTATAATTTGTTATACATACCTGTGTATCGGTATTCTCCATTATCCAAATCGCCGAATTAAAACTACTTGTAAAATTTTTGAGAAAATAACGAACATTCTCAGCATTAACGTGAACTGTTGAAGGTCCGCCAATATCAGGATTATCTGGTATGTTTTCCGCAAAAACAATCGGTGACATTAGGAATATAAGAAATAAAATTATGATTAATTTATTCATTGACTCTCTCCGTTTGAGGATAAGTTTATATTATTATTCAAAACTCTGTTAGTAGAAATAGCCAACGGCAGATCTTCCATTCTTGGCCAAGTATGTGTTAGAGCGTCTTGAAGAAGATCTTGTCTCAAATAGCTGCTGCTGGAAAGCGCCAAATTGATTGCTTCGTTCTTGTCAAGCAAAGTAAAGAAATTGGTCGCACAGCTTTTCCAAAGGCTGGATGTGAAATCAAAACGAGCTTTGAAATAATCTAAATCTTCATTTTTATCATTATCGCAATACCTAATCATTTCCTGAACATGCCGGATAGAATTCGTAATATCATTAATAGACAAACAACACATGGCCGCGTCTTTGTGCCTCCACTGCTTTACGAAACTGTAATCCAGACTGGGAACATCAGCCATACAAAGCGCTATTGCCTGTTCCGGGGCGTTCATTTCCTTCAAGATTTCAGCAGCCAAAATGTAGGAATACGATATATAAGTAAGGCAAGTTGGAAACGTGTGAACGATTATGAGATGATCGAGAGCTTTTTCTATCGCTTCTTGTCTTGAAATTTTCAAGTATCTTGGAGGAAGCTGCTTATACATTCTTCCTATATAGAAATGAGCAGCTCCCTTTGTAAAGCCGTCAGGGTTTAAGGGATCTGTAAAAAAGTTGGATAAGCAATTGAAACACTTGCTATATTGACCATTCCAGTACAACTTTTCCGCTAAATGATAGAGTTGTCCAGGAGCGCCTGGAACAAAAAGAAGGTCTCTGTATTTATCTATATCATCTAAAAGATCGTCCCTATCCTTTAAACGTTTTTTTAATTCTTCTATTTGATCCAAAGCGTTAATCATTTGAGAAATAGACAATTTTCCATCGGTCCTTTGCCTATTCTCATCAGTCCATAAGTAGGCTATATTTTCCTTCAGTGCTGCCAACCCCGGATTGTCTGCTACAAGTTTATCCATACTTGCTGTTAAATCAGAAATCCTTTTTTCATTATTTCTTTTCTTTATGTTTTTACCAAGTTTATAAACTTTTTCCTCAATTGATTGGCGCGTTTTTATAATCCTTGCCGTAATTTTCAACCGTGCTTCGTCGGTTCCCTGAGCAAGCGAGAGATCAACTAAAGTTCCATAAGCTAAACTTAGATCATCGAAATTATTATCGGGTAAACACTTTATTAGAAGATCCAACGCTTTATTAATAGAATCCTGTTCAACATTGAAATTCCTTCTTAACCATTCTATAACAGAAAAGAATTTACTCCTTGTATCGCTTGATGTGCTGTCAATAATCTCCAATTCGATTTCAGGCGTAAAATATATTTTTCTATTTCTAAGTTCCGTGAAAAATTTAAGCGTTTTGTCAAAATGCTCCGGATGAGATTTCACCCAGGACAACATGACAAAAATTTGAGCTATATCGTAAGGATCATAATTAACTATCTCGCAGCAAGCATTGAAATATTTCGCATCATTATTTTTACATTTAGAGCGATATTTCTGCGATATGTATTTATAGGAATAATATCTTTTCCCCGCAGCAATACCTGCATATTGATCCATGAATTTTCTGGTTATGTTCAAAGCAGTCTCGTCTCTTAATCCTCCTCTTAAGCGATATTCAACATTAAGGCCGTCCAAAACTATTGTATATGGCTCTCCGTTCAAAAGATAATATTTTTCACAATCTGGATTGCTGCGTAAACTTTTTGCCAATTTGGAAGCATCCAGCCATTTTTGCTCTTTCGCTAACTTCTCAATCTCAAGAAAATTTTCTGCCCAATGAACATTTCCTGTAACCATATCGGAAACAAGCCATACTTTGTCGCGTATATCAATATTCTTCGCAAGCAATGCGGAACTGCAAGCGAAAAATAAAAATGAAAAAAATAACTTGGGAATCACCTGAGCCATAACTAACGATTTTTATTTGCTTTTATTTTACAAAAAAACAGAATAAAATTCAACAAGTTCAAATTTTAAAGCGAATAATGGCTAACCAAAATAGTGAAACAGCAGAAATTATTTTTTGTCTTGCCAAGAGATTTGGCACTAAATTACGCAAAGTATAGGCAAACAAATATTTTATGTAAACACTTCTTACACTGCTGGTTATGCGTCGGAAGCTTTGTCGATAGTACGGTTGCGGTAGTAGAGGATAAGGTCGATGATGACCATGGTGAGATCAGCGATGTAGAGGTATATGACTAGGTCCATGCTGTAGATGACCTTGTGCAGGATGCCTGAAATGTAGCCTATGATAACGACATAGGAAAAAAGCGCGCTCTTGCCCTTGGCCGTCCTTGAGACATAGGAATGATAGATCTGGAAAGGCCAGGCGAAGCCGAAACAAATCAACATGATACTCTCAAAAATACTCATAATTTCTATTCGTTGACAAATAAAAGTTGTTAATCAAGCAAAATGCTTTTATCCAAAAGGAATGGGATTATGCCGACATAAATAATGCCGTTTTCATCTTGCTGCGGCTGCTTAAGACCGGAGACCACAACAATTCTTTTAAAAAAATCTTTTTGAGCCTGAAGCGGCGACGTCTCCTGCTTTAGCTTTTCGTCATCAGATATTTTAAAAGCCGATTGAACATAAATTTTACGCAAGCCAACATTGACTACAAAATCGATCTCCAATTGACGCATTGTTTTTTTGCCGTTTTCATCTTTTTTTAATATCTCTACAACGCCGACGTCAACATTGCATCCTCTCGCTATCAATTCGTTATAAATAATATTTTCCATCAAATGCGATTCTTCCGTCTGCCTGAAATTGAGCCTGGCATTTCTCAGTCCTATGTCTGCGGCATAGTATTTCTTCGGGTATTCTAAATATCTTTTCCCGCGAACATCGTATCTGTCAGCTTTTGAGAACATGAAAGCGTCCTCAAAATAATCAAGATATTTTTTCATGGTTCTGCCGGTAGTTTTAATGTGAGCCCTGGAATCAAGCGTCTTGACTAGTTTGTTGGGATTGGTAAGAGAACCGACAGATGAGCACAAAGCGTTAAGCACATTTTCCGCTATATGATCATTGCGCAATTTATTGCGTTCCTTGACATCCTTGAGATAAACCTTCGAAAACAGACCTTTGAGGTAATTTGCCCTGGCAGTATCGTCGCGTTCCAAAGCGGCCAGAGGCATACCTCCCCATATCAGATAACGTTCAAAAGCTTCCATTTTTTCATATCCGCTTGAACGGTAATATTCGGAAAAAGTTAAGGGAAACAATCTTATCTCAAAACCTCGATCGCGGAAATTAGTGGCAATGTCTTTTGAGAGCATCCTGGAGTTTGAACCTGTCACATAAACATCGACAAAAGGTCTTTTCATAAGATCGTTCAAAATATCATAAAAGGTGATATAAGCGGTGTCCCGATCTTCGGGAGCTATCATCTTTAGATCAACGCCAGGCTGCAAAACTTTACGGCACAACTGTATTTCGTCAATGAACACATATGTCCATTTTTGGCTTTCAGACATATGCTCCAAGATATATTCGTACAGTTTGTTAGGGTCGCGCAATTCAAACATTTTCTTGTCTTCAAGATTGATCTCGACGATATGATCACTTGAAACGCCGCTTTCAATCAAATGACGTTTGAATAATTGTGACAGCAAATAAGATTTGCCGCATCTGCGGATCCCTGTAACTATCTTCACAAGTCCGTTATGCTTGCGTTCAATAAGCGCCTTAAGATACGCTTCCCTGCCAAATTCTAATTCTTTCATTGTATAGCTTTAGTGGTATTAGTGTACTAAGTTTATACATCAGTAATATAATATCACATGTTTGAACTTGAATCAAGACGCTCGTCAGAAACCGGTGACTACAAAATATATCTTATTCTGTAAATTGATGTTATATAAACGCACGGGTGCAAATCGCAAGTTGAACTTTTGATTTGCGCCCTAGAATGAAATGCTGATGTATAAACTTGGTCGACTAATCGACTAAGTTTATACATTAAAATTCCATGTTTACTCCTTCGGGATGATGACCAAGCGGAAGCCGTGCATACTAGTATTTACCACGACGGGAAATGTAAACCAACCGCCGCGAGCGGCGGAGCGGCAGCTCGGGGGATAGTCGTACCAGCACCCGCTGCGGCTAGCGCGCCTGCTGCTGTCCGACGAAGAAGGTCCCTTGGGATCGATGACAAACGCTGTGCCGAGGTCTTCTCTATACCAGTCGCGGCATGTTTCATCGACGTTCCCGTGCATGTCGTAAAGGCCCCAGGCGTTGGGAAGGTAAGAGCCGACTACGGCGTGGGCGTTCCAATCCTCGTATCCGCCGTTTTCATGGTAGCGGCCGAGTTTGTTGAGATTATCGTCATTTAGGTCGTTCGTCAAATCCGTGCCGTTATTAAAGGCGGTGGTAGTTCCCGCGCGGCAGGCGTATTCCCACTGGGCTTCCGTTGGTATGTCGAAATTGCACAGGGATCTTTTTCTCAGCAAGCCGAGGAAGCTGTCCTCGTCCACGTCGGGACTCGCCGGCCATTCCGAGCCTTTTTCGCTTCCTCTCAACATGTAGTAAAAAATTGTTTCCACGGGACGCGTGTCACCCTTGAACCCGGAGGGGTTTTCTCCCGTGATATCGTTGTACTGCCATTGCGTCGTTTCGAAAACGCCGATGTAGAAAGCCTTGGTGAGCTTAACCTGATGTCTGGTCTCATTGTCATGTCTTCCGAATTCGTCAGCGGGGCTGCCCATGAAGAATGTGCCCGGCTCGATCCTGCGGAGCCAAAGCTCCTTGGTGCGGCAGGCGTCGTCGCTGAGGTCGGGAGCGGTTTTAGAGTATCTTAGGGAATTGTCATCGAGGTTAAAGACAAGGTAATTCGCCTCGTCGGTGACGTCCTCGTATTCGTATCTAATTTCCAGTTCGCCAGCTAGGTATTGGTGGTCTTCATCGGGGACCCAGGTAAGTTTGTGCTCGCCGGAATCTATCGCTATACCTGACGCGCCCTGGCCATACAGCGTGCCGATGTCGCTGAGGAGGTATTCCGTGCCGTCGTCCGTTTCGCCATAGAACTTGACTCGGAAGACCGGAAGGGTGTTGGTGGCAGGAAGTGTGTAGTTGAAGTTCTGCCTAGTCATCTTTCCCCTTGAGGAAAGGAAGAAGCGGAAGCCGTTGTAGTAGAAACCGCCGGCGGAATTGTAGAACATGCGGGCGGCGCAGCGGCAGTACTTGGCGGCGTCAGTGTAACTGCCGCCGCGGATAACACGGAAGTTTCCTGTATCCGGTCCTTTCGGTTCCTTGACGGGATCGCTGCCCAAGTTGTCGGCGTACCAGTCCAGGCACCATTCGGTGACGTTGCCGTGGCAGTCGTAGAGGCCCCAGTCGTTGGGAAGGTAGGAGCCGACATCCGTGTGTTCCTCGTAGTAGCCTTTCCCGTCATTTGTGTTGTAGCTATAGCGGCCCAGCTTGTTGAGGTTTTCGTCCTCGTTTTCGCTGCTGAGGTTCGTGCCGTTGTTCAAAGCCGTGGTCTTGCCGGCCCGGCAGGCGTATTCCCACTGGGCTTCCGTAGGCAGGTCGTAGAGGTTGCCGGCCTTTGCCATCAGTTTTCCAAAGAAGCTCTTCTTGTCGACTTCCCTGTCGGCCGGCCAATTGGCGCCCTTTTTGCTTCCTCTGAGATCATCGTAGGAGATCTGCTCCACGGGGCGCGTCTCGCCAAAGTACTTAGCGGGATTCTTCTCGGTAATGCCCTTGTACTGTCCCTGGGTGGTCTCAAAGACTGCCATGTAGTAGGCTTTCCTCAGCTTGACCTGGTGTTCCGTTTCGGAGCCGGAATGGCCTTTCTCGTAGGAGGGGCTGCCCATGGTAAAGGTGCCTGGCTCGATTCTTTTGAACCAAACTTCCTGCGTCCGGCAGGTAGCGTAATTGAGGTCAGGTCCTGTCGTTGAGGTTCGCATCTTGTTGTCAGCGATGTCAAGGACAAGGTAGTCGGCCTTGTCTGTCACGTCCTCATATTCCACCCTGTATTCCGTAAAGCCTATGAGATTGGTGTGGTCGGTGTCGGGGATCCAGACGACCTTGTGAATTCCGGCGCCCAGGACGATCTCTGAAGCGCCGTCCTCTTCCAAATGGCCAACGTCGGTCAGAAGGAACTCCGAGCCGTTTCCATCTTTGCCGTAGAATTTCGTCTTGAAGACCGGCAGCGTGTTGTCGGAGTCGGTCAGCAGCTCGTATTCGAATTCTTCCCTGTCCGGAGCAGTCTCAGGTCTCACAAGAGCGATGCGAAAACCGACGACAGAATAGTTAGACAAGCCGGGAATAAACAGAGTATTGCGGTGGGCCGAGCGGCAGAATATGGCAACATCGTCCCAGGCGCCGCCCCGGCAAACGCGCAAACCGCCGTTGTCGGGGCCAAGGGGATCAGTTACTGGAGAATTGCCGTAGGATCCGTACCAGTCGAGACACCACTCGAAAACATTGCCGTGGCAGTCGTAGAGGCCCCAGTCGTTGGGAAGGTATGATCCGGCCTTGGCGGTGCCATAATATTTGGTGCTTTTGTAAACGCCCTTTTTGTCGTAGATACTTTTGCCGCCGCCGCTGTAAAAATAACGTCCGAGCTTGCTGAGCTCCGGATCCTCATCCTCTTCCGTTATGTCGGTTCCGTTGTTCCAGGCGGTAGCCTTGCCGGCCCGACAAGCGTATTCCCACTGAGCTTCCGTAGGCAGGTCGAAAATCAGGGAGCCGCCGGTCTTCTCTCTCAGGGCGTAAAAGAAGGTCGGGCACTCAACGTTCCGGCCTTTCTTATCCACGTAAAAATGCTTCTCGTCCACCTGGCGGTCCTTGGGCCAGCCGGCGCCTAAGGTAGCGCCGCGCAAAAGTTCGTAGGTAATGCTGTCCATAGGCCTGGTGGAGCCTTTGTATTTGGAGACGTTGTAGCCGGCAATATATTTAAACTGCTTCTGCGTCGTCTCGAAAAGCGAGAGATAAAAGGCTTTGGTCAGCGTCACTTCGTGCTGAATCTCGCCGCTATCCCTGCAAAGCTCGTCGTCGGGAGAACCCATTGTAAAAGTGTCAGGCTCGATCCTGCGAAGCCAGAGTTCCTTCGTTTTGCATGTGCTCTTCTTGACATTGGGAGCGTCGCTCTGATAACGCATTTTGTTCTTCTTCAGATCAAGGCAGAGGTATTGGGCTTCGTCCGAGACGTCCTTGGCCTCGAATTTTATCACGATGGTGCCGGCATCTACCCGTTTGCAATCCTTCTTGGCGTTCCAAACCAGAGTATAAGTTCCCTGACCAACCACGACCCCGGTCCTGCCAGCCCCTTCCAGAGTCTTAATCTTGGCGGGCTTCTTCTTGCCGGGGATCTCAGCGGTGAACGAGACCGCGAAGACCGGCAGAGTGTTCTCCTCGTCGTCCGCCTCCACTTCGTAGTTGATCTCGATCTTGCCATCGCCGGTTATGCTGGAGGTGTAGCCGACAAGGCCGGCGAAAAGACAGCTCGAGAACGTGAAAATCAAAAGCGGAAGAAGTAGTTTTTTCATGCTTGTGTTTCCTTGTTTTTTGCCAGGCGCCAGATCATGACGCCGCTGGCAATGAGGCCGACGGAGCCGGCCAGAACGTCGGAAATGAGGCGGCCCCAGAAGAGCCACAGGACTTGGTCGAGCCAGAGGGCCACGAAGGCCAGAGGGATCGTCAGGACCACGATCCTTAGGATGTTGAGCAGCGCGCCGCCCAGAGGCTTGCCGCAGCCCGTCAGGAAGAAACCGGAATAGCGGTGGATCTCCAGAAGGCCGAAGCCCCAGGAGATAATGTAAAGGCCGTGGCGCATGAGCACGCAGACCTCGGGATCATTGGAAAACTGGTGGGCCAGGGGATCGGCGATAACCGTGAAGAGGACGGCTATGGCCAGAAGGTAAAGACCCGCGAAAAGGTTGGCGGTCTTGTAAATTTGCTTAAGCCTGTCGTAAGCTTTGGCGCCGTAATTCTGGGCCGTCATGGCGGTAAGTCCGAAGCCTACTGACATGGGGATCATGAAGGCCAATGTCTCGAGCCGGTTGACGGCGCCCATGGCCGCCACAGCCACGTCGCCGAAGTGGGCCGCGATGCGGGTGACCACGGTCTGGCCGACGGGCAGAATGATGGAGCCAAGCATGACAGGAACGCCGAAAGAGATCTCCTTTTTCCAATACTGCAACGTGGTGGCCATTGGCAGAGGCTTCCAGCGCATCAGCTCGTATTTCTTATTGATGAGCACCCAAGGAAGGATGGCGCCCAGGGCCTGGGAAATAATGGTGGCCAGGGCCGCGCCCTGGATGCCCATTTCCGGGAAGCCGCAATTACCGAAGATAAGGCAGTAGTCCAGGACGATATTTGTCATGGTGCCAGTCAAAATAGCCGCGCTGGCCATCTTGGTGTCCCCTATCACGATCAGAATGTCGCCGCCTAAAAGTCCGACCATGCCGGTCACGCAGCCCAGAAACCAAATGTCCATGTAGCCGCAGACTTTTTCCAGCGTGTCACCAGCGGCGCCCAGCTTCAGAAAGAGCAGATGGGAATAGCACTTGCCGGCTACGGCCAGAACGAATGAGAGCAGGACCGCCAGGTAAAAACCGCTCCTGATGGTCTCCTGGGCTCTTTGTTTGTCCTGGGCGCCCAGGGCCTGGCCGGAGATGGTCATGATGCCCGCGAAGATGCCCCTAAAGATGCAGCCGCAGAGCATGACCACGGGAAGAGTGAAGCCCATGGCGGCCAGAGGGCCGGTGCCTAATTTGCCGACGAAGTAGGTGTCGACCACGTTGTAGAGGGAAATGGCGATGGTGCCGATAAGCATGGCCGAGCTGGTCTTCAGCATGATCATGCCAATGGAACCGGTGGTGTAGAAGCCCTTGCTCTCAGCCATTTATTTTTCCCTCCAGCATAAGGTCGCCGTCAAATTTTTTGACAGCTGTCCAGGCGATCTTGGGAGACTTTTCAGGAGTTTGACAGAGGGCTTCAAGCACAGGGGATCTCTTTCCGCCCAGGATCTTGGGAGCGATAAAGACGGTCAGTTTGTCCGCCAGCTTCGCTTTGAGAAAAGATGTGAGCGTTTCGCTTCCGCCTTCCACGAGAACGCCGCTGACGCCTAACTTGGCCAGCTCCTTCAAAAGCTCTGTAAGGGAGACTCTCTCCCCTTTCGTTTTGATGACGGTGAAGCCGCGCTCTTTCAGCTTTTTTATCCTGTCGGCCTTGGCTTTTTGGGAGACCGCGATAATTATTTTTTCGCTGGGAGTGTTTTTTGTGAGCCTTCCATTGTAACTGAGTTTCGCCTCTGAATCGAGCACGATCTTATAGGGCTGGCGCTCCTTTTTGGTCAAGCGGATGCTGAGGGAAGGATCGTCCGCGACGACGGTCTTGGAGCCGACCAGGACAGCGTTGTATTTCGCCCTGAGTTTGTGAGCCTCACGGCGGCTTTTTTCATTGGAGATCCATTTCGCGTCGCCGCTCTCCGCCGCCAGTTTTCCGTCCAGGCTCATGGCCCATTTCAGATGAATGAAGGGGCGGCCTTTTTCCATCCTGGCGTTGAAGGCTTCGTTTAATTCCCTGCAGTCAGATCTTTCGGCTGCGGTCACCTTGAGGCCGGCTTCCTTAAGGATCCTGACGGCGCGGCCGGCGTGCTTGGGATTAGGGTCGATAGTCCCTATTTTGACCGCGGCGAATTTGTTTTCTATTAGGGCTTTCGTGCAGGGGGGCGTGCGGCCGTAAGTCGAGCAGGGTTCAAGCGTGACGTAGATGACAGAGCCTTTTACGTCATGGCCTTTCCTTTTGGCGTCCTTGATGGCGCGTATTTCCGCGTGGTCGCATCCGGCTGTCTTATGGTATCCCTCGCCGATTATTTTTCCGCCCTTAACGATGACCGCGCCCACCATAGGATTAGGGGCGCAGGTCAAGCAGCCTTTTTGGGCAAGGGAAACGGCGCGGCGCCAGATGAGTTCCTCAGTCATTTTTAACCTCGAAGCCCCAGGCTTTCAGAATATTTTTTTCAGAGGAGGCGGCGTTTTTGATTATCCCGTGGGAGAATTCCAAACGCTTGGGATATTTTTTCCTCAGCTCGTCGAAACGCTCGGCGCGCTTCTTGTCGCCCATGTCGAGCGTCTCACACATGGCGGTGTCGTCCGCTTCCGGGTCGTAGAGGGCGCTCACGGCCTTGTAGAGGGCCTTTTCGCCCGTGAGCCCGCTGAGATCTATCTCCACCGTTCCGCCCTCTCCGTAGGGCGCGCGCCAAGTTTTTTCTTTGCCGAGGAAATCGCAGACGGCGGAGTAGATCATTTCCGTGCCGCGTAATTTGCCGTCCCAGGAGTAGCCCGCGATGTGAGGAGTAGCGATCTGGGCGCAGCAGAGGATGTCTTTGTCGGGCGTCGGCTCGCCTTCCCAGACGTCGGCGTAGAAGTCCAGGTCCCTTGCTTTCATGAGCCTTTCCCTTAAAGGCGCGCTCTCGATGACGGCGCCGCGGGAAGCCTGGATGAGCACCGCGCCTTCCTTGATCTTGGAAAGTTTTTCCGCGTCGATGAGATGGTAAGTCTTGTAAGGGCCTTCGGTCGTAAGGTCGGTGTGCAGCGTGATTACGTCGCAGGAGAGCGCTTCCTCATACGAGGCGCTTTGAAAATCTTTATCGCGCTCCGCTCTCGGAGGGTCGCAAAGCACGGGCTTCAGGCCGAGCGCTTCGGAATACTTCGCGACTCTCGACCCGACCTCGCCCACGCCAATAATGCCAATCGATCTTCCCGAAAGGGTTTGCTTGTTGCGGCAGGCGTGCAGAAGCATAACAGCCATCACCCACTCCGTGACGGAAATCGCGTTGGAGCCTTTGGCGGCGACCCAGGGAATGCCGTGAGCTTTCAGGGCTTCCTTGTCCAGGTGCTCGCTGCCGCTGGTGGCGGTGGCGATGAATTTTACTTTTGGGGCGAGCTTCAGGAACTCTTCATTCACTTTCGTGACGGAGCGGACGCAGATGATGTCGGCGTCCCTGATAACGGAAGCGTCGAGAGGCCGGCCACGGAAAGTTTTGGCGACGCCAATTGAAGAGAAGGAAGCTTGCGCTTCCCTAATGTTTTCATCGAGCGCGATAAGCATGATCTTTAAGAATACTTATGGTTGCGCCACATGAAGAAGAGACCGGCGATCACAAAGAGAATATCCGGGAACCAGATGCAAAGATAGGGATAGAGTCCGTAATTCTCCTTGAAGGTCTCGACCAAGATGATAAGCGAGTAGTGCAGCGCGATAAGGCCTAAGCAAATGAGGAAGCCGATGGTCTTCTCGCTTCTGTGAGCCCTGATGCCCAAAGGAATGCCTAGGAGCGCGAAAGCGATCGACGCGAAAGCGTAGGCAGCGCGCTTATTGATCTCGGTAAGGTAACGGCTGCGGTAGTCCATGTTGTTGTGGAAGGACTGCAGCCAGGTGTCGTGCCATTCCTCGAAAAGCTTCGCCGTTTCGCCTTCTTTGCCGTCGATCTCTTTAAGAGCGGCGATCATCTCTTCGTAGCTCTTTTCGTTGACGGCCGCGACCCAGGCGTCGTTCATTTTCTTGATGCCGACTTTAGAGAGCATCTGCTTGAAGGGTTTTCTGCCCTTCAGTTTGCCCCAAAGGACGTTGCCTCTCCTAATGTCTTTTTTGGCCTGGGCGATCAGCGCCTCTTTCTTCTCCTTCGGAAGCGCCTTTACGTACTTGTCTTTCTCCTCGTCGCTAAGCTGCTTGAAGCCCGGTTCGCGGCGGCAGGCGTTCCTAAGCATCAGGTTCTCACGGTCAGCGATCATCTCCTGGATGTCTTCCGTGACAAGGCCCTTGGGATCCTTGCGGATCTGCTGGGCGGTCTCCTCTTTGATCTGCTTCTTCTTAGGATCGAGATAGAAGTGGATGATGACGCGCCCGGCCTGCGAAATAAGGAAAGCGTTTGTGCGGCGCGTGTCCCTCTCCTCCGTCGTGACCTGGTTCAGCTCGAGCTGGAGCTTGGCCTGGGCGCGCTGGTAGTGCAGTCTGCCTTCCTTGGCCTTGATGTTGCGGTAATGCGTGGAAAGGTCCTCTATGAGCTCGATGTCCTTGAGCTCTTCGTCATGCTTTTCGCCGATCTTGATGCGGTAGGGCCCTATCGCCTTGAAGGTGCCTGTCTCAATGAGAGCCATCGGATCCTCGACGTCGTAGTTGGCGACGAGTTCCCTCTGCTTCTGCTGGGCCAAGGGAAGGACGTTGTTGTGCGCGTAAAAAGAAAGGATCGCGATGACTGTCGCCAGCGCGATGGTCGGGAAAGCGATGCGGAAAATGGAGACGCCCGTCGCCTTCATAGCCGTGATCTCGCCGTCCGCGGAGAAGCGGCTGTAAACGAGGAGGGAGGCGCCCGCGACCGAGAACGGCAGGGCGTAGCAAAGCACCTGGGCCATCACGATGCCGATGAATTCCAAAATGGTGAGGACGTCGAACTTCTTAAGGACAAGCTCGAAGACCTGCAGCAAGCTTCCCATGACCATCATGAAGGTAAGGACGACGAGCGCCATGATGAAGGTCATAAGAACGGAATTCAGAATATAGAAATTCAGGACCCTCATGCTGAGAGTCTTGCCGAAAACGAGGCCCAAGAAGGACCACTTCTGTTGCTTTTTGTCAGCCATTAAAGAGTGCCCTTAGTGCTTGGAATGCCTTTGCTCCTTGGATCGTAGGAAAGGGCCGAGCGCATCGCCCTAGCCGTGCCTTTGAAGATCGCTTCGGAAACGTGGTGCGCGTCTTTGCCGGCGCGGGCGGTTATGTGCAGGTTAAGACCCGCCTCGACAGCCACGGCGCGCCAGAACTCCTCGACAAGCGAGGTCTGGAAAGTCTTGATCGTCTCCTGCTGCCACTCCACATTCCCGGCGAGGAAGGGACGCCCGCTGAAATCCAGCGCCACTTCCGCCAAAGCTTCGTCCATAGGCAGGAGCATAAAACCGTAGCGGTAAATGCCGGCCTTGTCGCCCGCCGCTTCTTTCAGCGCCTTGCCGAGGCAGATGCCGATGTCCTCCACACTGTGGTGGTCGTCCACCTGCGTGTCGCCCTTGGCTTGCACCTTAAGGTCGAAGCAGCCGTGCTTGGCGAAAAGCTCGAGCATGTGGTCGAGGAACGGAACGCCGGTCGAGACTTCGTAGCTGCCGGTTCCGTCGATATTGAAGCTGAGGCTGATGTCGGTCTCAGCGGTTTTTCTCGTTATTTCTGAGGTGCGGGGTCTGGTTTCCATTGTTATTTGATTTTAGCGGCTTCCGCTTTTAGTTCTGTGAGGAATCTGTTGTAAATGTCCTTCGCGTTGGGCGTGAGTCCGGAATTGATGACTTCCGTGTCCATGTTCTTTTCGTCCAAAGTGACGGTCGTCACTTTGTTCCAGGCGAAGGGGCGGGACTTGACGTCGACCGGCACCAGCCAGCGCACGGGCAGGACGTCGCCGGAAGGCGTGAGCGTGTTGTGCTCGATATAGACGCCGAAAGTTCCCGGCTTGATGGAGGGGTTCTTGAAACTGAAGATGCCGTTCTCATCCGTCATGACCTTCTCAATCTGGCCCTGGACGATGAGTTCGTCCTCTTTGGCGCCGATCGTCTTTATGCTTTCTTTGGCCTGCTCGCAGACCTGGGCGGCGGCCTTAGCAACAGCGTTGGTGTCGATGAAGACGCTGGCGTCGAAGACGGCCGGCTTTTTGTCTTTGGGTTTCTTCTGAGTTTCAGGCGGAACTTCCAGAACGTTCATGAGCGCCAGCTCTTCCGGCGTGATACGCTGCACTTTGGTGACTATCTGCACAGGCTCGTCGCCGATGCCGGCGTACTGCTTCTCTTCGATGCTGTAGTTGTAGGAAGCCTCGTCGAAAGCGAGACGGCCCTTTTCCTTCAGCGTCTCGAGCTTCGCTTCCCAGAATTCCGCGCCCTTTTCGTAGAGCGACCTTCCGGCAGGCGATTCCGCGGCGCGCTTGCGGCAGTAGAGCGCGTATTCCTTGTAGTTCTTGACGCGCTTGGCTATCTCCGCCTGCTCCTCCTCGGTCAAGGGTTTGCCAGCGTCGGAACCTTCCTTCGTTTCCTCAGGCTCCGGCTTGTTTTCCTTTTTGAACTTCTCAAGAGCCTTCTGGGCTTTGTCTGCGAATTCCGACTGCAGCGTGCGGTAAGCGGCTTCGGCGTTAGCGTCCGCGGCTCCGAACTTCTCTTTCTCCAGGGCCGCCAGCTTTGTGTAAGCGTTGGAGTTTATGAGACAGACTTCCGCACCCAGAACGGGCACGTTGTTGAAACTAGCCTGTCCCGTGACATCGTAATTCGAGCGCATGAGAGGAATTCCTCCCGCAAGCAGACCGGCGCCAAGGAGAGCGCCCGCTGCGATTCCGATGGTTTTTGCTGCCAAGATCATGTTTACCTCGCTGTGTATTTTTTCAGTAATTCGAGAAGTTCGTCCATCTGTTCCTTCTTACCGATGGAGAATCTGATTTTATCTTTTAGGCGCGGCGTATCGAAGTGCCTGACCAGATAGCCGTTGTTTTCCAAATAAGCGGTAATTTCCGCGGCGTCGCCAGAATTCGGCTTCGCCAGCAAAAAGTTTCCCCATGAGGGCGTCACTTCCCAGCCGAGCGTTGCAAGCCCCTTTCCGAAATCATCCCTCGTTTCGACGATCTTTTTGATCACGCCCGAAGTGTACTCGCCGTCAAGGAGCGCTTCCCTTGCCGCCGCTTGGCTCGCGGCGTTCAGATTGTAGGAATCCTTGACCTTCATGAAGGCCTCTACTATTTCCGGAGCGGCCAGACCGAAGCCCACCCTAAGCCCGGCCAGGGAGTGCGACTTCGACATCGTCCTCGTGACGACGAGGTTCGGGAAACGGGAGAGAAGCTCTATCGCGTTGCTGCCCGAAAAGAGCGCGTAGGCTTCGTCTATCACGACTATCCCCTTCGCGCTTTCCACCAACCGTACGATGTCTTCCTTCGGGAAGAGCGTGCCGGTCTGGGCGTTGGGATTGGGCAGTATCTTCAGTTTCGCTTCGCTCTCAAAGTAGCTTTCCGGCAGAGAATAGTCTTCTTTGAGAGGATGTTTTTCCGTTTTGGCGCCCTGGATCTCAGCCAAAGTCTCGTAGAGCGTATAAGTCGGATCGACGACCGCGAGCGTGTCTCCCTCGTCCAGGATGGAGCGGATGATCATCGTGAAGATGTCGTCGCTCCCGTTCCCCGCCACTGTGCAGTCAAAGGGAACGCCGAAGACAAGGGCGGCCGTCTTTCTCAATTCCACGGCCGTAGAGGAAGGATAAAGGCGGAAACTGTCGGCGCCGACGGCTCCCATAGCCTCCAGCGCTTTCGGCGAGGGAGGATAAGGGTTCTCGTTGGCGTTCAGTTTTACGAAGCTCCCCTTTGGCTGCCTGCCCGGGATGTAGCCTTCCATCGCCATAACGGTTTTTCTTATCTTGCTCATACGCTTAAATCTTTACTAAATATTGATTATACCATAATCGCCCGCGATTCTTGAAGGCAAGGCCGCTTGGCAAAATTTGTTATAATCGCTTTGAAACAATTTCTTTATAATCCAACCGTCGGGGCTCCTATGTTTACTAGAAATTTCTGGCTTTTTCTGATCCTTGCTCCCTTAGGCCTTTTTGCCGCTGTTCTCCCCCAGTCCGAAGAACCCGTGCTTTTCAAAGACGTCAAGATCAACGATCCTTTCTGGACTCCCAGGATCGAAGCGAACAGAGTTGGCTGCATCCCGGCCAACTACAAAATGTGCAAAGAGACCGGACGCCTCGACGCTTTCAAGCCGGAATACAAGGGCGGCCGCCACATCTTCTGGGATTCCGACGTCGCCAAATGGCTGGAAGCCGGCTACTATTCCCTGCAGACCACTCCCGACCCCGAGCTTAGGAAAACGCTCGACACCGTGGTCGCCGACATCATCGCCATGCAGGAGACCAACGGGTACCTTAACTCCTACTTCCACTACGCCGATCCCAAAGGAAAGTGGCAGTACCTCAGGCACAACCACGAGCTTTACTGCGCCGGGCACCTTATGGAAGCGGCCGTCGCCCACTACTACACCACCGGCAAAAGAGATTTCTTGGATTGCCTCTGCCGCTATGCCGACCACATCTGCGAGACCTTCGGGCCAAAGGAAAACCAAATGCACGGCTACCCCGGCCACGAGGAGATCGAGCTGGCCCTGGTCAAGCTCTACAAGGCCACCGGCAACAAAAAGTATCTCGACCAGGCGCTCTACTTCCTCGATGAAAGAGGCAAGGAACCGCTTTATTTCGCCCTGGAAGAAGGAAAGCGCGGCGGCAGCACCAACCTTTGGCAGCGCGACAAGAATTATCACCAGATCCACAAACCAGTAAGGGAGCAGGACGAAGCCGTCGGCCACGCCGTCAGGGCGCTCTACCTTTACAGCGGCATGGCCGACGTCGCCAGGGAGACCGGAGACCTTGGCCTCTTCGAAGCCTGCAAAAAACTCTGGAGCAGCGTCTGCGAACGCAAAATGTACATAACGGGCGGCGCCGGACCGTACCTCGGCAACGAAGGCTTCGAGGGCGACTACGTCCTTCCCACTTCCCACATCTGCAACGAGACCTGCGCCGGTATCGCGAACGCCTTCTTCTGCCACCGCATGCTCACCTTGACGGGCGAGGCCAAATACGCTGACATACTCGAGAAGATTGCCTACAACAACGGCCTTTCCGGCGTTTCCCTCGACGGGAAATCTTTCTTCTACAACAACCAGCTTCTGACCTTCGACCCCGAGCCCGGCAAGCCCAGGGACCACATGCGCGAAGGACACGAGCATCCCGACCTTCACAGAAGGGAATGGTTCGGTTGCTCCTGCTGCCCCCCGAACCAAGCTCGCTTCGTGGCCTCAATAGGCGGCTACATCTACGCCAAGAAAGAAAACTCCGTCTTCCTCAACCTCTTCATCGGAAGCGAAACGGAAGTCCCCCTGAAAGACAATAAAGTCAAGATCCAACAGAAGACCAATTACCCCTGGGACGGCAAAGTAGCGGTCAGCGTGGACCCTGAAAAGCAGGGCGAATTCGAAGTAGCTCTCCGCCACCCCTACTGGTGCCGCCACTACAACCTGACCGTCAACGGGCAAAGTTTCAGCGCCCCCATGGTGAAAGGCTACCTCGTCATAAAGAGGAACTGGAGCAAAGGCGATAAAATAGATTTCGAAATGGACATGCCGGCGGAAAGAGTTTACGCCAACCAAAAGTGCAAAGAGCTCACCGGCCGTGTCGCCCTTCAGAGAGGCCCCGTCGTTTATTGCCTCGAAACCTGCGACAACGTAACAAACGACCTCGACAAGCTCATGCTTCCTAAAGAAAGCAAGATCGAAGCCAAGTTCGAACCCAACCTCCTGGGCGGCGTAACGACGCTAAGCGGCAAAGCCACCCTTGAAGAGACCGCCAAGGACAATTCCCCCCTCTACACCACGAAGCCCAAATTTGGCAGGACAGTCGATTTCAAGGCCGTCCCCTACTACGCCTGGGACAACCGCGAACCCGGCAGCGTGATCGTCTGGCTCAGGGAAGAATAAGAATCGCTAATCGTTTTCTACGAATTTTAAACCAAGAATGACATTCTTGGCATTCGCTTTTACAGAGATTTTTAAAACTTCCGGTGATTCTTCCGGAAGTTCCAATTTCTTAGCGGACCCGTCGGAACATGTAACTTCAGAAAACTCGTAGTTTGAAGGAACGTGAAAAGTGTGGATTTCCTCAGCATTTGGAACGCACTTCAATTTAAGCTTCAAAGAAGTGCTCTCCCATTTTATATCTTCCACGCTTTCCGCATCCATACTCACATGACGTGTTGAGCCTATTAGTTGCGGTCTATCAAGTTTTTCTCTTAGTGCGACTACCGTAGTATGCCCAAATATCAGTGGTTCCCAATGCAGTTTATTCTTAACTTCACCGAGGTATTTCTGTTTCCAAAAATCATAAGCAAGGTAAGTAACGCTGGGGTCCAGTCCCAATTTTTTCAGAGGAGTTTCATCTTCCTTTAAAGACCATATAGCCGTTCTTTGGGCAACGCACCAGATTTCATACGGTTTTTCAATATGGATCGCCCAAAGCGTTGAAAAAGGTGAATTGACGTTCGGTTCGATACTGGGCCCTAACTGTTTATCAGCGTTTTCTGCTGTTATTACATCAGTATTGAACTTATTGCCATACATATAACCTGTTGGATGATTGTAATGCATTTCTCCACACTCGGCAGTTCTAGTCTCAAGCGAAGGAAGTCCTCTCTGAAGAATGTTTACCAATTCAGGCGTCATCTCTGAATTTTTGTCACTATAGGTCAGCAGCCCGCCACCCAACGATATGTTTGACAGTCTAGAACGAGCCCAGTCCGCATTTTCGTGCATAACTATATGATCAGGATCATTTAAGAATACGATTCTCTGCGTTGAGAAAAATTCAGCAAAATAAAAAAGCTGCCTGTGAAAAGATTTCCAACCACTCGCACAATCAAAAGAAATACGACACGCATCAAAAGCACTTGCCAATTCCGGCATCAAACCCCAGCACCCCATCAGATACACATCATCACTGCTTGCAAGTCTTGCGGCAAGCGCAAAGTTGCGAAATCTTCTTCTGGCTTCCTTAGGTTCATAAGCAGTATTGAGTCCTTCCAAAAATATATGCCTTAGTCCGTCAACCTTGACATATTTGAATCCTGCATCTTTAAAAGCTGCAAAGAGCGGGACGAAGTAGTTTGTAATAGTATAGTCAGACATATCGGGAATGTTCTCAAACCAGTCTGACTGTGTCTGCTTTCCGTTCGGCCTACGGCAGAGAACGTCTCTGTCAAATTGTCCGATATTGTAACTGAAAAAATCTGGCCTTACCCAAATGCCAGGTTCCAGTCCTCTTTCATTCATCATTTTAGCTATCCCAGCAGGGCCTCCGGGGAATTTCTTGCTAGACGCCATCCAGCTTTCAGCATAAGAACGTCTGCCAAACGAGATCCCAGGTCTATTCGGCATATAGCCATTGTCAACTTGCATAAAATTCATGCCGTAGGGCAGGAAATTATTCGTAATAAAATCAGCTGTCTTTGTCAAAATATTAATATCTATGTCATTATAATAAGCCGCCCAAGAACACCAGCCGTTCATACTCTTGCTATTCATCCTTCTCATCCACGGTTCATGACCGCTAAACCCCAAATGATCACTATAGAAATGCGGGCGGAAAACAAAGTTCATAAAACAGTTTGAAATGGTAGCTGAAAACGTTGCTGTCAGGTCTCCATTTTCATTCACCTTCATTCTCTTATCCTCCCACTTCCAACCGTCACAACGCCATTCTAACAAAGCGTCATTTTCTACATCGTACAGCCCTGGCACTCCATAGATCAAAGGATTTCCCACCTGCCCTAGAATTGCTTCTCCCCCAAAAGCTCTTCTGCTTCTCATTACTCCAGCTGTACCGCTAAGATGAATGGTGATCCTAAGCTTATGAATCTTATTCTCGTTGAACCAGAGCGTCAATATCTCCTTCAAAGGATCAGTCCAATAGACGTCATTGGTATCTTCGCCCATATTGACCATCGTCCCTTCGTCATGCTCGATTGAGATAAAAGTCTTGTCATTGAAATTATAAGAGCATGAAGTTTTATCCTGCTTTGCTTTTATAATGTGCCCAGCAGACGGGATCTCCTTCAAAACAAATTCGGCTTGCGAGTCCAAAGAACATAAAATCGTTACCAGCAAGAAATAACAAAATGCTTTTTTCATAATTCGCCTTTCCCGGCCTCAACTCCAAGGCCAGCTCTTTTAGGGTTGATAGTTATACTTAATTCTTTTGTTTCAAATTTAACTCCATCAAAAACAGAGATTTTCATCAAATATTCCCCGGCTTTCGTTGGAATACCACGCAATTCTCCATTTGCTTTTAAACTCAGTCCTACCGGTGTAGAACTATTCTTTTCTAAAGTCCAGAAAAAGGGCCTTTGTGAGCCGCCCTTCGCTTTCAACAATAGATAATAATCTCTGTCAACGTATCCATCAGGCAAACGAACATCAAGATCAATAGTAAGCGGAACAGAATCGGCATTATTGGGGTCTGATCCATTGCGCAATTCATAATCATCATAGTATCCATCATTGTCGCTATCCACAAATATTGAAACATAAAATTTTCTAATATCACTTGAACGAGTATTTCCGTTATCATCAAAGGCAATTACTTGCCAATAATAATCTCCTGCTTGCGTAAAATAATCGACGATTAAAAGTGACGCTGAGGTTGAACTATTTGTAAAAGAAACCGTGTCAACAAAATTATTAAAAAATAACTTAAGAATATAGTTAACAGCACTTCCTTCTGGATCTATTGATTCCGTCCAAGCAAAATCATAGGTGTTGGTAAAAGATATAGATAAAAAATCATTGGAACTATTTATCATCAATACATCATTGTCTTCAGGGAATATAAGTTCCGGAGTCGAAGGAGCCAGATTACTGATATTGCTATTAAAAACAACGCTAAGTTTATCCCTATACTCCCCAAATTGATCTGTGACTTTTATCCAAGTTTGAGTAATGGCATTATTGATTGATCTTCCGTCTATTATTAAAACAAAATCTTTCTTTTGAAAATTATCACTTATAAATGTTAAAGCTATTTCATCGTTTTTCTTCGGCAAAAATGACGGCCAAAGAACGCTTAGATCATCCATCATAAGTCTTGGATTAAGATCAAGTTTACTCATGTGAATTTTACCAGTTATAGAATGGGAAGCAAAAAAAGTCGCTGAAAAAGAAGCGGTAATTACATTATCTATTATACCGAGCTCCAGTATTCTAGGTTCAAAAACCACTTTACGAAATCCATTGCTAAAAATAGGATTAGATTTTCCTAGCATTTCATTAAGATTACAAACACCATCTCCGTCGCTATCAGCAAGAGGTTCGTTCAATCGATTAATATTTTGTCCCGCTAAGAAAGCTATATTTTGCCAATAGCTAATCCAATCTTCACTAAGATTGCTTGATCCCGGCATAAAACAAGAAGACAAAGGATGAGGATCAAATTTATCCGTTAAACCATCATTATCGGTATCTGGAGAAGTTGGGTCTGTTGTATAAAAATTTGTAATCCCATTTTCTACGTAGGGAAATTTAGCATAAACTTCCTGTCCATCGCTAATCCCATCACTATCTGTGTCGTGCCATATAGGACATGTTTGAATATGTTTAATGACATCGCCAGAAGATAATTTAAGCGTAATATTTGTTCCAAAAACTTCTGGGTAATCATTAAGCTCGTCATTATCGCTGTCCGGATTGATAGGATTGGTAAAGGTATTGTATAGTTCAACGTATGATGGAATTTTATCATTGTCATTGTCATAAGAAAGCGAAAAGTCATTTATATCAACATAATTGTCTTCATTAAAAACCATTAAAGAAACACCCGAATCTACTTCTAACTCGTCAGCTATCTCATCCCAATTCATTAATTCATATCCTTGTATAACAACATTGGTGTTTTGAGATGCGTTTAAATACGACGAGTATTCTTTAAAATGAGGATTATTCGGCGCAATTACTTTAACCCATCTTGATGTTTCATAATTATTTATAAAGCTGTTCGTTATATAATCTGAATTTATATCTGAAAGTTGTTTGGGAGGCATTATCATCGCCCCTGAATTGCCATTCTTAAATCGCAAATCAATAAAATGCATAGAATCGTTTTTGGGGCTGCTCAGTTGGGCCAAAACAAGATTGGTGTGACCAGAACCAAACAACGAAGAAAATCCCCATCCAGCATCATATAAAAGCTCTACAGTAATTTTTTCAGGCAATTTGTCTCCATAGTAATTATGACCCGCATACTTATATCCCTTACCACTATTTGTAAAGTTTATTTTTTCTATGGTTTTCTTTTCCTCTCCTTGTGAGTAATTAATAACGAGATCTGGATAACAAGTTATTTCAGCCGAATTGTTTATGAAATCGCTGAGCTTAACTTTATGCTTCCCATAATTTGTATCTATAATTACGTATCCTGGAACTGTAGAACTTAAATTTGTGGAAACTGCCAATTTTTGTATATCCGAAAAATCAGATCTTATTTCTATGCCGATAACTACATTGTCAGAATAGGACAAAAATACAAACCCGTATATTACTGACATGACAACAATTAACTTATTAATTTTCAAATTTATCATAATTTCAAAACGATAATTTGTTTGATTGAACAAATAGTTTAATCCCCTTCCTCTATAATCTCCACTTCTCGTCCCATTCTCCTATTCAATTCTTCTTTTATTTCTCTTACCGTTTTCCCCTTAAAAACAAACTCACAGTTTTCATCTACTCTTTCCTCTTGGAAAATTGGAAAATATTTAGAGTTAATACAGTGAACTCCAAAATACGGATCAAAATATTTGTAGCTTATTATTTTTGTTTTACTTTTATCAAAACCGTTATCAACAAACTGGAGAGGTTTGGGCACAACATCATATTTGTCTATACTTGTAGGACTACAGGCATTAACTCCTATCTGTATGATATCATTTGTATCGGTGTGCCATCCTTTGTTCCTTTCAGGGAAAGGCTCATGCCTAAATACTATCTTTGAATAATTCTTGTAGATATAGTCGGCTTTTGGGAAGGCTGAATCTGGCGGAACAGGCCAATAATCAGGATCCGGCCATGGGGAGTAATCCTCCAAACGCCAAGCTCTAATCCAGCGATGTCCAAGTGAATTATTATCATAAGCTTTTCTTTCCTGTTCCCTTGAATAAGCAAAGACTTCTATCGTTTTAGAAAACCTTATCTTATGACCTTTATCGGTTATAGCAAAAGTATGAATTGTTTTGGGCTGAACATCAGCCACTAATCGATAATACTTTGTCAAAAGCGTTCTTTTGTGAAAAAGTCTTTTAAAGACAGATGGCTCCCATCCCAATGGAGTGCTAGACACATATGAAATAGATGGTGTATCTTCAGGTATATTGTAATGTTGATTAAAAGAGAGAACAATTAAAGTCACAGGTTCATCATAATTAACATAGACATTAAGATATGCCACATAAGTGTCATCCTGTTGATGTTCAAAAACAGGTTGATCAGGAAAACATATTATTTTTCCGTCTTCCTTTAAAGGGTCTGTATGTAAGATTTTCTCATATTCGTTGATAATGCCATCATTATCCGGATCTGACTTTGCTGGAAGAAGAAGATTAATGTTTTCATTTTTCCCTTTACACCGATATTTACACCATTCCATTGGCATTTGTTCTGGATTTTCTGATTTGCATTTCGTCAGAGGTTCTTTATCATGTTTATCAGGAATGCCATCATTATCTGTATCAGAATTTGTCGGATCAGTGACAAAACCTCTTCTTCCTAGAATCTCTACATGCGTAGGAATTCCGTCTGAATCAATATCACTACCTGCAGGCACAATCTTTAAATTTTTACTATATTCCTCTGTTTTTATTATGACATTTGTAACTGTAAATTTTTTATATTCGTCTTTTAATACTTTGTTGTAATTGGTGTTTTTCTTTGTCATATCATCAGAAAATTTATGAGCCTGAAGATATTTCTCCATTCTAACCCCATTGCCGCCATCATTCATAAGGTGATATTTGTCACCTGGCAAAAGCATCAAATTTAATTGATAATTATCAAATATAGATCGTAAATCGCTTATCCCATTTTGTTTGGCTTTGGCATAATCCAGTACAGTGATCACTAATCTGTTGCTCGTTGTATTTATGAAATCATTAGTAATAATCCCACCATCGTAAATAACTATCTTTTTCCACGCAGGTGGAGGGCCAGACTGATGTATTGGCTCGTTAATACGTCTCTCATAATCTTCTTTTGCCTGGCGTTTTTTGCTATATATCTCATCAGAAGATCGGCGTTCATATTTTTCTTTGCCATTTCTCTCTTCCTTTTTCAATGAATATCCACCAGAAGAAAAATCAATTTCAATTCCTCTGCATGACAAGGAAAAAACAAAAATAATTAAAACATAAAAATACGAAAGATTTTTCACGATTTAATCTCCCTTGTTATTGATTCTTTCAATTACCGCATTAACGAAATCAGGATTACTTTCTTGGAATTTTTGCAAATTACTATGAATATCATCTATAAAAACACTTTTTATCTGATGATATGAATCTTGCGCTTGAATATTAGCAGAATAAGTACCTACAGCACTGTCGCTCCTGTTCTTATAAAATAGTTCACTCGTCGTAAATGTCTCTAATTCTAGTTGTTCTTTTACAATATTTGCTAAATGTGACATCAATTCCAATAATGCTTCCGCCCCATCTAAACCGACATCAACAAATGCATCAAAAAATTTATGATAATCAAATAAATCTCCTGGAGATTTTATTTTATACAGTGAATCACCCGTTGATGAAAATGCCTCGTTTATGTCAATATATTTTCTTGTTCCGATTATTACAGTCATCATTGATTTATCAAAAACAAAAGGATTTTGATATCGATACCAAACATGCTCTGTAGTTCTTGAAAGCAATTGAAAATTAGTTCTGGATGTTCTTTTAAAAAAAGGGGTAAACCAATTTACAATGGGGAAATTTGCTGAGTTTGCTGCTGAAGATCCAAAAAAAGGTGGGGCGGTCAAAACAATATTATCAACAATCTGTCTAAAAGGAATTTCAGAATTATTACATTGGTAATAGGTTAGAAGACATCCCATAGAATGTGCTACGATTGTAGCTTTCAAATCATTATCTGTCCTTCTATCTATTATAAATTTCCCGAGGGTTCCATCTCTTTTCCCAACATATCCCAAAATGCCATTGCTTTTAAAAAATAAGTCCTCGTAATTATATGAAGTCCATGGAAAATCATATACACGATATGGTCTTATATTATAATACTGTGTTGCATCGATCAAATTACCAAAAAAAGATGAATCTCCGTCGTATCTTGGACACGCATCGATACCATGGACAAGAAAAACAGGACGGATCCTACTTATTTTAACTCTGGCTTCTATTAATACATTAGATTGCTGATTTAATGATATGGCAGCAAAATATGTATTTGATATATCCAGATTATTCAAATAATATCGCTTGAAATACCTGTCGTTTACAATAGAAGGGAACGACTTTTCACCTACTTTTCCCTCTAAAATAGTCGAGTTATTTGTTATTGAATTTAATTGTTTATTCAAAATGTCTATGCTTACATTTGTATAACATGTATCGTTGTCAAATGAGAATTCTATTGCCATTTCATCGTCTAAAGGCTTAAAAGAATACATAATTGAGTTTTGAGAAGCAGATAATGTCTGCGGCCTTGGCATATTACCCCAAAATAAACTTTCCTCAATAGGCGTAGCTACAAAATGAGTCAGATTATATGATACGTTATTGGATAATGAACCACCCTCGTATTCTATAAGCGCATATGTGTTATTGTTTGTGCTCAAATTTTCACATGTTAGCGCTTTAACGAAATCATCAGATTTTGGAATATTTGCTGTTGCCTTTATCTCGTTGTTTTGTATCACTTTTAATGTTAAGCTTCGATTTCCCTCCTTCTTGTTTTTAGTCCATATCTGATAAGAAGATTGACGTGGAATCAAAAGATAATAATCCTTATCGTTATCTTTTATATCTTCTATTTCCTTAAATAATATGAAATTGTTTGTTTGCGCAGTATTTAAAGTTTCAGATAAAATATAGGCATATTTATTCGTTTCACTTATATCATATATAGAGTCTTTAGCAGGATCCCAAAAACAAATAAAAAGCAACGTGCAATCTATCGGCATTCCTTCACTAACTTTCTCTTCATCAAAAAAACCTGGATTACCAAACTCATCCTTATCAACTTCTTGTCTAATTCGAATATTGCCAATTAAATCGTGGGAAGGATGTAATCCTGTTTTTAACGAAAATGTGAATTTAACAGTTTTTTCAGCATTGGTGGAATCTTCTCTCCGGCTATTCAGCCAAGCAGGTAAATTTTGCAAAGTAATATTTACATAAAAATTTGATGGATAAAAAGTCCTTATAGCAAAATTATTTGTCAAACAATCGGGTGTAAATTGGAAGTAATTAGTTTTAACTATATCTTGAGTAATCGATTCATTATCAGCCGTACCCTTTAAACTTCCCAGCAAAAGGAAAATCAATGAAAGGTTAAATGTTATAATCCAATTAGTCATTGTAATTATTTTCTGATTATGAAATAGTTAAAAAACAAATCAATAGGCCATTCTTTATCAATCGTTATCTTTATTTTTGAATCATCGGAAAGAGGTTGCACACTCCACCAAAGATTGGTGACCATTTGTCTTGGTGTTAACATTATTATAGCCTCAGAAGTAATGTTTTCGCATGGTATAAACGCTTCCTTCGAGCCATTATTTATCATTACTATTCCTGCCTGAGCCCCGGAATCGAAACTTAAAAAGGATTCTGCGGAAATTGCCTCGCCCTGACTGGCAGAAAGTTTTAATTGACCAGCATTATTGCGTATTCTAGCATCCTCATTTAATAGGACTATGTCACTACAAATATTTGTTTGGCCTATTAACCAGTCAGCTTCTGCATTGAATTTCATATGTGTAACTTCCAAGCATCCCGTAACCGTTCCTCCTCTTGTCATTACCAGATTATCTCTAAGGTCATTGGAAATATGACTTTGGATGATTGAATCGTCTGCTATTTTGCTTGTTGTCACGGCATTATCATTAATCTTATCCGTTGTAATGGCATTACTATTAATTTTACTTGATGAAATAGCATTAGCTTCGATTTTGTCTGATGTAACAGAATTACTAGCAATCTTATTGGATGTAATGGCTCCGTTAGCTATCTTTTCTGAAGTTACAGCATTAGTGTCTATTTTTCCAGATGTTACCGAATTATCAGCTATCTTTCCTGAGGTTATGGCACCGCCGGCTATTTTTGCACTTGACACCGCGTTATCTGCTAGTTTCTCTGTGGATATTGCTCCATCCATGATCTTATTAGCTGACACAGAATTGGCAGAAAGCTTGTCTGCATTCACGGCACCATTGCTTATTTTTGCTGTCGTAATTGAACTGTTTGCAATTTTATACGAATTTACGGCTCCGTCATTAATTTTACTCGAAGTTACAGCACCTGCTGATATTTTACTTCCGGTTATTGCGCCGTTTGCTATCTTATCCGCAACCACTGCATTATTTGCAATTTTGTTCGAAGTTATGGCGTTATCCTCTATCTTCACTGTTGTCACGGCATTGCTAACAATTTTGTCTGATGTTATAGCATTATTGGCGATTTTATCAGTAGTTATGGAATTGTTTGCTATTGATGATGTTCCGAAGACGTGGTTGCTGATGGCGTAGCGTAGATTTTGAGTCGCTTGAGCTATTGTTGTATTTAGTTCTGAAATTGTCGTGACGCGGCTGCCGCTTATTTTTATATTGGCGCCGTTATTAAGTTCTATCCCGTCTGCACTAACTACCATGTTTGTGTCGGATTGGAAAACCATGTCGAAGCACAAGTCGTATTGAGTTTGCAAAGACATTGCATAGTTATTAAAATTAGCCCTATTAAAATTTCCTATGCAAAGATAACCAAAATCATCAATATATTCGTTGGTACAGCAATAGGCACCAAAAGCGCTTGTACCTCTCAAGCCGAATACATACGGTGTCAACGCACATGTATGAAAGTTTGGGAAATTGTATGTGTAGACCGGAGCTTCGTTTGTCTCAATCGAAACTGCGTTTATAAAAGTGTTTGTGCTTAAGGTGAAATTGAATGGAGATATAAAAACCCTATCCGGAGATAATGGCATCCCTATTGGGAGGCGTATTTTAATTTTGGTGATGACGCTGTCTATTTTTGTGCGAAAAGTTTGCCCTACAAGCGGAACATATTGCGAAATTGAAGCATCCGCCGTAAAGGAATAGTTGGTTCCTGCCAGAAAACCGGAATCCAAGAAGTACCATTTTTTATCCCCGGTCGTTAGATGCCCTAGGTATGTTTGTACATAAGTTTGAAGTGCGTTCAATTCAGCTTCAAGAGCTTCAAGGTCTGACTGAAGGGCATATAAAGTTTGCGCTCTATTTCCTTCCCCTTCAACACTTGAAATAGAAATGAGTTCAGAACTAATATTGGAATAGTCGTTTATTATTCTTTGAAGATCCTTTTCCCTTACGATTCGTTCATCATGGCTTAAGCTTGATAGGCCCAACTGGAGGTCGACTATGCTGTCAGCGCAGGATTCAGCGTTGCTCTTGAGGCGGTCTATTGTAACTTTGAGATTTTCGAAGTCGTTTGTTGAAACAAAAGCTTCTTGGGTCAAGCCCTGGAGAGTGTCAGCATTTATTTCTTCTGACAATTCACCAATTGCTACTAAGACATTAAGCGCCAAAAAGAAAAAAAGAAGGCATTTGGAAGTATTTATCATAACATGGCTCCGTTTTTTTCTATTTTCACATAAGATTAACTAAAAGTCAAGTTTGGATTGATTTTATTTCATTTGCCTGACATAAAAAAAAAGACCGCCTTATCAAGGCGGTCTTTTTTTCTCTGAAATGGTGCGCGAGGCGAGACTTGAACTCGCACGGGTTTAATCCCACTAGCCCCTCAAGCTAGCGTGTCTACCAATTCCACCACCCGCGCAGAGGTTTTCCAAGAATGGTGAAGACTATAGTACTATAATCGCCTCTGGAAGTCAAATAGGCAGCCCGGCGAACCACATGGAGAGGGCCAGAAGGCAGAAGCCGTCGCGGCAGTTGTCGCTTTCGGCGAGCGCTTTGGCTTCTTCCATGGTAAACCATTTGAGGCCGAAGGTCTCTCCCCTGTCGTAGTCTTCGCTGACTAATTTAGGGCCTTTTCCGATGAAAAGATTGAAGCAGTGGTTGCTGCGGCCGATCTGGGGATAGAAGGTCTTAATTAGTTTGCATTCCTTCATTGCATATCCGGTCTCTTCCATGGTTTCCCTTCGGCAGGCCGCTTCCAGGTCTTCCTTGGGATCGGCGTTGCCGGCCGGGAGCTCCCAATCGTAGCTTTTCACCATATAGCGGTATTGTTTGGTCAAAAGCACCCTCTTTTGGTCGTCGATCAAGAGAACGCCTACGACCGGCGTAGGGTATTCAATAGCGTGGAATTCGATCTCCTTTTTATCGGAGCAAATGATCTGGTCGGCGTAATGGGAGAGCCAGGGACACTCTACGAGCGGCGTCCTCTTTATAAGCTTCCAGGGCGGTTCGCCCGTGAGCTTAGTCTCCAGCAGTTCGTCATCTTTCATTTTCTTCGCTTAAAATGACCGCTTTGTAAGCGACATCGGTGATGAGCAGTCTGGCGTCGACGTTCTCCACGAGGTTGCCGAGGTAAGTCCTCAAAAAGAGCCTCTGCTCACAATACGAGAGCGCGGAGCCGGAGGAAGCCAGAAGCCTCGCCAGATCGTCCACTCTTCCGAACCAGGAGCAGTTGGAAGAGAAGCTCATCTTTTTGAAATCCCTGATGTAGAGGGCGCCGTCCTCAGAGACGGAAAAATTTTCGCAAGTGAAGCTGCCGTGGACGATCCCGCAGTTGTGCATGCGGGCGGCAAGCTTGGCGAGCTTAATTAGCAGCTGTTCCTTTTTAACAGGATCGTCCTGCGCCATCTGGAAAGCTTCCCTGAAATTGAAGACGCCCTTTACCAGATAGGCATAGGCGTAGGAACGCGCTGCACGCCCTATAAGGAGCGATCTCTCGCAAGGAATATGCAGAATGGTCAGTCTGGCCGCCGCGCGCCAAATGCGCCTGTCTTTGCGTCTGAAGGGCAGGAGCTTTTCCTGGAGCGAAAGACTCGTCTGCTCCGATTCGATGGCGACTTTGCCCTGGGGATGGTCGTATATGGCAAAGCAGGAATTTCCCTTCCTCTCGAAACGAGTGATGTATTTTTCGTTCTGCCATTCGCGCTTATCAAGGAGCGCGCAGACGTCTTCCACAAGCAGCTTGGATTCGCCTTTGCGCATGAAGCCTCTTCCGCCGTTCCAGACTTTGAGAGGCGCGAAATCGCGGTTGCTCTTGAAAGCGCGGCGGCTTCTGGACCTGGCCTGGGAAAGGTCGTAGCCCCTCAGGTTCTCCGCCACTTCGTGCCAGACGCTGTGGTAGTCGCGGCGGCTGTGCGTTTCCGTAGTCTCGGTGATGACGGCGAAATTCCAGATGTAGGCTTTCAGGAATTCTACGCGCGTCCTCACGGGCACTTTCTTGCCGAGGCAGTGCTGAAGCTGCGTCAGATCTTCCTCAAGCTGCACTCTTGTGCAGAAGCCTCGTCTGGCGTGCTGGAAATCGGTGAGGTACCATTTCTTCTCGTTTGCTTGCCAAAGAAGATTCCCGGCGTGCAGATCGCGGTGAACGACGAAAGCGGCGTGCATGCCGGAAATGAGCTGAGCCAGTTTCTCGACCTGCTCTTTGGCGCCGGTCGCCTTCCAGTCAGGACGCATCTCGTCGTAAGTCACGCAGTCAGGGATGAAGCGGGAAATTAGCCAGACTTTTATCTTGCCGTTATCCTCTGCGTGACCGATGGCGATCGGCTCCGGAACGCTGATGCCTTCCTTGAAGAGCGCTTTCATAATGTTCCATTCCTTCTGCGGCGCGGAGAATCCCCTCTTCCATTTCAGCTTCTCGATGAAATTGGAGAAAGTGAAAGCTTTCACAAGCTTGTCGTCGAGACGGTAAATGAAACGATGGTAGCCGCTGCTCTTCAGAAGCTGGGCGTTGGAATTAAGGCTATCGTCGGGATCTTCCAGAAAACCTGGCTGGAATATGCCTTCGCCGTCTTTGTAGAACTGCCAGGAGATCTTCATTGCTTCAGTTCTCCTTCTTCTTTTTGCGGACCGTAGAAACGCTTGCAGGCCTGCCAGACTTCGTCGTAGCCGATGGCGCCCAAGCAAGCGTTTTCCCGCGGGCAGACCTGCTCGCGGCAGGGACTGCAGGGGAAAGGCTTGAAAAGGTTGAGGCGCTGACTGGTGACGACGGGCGGACGCCAACGGTAGAAATCCGCCGGGCCGTAGAGCACGACGCTCGGCAAACCCAAAGCGGTGGCCATGAAAGCCGGGCCGGAATCGACGCCGAAAAAGAAAACGCTCTCCGCCATGACGGCGGCCGTCTGAGCGAGAGTGGTCTTGCCGGCCAGCGAGAAAACGCCCTCCGCTTCCTGCGCCAAGCTATCCAGAGCCTCTTTTTCGGCCGTTCCGCCCAAAAGGAATATCTTCACACCCCATTCCTCCTGCATGGCCCTCAGAAGCCTAATGAGGCGCGTTTTCGGCCAGTTCTTGGCGGAGCGCTTGCTGATAGGAGCCATCACGACGTAATCCTCGCCCGCTTCCCTGCCGTAAGAGCGGAGCAGCTTCCTCGCCTCCGCGATGTCGTCGGCGGTGTACCAGGAGAATTCCAGCGCGAGGCTATAGTCTTTCGGCAGCGGAACGCCCAGATCATCCAGGACGTTCAGAACGGGCCTCAGGCAATTTTCTATTTCCGTCAGACTCTGGTCGTAGATGCAGGGAAGATCGATGAAGCTCACCATTTTTTCCCTTCTTATCTCGCCGTAGTTGACGAACGAGGGATAGGCGCTAATGTGCTTGGCTCTGCAAAAGAGCGCCCAGGGAACTCTGCCGAGGTCCTGCGGGGAAATAACGAAATAATCAATGGGACCGAATTCCAAAAGTTCGCGGCGCATCCTGAATTTGTCGAAGATCGCCCCACTTTTCGGAGCGACGACCACCTTGTCCAGGTAAGGGCAGTTCTTCAAAACTTCCAGCCCGCCCTTGTGCTTGGCCAGAACCGTGATCTTCGCCTGCGGCAGAGCCTGCCGCAGCGTCCTCAGAGCCGGGATGAAAGTCAGCATGTCGCCGATATTCTGCAATCTTGTCAAAACTATGTTCATCAGAATCCCAGCAGGAATTTAAGGTAACGCGACCAGCATTTAACGCGGAACGGCCTTTCCTTCAGGGCCATTTTGAAATATTGCTTCGCTCTTTGTTTGTCTTTTTTCTCAGCGTAAGTCTGGGCGAGGTGGAAATAGATCCTCGAGCGCCTGAAACTGAGCGCGTTTTCGGGAACCAGGCTTTTCAATTTCTCTTCGTGCAGACGCAGCACTTCCTCCTGCGCCATGAAGATCAGATCGCGCTGGCGCTTTCCGGTGGAAGTCTTGTGCGAACGGAACCTGACCAGAGGCTCTTTTACGTACACTCCATTTTCATTTTCCGCAAGCTTCAGGAAGAGATCCCAGTCGTCGCTGGGAGCGAAGGCGGGAACGAAGCCGCCGCATTCCTCAAGCAGAGATCTTTCGATGAGCGAAGCGGCGGGCGGGACGAAAAGTTTTCCCTTCACTATCTTCGCGAGCGTTTCCGCTCCGTCGCTGGAGCCGTCGTCCTTCAAGATCTTCCTCCCGTCGGCGTAGAAGCGGTAGAAAGCGGAATAACCCCAGCGCGCCTTGCCTTTTTCCAAAGCTTCCGCCATCTTTTCCAGACGGTCGTTCTCCCAAAGGTCGTCCTGGTCCAAGAGGGCGATGTATTTTCCCTTGCTCTCGGCAATGCCGACGTTCCTCGCCTCCGCGACGCCGCCGTTTTTTTTGCCGATGAAATTGGCGGAACGCAGAACAGGCGAAGCGCTGCTTTGGCAGACCTCTTTCGCGAAAGCCGCGCCGTCGTCCGTGGAACCGTCGTCTATAAGGACGAGTTCGGCGTCGCTTATCGTTTGCGCCTCCACGGAGCGCAAAGTCTCCTCAATGAAAGGGCGCCCGTTATAGAGAGGCAGAACTATTGATATCAAAGGATAGTTCGCCATCCAATATTCCGTTACTGGTCCAGGCGCTTGGGAACTCTAATTTTCTGACCGACTCTAAGGGAAGTGGTGGTCAGGTCGGGGTTGACGTTGTAGATGTCCGTTATGGAGACGCCGTAATCCTTCGCGATCATCCAGATGGATTCGCCGGCCGCGACCACGTGCTCGTACAAGGAATCGTACGAGATGTTGGCGGAGCTCGGCTTTCCCGTCCTCACGATGTTCTGCGCGGGGGCGGAAGGCGTGGTGTGCTGCTGCGGAGAACTGGCGGCGCGCTGCGCGGCGGCCCTGGCGCGGGAATCGACGTCGGAGATGCGCGATTCAAGCGAGGCGAGCTTCGTGCGGTTCTCGTTGATGTAGCTCTGCAGCGTTTTCGCGTCGCCCTGGATGACCTGGAGATTCTTGTCGATCTTGCGCTGCGATTCAAGCTGCGACTCTGTCATCGTCTTCATCTGGGCGACGATTTGGTTGTAGGCTTTGTTAAGAGCCGTGATGTCCTCGGTGCGCGAGGAAGTCTTGGAAAGCTGGGAGAGGCCCTGCTGCGTCTCAGTGACTCTGGAAGAAACGTCCCTGATGGAGCTCTGGGTCTGGCTCAGCATGCTTCTCAAATTCGCATTCTCGCTCTCCAGTGATTTGCAGCGCGAGTTAAGATCCTCGACCTGGTTCACCAATCCCCTGGTGTCGGAGGCCGTTCTGTTAAGCTCGGTCCTGAGCTTGGCGATCTGGATCTGTTCCGGCGTAACGGTGTCCGGGGTGGTGCAGGCGCTAAGCAGACATACGCAGCCCGCACAAATGAGGAGTCTTCTTATTGACATAACCTTCCTGGAATAAAAAAGCGCCGGGCTTTTAGGGGCCCGGCATTTAAGTTTGATTTTTTAGTTTAGCGCATATCGCCGATCTTGAATTCGACGCGGCGGTTCTTAGCATAGGCCTCTTCGGTGCGTCCCTGGACCGCCGGCAATCCTTCGCCGTAGCTGATCTGGTCGATCCTCTCGCTCGAGACGCCCAGGTTGACGAGGTATTCCCTGGCGGCGCCGGCGCGGTGGGAACCGAGAGCCATGTTGTACTCTTCGGTGCCGCGTTCGTCGCAGTGACCCTCGCATCTGAGAGCCAGCTTCGGATACTTCTTCATGAAGGCGGCAGCGCCCTGGAGGATGGCTTCCTCGGCGGACTGGATGTCGTAGCTGTTGTACTTGAAGTACAGAGTGCGCAGAGTGGCCGCGGCTTCCGCGGCAATGGCCGGATCGTGGTACTGGCTGGGATCGGTGAAGTTGACGCCGGAAAGACCGCCCAAGGGCATGTCGCCGGGCATATAGTCGCCGCTTCCGCTTCCGCTGCCAAGGATAGCACCGTCGTCAGAGAGACCCCAAGGGTTGATCTCGGTGGCATTCGGATCTTCCTTCTTGCCGCAGCCGGTTAAGACCATTGAGATAACAAGAGCCGCTATGAGAACTCGTAACATAATTTTGCCTCCAAATATTTTTTGGTGTATTGTTTAAATTTCAATTTTGATTTATGATTCATTTTAGCAAAAGGGGGGATAATTTTCAACGAGCGGCGGTTGACAAGAAGCGCCTTTAATTTTGATATAATCAAGTCATGATGATTTCAAGCTTATTGGCTGCTACGCTTTGCGTTCTGGCGGCGGGTTCCGCCCTTGCTGTTCCGACCCCCGCGGAAGTGGCTTACCGCTACTTCCTGAAGGCCACCAGCAACAATTGGAACTCCACGACCATTACGAACCTCGCTCCTTTGGAGCGCGCGGATCTTCCGCCCATGCCGCCGCAGATCATTGCGGGCGACGAATATTTCATCGGGACGACGAGAGTCATCTTCGCCATGCCGACCGACGGCTCCACGATCCATTACACGCTCGATTCAAGCCCGGCCGATTCAGGCTCTCCCTTGTACACCGGCGACATCGTTCTTAAAGACTCCGCGAGAGTCAGGGCCGTCATGGTCAGCCCCAAAGGCAAGGTCGGCCCCGAGCGCGCCATGCAGTTCAACCAGGTCGGCTTGCGCAACGGCGATTTCAATTCCGGCAGCGACGTCCCCGACTTCTGGGGCTCCTCGGGCAGCGCGTCGTTCAAATACGAGAAAGACCAAGGCATGGGCAGCTCGCCCTGCGTTTCCATCGCTTCCAAGGATCTTTGCAACGCCTACTGGTTCCAGGTGATCAAAGTCAAGCCTTTCACGCCTTACGTACTGAAAGGCTTCATCAGGTGCAGCGGCGTAAGCGGCAACAGCGATTACTGCATGGCGACGATCGGCGGATACATCAACGCCAAGAGCGAGACCGGCCCGGCCGTCGGCTCCGACCCGAACGCCGGCTGGCGCGAATACAAAGTGGACGTCATGACCGGCAACACGCACGAGGTCAAGATCGTCTGCCGCTTGGGCGACCTCGACATCGAGGACAACCAGGGCGGCATGAGCAAAGGCAAAGTCTTCTTCGACAACCTCAGTTTCGAGGAAAACCGCGAAGTTACCACCTTCCGCGGCAAATACGTCATTCTGCCCCTTTACAAGGACATCATCTCGAGGGTTGGCGGGCCTTCCGTCGTGCAAGCCATGGTCCGCAATACGGAAATGGCTTTCGCCGCCATGAAAGATCTGACTGGCTGGGCCCCTGCCGGAGCCGAGGAAATGTTCCCCATCTGGACTCCCATCCACTGGTCGATCAGGGCCGGCGGCTGGTCGGGCTGCCCTATACTTGTGACGCCGGGCTTCTATTCCGAAAACTGGAAACACGCAAAGGAAAACCTTGTCTCCGGCGTTTTCGTCCACGAAGGCGCTCACAACTACAACAACGCGCTCTGGTCCCCCGCCGCCCACCAGTACACTCACGCCCTGATGCAGATGTACGCCGTGGAAGCCCCGGGCCTCACCGTCGACGACCTTAAATGGACCGGGACAACGCCGAACGGCCACCGCTGGTTCGCGAAAGCCGTCAAGGAAGAAAGCGACGACGGCTATCCCATGGGCCCTTGGCAGTACGCGCAGAAGATGTGGGACATGGGGGAAACGCTCGGCTGGAACAACGTTAAGAAAGCCTTCCGCGACTTCCACCAGATCTCGCATCCCGCCCTCAATTCCCAGAACGAAAAAATCAACTTCTTCATCGACCGCCTCTCCGCCCATTCCGGCCACGACGTCAGGAAGGAATTCTTCACGACCAACCAATGGGAATTCTTCATGAGTTTGCACGGCGAACGTCCAAAGCCCATCATGATAGAAGACGTCGACATGGACGTCACGAACGTTTACCTCGCCTACATCAAGTGGGACAAGGCTAAATCCGGAAGCCTTGACAAGCCGGAGGCCAAATCCGGCGCTGCCCGCGACGCCGTGTACAGCGACTGCCTGACCGCCCAGGCCCCCACCTACTACATCTATCACCTCGGCAAAGGCTGGAAGCGCTTCAAAGGAAAGATCGGCATGGAGCGCGGCAAGAAGGGCAGCATCCAGTACGAAGTCTACGGCGACGACAAAAAGATCTGGACCGGCAAGACCAAGAACGATTCCGCCCACTCTTTCGACATCGACGTCAGCAACGTCGACATCCTGAGATTGGAGACCGTGAACCTTGACGGCGGTGAAGCGAACAAATCCTACTGGTTCGATCCGATGCTTGTCCGCGAGGACCAGATCTACAAAGACAAGAAGCCGGCGGCGAAAGGGCAGCGGAAATACCGGCCGGTGCACAAGCCGTCCACTAAAGTCGACGGGTCGCATTTGCAGCACGCGGACGAGGACTGACATAAGCTTAATCAGCAAGCGAAAAAAAGCACATACCCCTCGAACGCAAAGGGCGCATATAGCCCTCGCTCACCATTACGCGCGCCTTGCCAACATTAGCATCCTCCATATGTTCGCTTAGGGTTATATGCGCCCTTTGCTGTAATGCGCCTGTAGCAAAGCTGAAGTCGGCGGGGGTCCCGAAGTGAACTCACGGAGGACGCAAACAAGATTCAAGTGCGGACGCAGCATGTACCCCTAAGCGAACTCACGGAGAACGCTAATCACGGCCATGCGCGCGTAGTCCGTGAGCGAGGGGTATATGCTGCGTCCGCACGTTGCACGCGCGACACGCGTAGTCCGTGAACGAAGGGACCGCCCGCCAACTTCAGCGAAGATAAAAAAAGCGGCTCCCCAAAAAGGGAGCCGCTTTTTTGCGGTTCGATTACCTGCGGCCTCCGCCCATGCGGCCTCCGCCGCCCATGCGGGCACCGCCTCCGCCACCCATGCGGGCACCTCCGCCACCCATGCGGGCTCCGCCTCCGCCGCCCATGGACGCGCCGGATCTAGCCGCGCCGCCGCCAAAAGAAGAACCCATGCGGGCTCCGCCGCCGACAGAAGGAGCGCCTACTCTCATGCCGCTTCCGATCGTGGAAGCGCTTCTGGCCGCGCCGCTGGAAACGGGATTGGAGAAGGAAGACCTTACTCCGCTGCCGCTGCCGGAGCGGATATTCGAACCACTGCCGGAGCGAATGGTCGATCCGCTGCCGGAACGCGATCCGCTGCCGGTTCCGGTGCGGATGGTGCTGGGATTGTTAACTCTCCTGGTAGTGGTGCCGCTGCTGGAGGAAGAGCCCACTCTGCCGGCCGTCGGAATGGTCGTGGACGAGCCGACTCGGCTGGAGCCTGTGCCAACGGAAGATCCCACTCTGCCGGCCGTCGGAATGGTCGTGGACGAGCCGACTCGGCTGGAGCCTGTGCCAACGGAAGATCCCACTCTGCCGGCCGTCGGGATCGTAGTGGAAGTGCCAACTCGGCTGGAGCCTGTGCCAACGGACGTTCCGACTCTGGAGGAGCCAACGGACGTTCCGACTCTGGAGGAGCCAACGGACGTTCCGACTCTGGAGGAGCCGGCGGACGTTCCGACTCTGGAGGAGCCGGCGGACGTTCCGACTCTGCTGGAGCCGGCGGACGTTCCGACTCTGCTGGAGCCGGCGGGCGTTCCGACTCTGGAGGAACCGACGGACGTTCCGACTCTGGAGGAGCCGCTAGCGGGAGTTCCAACTCTGGAGGAGCCGGTGTAAATGTTGCCGTTCTTGTCGGCTCTCAGGCCGGTCTGAAGCGGATTTCCGATGCTCTGCCTGGAATTGCGGGTGCCGGCCGACACGCCGGGACGGTTGGCGCTCTTGACGGGCTCGTCAACAAGGTAGCGTCCGGCAGGGGCTTTCCTAGGCGGCTGTCCGGGGCCGGGTTTGCCTCCCGGGCAATGCTTCCCGTGATGATACCTGTCGCTGCAGCCGTGGCCGTGGCGGCGGTAGACATGGTGGTGGTCCCAGGGGCCGCAGCCTCTGCCCCACCAGTGGCAGTGTCCGCCGTGCCAGCGATGGTGATGACGCCAGCCCCAGTGGTAGTTGCTCCAGCAGAACCCGAAGCCGACCCAGCCGATGGGCGCGCCCCAACTAATGTTGAAGCCCCATCCGAAGCCTAAGCTGTAGGAAACGCCGAAGCCGAAAGTGGCCGGCCAGGGATAATAGTAAGTGCCCACCCAGGGCGCGTAGCGGTAGCCCGTGCCGTAGACGACCACGCCGCGGTCCACGAAGCATCCGACGTATCCGGGATAGTAACCGACGTAAACGTAATCGGGAGTGTAGTTGTAAACTCTGACGTAGCGCACGTGGTATACGGGATAAGCCGGGGGAATGGAATAGATGACGCTGGGAACATTGATACAGACCTGCCAGCCGGTGACAGGGTCGACGGATTCGTACCAGATGGCGTTTTCGCAAAGGTAATAGCGGTCGTTGACACGGATGATGTCGTGCGGCGTGTTGACCGCGTAGGCGACCGGGTAAGCCTCGGGGATCTCCTTGAACTGGGGAGTTCCGTCGTAAACGACCTCGGGGACCTCCTCGGCCTTGCGGGCGACTTTCACAGTCTGCGGGACATAAGTGTCGGCCACGGCTTCCTTGGCCTCGGGAGTTCCCTTGATGTGCGGCAGGACGTTCTCCTTGCTGTTCTCGGCGTTCATCTTGTAGAAGCCGGAGGGAAGCTTGTCGGGGGCGACGTATTCCCAGGTGTCGTCCTGGTTATGGACGTACCAGCGGCCGGACAGGAGGACGTAGAGCCTTGAATCGGCGGCACAGTAGAAGAGGTCGTTGTCCGTGTTCTCCGCGTACATGATGTCGGTCCCTTCCACGTTCTTGTATTTGGGAACACCGTCTATGGCTATGAGCTCCGTAGGCTCGGTGACCACGATGACTTTCGGCACGACGGTGGAGACGGAATCCTTGAAGCTTTCCTTCTCCTCGTCCGTAAGCTCGAGCGATTCGCCGTAGCTTTTGACTACATCGGGAACTTGGGCGGTCAATAAAAAGTCGCTCTGGAGATTGGGGGCCGTGAGCCAGTAGTTGGCGCCTTTAAGATAGTAGCAGTTCTTCGCGGTGTCGAAGACCAGGCAGAACGGCGTGTTGGCGACCGCTTCGTATTTCCCGGCATCGTCAAGCTTGCGCATGATGGGCGCGCCGTCAAGTTCCACCAAAACCGTCGCGTTGGTGACGCAGAGGATCTTGGGAGGATCGTTCATAAGCTCGGCCTCGTTCCTGGTCTGGGCGGCCTCTTCCTTTTCAAGCCTCAGGACATAATCGAGGTCGAAGGTCATTTCCACCGTCTTAAGGGCGTTCTGCAGATCGGCGGCGTAGGATATCTCCATATCCTCCGCGTCGGGGCATTTGAATTTGGCGACCCTTAAGCTGTCGCAGACGACCTTGCGGTTGACGGTGTCGTTGCTGGAAAGAGCCGTTATCCAAAGCGCGCCGTAAATCGGCTCGTTGGTCGAGGCGACGGCCTTTTGGATCGAGACGGCGGAACGGATCTTGAGATTGTTGCCGGCAAAAAGTTCAACACTGGGCTCAAAGATCTGGAAGACCGATTCGCTTGTCTTCACTTCACAAGGCCAGTCGGAAGCGCTGGCGTACTCTTTGGCCTGGCAGATGAAAGCGCTTAGCATAACAGCTAAGAATAAAGTTGCTCTTTTCATCCTTACCCTCCTTGTATTTTTAGGTTTATTTCATCTTCCACTTAAATTATAGAACTTTTTTGGAATTTTTGGGAAGCTCTATATGGCCCTTCCAGCCGAAATGCGGTTCGAAGGGCGGGGTCATATTGACGCGCTCACGAGCCTCTTTTGAAACGAAAACGACTTCCGGTTCGCCGCTTCCCTCCTGGAGAGGCCTGCCCAAAAAGCGCAGGGCCCTTCTGTCGAAGCCCATAAAGCCGGCTAATGCGGCGTCCAGGGCCTGGGGATCCTCGGAGAGGGCCAGCCAGCCGCATTCCTTCCGGTCGGGATCGAGGGGTCCGTCCCCTTCTCCCGCCACGACGCCGTCCACAACGGTCAGGCAGCGCCGGGCTTTGGCGGCCGTAAAGAAAGCCTTGTTGAGATCCCAGACCATGCGCCAGCAGGTGTCGTTGCCGTACCAGTTGCCGCTTCTCACGGTGTCTTTGGTGTCGCCGTAAAAGAGACGCATGAAAGCTTTGAGCGGGCGGAAGCACTCGTTGACAAAGGCCGGCATACGGTACATCGTTTTTTTCCAGAGAAGGCCCAGGCTTTTTTCACTGCTGGATTTGAAGCCGGACTTCTCGAACTGGTCGCCTCCGCTTTCGGGATCGCCCAGGCGGTAGTGCGGGAGCCAGTTCTTGTCGCCGTTGATGCCGACCAGATTCTTCATGGCGCAGGTCAGGCCGGTCTTCTTGTGCGTTTTCAGTTTCGGGATGTTTATCAGAACGTCGCAGTTCAAACAGGTGGCGGAGAGCAGATATTCGTGACGGCCGCCGCTGTGGTGTTCGGCCGTTTTTTCTATGTCGTAGTCGGCTCCGTAAAGCGGGGCCTTTTCGTCATCGGTCTCCGCGAAGGCGCTTTCCCCTTTCAGGTCCACGGCCTCGTAGCCTTCAGGGTCGCCAGAAAGCGCGGTCCTTTTTATGACGATGCCGTCCTTGGAGAGCCATTCTTCCTTCCTTAAGTCAAGGAGCGTGACTTTGACGTTGGCGTTTTTCTGATAATAGTCGACGGCCGATTTGATGCCGCAGCGCTCCATGGCCTCGGAAAAAGGCGTGTCGGTCTGGGGCGCTTCCGCGATTATGATCTCGCCCTTTCCTTCCAGAGCCTTTATGACCTCGTCGCAGACCGCTCTCACGACCGAACCGTTTGTCACGACCTGCTCCCATTCGTCAGGGTTTCTTTCGCGGCCTGCCTTGACGACGTTGGGCTTTATGACGACTTTGTCGCCCGGCTTTATGACGTCCTTTAGGCCGCCGGGATAGGCCTTATCCAGAAGAGACTTTATGCCCTCGGCGATCCCGCCGTCGTAATTGCCTTCGACGGCGTTGACGAAAACTCTGTGATCGGTGATCTTCATTTTCCCGCCGCGATCTCCTGCATGGCCCGCTCTATGAAATATTCCGCCGATCTCTCCCAGGTGAAGGTCGCGGCCCACTTCCTGGCTTCCGCTTCCATCCTTTGGAGACGCTCTTTGTCTTTCAGGAGCGAAACGATCTTTTCGGCCAGGTCATTGCTGCTGCCCGGTTCGACCAGAAGCCCGGTCCTGCCGTCCACTATGGAATCCCTCAGCCCCTGGACGTTGGAGCCAACGACGGGAGTTCCCGCGGCGTTGGATTCTATTACGGTTATGCCCCAGCCTTCCTTTTCCGCCATGGTCGCGGTAACGGTTGCGCGCGCCATGGCTTTGGCTTTTTCCTCTTCGGAAAGGAAGCCGAGGAAGCGGACGTTCTTTTCAACGCCGACTTCTTTTACGGCCGCCTCAATGTTGGGAAGGTCGTCCCCTTTTCCGCCGATCTCAAGCACGGCGTCGGGGAATTCCCTGAGGATCATCGGCATGGCCTTCACGATCAAGTCGACCTGCTTGTAGCGCTTCAGCCTTCCGATGTAGCTTATGAGAGGATAATCGCTTTTGGGAGCAGTGTTGTTTTTGAAAAGCTCATGGTCGATGCCGGCGTACAATAGCGCCGTCCTGTCCGCGGCGTGCCCCATCCTGATAAGCTCGTCTCTTGCGCTGGGAGAGTCGGCGAAGATAAGCTTACCCTTGTAGACTTCCGGGATCCTGAGCTCCCTATTTATGATGTAATCAGCTACGAGCTTGGGAAGCTCCTTGTAGAGCGTTTTCCCGTGGATGTGAAGGGAGATGCCGACAAGCGGTTCCTTCACGTATTGCGGCGTGAAGAGCGGGATCTTCGAGATGTCGTCGACGACGATATCGAATCTGCCCTCGAGACGCTTTTTGTAATAGCGCTTGAAAGCGTAATGGAAAAGGTAGCGGTTGCCGATCCTGATTGTCTTTATGCCGTCAATGTCTTCCTCTTTCGGGGCGCCCTTGTAGGCGTGCGCCACGAGCGTCACGTCGTGCCCCATGGAAGCGACGCGGCGGAAGATCTCATGCATATGGATCTCCGCGCCGCCCGCTTCAGGGTTCTTGATGCAGCGCCAGTTGACAAGCAGGATCTTCATCAGAGTTTTTAATTCTCCAAGATCTTCTGGATGGCGCTGCCCCAGATCTCGTAAGCTTCGGAGCTGAAGTGGATCTGGTCGGGGGACATTTCGGGAGACAGCGTTCCGTCCGGTTCAAGAAGCTCGTCGTTGCAGTTGACGAAGAAGGTCTTGTCGTTGCCGGCCAGCTTTTCGAGCCCTTCGTTGATCGCCTCTATCCTTTCTCTCATCGGATCGTTAGGGGAAGCGCCCCTGGGAGGCACCGCCATGATTATGATCTTGGAAGCCGTCTGCTTCGCTCTCGCCTCGGTCACAAGGTCGCTGTAGGCGTCGAGAAATTCCTCAACTGAGAGTTCGGAATCCACCAGCCCGGCCTGCAGAACGACAAGCGCCGGACGGAAAGCGGAAAGGCAGCTGTATCTGGCGCGCCAGATGATCTGGGCGAGCGCGTCGCCCTCGATGCCGGCGTTGTTCAGGCGGCGGGAGCCGAAATGTTCCTTCGCGGCCTCGGCGCCAAGGTCTTCCCAGCCTTTGGCAAGATCGTCGCCCAGGAAAACGACATTGGGACGCGTAGTGGTAGTGCCTATGGAGGACCTGATCTCGAAGATCCTCTCACACCACCAAGGTTCGCCGAAACGGGAGAGCGGGAGCTTGTAGCTCGGCGTTTCCTCCGGGAAGAAGATGGGATCGAGGAGCTTCGTGATGTTTTTCACCCAGGCTTTGTAGCCCCTGGTGCTCAGGTGTATCCCGTCGTAGGAGAAGTCCTCGTTGAAATTGCCGTACTCGTCCATGACCTGGCTGTTGATCTCGTAATAGGTCGCGCCGAGCGGTTCGCACAGGCGGCTGAGCGCCGCGTTGACGTTGAAGTTCCTGGTCCTTCTTTGATCGTTGGGAGTGCGCCCGCAGGGAAGGATGGAGAAGACGAAGATCTTCGTGTCCGGGCAGCGTTCCTTTATGGTGTCGATTATGCTGCGGATGCCGAGAATGGTGTCGCAGGGCGGCTCCTCGTCCTCGCTGAAACCGAGCGTGTTGTTGGCGCCCACCATGATAAGGGCGGCTTTCGGCTGCTCGTAACCGTCCAGTTCGCCGTTTTGGAGACGCCAGAGGACGTTCTCCGTCCTGTCGCCGTTGTAGCCTATGGATACGGCGCTCATGGGTTCTTTCTGCAGATACGCCCTGAAGGGCTGCAGACCTTTGCCGTTCTCCTCCCACATCTGGGTGACGTCGTCGCCGATAAGCAGAAGCGGAGCTCCTTTCTCTTTCAGCGTTTCGCATTTTTTCTCAAAGCGCTGGCACCACCAGGAGGAGGGATCGGTGCTCTGAGGGGTCGGGGTGGCCGCCCTTATGCCGGCAAAAAGGCTGCCGGACATCAAAACAACTAAGAGCAAACTTATATTTTTCATATCAATTCTCCTATTGGCTGAGCCTTAAAGATTGGATTTCAAGAGGGCGCCCCAAGCTTCGTAGCCTTCCTTTGTCAGGGAGACGCCGTCGGCGGAATACTTTTCGGGAAGAGTGCCGGCTTCGTCAAGCAGAACGCCCGCGGGATCGACAAGCTTCACGCCTTCTTTTTCTATGCCAACCAAAAGCTCGTTGGTCTCTTCGGCCCACTTTCTCAGATCGGAATCTTTTTCCCTGCCCATGGGCAGAATGGGCGTCACAAGGATCTTGGCTTTGGGCTGCTTAGCCCTTGCCGCTTCGACAAGCGTCGTTATGCCGGCGGCGACTTCCACAGGAGTCTTGTTGGTGTTGGCGTTCCCGGCGCAGACGATCAGATCATCGGCCGCGAATCCGTTCAGTTCGCCCATTTTCGCGCGCCACAAAACGTTCTGCACAAGGTCGCCCCGGAAGGTCAGGTTAAGTTCGCTCTTTTCGCCGAGGAGGTCTTTCCTGGCTTCGGGAGCCACGCTGTAAAACCCCTCGAGGAAGGAGTCGCCGAGGAAGGCGACGTTTTTGTCGCTGACGTCTCCCCTGGCGGCCGCGATGGCGTCCCACCATTCCCTTTCCGTCCTTACGGACGGCACCACGGCTGAATTAGGATCCTTGGGATCGATGATGCTGGCAAAAAGAGGCATCAGGTTCTTCACCCAGATCTTGTAGCCTTTCACGGTAGGATGCAGATAGTCGGTGGAGCACATTTCCACGGGCAGCGTTTCATCCGGTTCCAGCATCTGGGGGCCCCAGTCGCACCAAATGATCTTTTTGCCGTCGCAGAACTTTTCGATCTCCTTGTTGACGATGTCGTTGCGTTTCCTGTAACCGTCGTTTTTGTCAGTGCCTCTCGGAGTGATCGAGCAGAGGATAACTACGGCGTCAGGCTGCTTCTCCCGCATGAGCTCCACGCATTTTTTGATGCCAAGAACAGTGTCGCCCTGCGGTTCCCTGTAGACCGTGTTGGCGCCTGCGTTGTTCGTGCCGATCATCAGAACGAGAGCCTTGGCTTTGTAACCGTCAAGTTCCCCGTTTAGCATGCGCCAGAGAACGTGCTGGGTAAGGTCGCCGCCGATGCCGCAATTGAGGGCCCTGTAAGGCGTTCCGTTAAAATATTCGTTCCAAACGCTTTTCCCGGTCTCTTCAAAAAAGTGGGTGATGGAGTCGCCGAAGAACGCGATCTGTATCTCGTCGCTGTACTGTTGGATGAATTTGAGCTTTTGATTATGACGTTCCATCCAGCCGGAATAATTGTGGATCACCGGATCGCATGATTCGGGAGCCGCGAACGCCAAGGCGCATCCTAGCAGGACGGGAAGCATAAGGAGTTTTTTCATTTTTGTTCTCCTTTTGGGTTGTTATTTGTTTTCCGTGAAAGGTTTCAAGGCTTCCGCCCAGACGCGGTAGCCCTTTTCGTTGGGATGCAGGAAATCCGGGAACACAGATTCGGAGAGCGTTCCGTCCTCCCGCATGAGTTTTTCGTTGAAGTCGAGCCAGACGATCTTTTCGCCGTCGGCGAAATTCTTGATGATCTCGTTGACTTTCCCGTTCTTCACCCTTCTTGCGTTCGTGGGTTCCTTGTCCCTGGGGAAGATCGGCATGAGAAGGATCCTGGCTTCCGGCTGTTTTTCCCTTATCGCATCAAGGCAGGCTTTGATGCCGTCCGCCACGTCCTCGGCGGGATCGTCGACGTTGTTGGTGCCGATCATGACGGCTATGTTCTTGGCCTTGTAGCCGTCCAGTTCGCCGTTTTTAAGTCTCCACAGGAGATGCTGGGTCTGGTCGCCGCCGTAGCCGAGGTTCAAAGTCTGCAGCGAGGAGAAATATTCCTCGAAGACCGGTTTTCCCCAGCCTTCCCAGCCGTGGGTTATGGAGTCGCCGCACAAGACCAGATCGAAATATCCGTTCGTGTTGGCGCAGATCTTGACCCTGTGCTCGAAGAGGCGCTTCCGCCACCACTCTTCCTCAAGCTTCGAGGCGGGGGTAACGGCTTTCGGTTCCTTTCGGGGGATGAGGAATTCGTCGAGAAGCGGCTTCAGAGCCGCGAACCATTTCTCGTACCCTTCCTTGGTGGGATGGACGAAATCGTAGAAAAGCTCCTGATCGACCAAGCCGTCCGGTTTCAGGAGAGGATACGACCAGTCGAGCCAGAAGACCTCTCTTCCGTCCGCGAATTTCGCGATCTCCTTGTTGACGACGTTGTTCTTTATCCTCCTAGGATCATCCGGCTTTTCGCCGCAGGGCGGGATCGGGCACATGATGACTTTCGCTTCGGGGAAGCGGTCCCTTATCTTCTGCAGGATCGCTGTGATCGCGAGGATCGTGTCGGCGGCGGGATATTCCGGATGCAGCCAGCTGTTGTTGGTGCCTATTTGGACCACGACGACTTTCGGCTCAATGCCGTCCATCTCGCCGTTCTCAAGCCTCCACAGCAAATGCTGCGTGCAGTCGGCGCTGTAGCCGAAGCAGATGCCCTTGTAGGGGCCTTTGACAAACTGTTCGTCCCAAACGGCTCTTCCTCTGTCCTGCCACTCCCACAATTCGGTGATAGAGTCGCCGTAGAAAGCGACCAGCGCGTCGCCGCGCTCCTTGATCTCCTGGAGTTTGCCGTTATGCTTGGCGCACCACCAGTAATTTGAATCCGTGCTCTGCGGAGCGGGCGTCATGGCCGGGATGACTCCCATGGCGAAAGTTAATGACGCCAGAAGCAGAGTGAAAACAAAAGCGGATAATTTTTTCATGGTCATTCCTTGCAGTATTTTTCAAGATAGGGTTTCAAAGCTTCCGCCCAGATACGGTAGCCCTTGGGCGACGGGTGCAGGTAATCCGGGAACATTTCTTTTGTTATGGTGCCGTCCTCGTTCATCAGCTCTTTTCTGATGTCGAACCAGATTATGTTCTCCCCGTCCGCGAACTTCTTTATGAGCTCGTTGGTCTCGTCGTTCTTTATCCTGATGGGATCGTCGGGCTTCTCGTTGCAGGGGAAGATGGCGTGCAGGATGATCTTGGCCTTGGGCTGGCGCTTCCTCATTTCCTGGAGGATCAATCTTACGCCTTCCGCCACGTCTTCCTTTTTGGCCTTGTGGTTGTTGGTGCCGATAAGGAGCGTGATGACCTTAGCTTCGTAATTGTCCAGTTCACCGTTTCTTACGCGCCAAAGCTGGTTCTGCGTCCAGTCGCCGCCGTAGCCGTTGTTCAAAACGGAGAGGCCGGAGAAGAATTCGTCGGCGACGGTCTTCCCGTTGTTTTCCCACTCCCACATGTGCGTTATGGAGTCGCCGCACATGACCAGGTCGAATTTATGATCTTCCTTTTGGAGGATCTGCGTGCGTCTTTCCCGCATCCTTTGCATCCACCAGCCCTGCTCGCTCTTCGTCTGGGGATAGTAGGCTTCCGGCGGTCCGTCAACGTAGAGCATCCAGTCCAGCATGGGCTTCAATCCCTCGAACCATTTCTGGAAACCAAGCTCGTTGGGATGGACGAAATCCGGCATCAGCCTGCGGTCGAGGACCCCGTCCTCGTTGACGAAATTTTTCGCCCAGTCGCACCAGAAGACGGTGTGATGGTCGCACATCTTGATCATCTCGGCGTTGATTGCGTCGTTCTTTATTCTGCGGGGGTCGTTTTTAAATTCCCCGCAGGGCGGGATGGCGCAGAGGATTATCCTTGAGATGTAGAAGCGGGATCTCAGCTTGTCAAGCACAGCCTTGACGCCCAGGACCGTGTCCATGGGCGGATACTCTGGCTGGTTCCAGCTGTTGTTGGTGCCGATCTGGATGACCACCACGTCCGGCTCAAGGCCGTCCATTTCGCCGTGGTCCAGCCTCCAGAGCAAGTGGTGGGTGCTGTCGCCGCCGTAGCCGAACTCGATGGCCTTGTAGGGGCCGTCGGCAAAATATTTCTGCCAGATCTTCAGCCCGTGGCCGTCCTCCTCCCACTGCTGGGTTATGGAGTCTCCGTAGAAAGCGATCTTGAAACCGCCCCTTTCCTTTATTTCGCGCTGCTTGGCCTCGCGCCTGACGTTCCACCAGAAATTGCTGTCGGCGCTTCGCGTTGTGGGGGTCGTGAAAAGAAGGTCTCCTGCCAGGGAGGAAAGAGCTGTCAGCATAAATAGCAATCCTAATTTTAATTTCATAATTTATTTCAAAACGTTAAGAAGCGCCTTGGCCCAGATGTCGTAGGCCTTGGCTGTGAAATGGATCTGGTCCGGGGAAATATCCTCCGGCAGATTGCCGGAACCGTCTGTGAGCTCGTCGTTGCAGTCGAGATAGAAGGTGTTCTCGCCGTTGGCGAAAGTCTTCAAGCCCTCGTTGATCTTGGCGTTGCGCTCCCTAATAGGGTCGTTTGCCATTCCTCTCGGGGGAAGGCCCATTATTATGATCCTGGCGTTGGGCTGGGCCGCGCGGGCTTCGGCGAAAAGCGAGGCGAAGCCGTCCAGGTATTCCTCATCCGTAAGTTCCGCGTCCATCAATCCCGCCTGCAGCACGAGATTGTAGGTCTTCATGCCGGAAAGATTGGCGTATTTGGCGCGCCAGATCATCTGCCCCAGGGAATCGCTGTCGAAGCCGCAGTTCAGGATCTTGCGGCGGCTGAAATACTGGGCGGCCGCCTCCTGCCCTTCCTCTTCCCAACCCTGGGCCAGATCGTCGCCGTAGAAGGTGACGGAGGGCCTGGTGGAAACGATGCTCGCGGTGGCGCAGCGCGTCTGGTAGAGACGCTCCACCCACCATTGCTCGCCGGATTTGGAGAGCGGGCGGGAGTATTCCGGCGTCTCGTCGGGATAGAATATGGGCTGCAGAAGCTTCAGAAGGTTCTTGGCCCAGATCTGGTACCCCGGGGTGGAGAGGTGCGCGGCGTCGTAGCTGACGTCCTCGTTGTAGTTGCCGTTGCAGTCCATGACCTGGTTGTTGATCTCGCAGAAGATGACGTTCTCGCCATCGCAAAGTTCGCGCATGGCGTCGTTGACGACCGCGTTCCTAGCCCTTTTGGGATCGCTGCCGGTCCTTCCTATCGGCAGGATGGCGAACAGGAAGATCTTGGCTTTGGGCGCCCTGACCCTTATCGCATCGATGCAGGAGCGGATGCCGAGCACGGTGTCGCAGGGCGCTTCCTGGGCTTCGTCGTAGTGCCAGGTGTTGTTGGTCCCGATCATGAGGCAGACGGCTTTCGGCTTGTGGCCGTCCAGTTCGCCGTTCTCCATCCTCCAGATGACGTGCTCCGTCCTGTCGGCGCTGTAGCCGGCCACCAGGGCTTTGTAGGGCTCTTTCTTGAAATATTTGTTAAGGACGCTCAATCCCCTGCCGTCCACCATCCAGAGCTCGGTGATGGAGTCGCCGACGAACATGAGCGGCACTTCGTTCTCTTTCACGTATTCCTTGTTGCTGAGGAATCGCTGATACCACCAGGAAGAGGCGCTGGTGCTCTGCGGCACCGGAGTAATGGCTCTGATCGAGCCGAAAAGCGTGCCGGCCGCCGCAAGAAGCGTAAGGATCAAAAGGCTTTTTTTCATTTTATGTGCTCCTCAAAATTTCCAATTAACTTTTACCGGTCACAGATGCGACTTGATCCACTTCCCGAGAAGATCGCCCCAGACGTCGTAACCTTCCTTGGTGAGCGTCACTCCGTCTTGGGAGTATTCCTCGGGGAGCGTGCCGTTTTCATCCAGCAGATCCTCCGTGGGATCGATGAAGAAAACGTTGCTGACCTTGATCTCCTTTATGAGCGCGTTGGCTTCCTCTGTCCAGCGGCGCAGGGAGGAATCTTTCACGCGGCCCATGGGAAGGAGGGGCGTAATGATGATCCTTGCCGTCCTCTGGCGTTCCCTGACGCTCTTTGCGAGAGCCTCCACTCCGGCGGCCACGTTGAAGGGCGCGTCGTTGGTGTTGGCGTTGCCGGCGGCTATTATGACCGCCCTGGCGTTGAAGCTGTGCAGTTCGCCGTATTTCGCGCGCCACAAAACGTTCTGGACAAGGTCGCCCTTGAAGGTCAGGTTGAATTCGCTCTTGTCGCCCAGGATCTCTTTCCTCTTGGCGCTGTCCGTGCTGTAGAAGCCTTCCAGCTTCGAATCGCCCAGAAAGACGATGTCTTTCCTTGAGACGCCGGTGGACATGATCTCGTTTCTCCTGACGCCGATGGCCGTCCACCAGGTCTTCTCTTTCCTCACTTTCGGCACGGCGCAGGAAGGGGTCGTGTCGGGGAAAACGATCTGATGGAGGATTGGGAGGACGTTCTTGACCCAGATCTCGTAGCCCCTGATCGTAGGATGCAGAAGGTCGTTGCACATGGAAGTGGAGAGCCTGCCGTCGGCGTCCAGCATTTGGTTGCCCCAGTCGCACCAGATGACGTTCTCCCCGTCCGCGAATTTAACGATCTCCTCGTTGATGAAATCGTTCCTCATCCTCAGGACATCGGTCTTGTGCTCGCCCCTCGGAGAGATGGCGCAGAGGATGATCTTGGCCTGCGGCTGCTTTTTCTGTATGCCTTCCAAAATTTTCTTGATGCCTATTATGACGTCTCCGGGCGGCTCGTCGTAGCCGTATTGGCCGGAGTTGTTGGTGCCGATCATCAAAACTATGGCCTTGGCCTTGTAGCCGTCGAATTCGCCGTCCTGGATGCGGTAGAGGACGTTCTGGGTCTGGTCCCCGCCGTAGCCGAGGTTCAGCGTATTGTAGGGATTGCCGTTGAAATGCTTGTTCCAGACGCTGAGCCCGACGGATTCGTAGTTGTGCGTGATGGAGTCGCCGACGAAGACGACTTCGATCTGGTCTCCGCGCTCTTTTATGTCCTCAAGCTTGGCTCTGTGGCGGATCATCCACCAATAGTTGGGCTCGTAGCTCTGGGGGACCGGCGTGCAGGAGGTCGGTTCGGCCGCCTGCAAAAGGCCCGTCAGAAGGAAAGTTAAAATAAGAAGTTTTTTCATTTTCCACTCCTCGTTCTTATTATTTTTTTGGCTTCAGATCAGCGGCGACATGGTTCGCCATGTAATCTATGCCTTTCAAAAGCGTCGCTTTGTTTTCTTCAGCAAGCTTGCTGCGCGACTTGAAAGCCGGCTGCGTGAATTGGTATTCTTCCTCGACTTTTTCGGGTGCCATGGCCTTTGTGATCGCGGATCTCAATTCGTTGGCGTCCTTTTTGACGGCTTCCGCGGCCTCTTTGGAATAACCGCCTTTCTTGTTCTTCGCTTTTTCGGTCTCCGCCGAGACCTTTTCCACCAGCTTGTTGTGGTTTTCGACCCAGGCGAGCAAAGTTTCCGCTTTGACGAATTCGTTGGTCTTTATCGGCGCGAAGACCGTCACGTGCATCCACTGCCAGGCTAAGATAGAGGCCTGGAAAAGCCTGTCTTCCTTCTTCAGCAGGCGGCCGCACTCCGGGATGAAGCTCTTCACCGTCTGCTCCCATTTGGCTTCCTCTACCCCCGAGACGCTGGTAACGCAGCTCATGACATGGCGGTTGGTTGAGGAGTTGAGGTCGCCGATGTTCTTTAGGACCCTGTCGTAGGTGATGCCGAAGATCTTTCCCTCGTCGTCGAGAACGAGATCGTTGCAGAATCTCTGGGGCAGCAGCTCCTTGAGATCGAGCCTGGCCTCGCCTCTTCTGGCGACGCCTACCTGGTACATGGTGAACTTGTCCTTCCCAAGATCCAGCTCCATAAGATTGGCGGCGTCGCCAGCCTTGAGATTGGTCGTTTTCATGCTGCCCATCGGCCTGTCATGCAGTTTCAAGCGCACGAGCCTGCCGTCGGAAGAGCATTCCATCCCTTCCGGTTTGACCCTGTCTTTTTTGAGGTCCTTTATCGAAACGTTGGAATTGCCGACCAACAGTTCCGGCGAGAAAACGCAGTAATACTGGTTTTCAAGCCTTATGAAAAACGCCGGGCCTTCCGATCCGGAGCCTTTCACCCAAGCCAGGGCCTGCTGCGTTTCTATCGGCAGCTTGGCTTCGCCGGGGTCGCCCATGTCCTTGAGAAGGGCCTGGACGGTCTCCTCCGTCACGCCGCTGTCGGAAAAAACGGACAGCGGCGCGAAAAGGAGCGCGAAAAGAAGAAAACTTAAAAACTTTCTCATATCACTCGTCTTTGAAATTGTCGCTGGTGAATTTCAGCATTTCAGGAGTTATTTTGTTCCAGTACCACCAGCTGTGGTTGCCGTCCGCCACGCGGAACTCGCATTTGATGCCGGCGTCGCGCATGGCGGTGTGAAAATCGCTGGCGCATTCGAAGAGGAAATCGTCGTCGCCTATGTGCACGAACCATTTGACGGTCCTTAACTGCTCTTTCTTCTCCTCGGAAGCGCGTCTTATGAAATTGGCGGTGTCGAAAGCCAGAACGGAGCGTCCCAAATTATAGAGCGGCGTTCCGAAGGGCGCCTCGGGATACCATCTGGTGGAATTGACCCAGGGGCTCATGGCGTAAACGGAGCTGAACATCTCGGGATGCTGGTAGGCGTAGCTCAAGGCTCCGCCGCCGCCCATCGAGATGCCGGTAAGGGCGCGGCCGCCTTTGTCCTTTCTCACGCGGAACTGCTTTTCAATTTCGGGGATGAATTCCTCAAAGTAAAACGTCTGGGCCTTCCAGCCGGGCTGGTCGAAATAGCCTATCCCCTCTTTGTCGTCGTTGCCCATGGCCTGGACCGTCACCATCACGAAGGGCTTGATCTCGCCCTTTTCGATCATCTCCTCCATTATGTCGGCCATGGGAATGTTCTTGTACCAGTTCTCGGGCTTATCGCCCAGTCCGTGCAGGGTGTACAGAACCGGGAAGAACGCGTTGGTATCGCTTTCATAGGCGCTTGGGAAAAGCACGACGTAAGTCCTCTTCGCGTTGAGGACCTTGCTTTCCATTTCGTATGTCTTCAGAGTCGCGGCCTTGGCTGCTAACGCCGCCGCGATGAGAAAGAAAAGGAGGAGTGATTTTTTCATGGCGTTTGGGAGGGCGGCGGGAAGCCCCGCCGCCTTTCGTTTTTTGTTACTTGGAGGCTTCTTCCACGGCCACGGCCACAGCCACGGTCGCGCCGACCATGGGGTTGTTGCCCATGCCGATCAAGCCCATCATCTCAACGTGGGCCGGAACGGAAGAGGAGCCGGCGAACTGGGCGTCGCTGTGCATGCGGCCCATGGTGTCGGTCATGCCGTAGGAGGCGGGGCCGGCGGCCATGTTGTCCGGATGCAGCGTGCGGCCCGTGCCGCCGCCGCTAGCCACCGAGAAGTACTTCTTGCCCTGCTCGACGCACTCTTTCTTGTAGGTGCCGGCCACAGGATGCTGGAAGCGGGTGGGGTTGGTGGAGTTGCCGGTGATGGAGACGTCCACTTTCTCATGATGCATGATGGCCACGCCTTCCCTGACGTCGTCGGCGCCGTAGCAGCGGACTTTGCCGCGCTCGCCCTGGGAGTACGGGGTCTCCTTGACGATCGAGAGCTTGCCGGTGGCGTAGTCGAACTTCGTTTGCACGTAGGTGAAGCCGTTGATGCGGGAAATGATGAAGGCAGCGTCTTTGCCCAGCCCGTTCAGGATGACGCGCAGGGGCTCTTTCCTTACCTTGTTGGCGGATTTGGCGATGCCGATGGCGCCTTCCGCGGCCGCGAAGCTTTCGTGGCCGGCCAAGAAAGCGAAGCACTTCGTCTCTTCTCTAAGAAGCATGGCGCCCAGATTGCCGTGCCCCAAACCGACCTTGCGGTCGTCGGCGACGGAACCGGGAATGCAGAAGGCCTGGAGGCCTTCGCCGATGGCTTCCGCGGCTTCGGCGGCTTTCTTGCAGCCTTTCTTGATGGCGATGGCGGCGCCCAGGGTGTAGGCCCAGCAGGCGTTCTCAAAGCAGATCGGCTGGATGCCGCGGACGATGGCGGCCACGTCGATACCCTTCCCGAGGCAAAGCTCGTTGGCTTCCTCAAGAGTCTTCATACCGTATTTTTCCAGGACAGGAGTGATCTGTCCGATACGTCTTTCGTAACTTTCAAACAACATAGCTTTTCCTCCTTATTCGTGGCGCGGGTCGATGTACTTAGCGGCCTCGGCGAAACGGCCGTAGCAGTTCGTGGCTTTCTTCAAGGCTTCGCCAGCCTCGGTGCCCTTCTTGATCATTTCCATCATCTTGCCCATATGGACGAATTCGTAGCCGATGATCTCGCCTTCCGAATCAAGGCCGAGCCTGGTGATGTAGCCTTCGGCCAGTTCGAGGTAGCGGGGGCCTTTGGCAAGAGTGGCGTAGGTCGTGCCGACCTGGCTTCTCAAGCCTTTGCCAAGGTCTTCCAGACCGGCGCCGACGGGCAGACCGTTTTCAGAGAAAGCGGACTGGGTGCGGCCGTAAACGATCTGCAGGAAGAGTTCGCGCATGGCGGTGTTGATGGCGTCGCACACGAGGTCGGTGTTCAGCGCCTCGAGGATCGTTTTGCCGATAAGAATTTCAGCCGCCATAGCCGCGGAGTGCGTCATGCCTGAGCAGCCGATGGTCTCGACCAGGGCTTCCTGGATGACGCCTTCCTTGACGTTCAGGGTCAGCTTGCAGGCGCCCTGCTGAGGCGCGCACCAGCCGATGCCGTGCGTGAAACCGTTGATGTCCTTGATCTCCCTGGACTGCGTCCACAACCCTTCCTGCGGGATGGGGGCCGGTCCGTGATTCGGGCCTTTTTTGACACAGCACATTTCTGTGACTTCCTGTGAATAGATCATTTTTCCTCCAAATAGATAAAAGTTAGATTGTTGTTATTTAAGAAATTTAAGTTCTGTTCTAGCGCTGTTCCCTCTTTTTCTGAATGTAGCTCCAGTCTTCGTCGCTTAGGGTGTGCATGCCGTAAACACGCATCCTCTCCAGTATCTCGTCGAGCTTCGGATCGCCCGTGGCGCTCTCAGTTTTCTCAGACGGCCTGAAAGAGGCCTCCTCGTAAGTTTCCCCGCGGTAGACTTTCGCCCTCTCCTTGAAGCGCCCGAAGGAATCGTCCCTTGGGACGTCTCCCGGAGCGTAGCCGATGATCCTCCTCAAGCCGAGGAAATTCTTGACGTACATGAAACCGAAGATTAGTCCGCCCAGGTGCGCCAAATGCGCCACGTTCCCGCCGCCTATCACCGCCATGAGCAGCGTGAAGCCGGCGTAGAGCAAAACCATCGTCCTCGCTTTCATGATGACGGGAATGAAGCCCAGAAAGACCATGAGCTTGGTGTTGGGATTCATGACCGCGAAGGCCGCTAAGACCGCGCAGATGGCGCCTGAGGCCCCGACGACCGGAGTCCCGTAGGCGTTCACGAAAACAAGATGGCAGATGCCGGCGAAGATCCCGCCCAAAAGATAGAGCTTCAAAAACGGCAAGGACCCTATCTGGCGCTCGATGTAGCGCCCGAACATGTAAAGGGCCAGCATGTTGAAAAGAAGATGCGTGAAGCCGCCGTGCAAAAACTGGTAGGTCACGTACTGGCTGAAAAGAAAATATTTCTTCAGGTACGGAACGTAGAGCGCGAAGATCTTTTCGTACTCCGCGTATTCCACAACGACCTGGTTGCCGAAATAGCGAATGTTCGTGACGAAGAAAGGAATATGGAAGACCTTTTCGCAGAAATACTGCACCACAAAGACGCCGACGTTCAGAAAGAGGAGCCACTTCACGACGGGCGTCAGCCCGACGAGGAACCCGCCCCTCGTTCCCGGGGTTTCCTGATAGCGGTAGTAGTCTCTGTCCTGCAGGCCCATTAAAAATCTCCCCTGAGATCGGCGACCGACGCGAAGCCGTTTTCCGCCATGTAGCGTTCCAAACCTTCCGCGATCGTTTCCGCGGTCCTCGGTTCATAGAAAGTGGCCGTCCCTATCTGCACGGCCGAGGCGCCCGCGATGAAGAACTGCAGCGCGTCGTCGAGCTTCTCTATGCCGCCCAATCCCACGATCGGGATCTTTACGGCCTTGGCCGTCTGGTAGACCATCCTCACCGCGACCGGGCGGACGGCCGGGCCGGAAAGCCCGCCCGTAATGTTTCCCAAAACAGGCCTTCTTCTTCTGGTGTCGATGACCATGCCCAAAAGGGTGTTGATAAGGGAGATTCCGTCGGCGCCGGAATCCTCGGCGCACTTCGCCATCACGGTTATGTCCGTCACGTTTGGTGAAAGCTTCACGATCAGGGGCTTCGTCTTAAGCCCCGCCCTGGCCAACCTTACCGCCGGTTCCAAGACTTTCACGTCCGTTCCGAAGGTTATGCCGCCTTCTTTCACGTTCGGGCAGGAGACGTTCATCTCGACGGCCGTGACAAACTGGCACTCCTCGGCGCGCGCTGCCATTTCCCCGTACTCTTCCGCGGAATGTCCGGAGATGTTCAGGATAGCCGCGACGCCCCTTTCGGAAAGGTAGCGCGCTTTTTCGTTCAGAGCGATGTCTAGCCCCGGGTTCTGAAGGCCGATGCAGTTCAATATCCCGGAGGGCGTCTCCACTATCCGGCCGAAGGGATTGCCTTCCCTCGGATTGAGCGTCGTGCCTTTCATAACGACCGCGCCGAGCTTTCCAAGATCGGCCAGGCCTTCCAAGTCTTCGCCGTTGCCGAAAGTCCCGGAAGCCACCCAAACGGGGTTCTTGAAAGTGACCGAGCCTATTTTTACGCTAAGATCTGGCTGCATTGACGTGCTCCACTATTTTTTGCGTGACTTCTTCCCTGGTCAGGTCGCCGGTGTCAAGAGGTATCGCCTCCGGCAGCTGAATAAGGGCGCCGACCGGACGCTCCCGGTCGCGCTTGTCCCTTTCCAGGATCGAGCGCAGGACTTCCTCTTCAGGAACGTCCTTGCCGCTTTCTTTGAATTCCAGATAACGTCTTCTGGCCCTCACTTCCGGAGGAGCCGTGATGAAAAACTTGATGTCCGCGTCCGGGAAGACCACGGAACCGATATCGCGCCCTTCCATAACAGCGCCAGGATGAGCCGCAAGGCCAAGTCTGCGCTGCTCCGCCACCAAGTGTTTCCTGACTTCCACGTTGTCGGCTACGTCTGAGACCGCTTTTGCCACCGCCGGGCCTTTGCACTGGGCCGTCAGGTCCTCGCCGTTAGCAAGGACGTGCTGACCGTCCTTTTTGTTCACGAGGTCTATAGTAAGCTCTTTGGCCAAAGAGGCCACTTTTTCCTTGTCCGCGGTATCGACTCCGGAATTCAAGCAATAAGCCGCCACCGCCCTGTACATCAACCCGGTGTTGATGTAAAGGAGCCCCAGCTCGCGGGCCACGTTTTTGGCCGCGGTGCTCTTCCCCGAGGATACCGTTCCGTCTATCGCGATTATCATAAAGCAAGACTATATTTGTTAATAAGATTATACCATAGAATGAGTCCTGCCAAAATACCATAAAAAAACGGGGCGAAAATGCCCCGTTAGAACCTTTTCAGGCCCGTTTTTGACCTGTTATTCCAGGACGATGACATTTTCATCACATCTTCGGCGGCAGCAATTCCGGCGCGACGGTAACAAGCTTCTGCCTTTCGTTGAGGGCCGCAGCAAACACCGTCAGCCTGTCTTCCGTAGACGACTGCCGCAAGGCCAGATCGGTAAGCGCGTAATAGTAATCCTCAAGCGCTTCCTTATCCTTTATTGACACGAACTTGGTTATCCTCGGCAAAGCCCTTATAATGATCTCAGGGGCTAATCCGCTCTGCTTCTCCAGCCAGCGGCACGCCCCCTTTATTTTCTCGCTGTTGCTCTTCTTCGAAGCCAGAAGCAGCGTCAAATCGAATTCCGGATCCAGTATACCTCCTCTTTCCTTAAATTCTTTCACGAACTTGTCTAGATCTCCTATCTCATCCGGGTAATCCCTGATGTAATCCATAAGGGTTAATATCTGACCGTAGTCGGTAGGATCATACAAGATCATGTCCTTTTGGGCGTTTATCATTTTCTTATAGTCTCGTCTGTTAAAGTAATACGCCCTTATGCGGTGATAAAGATACTTGTACGCGGAATACGCTTTACCTTCCGCTTTTTTGGAGTACTCTTCCAATAATCTCTGTGCCTCGCCAAGCACTTTCTTGTCTCCGGAATCCTTATACGCGGCGTAATACAGACCCATACTGTCCAAAACCAGAGGAAGGTACTCGTCGTCGTCCATATAGATCTCCGAGTCCTCCAAAGAGTTCTTCAAACTAGCGCACATTTCCGCCGCCTTCGCCTTGTCCTGTCTTGCGATTATCTCGATTTCCCGAAGCTTGCCTGCTATGGACTGATCGCCGGTCATATTCTTGGAAACAGACCACACTCCCAGAGAGATCTCTATATTGCTTGCGAACAACCTAACAGAAGAAAAGAACAAAACTAAAACAAGCACGATTTTAAACCAATGTTGCATGACTATTCCTCCGATTTCCTTTGCCGATATCTGGTCATTTGTTTATTCTGCGTTCTTTTGAAGAAATTGTTGTTAAGAACTCTGTTCGTCCTGGCATTTTCCGGCAATTCCGCTACCTTCGGCCACTCTATAGTCAGAACATCGTAAAGCTCGTCCAGTTCAACGCACACTGTCTCGTTTGTCAAAGCGTCAACTATCGCGCAATATCTGTCCGTTTCCGGAAGTTTGTTCGTGGCGCAATAATTCCACAAGCTTTCCTTGTCGTAATAAGGCAATATTTCTAAAAACTCTTCAATGCCTATTCTCGGATCTCGACGCTGAACTTCCTGAGCATGCAAAATGCAATTTGTATATCTTTTAAGCTCAAAGCTTGCCAAAGCAGCGAAATAGTGACTTTTCGCGGAAGCGTGATCATGATCCACGCAAGGCACATCCATGGAAGCCAAAGCGTAGGACGTCCGGTAATCTCTTAAACGATAAGCCATATCCGCGGCTTTAAAATACGAGTAGGCTATGTAAGTCAGACAGGTTGGATACAACGGTGTCTTAAGATAATGCCGCAATGCCTCCAAAACCGTCTCTCTCGACTTTCTATGGCCGAAGTGATCGCAGCAATTTACCCATAGATTGCCGATATAATAATGCGCCGCCCCGATAGAGAATCCGTCGGTATTCTCCGGCAGGAGGAAAAAGTACATGCAATGATATGCCTTTTTGTATTCTCCCCGCCAGAATATCTTCTCTGCCAGCTGATAAAGCTGTCCTGACATTCCAGGCAAAAGATGCAGATCCCTGTAATCGTTGATGTCGGTTAGAGGATCGTTATCGTCATTGAGCCTTGCCTTCAGCTCCTCGACCTTGTTCAGCGCATTGATCGTTTTTTCTACTGACAGTCCTTTATTCTTCCTTTGGAGATAAAAGTCACTCCAGGAATACTTAACATTGTCATCTATTTCCTTATATGACAATAGTTTGATTTTTTCCTTGCCAAGGAGAGCTTTTCTCTGCTCTATCTCTCGCTCCATCAAAGGGAACGCCTTCATCCTCGCAAATTCATACGTATCCTTAAGATCTTTCCCATAACGGAGCTTCTTATCCAACTCTTCCCTTGCATCTTCACTGCAATAGAGGCGCAGTCTTTCGATCATTAAAGCGTAGTCTTTATCGTTCAACGAGAAATCAAACGACTGTTCTTCTCCACCTGACGACAAAGTCAAGAAGCCGATAAGGAAAAGAAAAACCAAGAACGCGTGTTTATTCATTTCCGCTCTTTTTCCAGCTTTTTGATGAAACGCTCGTTGATTTTGTTGGCACGGTCAAATCTATTAATCTCAACGCTTCTTTCAATTTTAGCTTCGTCAGGCAATTTGTAATACCAGTAGTTGGGAGGATATTCCCTATTTTTGTAGTAGTTTTCAGCCTTCCAGAGTATCTGTTTGAACATTTGTCTGTCAAGTTTTCCGAAAGCCCATTTATCCCCATGCTTTTCCCAATCATCATATGTATCTTCGCCTTTCAGTTCAGAAAGAATATAAGGATCCGTTACTCTTTCTATCGTCTTTCTTATTCCTTCGCA
>JAGCTE010000073.1 GCA_017963805.1 bacterium | reverse complement strand
GAAACAATAAGTTGCAAAGTAGAAATATTATTATTCTCAATTGGATGCCAAGAAAAATGCACAGAATCATTTTGAATAATTTTGTTTCGTATTGGATTTATCATGCGAAGATAAGGGTCGTCATTGCTAAAATTCTTTAGCTTGAAATTCATTTGGAAATAATTGAAAATATTAGTTGATACGAAAGCATCTGTCACTATATTGTTTCCCGCGAGTCCTTCTGTTATTGATTGTTTAATAAAATTAGTTCTCATGCCTCTCACACTAGTAAAATGTATGTCGCTAACCTTTTCATCGCGGATTCTCTTGATTCTAAAATACAAGTCGTCAAGTTGTATCAAACTGCCGTACAAATAAACGCTGCTTTCATAAGGATCGTTGCTTTTTAAATCTACAGGCCCCCAGCTGTTTTTATTGAAAGGATTGTAGCTGTACTCAAGCAAAAAACCTTCGAAAGAGCCTGAATCTTCGCGCTTGATCTCCAAAGCAGTATTGTAATAACCAAAAACATTTAGGCAAAATATAATTAGAAATATGCTGAAATATTTACTGGACATTTTTTGTTTAGTTTAGTGGTTAAATCTATCGACGATTTTTTCAAACATATCTTCGTATGAGCCTTCCAACGTGAATTCAAAATTCTTAATATCCCTGTGATCATATTTGTATTTATAGGCATTGCCTGAAACGCTTAATATTCCCGGCAAATTAGCCGAGCATATCTCCACCACCCAATCTTTCTCGCTGCAAAAAAACAATGTTTCATGATTGCCGAACGCTCTTGGAGCAGATTCCATCAATTCCCAAATATACCTTGTCCCGCGTTTTAGCCGCGTCATATTTTCGACGCTAGTGTTGGCAAACCAACCTGCTGTTGGAGTTTCCGCATCATCAGAACCGCAAAATGGCGTAGAAAAAAATATAATGTCATCCACTTTTGCCAAAAAACTGTTATCTATTTCTATTTGCCTAAGTGTCAACATGCCACCCATTGAATGAACAACAAGTATTGGTTTTGAGTCAAATGGTTTGCATTTTTCGTTTACATAGTGATGAAGCGTTCCATAATCAGATGTTTCTCCGCAATAATCTGTATATATTCCATATTTAGCCGTCCACGGAAAATCAAAAACCCATACAGGCTCAATTTCTGGAACAAGTGATAATTTATCCCTTAAATCCGCAAAAGCGGTTTCCGGATCACTTTCATTGGTTGGATGGGAATTTATACCATGAATCAGAATAACTGGTTTAATCTCTTTTATTGTAAAACTATAATTGTGTTGATCGTTAAAATAATTAGGATCAGTGTAGTCGCCATGAATTTTAATATAGTATCTATGATTTTTTTTTAAATCTATTTTATATGCTCTTCGATATTTGTCTATAGTGGTTTGAAAAGTCTTAATGGTTTCTTTTATTTCGTATTCGACGTAATCCACTCCATTTGAACTTATAGATAATTTTACATTGCTATTTTCATCAAATTCCAAGCAATAAGCTCCAAGAGATGGTGTAAAACAATAGATGTCTTCATCGTCAAGAAAAACCGGAATATCATTTCTAACATAGTTTTTAAGGATGCTGGCTTTGTATGTTTGTCCTTCATGAACGTCTATGTTATTTCTTTGGTCCCACTGGAAGATAACTTCAAATGTTTTGTTAGTGTTTTGATTTTCATCAACAAAAGCACCACTTAAACAATAATCGCCAAATTGTCTGAAATCGTCGAATGACGTGGCAACAAAATTTCTTACGTGATATTGTCCATCAGCAATAACCCAAACACCATTGCCAGGTATTTTATTTCCGGGATCCAAACCAAAATAATATGAATAAGTATTGTTGTTTATATCAAATCTGTAATACAAGGTGAGATCTGCCGCGCAGACAGCATGCCCGAACATAATTATCAGAGACGCTAAAAAAGCAATTAATACTTTTATTTCTCCTTTAATGTGCTGAGAATCAACTGGTTTCATACAGCCATTTCTGTCATTGTTTTTCAAATGGTTTTATAATGTATATTCCTAATTAATTATTGTTTAAAAATTGTAAAATAAAAATCGAGATCATATTGTGCTAAATCTGACATTTTTATTATAGCTGTTCCAAATTCGTTTACCTCAACCCAGTATTTAAAATCAACTCTTTGCGCAGGAGTTATGCTGATTACGGCATCGGATGTCAAATTATTTGTAATGATTACAGAATCGCTGCCAGCCGTTATTCTTTTTTTCCCGCATTGACACGGATCTTCAAGTTCAAAAAAGCTCATCGCCTTGATTTTGCCGCCTCCGCCATTTGCGGCCAAATTTAAATCTCCGTTAAGCGTTGTTATGCACCCTTCCTGATGACTGATTACAATATCCGTCCTGTTTGTTGGGGTACCTATCAACCAATTGCCATTGTTGGGGAGAATTAAAGTTGAAACGGTTAGCGTTCCTGTTACGGTTCCGCCCGCCGTTGTTATTATTTTGTTCGTTACTTCTTGGCTGAACATGTTCCAAGATATCTTGGAATTCAAAAGATTTGGATGTTCGTCAAGTATGGAACCTAGGTTTGAACTTGTGACGACTTCCGAGCCGCCTACAGTAATATATCCGCTTTCTACCGTCAGTCCGTTTTCGTTGAACAAGAAACTTTCGTCGTCTGTGAATTTGAATATAGACCAAATGTCTTGCGTAGTATAAGTCGAGGACCAATAGTAACCTAAATATTCATTAAAAAACTGCTGGGGCGTTATTCCGCTGCGAGGTGGATCACTGCCTCCCCTTGGCTCATCAGAAGCGCCGTATGGTTTGTAGAAACTGCCGTACCTTATATTTGAACAAGTGTAAACATAAAGAGGAGCGTTGCCAGTCCTTTTTACGCAAAGCAAATAATCTCTATCTGCTGAAATTTGCACAGGGGTTGAAAACGAATAGGTTATTTGGGGGAAATCAGAAGTGTTTATTGAGGTAGCAGCATACTCAACTATTTGAACGACACCAGAGTAAATTTCGCAAGCGGATATGTAAACATTTTGTGGAGATAATATCCTGGCAATATTATCGCAGTATAAAGTAACGTTTTCAAGCTGGGTATCGCGTGAAACTCTGAAAGTATTGCCTGCTCTATCCCAATTGCCATCAATAGCAGGCTGCCAATAGCTTGCTCCAGTGGTAGGTTCTATACTGCCAACAATGGGAGATGATCTGGCAATCACTACGCTCCCGTCATCATTTACTTGCACGGCAGATGTTAAGTTGTTGCATTGTTCGTTTAATAGATTGTAGGCAATGGTTAGACTTTGCAAGGAATTTTGTAAGCTTGTTTGCAAAACTGATATCGAACTTATCGTGTTTTGGAGACTCGTCAGGTTAGAACTTAAAGGAGATAACGAGTCGCTTAGAGTAACAACCCGATTTGAAACTGCCAATAACTGTTCCAAAGTCGCGTAGGGAGAAGGAGGATCGGGGTTACCGTAGCGATCCCCTTCAGAAAATAGATAAAACTTTTCTAAATCGCTAATTCCGTACGAATCATAGAAGAGAGGAGCATCGTTGTCTATGTTGAAATGTGAGTTAGAAAGTTGGAATAAGTTGGAAAGACATTGGAATTTCTCGGGAATTTCGTATTCTAGTTTTGACAATCTCGATGTAATGGAAACATATTGCTCTTGAATATGTTTGGCTTGTTTCTCCAAATCTAAAACCGACTTCGACAGTAGTGTTCTAATTTCGGTGTCTTGGTAAAAAGCCTCGCAGTTCGCCTTTGTTGGCAAAGAAACAAAAAACATAGAGGTAAGTATTATTGTCAACAAGCTTCTTCTCATTGAGTCATCTCCGCAATCGTTATTAAACGTATTACATTCTATACAATCTCACTTTTCTAGTCAAATGAAAATTTCTCTGGATATAATTGCGACTTTGTGTCGGCAATATCTGAACATGTTCCAATAGAAGCATTTCAAGCGCAAATGGCAGAGATGTAGTTTAACATAGCTATCATAACAACAAGCGTATAAAAAAGGCCCCCCGAATCGGGAGGCCCATTTTCCAATATCAGAAGTTGACTTGAAGTCCGCCGCTGATAACAACAGTTTCGTTATTCATATTTATGTGTCCCCTTTTCAATAACGCTCCCGATCTTTCCCTTTGGTCACTCACATTCCCCTAACTTTGGGGCCTCCCGACCGCCGGAACCGACCGCTCGCGCTAATGGCTGGGCTACGAGACTTTTTAATGTCTCTCTTTATATCTTGCAGTTCACCCTTGATGGCATCCCACGGCCAGATTTTAGCTGACACATCACCTCCTTTTTTGCCTAAATAGAGATGCCTGAGCGCAATTGCCTATTTTTTTATCGTCTATTCATTTTATCCTATTGAGCTTTGGATGTCAAGGCTCGAAATTAGCGAGCGCTTCGCCGAGTTTGATCTTCGTGCCCCCTTTGACCTTGCCGTCCAGACGGAAACGGCCTTTCTCAAAGGCTATGACTACCGTGGAGCCGAACTCGAAGGCCGCGATCTCGCAGCCTCTCTTCGCTTCAAAGGGTTCGCCTTCCTTAAATTTCGTCGTAATGTTCCCTACGTTCAAGGCTCCGACCGCGGCCAAAAGGAAACGCCCGCGCCCCGTGTCGAATTCCATCACTTCCCGCTGATTGGTCACGAAGACGTCGGGATGCTTTTCAACGTAGCTTGGGAAGACGGGCTTCTTCGCCCCGGCTTCAAGTTTCGAGTAGGTCAGTTTGGCGTCCGTCGGCGCGTAGATGCGGTGGAAGTCGGCTGGGGAAAGATAGAGCACGGCGTAAAGGCCGCCCTCGTAGAGCGAGCAGTCCCTCTTGGCAAGGTCGGTCAGGCGGCAGGCTTCCCCTTTCACGACCATGAATTCATTTGCGCTTACGGTCCCGATCCGGGAAACGAGCGATTCAGTCGGCGTCAAAAGCTTGTTCAGGTCCGGGTCAGCGGGCCGCGCTTCCGGCTTCGGCTCCCTTAGGAAAAAATCCAGCAGCGTCGGGAATCCGCCTTCCGGGACGACCGCCTGCGATTCGTCGATGGCGTAGGCGCTGCGAAAACGTCTGATGAGGAAGCGCCACCGCCTGGTCGCTATGAAGCGGAAGATCTTTCCGCAGAGTTTGGAAGGGATCATGGAAGCGAGGAAAACTTTCATAGATCAGCTCCTCGCCTCAAACTCTTCCTTGGAATAATAGACTTTGACGAGCGTAAGCCCTTGCGGCGGGGCAACGGAGCTCTTGCGGCAGCCGGCCGTTCCGGAGCAGAGAGAATCGACTTCCTCGACCTTGACCCTGCCTTCGCCGACCGCCAAAAGAAGGCCGACCATGGAGCGGACCTGCTTGTACATGAAGCCTTTTCCGAAAATGTCTATAACTATCTCGTTCTCGCCCTGGGAGACGTCGACGGCGGTAACTAGGCGCAGCGTCGCTTCGTTCGGTTTGCCCGATTTGACCTGCAAGCCCTTGAACTCCCTTTCCCCTACCATGAGAGCGGCGGCCTGGCGCATGGCGTCGATATTGAAGTCGCGCCTGATCCAGTAGTGGTATTTCCTCGTCATGACGTCGTCGCTTTCCGCGGTGTAGACGCGGTATTGGTAATGCTTGCCGAAGGCGTTGAAGGTCGGGTGGAAAGATTCGTCGACGCTTTCGACTTTCGTAACGGAGATGTCGTCGGGCACGAAACTGTTGACGCCCTTGAGGAGTTTCTCGGCGGGAATATCTTTCGTCGTCTTGAAGCAGACGGTCTGGCCGAGAGAATGGACGCCGGAGTCGGTCCGGCTCGAAGCCGTAAGAACGACGTCCTCAAGCAAAAGCCTTCTCAAGGCCTCCGTAAGTTCCCCCTGGACCGTGCGAGCGCCCAACTGAAACTGCCAGCCGCAGAATTTCGTGCCGTCGTAGGAGACCGTCATCTTCCAGTAATGCGCTTCGCCGCCCGAAAGGAGCGGAACGCCCGCTTCCGTTTCTTTTTTCTTTTCCTCCCCCGGCTTGGGTGCGAGAGGTTCGTACAGTCTCAATGTCACGAAAGCTATGAACGGCGCGATATAGAGCAGGGCAAACGCTATCCAGGATACGACAAGCAGCGCCAAGACGGCGATCGTGAGCACCTTGAGAACAAGCGGGAAGGCGAAATTGGCGGCGGCGCAGACGGCAATTATGAAAAACAGCGCGGCAAAAGTCAGAACAAACGAGACTAAATAAACGAGAAAACACTTGAGAGAGAAAAGCAGATGCTCGCTGGGCCTGCCGAACCAATGACTGAGATAGGCTTTCAAAAGCTTGAGGTCATAAACGAACCCTTCCTCTCCGTTTTCCCAAGCGTAGGCAAGGTAAAAGGAAAGCGGATGCAGCAAGAAGAAAATGAAAACGTAGCACGCTCCCAAGACGGCTATCAGGAAGATCAGATTGGCCAGCACTTCCGTGAAGCACAGAAGAAAACCGGAAAGAACGACCAGAAGATAAAGGCATGGGAAAACCAGCAAGGTCACCGCAAGGTAAAACAAAATGTGCTTGAGCAAGCCGTTGAAAAAGACGTCCGGGAAATGCCTGCCGCTGTTTTCCTCCCTTTTCAAGGCCTGGAAAAAAGCAACGTGGCACGGCCAGCGCAATATTGGCAGAGCGGAGCTCAGCGCCAGGGAGAAAAGCGACGTCAAAGGCAGACCTAGGAGGTGCCTCTTAAGTACGTTCTTGAAATCGTAATAGAGGTCCGTCATTTCTGGAGTTCCCTAAGGTAGTCGACGCTTGCCTTGGCGCACTCAAGCGCGGTCATCCCGTCCGAAGGACTGTCCTGCTCGACTATGATCAGTTCGGCGCCGCATTCGCTCGACGCGACCAGAAGGTCGGCGATGTCAAGGCAGCCCTGGCCTAACGGCGCGAAAGCGAAATTGCCCTCTTCCCTGCTTCCGGTGTAGTCCTTGAAATGAACAACGGGGATCTTGCCCTTGTGGTCGCGCAAAAACTGGCAGGGATCGTATCCGCCGACGTTGCACCAGCAGGCGTCAAGCTCGAGCTTGATGGAATCGCCCAGGTCGAAGAGGATGTTGTCGAGAAGCGTCTGGCCCTCGTAGAGGGCGAGCTCGTGATCGTGATTGTGGTATAAAAGCTCGATGCCGCGCACCCTAAGGGAGCGCGAGATCTTTTTGGTAGTCTCGATGAAGTCGGGGTACCCGGCGCCGCCCGCCAGTTCGTCCGTCCCGGACCAGGGGTAGGCTATGAAATCGCAGCCAAGGGCTTCGTAGAGCTCGGCGCTCCTCAAAGGATCCTCTTTTAGTTCCGCCCTGTCGACGTGCGCGGAATAGATCCTGAGACCGAGGTCTTTCGTTATGGCGTTGAGGTCCGAAACGTTCAAGCCGTGCATGCCGGCCAATTCCACGCCGTCGTAGCCCATCTCCTTCACGATTTTCAGCGTGGCGGGAAAGTCTGTTTTGCAATCTTCTCTTACGGAATACAGCTGGAGCGCGACCGGGATCTTTTTCATAGGTTTTCTCTCTCGAATTTTTGCATGAAGTTTATCAAGGCTAGAACGCCCTCTTTCGGCATGGCGTTGTAAATGCTGGCTCTGATGCCGCCTATTGACCAGTGCCCCTTAAGGTTCATTAGTCCTGATCTCTCGGCTTCTTCCAAAAAGACCGGCTCCAGTTCCCTTCTTCTCAAGCGGAAGGGAACGTTCATGATGGAGCGGTCCCTGGGCGACACTTTGTTGAGATAAAGCGCGGAGTTGCCGATGCACTCGTACAACAGCTTCGCCTTTTCCCTGTTGATCTCCTCCATGACTTTCAGGCCGCCCATCTCTTCAAGCCAGGCGAAGACAAGGTTCGCGACGTAAATCGCGAAAGTCGGCGGCGTGTTGTAGAGGGAATCGTGCTCGGCGTAAGTTTTGTAACGGAGCATCAGGGGAAGCGATTCATCCTCGGCGGTCTCAAGGAAGGAATTCTTGACGATGACGACGCAGAGGCCGGCCGGCCCGATGTTCTTCTGGGCGCCGGCGTAGATTAGGCTGTACTTTTCAACGGGACAGGGGCAGGACAGGATGCAGGAGGACATGTCGGAAACGAGCGGGAGATCAGTTTCCGGAGGCGCGAAGAATTTCGTGCCGTACAAGGTGTTGTTGTCGCAGATGTGCAGAAACTTCGCGTCCTTGGGAATTTCTTCCTTGTCTATTTTCGGGATGTACTCGAAGTTTCTGTCGGCGCTGCCGGCAAAAGCCTCTCCCCTGCCCTGGAGTTTGGCGGCCTCATAGGCTTTCGTGGCCCAGCGGCCCGTTATGCAGTAGGCGCCCTTGCCGAAATTCATCGGCACCATCGGGAACTGCAGACTCGCGCCGCCCTGCAGGAAAAGGATCGAATAGCCGTCGGGGACGGACAACAGAGCCTTGAGACGTTCTTTGGCTTCGCGCAAGATCTCCTTGAAAGCCTCCGAGCGGTGGCTTATCTCAAGGATGGACATGCCTGATCCGCCGAGATTTCTGAATTCGCGTTGGATCTTCTCCATGACTTCAGCCGGAAGCACGGCCGGCCCGGCGCAGAAGTTGTATATCTCCCCTTTTTCTTTCATACCTTTATGGTATAATAAATTTAGAGACAAATCAAGAAAGAAATAATGAGTAACAAGAAGGAAAAAATTGCGTAAGCTGCCCAAGATCCAACCAGGGACGGCATGGGAAATCAAAGACACCGATTCAATAATAACTAAACATCTCTCGGAAGTATATCCTGTCGCGTTTGCTAAAGTTATGTGCAACCGCGGTTTGTACGAAGTTTCCGCCGTGGAGGATTTTCTCCATTGCGCTCTCTCGGACTTGCCGCAGCACAAAACGGAAGAGCAGTCTCTCTGCAACGCGGCGGAGCGTGTGCTTAGCGCCATAAGGAACGGCGAAAAGATCGTTGTTTACGGCGACTACGATGTGGACGGCGTCACCTCCACTGCCTTGGTAACAGAAGTTATCCGCAATCTTGGCGGAGACGTGGATTATTTTATCCCAAACCGCCTGACGGACGGCTACGGACTCTCCTCCAAACGCATCGGCGAAATGGCCGACAGAGGAGTGCGCGTAGTGATAACCGTGGACTGCGGCATCAACGCCATGGAGGAAGTCGAGCTTCTGAAATCCCGCGGCGTGGACGTTATCATAACCGACCACCACGAGCCGAAGTTCGATCCCCAGGCCGATCTTTTCACAGCCAGCGGGTTGAAGTCGTTCGTCCTGCCGAACGCCTTCTCCATCATCAATCCCAAGATCGAAAGCTGCTCGGGCGCGTCAAGCGAGGCGGGATACTTCGACCTTGCCGGCGTCGGCGTCGCTTTCATGCTCTGCTGGTGCATCGTCAAAAAAGCGGGGCAGAAGAAGCTGAAGAAAGCCGCCGGCGTCAGGCTCCAGGAATACCTCGACCTTGTGGCGCTCGGAACAATAGCGGACGTTGTGCCCCTCTACGGGCAGAACAGGATCTTTGTCAAATACGGGCTTGCGGCCCTGAAAAACACGGTCAGGCCGGGCTTGAGAAAGCTTATCGAAAAAACGCGCTCCTTCGACTGCGACGTAAAGGACGTGACTTTCTCCCTGGCCCCGAGGCTGAACGCGCCCGGGCGCGTGACGGACGCTTCCACGGCGGTGGAGCTGATGCTGACCAAGGACGCCGTGCAAGGTGAGGTTTTGGTCAACGAGCTTGAGGACGCGAACAGGGATCGCCAAAGGATCGAGAAGGAAACTTTCCGCAAGGCCCAGGCCGCTTTCGAGAAAACGCTGCCGCCCGAATTCGCGGGGCTTCCGAAGATCCCCGGAGGGCTTCCCTCCGTCATGCCAAACAGCCCGAACGTCATCGTGGTGGCCGGCGAGAACTGGAACCCCGGCGTCATCGGCATCGTCGCCTCGAGAATGGTCGAGCGCTACGGCATTCCCGCCGTCATCATAGCCATGCAGGGCAACGTTGGCAAGGGAAGCTGCCGCAGCTGCGGCTCTTTCCACATGTTCGACGCGCTCAGGCGCTGCGGCGACCTGCTTGAGAATTACGGCGGGCACAGGATCGCCGCGGGCCTCTCCGTAAAGAGGGACAAGATCGACGAATTCAGATCCAAGCTGGACAGCCTGGCGAAGGAAGCGCGGGAGTGCGAAGCGCAGAAGACGAGTTTGGAAGTGGACGCGCTCGTGACCTTGGAAGATCTCGACGAAGAGCTGATCAACCTAATCGGAATGTGCGAGCCTTACGGCGCCGGCAATCCCGAGCCGATGTTCGCGGTCAAAGGGGTCTATCTCGCGGACGAACCGCAGATCATAAAGGGCAAGCACCTGAAATTCATGGTGGTCCAGAACGGCGTCTACCGCGAAGTCTTCGCCTACAACTGGAAGGAAAGGCTCTATGAGCTGGAATCCCTGCCACAGTTCGACATGGTCGTCTATCCCTACATGAACGATTACCGCAACTCGAACTCCATAGAACTGCAGCTGGTCGACATCAGGCCCTGCGAGGAGATGACAAAAAAATGATGAGCAAACTGAAACTCTTCCTTACGGCTGTCCTTCTTCTGGCGGCCGCGACCGGCTGCGTCTACACGCATCCTTCGACCGGCCACACCTATTTCTTCAGCCACGAGTACAACAATTTCGCGGTCGAGGAAAGCCTTAACATAAGCCCGAGCAACTACGTCGGCTTCTGCTTCCTGCCGCTGAAAGAAACGGACGAGCAGGGCATAGCGGACCTCATAAAGGGGCTTACCACGAAGTACCTCACCGACCACGGCTACGTCCTTGTTACCCAGGAAGAGCTGAGGGAGGACACTTCGCTTATCGACTACACTTTCCTTGTCGGCCTCGATTACACGGAATCGATGCTCTACGAAAGGTTCGACGTTTCCATTTTCCTCTACAACGCCGACAGAAAGGACAATTACAAGAACCATCTCTTCTGGAGCTTCAGCTGCCAGAGAGACGCCTACCCGATAACGCGCTCCAATCTTGAGCCGATCTACCAGGACCTCTTCACCCAGGAGCCCGCCAACTGGGGGGAATACGCCACCATCTTCCCGAAGCGCTCCGTCCCGAACCCGATCTACAACGCCTTCATGGAAAGGCTGTCCGGCGCCAGGGACAGGAGGCTTCAAATCAACTCCAGCAGCGAATTTATTGTAAGATAACAAGCAAAACCAGGAAACAAAATGTGGGACTACAGTGACAAAGTGATGGATTATTTCCGCAATCCCCGCAACATGGGAGAGCTAAAGGACGCCAACGGGATCGGCAAAGTCGGCTCGATGGCCTGCGGAGACGTCATGTATCTCTATCTGAAAATAGACCCTAAGACCGAAGTCATAGAGAAAGCGACTTTCAAGACTTTCGGCTGCGCCTCCGCCATCGCGAGCGCCAGCATCCTGACCGAGATGGTCATCGGCAAAAAAATAGACGAGGCGCTGAAAATTACCAACAAAGACATCGTCGAGGCTTTGGGCGGGCTTCCGCAGGCCAAGTTCCACTGCTCGGTAATGGGCAGCGAAGCCCTGGAGGCGGCCGTGAACGACTATCGCGGCATCAAGCCTGAGGAAAAGGAAGAGCTGGAAGGCAAGCTCGTCTGCAAATGCTTCGCCGTAACCGATAAGTTGATCGAGAAAGTCGTAAGGGAAAACCATCTCACGACAGTGGAAGAAGTGACCGCCTTCACCAAGGCCGGCGGCGCCTGCGGAAGCTGCAAAGAAGAGATAAAAGAAATAATCGACCGCGTGAACAGCCACCCCTGCTGCCAAATCTAATGTTCGTATACCTTGACAACAACGCCACCACAGGCGTGGCGAAAGAAGTGCTCGAAACGATGCTCCCCTTCCTTAAGGAGGAGTACGGCAATCCCTCCAGCATGTACGAGTTCGCCAGGAAGCCCATAAAGGCCGTGGAGAAATCCAGGCGCCAGGTGGCGGAATTTTTGGGCGCCGCCTACGAAGACGAAGTGATCTTCACAAGCTGCGGCTCGGAATCCGACAGCACCGCCATCCTGGGCTTCCTGCAGGCCCAGACGCCGCCCTCTCAGGGCGGGAGGGATGAAGTCATCATTTCCGACGTGGAACACCCCGCCGTTTTCAATCTGAGAAAACGCCTGGAAAGGGCGGGATACTCCGTCAAGATCCTGCCGGTCAACAAAAGCGGTCTGGTGGAAGCCGCGTCGCTCGAAAAGACCATAAGCGGAAAGACCGCGCTCGTTTCCGTAATGTACGCCAACAACGAGACCGGCTGCGTAATGCCGATCCCCGAACTGACTGAGATCGCGCACAAAGCGGGCGCGCTCATGCACACCGACGCGGTGCAGGCCGCCGGCAAAATCAAGCTCGACGTCCAGGCACTCGACGTCGACATGCTGGGCATATCCGGCCACAAGATCCATGCTCCAAAAGGCGTCGGCGCCCTCTACCTCAAGAGAGGAACGCCCTTCCGCCCCTTTTTGGCGGGAGGCCACCAGGAGCGCGGCCGCAGGGCCGGCACCGAGAACGTCGCCTCCATCGCGGGGCTCGGCAAAGCCTGCGAAATGGCCGGCGAAGCTTTGGAATACGAGCAGACCGAGATCAGAAGGCTGAGGGACAAGCTGGAAGCGGGTCTCCTTGCCATCCCCTATTCCTACTTGAACGGCGACAGGGAAAAACGCACTCCCAACACGACGAACATATCGTTCGAATTCATAGAAGGCGAAGCCATTCTGCTTTCCATGAGCGACAAAGGCATCTGCGCCTCCACAGGCTCCGCCTGCTCGAGCGAATCGTTGGAGCCTTCGCACGTCCTTTTGGCGCAGGGGCTGCCCGCCAAGCTCGCCCACTCGGCCGTGCGCTTCAGCCTAAGCCGCTATACTACTGAAAGCGAGATAGACTACGTCGTTTCGGAAATGCCGAAAATAATAGAAAGGATCCGCAAAATGTCTCCTTTCTGGCACGAGAATTAGCCGACCAGCTCCTCTATCAGCGCTTTCAGGGAAAACTTCTTCGCGCCAAACGCGAGGGCGAAGTAAACGGCCGCTCCAAGAAGACCGAGAAGCGGAAGTTTTATCAGGCTTCCGAAAGTAATAAAGCGCATTCCCAGCATCACGGCCGCGAACATGACAACAGAAAACGCGGCGCATTTGCCGGCGAAGCCAAGGTCGAGGAATTTAAGGGGCGAAAAGCCGTAGCTCTTGACTCTCCAGGCGCAAAGCGAGAGCAGAAGAACGTAAGAGAGCAGGCTCGCCAATGCCGTGCACCACATGCCGAGAGATTTCGTGAAAAACACGTTTATCAAAAGGCAGAAGAGCGCGGAGACGAAGTTGGCTAGGAAAAGGAAACGACTGTTCCCTTTCAGGAAAATCACGTCATGATAAAAAGCATTCGTCTGGCTTGTCAAAGCCGCAAGAAGAGGTATCAGGAAAAAGACTATGGAGGAGTGGAACTCCCCTCTTCCTGTGGTCATAAGGTCCATGAGATCATTGTGGGTCGCCAAAAGTCCTGCCAGCAAAGGCAGAGCCAGGAAGAAATAGAGTCTGGCGAAGCGCCGGCAGATCTCGTACACCGGCTCTTTCCCTTTTTTGGAAACGGCGTCAGCAAGCAAAGGCAGCAGGGTATAAGCCAGCGGAATGCCCAGATACTGGATAAGCATAGCAATTTTCAGGGAGGCATCGTAGCGTCCCACGGTCCCGGCTCCGCCGCTCTGAATGCCAAGGATGACCTTTCCGCAGGTGCCTAGCAGCCAATTGGACAAGCCAAGGAGCATCAGCGGAGTGCCAAAAGCAAGCATACCCTTTAGGGCAGATATGGTCCCACTTTCCACGGGCAACGCGAAATCCTTGTCAGGCTCGGGTACCGGCTCGGTCTCGACGCGTCTGCCGAAAAACTCCAGGAATGCTAGTGCGACATACAAAACGAAGACGTAAGCGCCCTTGACCGCCAGGGTCAGGAAGATCATTTCTCTGAGACCGTAGCCCCTGTGGGCAGCGTAAAAATAGCTTCCCAACGTCAGGGCGGTAAAAAGCATCCTGATGACAGAATGCTGGTTGATCCTTAGCCTGGCCCTGAAGCAGCCGTCCATGAAAAGTTCCATGATGTTGATGAGGATCAAAGGCAGCGCGGCCCGCAAAAACACTTCAGACCCACCGTTCTTTATGACCTTGTCCGCGATTTGGGGAACAAGCAAGGCAGCCAAGACCGTCAATAAGGAACCCGCAATCAGGATAACGCCCGAGGAGACCAGGCAGATCTTACGCACGTAGCTGACCTTGTGCTCGCCCGCCAGATAGCGTATGACAGACTGGGAAAGGCCCAGGCCCGACAGGATCACAGCCACGGAATAGATCTGCTCAATTAGCCCCCAGGTGCCGAAGACCTCCGAGCCGAAAGCGCCGCCCAGAATATTGATCAGCAGGAAGCCCCGGACAAAATCCATAATGTCCGAAAGGCCGCGGACGGCCATGAAAACGTATTCCCGGCGTGCCTTCATTATTTCTGACTGTATCCCCAGTTCAAAAGATTTTTCACCGCGTCGTCCCTTTCCTTCTTGGAGGGAGCGCCGATAACGACCAGGATCATCCTTCTGTCGCTCCTAAGGCAGGTGACGGTCACGCAGAAACCGGCCTGGGCGTAGAAGCCCGTTTTCATACCGTCGACGCCCTGGCAGCGGCCCACAAGGCTGTTGCGGTTGCTCAGCTGGAATTTGCCGTCCCTGAAAGTGTCGAGCCTCGTGCTGGTCCATTCCAGAAGCTTGGGATACTTCAGAAGCTCCCTGGCGAGCATCGCCATGTCGAGCGCGGAGGACTTGTTGTTGGCGCCCTTCTGGGGAAGGCCGTGGGGATTAAAGAACTTCGTCGACTTCATGCCGAGCTGCCCGGCCCTTTTGTTCATCATGCCGACGAAATCGTCGGCTGTGCCGCCCAAGGTCTCGGCCACGGCGAAAGCCGCGTCGTTGGCGCTCATGATCATGACGCATTTCAGAAGATCGCCAAGCGTGAACTTTTCCTTTTCCGCCAAATAGACCTGGCTGCCGCCTATTTTGGAAGCCGCGGCGGAAACCAAGACCATGCCGTCGAGCTTGGCCTCTCCCCTTTCGTCCGCCTCCAGGGCCAAAAGCGTCGTCATCATCTTCGTCATGGAAGCGATCTCCAGAGGGTCGTTCTCGTTCTTTGCCCACAATATGTCGCCCTTGGTGGCGTCTATAAGAATTCCGCCCTTTACGTTGTCCAAGCCTTTTACGACCGCGCCTCTCTTGACCTTGTTGATGTTCCAGACCTTGGCGAGCGGCGGGACCTTCGGCTTCTCTTTTGAGGGCAGTTCGGGAACTTCTATGGCCGCGAGCTCCTCCATCGGGGTCAGCTCCTTTTCCGGGCCTTTCTTTTCTTTCTTCATGTCAGGCCAGAAAGCTACGAAAAAAAGCGCAATGGCGGTCACCAGGAAAAGCAAAAGATACTTATACTTGCCCATTCAGTTCTTCCTTTAGTTTTGCGAGTCCGCGGTAATGCAAGGCCCTGATGCCGCATTTTCTCGCGCCCTCGACGTTTTCAAGCCTGTCGTCTATCAGAAGGCAGTTTCCCGCCTCTTCTCCCACAATTTCAAGCGCCCTTTCGAAAAACTCTGATTCCGGCTTCAGGGCGTGGACCTCGTAGGATGGGATCCAGCCGTCCATGAAGAGCAGCTCCGGCGCTTTCTGTTTCACATATTCCAAATGCTCCGCGTTCGTGTTGGAAAGCACGTACGAGGGATGCGATTCTTGCAGCGCGCGGGCGAAGGCGGCCGTCTCGCCGGGACGCCCGAAGATTTCGTTCCAGGCGTTGCGGAATTTTTCCCTGTCAAGCGTCACTTTCAGCTCGTTTTCCACCGCGTCCCTCAGATCGTCGAAGGAGCGCAGGCCCCTTTCGAAATCGTCGAGCGGTTTGAAAAGCCTTTTTTGCAAAGCCTCCCGGCGCCAGAAAAACTTGAGGCTCTTGCCAAGCGGCAGAATGCCGAGGAAATTGCGCCAGAGCCTGGCGTGGGAAAACGGGATCAGAACGCCGCCCAGGTCCCAGAGGAGAACTTTCACTTCCGCCATCTTCTCCCGTCCAAGCCTTCGTTTAGAGGGGCTCCTTTCAGATACCAGAAAAACAGTCCCGCGTACAGTTTCATCTTCGATCTAACTTTCCCGTTGAGGCCCAAAGTCAGAAGCGTCATCAGAAAGTAAGCGGCAAAATTAACAAACGTTCTTAAAAACACGCCCGCGACAAGGGAAAAAAGCGCCGCCTTCCCGTAGCGGAGCCTGAAGAAAAGCATTCTGGAAATGTGGAACTCCACTCTCGCTCTTACGGGGACTTTGTTGGCCGAGCGGCCCTGCAGGTGCGTGGCCTTGACGTTCGGGAAATGCACGACCTTGAAACCGTTGTCGCGCATCCTGCAGCACCATTCCGTCTCCTCGAAGAAGAAGAAGAAACGGTCGTCGAGCGGCCCGGCAGTCCTCACCGCCTCGCCGCTTGCGAGCATGGCCGCGCCAAGGAGGCTCTCGACTTCCAAAGGTTCGTTCCCGGCCGGATGGGATTTCCTGTAGCGTTTTTGGAAAAGCGAACGGTTGATCAGTTCGCTTGCCAAAGTAGGAACCGGTCCGTAGGAAAACTGAGGGCTGCCGTCCTCCCTTACGAAGCTGACGCTTCCCAATCCGAGATCCTTTATCTTTTCCGCCTCGGAAAGAAGGTCTTTCAAAAAGTCCGGCGGCAGGATCAGATCGGAATTCAAAAGCAAGTAGTAAGCGTAGCCTTCCTTTTCCAAAACCTTGTTGAAAGCGCCGGCGAACCCCAAATTCTCGGGAAGAAGCAGAAACTCCGCCTCCCCTTTCATTTCGGCAAGCCTTTCCTTTTCGCCGGGCGACGTCGAGGCGTTGTCAATGACGACAAGGTCAAAGTCGACTCCCCTTCCGGCGGATCCCAGAGACTCCAGCGCGCCCCGGAGCTCTTCCGAGGTGTTGTAGTTAAGGAAAGCCAAAAGGATCTTGGCGCTCATCTTGTCAGCGGTCTGAGAAGGAATGATAGTTGGGGGCTTCCTTAGATATCCTGATGTCGTGCGGATGCGCTTCCCTGATGCCGGAGGCGGTTATGCGGCGGAAGATGCCGTTGTGCCTTAGCTCCTCGATGTTCCTGCAGCCGTTGTAGCCGAGCGAGGATCTCAAGCCGCCCGCGAACTGGGTCAAAACGTCGCCGACGTGACCGGCGTACGGGACCATGCCCTCGATGCCTTCCGGCACGAGCTTGTCGGTGGAAACGTCCTGCTGGCTGTAGCGCTCTCTGCTGCTCTTGGAGTCGAGCATCGCGCCCAAGCTGCCCATGCCGCGGTAAACGACGAAGCGGCGGCCCTGGTGGATGATCTTTTCGCCCGGGCTTTCTTCCGTGCCGGCTAAGGTCGAGCCCATCATGATGCAGCTTGCTCCGGCCACTATGGCCTTCGCAACGTCGCCGGAATGCCTGATGCCGCCGTCACTGATGATCGGGATCTCGTCGCCGACGCCCTGCGTCGCCTCATAGACCGCGGTGATCTGCGGAATGCCGACGCCCGTAATGACGCGCGTCGTGCAGATCGAGCCAGGACCGATGCCGACCTTGACGGCGTCCGCGCCAGCTTCCAGAAGGGCTTTGGCGCCTTCCCTGGTCGCGACGTTGCCAGCTATGACGTCCACTTCCGGATAATTCTTCTTCATGAATTTGACCATCTCGATGACGCCCTTGCTGTGAGCGTGCGCCGTGTCGATGACGATGATGTCGACGCCGACCTCCGCGAGTTTCTCGACCCGCTCGAAGTCGTTGGTGCCGCAGGCCGCCGCGCAGAGAAGCCTGTGCTTCTTGTCGCGGCTGACGAAGGGCTCAATGCCTTTCACGATGTTCCTGACATCGGTGTAGCTGTAAAGGCCGACCAGTTTCCCGTCCTCGACGATCGGGAGCTTGCCGACTTTGTTGCGGCTCATGATGGCGTAGGCTTCGTCTATCGTGGTGGACCTCGGCGCCGTGATAAGCTTCTTGGTCATCACTTCGCAAAGCTTCACGTTCGTCGACTCAAGATACCTCAGGTCCCTGGAAGTCAGGATGCCCGTCAGTTTTCCCTGGGCGTTGGTGATCGGGAAACCGTGGAAGCTGTAGCCTTTCTCCCTGGCGGTCTTCAAAAGCTCGTCCACCGTCAGATCTTCCTGGAAGATGACCGGCTCGTTGATGAGGCCGTTCAGATAGTGCTTCACCTTCTGGACTTCCGCGGCCTGCAGAACGGGATTGAGCGCCCTGTGTATGACGCCGATGCCGCCGCTTCTTGCCATCTCTATCGCCATCTCGGATTCCGTAACGGTGTCCATGGCGGCGGAGATGAAGGGAATGTTCAAGGTGATGTTCCTCGTCAGCCTCGTTTGCAAACTCGTCTGCGAAGGCAGGAAGTCCGCGTACTGGGTGATGAGCGTCACATCGTCGAAAGTCAGAGCCGTGAAGCCCGCTTCCTTCATGAATTCGTCGACTTTTGGATTGATCATCTTTATATCCTCTGGATTGTTTACTGTTTTTTGGCCAGCGCCCTGGCCGCGATGTCATGGCGGTAATGGGCACCCTCGAAAGAGATCTTTTCAACGCCCCGGTAGGCGGCTTCGCAGGCTTCTTTCACGCTGTTGCCGAGAGCCGTCACGCCCAAGACGCGCCCGCCGGAAGTCAGAAGGCGTTCGCCTTTTCTGACCGTCCCGGCCTGGAAGACCACCGTGTCGGGCAGAGCCGCGGCCTCCTCGACGCCCTTGATCTCCATATGCTTTGTGTACGAACCGGGGTACCCTTTGCTTGCCATGATGACGCAGACCGCGGGACGGGGGTCCCATTTCAGCTGCACGTCAGCTAGCCTTCCCCTCTCGATGGAGAGGAAAACGTCCGCCAAATTGTTCTTGAGCCTGGGCAGGACAGCCTGCGTTTCCGGGTCGCCGAAGCGCACGTTGTATTCCAGAACGTTCACTCCCTTGCTGCCGATCATAAGTCCGGCGTAGATGACGCCCCGGTAGTCCATCCCCTCTTCCCTTATGCCCTTCAAAGTTGGCAAAAGGATCTTTTCCATGACCTTCTTCTTGAGCTCTTCCGTAACGACTAGCGCCGGGGAGTACGCTCCCATGCCGCCGGTGTTGGGGCCCTGGTCAAAGTCGAAGACGCGCTTGTGGTCCTGGGCGCTCTCCAAGGGAACGATGGTCTTGCCGTCGGTGAAAGCCAGAATGGAAGCTTCCTCGCCGTCCAGCAGTTCCTCGATTATTATTTCGCCGCCGGCCGCGCCGAAGACTTTGTCCTCCAGCGTCGCCTTCACGGCCTCAAAAGCTTCCTCCTTGCTCTGGCAGACGAAAACGCCCTTGCCAGCCGCCAAACCGTCAGCCTTGACAACGCATCTGCCGCCGTTCTTCTCTATGTAGGATCTCGCGGCCGCGGGATCGGAAAAGACCTCGAAATCGGCCGTAGGTATCCCGTATTTACGCATAAATTTCTTGGCGAAGATCTTGGAGCCCTCCAATCTGGCGCCCTTGAGATCCGGCCCGATGACCGCCAGACCCATATTCCTGAGCTCGTTGGCCACGCCGGCGCAAAGAGGAGCCTCGGGGCCGATCACCGTAAGCTGTATGTTGTTTTCCCTGGCAAATTTAGCCAAAGCCTTGCCGTCCTGGGCGCTGATCCCGGTGTCCTCGCAAAAGCTTAAAATCCCGGCGTTGGCGCCGCTAGTGACGTAGATCTTCTCCGTTTGCGGAGCTAAGCTCAGTTTCCAGGCCAGGGCATGTTCCCGGCCGCCGCCGCCCAAAAGCAGGATCTTCATAAAATAAATGTCTCCAGGTTATTAATTCTATTAATAGGATATTATAGCATAACATGGCCCCCTTTGGCAAGAAGCCAGCCCCCAAAAAAAGTCGCTTGATTTTAGAAAATGTTTTCAATATAATACTTACCGCTTTTTTAAATCTGAAACCAGGCTCGTCTGGTTTTAACCAACAATCAACGTTCAAAGGAGAAACATGAAACGTTTCCTTACCTTAATCGCCTTCGCCGCGATCGCCGGATCCGTCTTCGGCACCACCACCACCCTGCTTGATCAGGACTTCGAAGGTCTTGAATACGGCGACGCCCGCAATATGCGCGGCTTCGGCACTTACGTCTCCGCCAACGCCGAGCAGTTCTACTGCAACGTCACCAACGAGTGCGTCATCGGCCAGAAAGCCCTTTGGTCCGGCAAAGTGAAAAAAGAAGGCCAGAGCCAGCGCGGCGGCGTTTGGGTCCTCATCCCCGACATCGGGACGTACACCTCCCAGGAAGGCATCCTGACCATCAACGCTGAGGTCACCTGCCACTCCAACATGGGCGGCTTCGGCATCGGCACCGGCGACGAAGACACCGACAGCTATGCCGGCGTTTTCGAGAACTATTTCTTCGCCAACGGCGGCAACGTTCACATGAGGAACGCTGAAAACGCCGCTATCGGCGACGGCTTCGCCCACACCTTCAATGTTTTGAAGCCCCTCACTTTAAAGGTCATCTGCCCCACCGGCGAGATCCTTGCCTATAAGTTCGGCGATTCCGAGTTCACCCCGGCCATCGGCACTTTCCTGAACCTCGAGAAAGTCAGAGCCCTTTGCGTCGGCGTTTTCGAGCCCCCCTACGGCGCCAACAACAGGACCGGCGCCTCCATCGACAACATCAAGGTCACTTTCTGTGACGATCCTATGATCGTCTACGAAGGCGAAACCGTGATCCCCTTCAACAACAGCGACGAAGACAACACTTTTGCCGGCGCCATCAGATCCATCCTCGGTTCCGGCGAAGTGACCGCCGAAGTCATCGAAGGCAGCAACTGGCTGAAGATCGACGGCACCACCTTCAAGAGATTCAACGTCGTTTCCGGCCAGTCCGTCGCCGTCAATTATACGATCGACCGCTTCATGGTCGGCGCCAACACCGGTTTCGCCACCGTCCGCTTCGAGACCAGCACTCAGACCCTGGACGTGCAGTTCGTCATTCAGAGCGGCACCAGGGGCGGCGGCTTCTCCCTCTACTCCACCGACTTTGAGGAAATGGAAGACGGCAGCATCCTGGAACAGCCCTGCTGGGTCGCGGCCGGCACCGTCAACAACTGCTTGGTCATGGAAGATCCCGATGACGCCGGAAACCGCGTCCTGAAGATCGGCCAGGCCCAGGCTCTGCACACCAAGATCGCCATGGACCCCGAAGCTTACAAAGCTTACGACATCAAGGTCTCCATGAGGGTCAAATACCCCAGCGAAGCCACCAAGTCCACCATCACCTTCGGCACCGAGCTAACCGCTGAAAGACGCTACGGCGAATACAGCCTGAGACACGGCGACGACGGCATCAGGTTCACGGCCGACAACGTTGAAGGCGTTGACATCACCAACCGCGCCGACTACGACAAGTGGTTCACCTTCAGCTACAGCTACAACACCGACCCCGCCAACCCCGTCTGCCGCTTCATCACCTTCGACGGCGTCCAGTACGACATCAACAAGCCGCTGAATCTTTCTGACGGCTGGGGCACGGCCGGCTACACCACCGAGATCCGCAACTACACCTGGAGCGGAAGCGCCCTGTACTACATCGACGATTTCAAAGTCGAGCTGGTCAAGGCCGGCACCGTTCCCGAACCGGCGGTCTTCGGACTTCTGGCTCTCGTCGCTCTCTTCCTCCGCAGGAAGTAAGCGCGAGCTAGCTTAGGCTATGAAAAAGCTCCCGGATCTTTTCGGGAGCTTTTTTATTTGCCTTTCCTCGGCGATAGATCATATGTCCTTGGAAAACAGCGCGCGGTCCGCGAGCGCTCTGCTTCCCGTCAGAAAAAAACAACCCCCTCTTGATTTTACTTCGTAACAAAATCTTGAGGGGTTTGTTTTTTCCTGCCGGGATAGCGCGCTTGCAAGCATGCCGCTACGCAAAAGGCATGTGCCCTTGGCAAACAAGCTTCGCTGAGTTTGCTTACGGGCGCATGCCTTTTTGCTTCGCTCCCTGTGTGAAGTGAGAACGCAGCATGTACCCCTAAGCATTCCTCACGTAATGTGAAAGAAGCAAAGTGCGGCGTATGCCCCTAAGCGAACTCACGGAGGACGCACATTAGGGAAATTGAGCGCGTAGTCCGTGAGCGAGGGGCATACGCCGACTTTGCTTCCATCGCATAGTCCGTGAGCGAGGGGTATGTGCTTCGCCCTTCCTTTTGCCGTCCGCTTTTGATACCATATTCCTCGCACTGTAAAAATCAATTCCGTCTCCTCGGGAGACATTAAAAAAACATGGGGAAACACATGAAAAAACTTCTCACTTTAGCCTTGGTATGCGCTTTCGCGTCTTCTTTCGTCCTGGGCGCCGACGTTTACGTCGCTCCCGGCGGAACCGGCGACGGATCCAGCGTTGACAGTCCGACCGCCGATCTTTCCTGGGCGCTCGAAAACGTCACCGAAGGCTGCACCGTTTATCTCGCTCCCGGCGAATATTCCGTCAAGGATTTCGGCAACCAGTACGAATGCTGGGGCCAAGGCAACACCGTCCTGGCCTTCAAGGTCAACGGCTCAGCGCTTCGCGGCGCCGGCCCTGACAAGACCACGATCGTCGCTCCCAACGGCTTCACCGGTCTGCGCGTTGAAAGAAACAACGTCACCCTGGCCGACCTTTCCGTAAAATCCTACGGCACCGACTGGAACGCCGCCGCCGGCTACAGGGCCCAGCTGAACGGCGCCCTCTGCGCCTGCAACTGCAGCGGCATCCTTGTTACCAACGTGGCCGTTTACAGCGAACAGAACGACGCCAACGGCATCCGTCCCTTCAACACTTACAAAGTCAACAGCTCCGTTTTCGCCAACGTGGCCGTTTACGCCCCCGCCCACCCCGCTCCGGTCTATGTGCTCGGCTGCGACACCGTGACCTTCAACAACATGACGGTGCAGGGCAAGGAGAACGGCGACCAGGCCGTTTACGCCAGCAAATGGTGGCAGGGCCCCAGCAAGAGCGTCGTTTACAACAGCACGCTCTTCTCCTCCTTCCAGAAGCCCTTCTACATCGAGCCTGACACCGACGTGACCATAAACGGTTCCGTCTTCTATGCCTGCCCCGGCGAAAGCCGCGTTGAGGATGGCGCGTCCCTTACCATTAACGATTGCGAGAGCTATGAGCTTGGCGTCAACGATCCTGAACTTTCTGAGATCGACGGCTATATGCTGACTGCTGCCAACAAGTTCTACGCCGGCATCGGATGGCATACTCTGCCTGAACCGGCGGTCTTCGGACTGCTGGCTCTCGTCGCTCTCTTCCTCCGCAGGAAGTAAGCGCGGTCCGCGAGCGGTCTGCTTCCCGTCAGAAAAAAACAAACCCCTCTTGATTTTACTTCGTAACAAAATCTTGAGGGGTTTGTTTTTTCCTGCCGGGAAGCATAAGACGCGGCGCGAGTAGTCCGTGAGCGAGGGGTATGCGCGTCGTCAGCGCGGAAAGCTTACTTTTCAGGCAGAAGTTTTTTCGCTTCCGCGAGGAGCTTTTCCCTCGTGACTGACTTCGGCTTTTGCAAAGCGAAGGAATAAAGCTTCGCAAGCAGTTTCCCCACTTCCGGCCCGGGCGCAATGCCGAGTTCCCGCATAAGGTCGTTGCCGTTGACCGGAAGGTCCTTGATACGCAGGATCCGGTTTTCCTTTTCTATGCGGCGGACGCGCCGCATGACGGGACGGGCCAATTCCAAGGTGAAGGCGAAGCCCTTTCCCTCGTTTTTCATGTTGCCTCTGACGTCGCAGAGCATGAACCTTACGAGGTCCCTTATGGTAATGAATCTCAAAGCGCCGATGAGGCGCTGAAGAGCCGGATCCTTCATATGGAAGGAATACAAAAGGGGCCGCATGTGATAGTGGGTGTATTCCGAGACTTTGTCTATCGTTTCGTTGGAAAAGCGCAGATCGGCCAGGGCTTTCCTAACCATCTTTTCGCCCAAGACGTCGTGATTGTAAAAGATGAAGCGGTCCTTTTCAACTTCTCTTCTGCAGGCCGGTTTGGCGATGTCGTGCAGAAGGCAGGCCAGCCTGAGCGGGAGGTCTTCCTTTTTGGCGGACTTCAGCGTCTGCAGGGCGTGCTCCCAGCAGTCCTCAGTGTGATGCGGGGGCTGCGCGCAGCCCATGCTTGGGACGAGGTCTAGGAAAAGATAAGGCAGAAGGCCCAGTTCGCCGACAAGTCTCAGGGCAGTTTCGGGATTCTTGCCGAGCAGCATCTTCGCAAGCTCCTGCTGGCGTCTTTCAACCGAGACCATGTCGGTGAGATGCCCGAGGTCCTTTATCGCCTTCCTTGTCTTCGGCTCGAGTCCGCCATCTATCTTGGCGGCGAAGCGGCATGCCCTCAGGGCCCTCAGGGGATCTTCGCGCATCCTTTCCCTCGCGTTCCTGACGAAGCGGAGAGTGCGTTTTTGCAAGTCCTCCAGGCCGCCCATGGGGTCTATCAGTTCGTTTCCGTCATACGCCATGGCGTTGACGGTGAAGTCGCGCCTCGCAAGGTCTTCTTCTATCGAATCGGCGTAAGTTATGGAATCGGGGTGGCGGTAGTCGGAATAGGTCCCGTCGTTCCTGAAAGTCGCGACTTCTATGCCGTTGACGAGCATGACGGCGAAAGCGGATCCGACCGCCCTGCATTTGGGGAAAAGTTTCCTGATGTCCTTGGGTCTGGCGCTGGTCGCGATGTCGAAGTCTTCGCACGGGATGCCAAGAAGGGCGTCCCTGACGCAGCCGCCTACAAGGAAGGCCTTGAAGCCGGATTCCTGAAGCCTTGTGAGGATGTTTCCCACTTTCGGCGGTATCTCTATCCTCAAAGCCACTATCTAGCCCTCTACGAGCGTCCGGAAGTCCTCTACGGTCACTTCCGCGATGCTAGGCCTTATGAGATCCGCGCCGGAATCCTTCACGTATTCGCCGACGCCCACGCACTTGAAACCGGCGGCCCTCAGAGCCTCGATGCCCAGCACGGCGTCCTCTATGCCGACCACTTCGTCGGGCGCGGCGCCGGAAACTTCCTGGGCCTTCAGGAAAATGTCGGGGGCGGGTTTCGTTTTCGTGATGTCCATCCTGTCGACGACGGCGTAAAAATAATGCTCGAGCTTGGCGCAGCGTATGACGTCCTTGGCGTTCTTGCTGCCGGAGGCCACTACGGAGCGGACGCCTGCTCTGTTAAGGTCTTCCAAGAGCCTGACGGCGCCCGGCAGCCTGAGTTCGTCGGGGTCGCAGTTGTGCAAAAGGTCCAGGTAATAGCGGTTCTTGCGGTCGGTCAACTCCTTGCATTCCTCTTTCCCGGGCAGAGGCCTGTTGTTGAAGACCGTGAACAGTCTTTCCAGGCAGACTTCCCTGGCCATGCCGCGGAAATCGTCGCCCTGCTTCTGGGTGAAATCAAGGGACAGCTCCTTGGCCAGCATGTCCCAGCTTTTGTAGTGGAGGTAATGGGAGTCGACGAGAACTCCGTCGAGATCGAAGAGCACAGCTTTGAGTTTTGGCATAATCTATCCTTCTTTCTATGTTCGGTCTATTTTATCACAACCCGCCATTTACCGCTGAAATTGGGCGCGTTGCGCCGCGTTTTCCAAATTTGGTAAAATAAATAATACAACTAACTATAGGAAGATAATGACTGCGATACGCCTGGCAAGCCTACTTCTTGCCGTGATTTTCTTGACCGCCTGCGAGCCTTCCCCGAAGGAAGCGACGGAGCTTTTCCTAACCGACCTCAAAGCCGGCAACTGGAAAGGCTGCGCCTCTTTCTTTACGCCGGAACTAAAGGCGGCTTTTGAAAAAGAAGCGGAAAACTGGCCCGTTCTGGCTTTCGCGCAGAGTTATTACTCCGACTCAGTGAACTGCTCTTTCCTAAAGTACGAGACCAAGGAGGGCAAAGCCCACACGGTAATAAGCTACGCCTGGCGCTGGACAAGGGCGCCCATGCCGAACAGCGTGGTGCTGGACCTCGTCTGGCGTCCCATGGACGGAAAATGGCGTATAGAAAACATCTTCGCCTCGAGCCATTGGGACATGCTGCTTCCGGCTGACAAAAACAGCCCCGAATCAGTGCTTGGGAGAGCCCATCCTTCAACTTGCGGCTTGCGCTATCAGGAGCCGTACTGCGGGGACGACAGCTGGGAAGAGCTCGGTTTGAAAATGGAAAAATATTTGGAAACCTGGTACCGATAAACAAAGGATCATCATGCGTCAATTCAGTCTCATCTTACTTTTCGTCCTCTGCGCGGCCGCGTCGGCTTTCGCCGACGGCGACGCTTTCGCAAAGGAGGACGCCGAAAAGGCTCAAAGAAAAGCCGCGTCGGAAAAAGGAACATCTTCCGGCCTCCAAGGCGAGTCTCTCCCTGTAATTCACGAGAGCGAAGTCAAGGACTTCCCCTTCTTCTCCCGCGAGGAAACGGAAGTTCCCCCGCTGGAGCAGGACCTGGATATCGAGGAGGAAACTCCCGTCAAACTTTCCATGACGCCCATCGAGGCGCATGACGAATACCTTGAGAACAGCCGTCCGAAATGGTACAAGCGCGTACCCTGGGGGCTTCTCCGCGGGTTCGTAAACGTTGCGACCTGCGTCGGCGAACTCGGCCGCGGATTCACCTACTCCTTCGGCGAGTATCATCCGGCCCTCGCGGTGCCGGTAGGCTTGCTCGGAGGCGTTGCCGGGACGTTCGGGCGCTGCGGCGCCGGACTGGCCGACATACTGACGTTGGGGCTGCTCGGCGACCGCGACCTGGCCGAGAACTTCCCAGACTACGTCTGGCAGGGACAGTGGGACTACGGCTTCTATCCGAACGCCAAGAGCGCTCCGGAAGAGACCGCCGTCAAAGAGGAGGAACCGAAACAGGAAGATCTGGGCGAAGGCTACGTTCCGAGCCCGACCGCCAGAACGCCGATAAAGGGCAGAAGGATAAAGTAAGATGAAAAAACTGATCTGCCTTTTGCTCATTTTCTGTTCGCCCCTGCTGGCGTCCAACATCGAGCAGGTCGTCGCTGAGGACGAAAGCGGCGAGCACAACGGCCTTCTCAACGGCTTCGTCTCTATACTTACCTGCTATCTGGAAGTTCCCAGGGCCTTCACATACGAAGCGACCGCCAGGCCGCGCTCGATGATAGTTTTGGCGCCCGTCCTAGGCTCCTGCCTCACCGGCATCAGGGCGCTCGTCGGCACAGGCAACGTGCTTACGCTGGGATTTTGCGACAAATTCATAAGGGGCGACATCCCCGAATACATCTGGGACGCCTACTGGATCGCGCCCAGGCCGGAATCAGATTAATAAACATTAGGAGAAATATATGCGAAAACTTTTCCTGATCATAACCGCCCTCGTTCTGTTCTCGCAGAATCTTTCCGCCACGGTCGACATCGACTATCCGGAACGCAACGAGATAAACCCGCCATACGCCCTTATGAGAGGCGTTGTGAACCTCTGCACTTTCTGGCTGGAGTATCCCCGCTGCCTTGTTTATGATTACGACCGCATGTCCCCCATGGGCATCTTCACTTTCCCGTTCACCGGAACTTTCTACGGCCTGGCCAGGGTCTTCCTCTCCGTCGGCGACATCGCCCTCTTAGGCTTCACCGGGCCCAGCGGCTACAGCGAAGACTTCATAAGGGAGTACGTCTGGCAGATGCCCTGGAACGCCTACAAAGGGACGAACGAGATCAAAGAAGAGGAGAACGCGGAGGAACCCGTGGACTTCGACAAACTGGAAAAAGTTAACATCAACGGACTACTTTAAAAATTATGCCTCAATGCCCTGACTTCAGCGGTCTTCCTTTCAAGATCGCAGATCCTTCCCTGGAGAATTTCGGGCGCCTGGAGATCCAGGCCGCCGAACATGAGATGCCCGGCCTCATGGCCGTGCGCGAAAAATACGCCGGCTCGCTTCCCTTGAATGGCGCCAGAATCACCGGCTCCCTTCACATGACGAT
>JAGCTE010000072.1 GCA_017963805.1 bacterium | reverse complement strand
GGGCATGACGAGAGCGCCTACTACGCATTGATCGAAGCCTCGGGCGAGTTTTCCGAGATACTCCTCGAACTGGACGGCGAAGGGCACGGGATCTTCAGCGGCTGCGAGGCGCCCGGCGGTTTCAAGGATTATTATGAGTTCAGGATCAGGCCCGACGAAGACGGGTACAAGATAACCAAGGGCGGATACGGCAAAGGCGCGGCCTTTGCCTACAAAAAGGAAGGCGGGAAGGTCGTTTTCGAGTTCTCGATAGAAAACAGGGGTGAGTCGAGTTGGTTCTGGAAAGGCGGCGGAAGGGAAGTTGGCTCCATCGTAAGCTTCAGGCTTCCCGACAAGTCCGCCTACAGTCTGGGCGACGGGTACCAGCCTGTCTATTGCTTCATGCTGCCAAGTTTCGGCCTGGCGCAGTGCCCTGTTCCGGCGCCTGCTGAATTGAGCGCTGAGGCGGCGGATGTGGGCCTGGACTTCTCCGGATCGGCTGATATGGCTGGCTGGGAGAGCACCAAGGAATGGTGGGAAGTCTCGGACGGCGCGTTGAGCCTGAAGGGCGATATGCCCGGGGACGCCACGGCCTATCTTCTGGCGCCGGGGTTCAAGGGCAATGATTTCACGATCTTCATGGAGTTCGAAGCGAAAGCCGACGCGGTTTTGGGAGCCTTTGAGGCGGGGACAAGCGGCATCGACCCTGGGAAAGACAGCGTAGGTTTCCTGGGCGGCTACGGGAACAAATTGTCGAAAATAAGGCTGAAGGGCTTCGGGGAAGTGAACGAGAAGGCATTTGGGCTCAGTTCCGGACGGCATACGATGCAGTTCAGCAGGAAGGGGAAGTTCTTCTTCATGGCGTGCGACGGGGAGCTTATCTGCTGGTACGCGGACAACACTAAGCGTCCGGCTGAACGGTTGGGCGTGCTGGGCTGCGCCGGAAGCGGACTGAAGGTCTACAAGCTTTTTGTAAAAGGCGAAAAATAAGTCTTTTCCCGCACTACCTTCCGTCAGTTCATGCTTGCAATTGGCTGGGTAAAATGTTATCATGTATTTGATATTTTTGTAAAAAACTACAAAAATATAGAATGGAGATAAACAATATGATCAAACGCGACGTATATTTGAATCGTCTTGTCAGCGGGTTGGGAAGCGGTTCCGTCAAAATTATAACTGGATTGCGCAGGGTCGGCAAATCTTTTTTGCTGAACAATATATTTTATGAATACCTTTTGGACAAAGGTGTAAAACAAACTAATATTATCAAGTTCGCTTTCGATTCCGCTGACGATCTTGATATGATCGGCGAAGATCCGTTCGAGTTGGAAAAAAACAAGCGTCCGGTGGATCGTAAAAAATTTATGGACTTTGTGTCCGGCAAGATATCCAAAAAGGGCCGTTACTATCTGCTTTTGGACGAAGTTCAGCGCCTGGAATCTTTCGAGTATGTCCTGAACGGTTATTTGGCGAAGGGAAATTTGGAAATATACGTGACCGGAAGCAATTCTAAATTCCTTTCCTCAGATATAATTACCGAATTTAGAGGGAGGGGGGAAGAAATACATGTTTGGCCGCTTGCTTATTCGGAGATTACGCAACTGAGCGAATATAAAAAGAACGGTTTGGAAAAATACATGGTTTACGGAGGGCTTCCCAGGGTGGCGCTTGCTAGTTCCAACGAACGGAGAATGAATTATCTTAGGGAGCAGATGGAAAAAACATTTTTGAAAGATGTTATAGAACGCAACAAAGTACAAAACAAGACCGAATTGGGGGAATTGTTGGACATTGTCGCCTCCGGGATCTCTTCCTTGACCAATCCAAGAAGACTGGCAAACGCTTTCAGTTCCATAAAAAAATTGAAGATGGCCGAAGGCACGATCAGCAATTATATAGATTATTTTAAAGACGCTTTTATAATCGACACAGCCGTAAGGTACGATATCAAAGGGAAAAAATATATTTCTACTCCATATAAGATCTACTTTGAGGACATAGGCTTGCGAAACGCGAGACTGAACTTCAGACAAGTGGAATATACGCATATAATGGAAAACATATTGTTCGCGGAATTAAAATACAGGGGCTATGCTGTCGACATAGGAGCTTTAGATATAACGGAGCGCAACAAGAGAAAACAGCTTGAAATAGATTTCGTGGCAAACGCTGGCAGTTCGCGTTACTATATACAATCCGCCTACGACATCCCCGATGCTCAAAAACTCCAACAGGAGACAAGGGCTTTCGATCTGCTCAAAGATTCTTTCCGGAAGGTTATAATTATCAATAGAAGCATCGTTCCTCATTTGACGGAGAAAGGCTATCTCATCATAGGCCTTGAGGATTTTTTGCTGGACAAGGATTGCCTTGACAAAAGTTTTTAACGTTTGCGAAAACGAGAAAAGCATTTGATATTTTTGTAAGAAACTGCAAAAATATCAAATTGATTGAAAGGCTGGCGGTCCGCTTAACTAATTTTTGATAAAATATCAAGATAACGTTTGGAGTATTGTATTTATGGCTAATTGGATAATGAAACTCATCATGGGCAACCGCAACAAGCGGGTGGTCAGGAAGCTTAGGCCCCTGGTCGCGAAAGTGAACGCCCAGGAAGAACTCTATCAGAAGCTAAGTGACGACGAAATAAAGGCTAAGACGGCTGAGTTCAAGGAACGCCTTGAAAAGGGCGAGACTTTGGACGACCTTATGATCGAGGCCTTCGCGGTAATAAAGAACGTCTGCCGGAGGCTGTGCGGGCAGAGCTGGGAAGTCTGCGGCTCGCAGTACGTCTGGAACATGATCCCCTACGACGTGCAGATATTGGGCGGCATAGTTCTGCACCGCGGCGCCATTTCCGAAATGGCCACGGGCGAAGGCAAGACGCTTGTCTCCATCATGCCGATCTATCTGAACGCCCTGACCGGGAAAGGCGTGCACGTCGTCACGGTCAACGATTACCTTGCCCGCCGCGACTCGCAGTGGAACAAGGGCGTCTTCGATTTCTTAGGCATAACCATCGGCTGCATCCAGAACCAGATGGATCCCGCGGAAAGAAGGATCCAGTACAACTGCGACGTCACCTACGGCACGAACAGCGAGTTCGGCTTCGACTACCTTAGGGACAACGGCATGGCCATGCGCAAGGAAGAGATGGTGCAAAGGGGCCACCAGTACGCCATAATCGACGAAGTGGACTCGATCCTTATCGACGAAGCGAGAACGCCTCTGATCATTTCCGGTCCGGTCGGCGTCTCAAGGGAAGACAATTACCAGGAGATAAAGGGCCTTGTGCAGACCTTGGTCAGCAAGCAGCAGATATTGTGCAACGACATGCTGCATGAAGCCAGGGAGCTCCTTAAGACGGGCGACGAGAACGACCGCTACAGGGCGGGCCGATTGATGTACATCGTCAGGCGCGGCAACCCCAAAAACCATCAGCTGACAAAAATGATGGAGGATCCGGCGAACCACAAGCTCCTAGACAAGATCCATGCCGACCTTATCGCCGACATGAAGAGAAAAGAAATGCACAAGATAACGGAAGACCTCTATTTCGCCATGGACGAGAAAAGCAACGAAGTCTTCCTTACCGACAAGGGCCTTGCTACGCTCTCCCCAGAGGACCAGTCGAAGTTCATCCTCCCCGACCCTGTCGAGGAGACGATGAAAATAGACGAGGACGAAGGCTTGACCGCGGAAGAGAAAGTCGCGGCCAAGGAAGCCTTCCAGAGAGTCTACCACGATACGAGTGAAAGGCTGCACAACCTCTCGCAGCTGATGAGAGCGTACGTTCTGTTCGAAAAGGACGTGAACTACGTCGTGCAGGAAGGCAAAGTGCTGATAGTCGACGAATTCACGGGCCGCATCATGCCGGGCAGACGCTACAGCGACGGACTGCACAGCGCCCTGGAAGCCAAAGAGAACGTCAAAATAGAAGGCGAGTCGCAGACCTACGCGACCATCACCATCCAGAACTATTTCCGCCTTTACAAGAAGCTGGCCGGCATGACCGGCACGGCCGAAACGGAAGCCGAGGAGTTCCAGCAGATCTACGGCCTGGACGTCGTTTCCATCCCGACCAACAAGCCGGTGCAGAGGAAAGACCTCAACGACGTGGTCTACAAGACGAGAAGGGAAAAATACAACGCCGTCATAAGGGACATTAGCCGCTGCTACGAGAAAGGCCAGCCGGTATTGGTCGGCACGGTAACGGTCGACCAGTCGGAAGTTCTTTCCAGAATGCTCCAGCGCCTTAAAATACCCCACAGCGTACTGAACGCCAAGTACCACGAGAGGGAGGCGGAGATCGTCGCCCAGGCCGGGCAGAAGGGCAGCGTAACGATCGCGACGAACATGGCCGGCCGAGGCACCGACATTAAACTGGGCCCGGGCGTCCCCGAACTCGGAGGCTTGCACATCATAGGCACGGAGCGCCACGAGTCGCGCCGCATCGACCGCCAGCTGAGAGGCCGTTCCGGCCGCCAGGGCGACCCCGGTTCCTCGAGGTTCTATGTGTCGCTTGAAGACGACCTGATGAGACTGTTCGGCAGCGACAAGATAGCGAGCCTGATGGAAAAGATGGGCATGCAGGAGAACGAGGAGCTGCAGCATCCCTTGCTTAACAAGTCTATCGAGACGGCCCAGAAGAGAGTCGAGCAAAGAAACTTCGGCATAAGAAAGCACACCCTTGAGTTCGACGACGTGATGAACAAACAGCGCGCCGTCATCTATGAGTTCAGGACGCACCTTTTGATGACCGACGACATCAGGGAAGACGCCATGCAGTTCCTTGACGACGCCGCCGGCAACATCGTCGACGACTTTATGGCGGCCCAGGGCGAATTCAAGGAAGTTACCTCCGGCATGGTGAACCAGTTCATCGCGAAAGTGCTGACGCTCTTCCCGGTCAACCTTGTCAGGGACGACGTGGCGAAGCTGATGAAGAACCCCTCCGAGCTCCAGCATTACTTAAGGGACGCCGTCTGGGCGGCCTACAGAAGGAAGATCCAGATCGAGGGCGAAGAGAACGTCTCTAAACTCGAGCACATCGTCTTTCTGATGACGATCGACAAGTTCTGGAAGGATCACCTCTACGAGATGGACGGCCTTAGGGAGTCCGTCTACCTAAGGTCCTACGGCCAAAAAGACCCGCTGCTTGAGTACAAGAAGGAAGCGCACGCGATCTTCACGACCATGATGGAAAGCTTGGCCGGCGAGGTCGCCAAATCGCTCTTCAACCTTACGACTGTGCGCGATCCCCAGGCTCTGATGGACATGAGCAACGCGACCTACAGCTACAACGAGGTCAGCGCCCCGAGCGAGATTGAAAACGACATGCACATGTCGGACGTCGCCTACAGCGGAGCGGGCGGCGCGTTGAAACAGAAAACCATAGTCAGAACGCAGCCCAAGGTCGGCAGAAACGATCCCTGCCCCTGCGGCAGCGGCAAAAAATACAAGAACTGTTGCGGAAAATAAAACTATGAAAAAACTAATCGTCCTTATTCTGCTCGCGTCTTTCGCCCTCAGCGCCTGCCGCTATCTCCCCGTCATATCCAGCGAGAAAGAGAGCAACCGCTGCAACGAAGTTTACCAACCCTTCTGATAACAATTGAAAGATCTTGCTGAGATCCTGAAAGGGGACGGCATCGTCTTTTTCGGCGGCGCCGGCGTTTCCACGGAGTCGGGCATACCCGACTTTCGGAGCGTGGACGGCCTTTACAACCAGAAATACGCCTACCCTCCGGAAACGATCCTCTCCCACTCCTTCTTCTTCGAGCACACCAAGGAGTTCTTCCGCTTTTACCGCGACAAGATCCTAGTCGAAGGCGTCAAGCCCAACAAAGCGCACTTGGCTCTTGCCAAACTCGAGCGGGAAGGGAAGCTCATTTCCGTCGTTACGCAGAATATCGACGCCTTGCACACCAAAGCGGGCAGCAAGCGCGTCTGGGAGCTGCACGGCTCGGTCGCCCGCAACTACTGCCTGAACTGCGGGAAAAGCTTCGACCTTGAATACGTCAAGAACTGCGACGGGATACCCCTTTGCTCCTGCGGCGGCTACATTAAGCCGGACGTCGTTCTTTACGAGGAATCGCTGGACGACGACACCGTGCGCGGCGCCATAACGGACATCATGCGCGCCAAAACCATGATCGTGGGCGGCACCTCGCTTAACGTCTATCCCGCCGCCGGCCTTCTCAACTATTTCCGCGGCGACACCATAGTCCTCATAAACAAGAGCGCGACGCCCTTCGACCGCAAAGCCGACCTCATAATTAGGGAACCCATCGGCGAAACACTCGGCGCCGCGGTGGGGATCTAGGATTGCTTTCCAGCGGTTTTTGTTAGACTACTTACGTTACAAAAAATGGCACGGTGCCAAAAATTGAACGGCAGCCCGATATCCGCGAAATATATCGACAACGACGGCATCGGGCATATCGGCGTTATCGATTTCCTGCTGGATCCCGCCAGCATTGAGAACCTTTAATATTAAACGTAGGTGTATCGAAACTGAAAATAAAAAAACGGCCGCTCCCGCGGCCGTTTTTTCGGGTGTAGGTTTGCCCCTGACTACTACTGTCTGGAGTAGAATTCAACCACTGTATCAAATCTTGGGATTAATCCCATAATTTGATATAGCTATGCCATTACAGTTTTTCGATGCTGGATGGATCAAGGAGGAAATCAATCACGCCTATGTGTCCGATTCCGTTCGTATCGATGTATTTGGCGGAGAAAATATTGCCATCTATTATCACCTTGCGAAACGAGTCGTTAGTATTCTTTAAGGAAAAAGATTCCTGTTCCATTTTCTTCTCGTCTGGGATCCTCCAGGCGGTTTGAATATATATGCGATCGTATCCTCTGTTGACGACAAAATCTATTTCAGAAGATGTGCGAACGTGTTTCCCTTCTTTGCTTGTCTCGCTATTGACAACCCCGACGTCCACGGAATAACCATTGCGTCTCAGTTCATTGTAAATCACATTTTCCATAAGGTGCGTGAATTCAACTTGACGTAGATTCATGCGGGCGTTCCGAAGCCCAGTATCTTCCGCATAATATTTTGACAAATGGTTGACATACCGCTTTCCGCGAACGTCAAAACGCGCGGCTTTGGAAATCAAAAACGCGTTCTCCAAATATCCGAGATGTCTGGTAACGGTTATGCGAGAGCAAGGGATATTGGAGACTGACCTCAGAGTGTTCGCAAGCTTGTTAGGATTTGTCAGGCATCCAACACTGCTCATGACAATGTCGGTTACGGCGTTTATTATGGTTTCGTCATGAAGCTTATAGCGATTTATAATGTCTTTCAAATAGATGGTCTTGTATAGGTCTTTGAGATAGTTGGCGCGTTCCAGATTATCTTTGGCAAGAACACACTCCGGCAATCCTCCGAATAACATGTATTCTTGCAAAATTTCCAGCGGATGGACGGCGTTTTTCTTTTTGAGTGGATAGTATTCCGCAAAGGAAAGAGGTGTCAGGTGGATCACTTGCCCGCGTCCTCTAAATTCCGTTGCCACATCGGAGGAAAGCAATTTGGAATTTGAACCGGTAACGTAAACGTCAACGTCACGTTTGGTCTTGAGACCGCTGAGAACGCTATAAAAGGTTAGGTAGCAATCATGCCTGTCCTTGGGGTCAAATCTTGAAAGATCAATATCGGGAGGCAAAATTTTTTTGCACAATTGGATCTCGTCTATCAAAACATACTTTTTGCCTTTTTTGCCTTTCAATTCGCTGCGAATATATTCTCCAAGGGTGTCGGCTCGGCGAAGATCTGCGAATTTGTCGTTCTCAAGATCTATTTCTATTATGTGATCGGCCGGGACACCGGATTTAAGCAAATGCCGCCTGAAAAGAGAGAAGAGCAGATAGCTCTTTCCGCACCTGCGAATTCCCGTAATGATTTTTACAAAACCGTTGCCCTGACTCTTGATCAGCTTTTCAAGCGCTTTGTCTCGTTTTATTATCATGACCAATCTACTATTATATTTTATGGGATTAATCCCAATATTTGATACACATATTAGTCTATCAAAAAAAGCTTTTTGAAACAATTGGCAATAAAAAAGCGGCCGCGTGAGCGGCCGCTTTTTTTGCTTTTTGGTAAGCGTTTCCCTTACTGTCTGGCGTAGAATTCCACCACCAGCGACACGTCGCAGATGATGGGAACTTCGTCGCGCTGAGGCAGGGTCACCAGCGTGCAGGTAAGGTCCTTTTCCGAAACGGAAAGGTAAGCGGGAGCCGGCTGACGGCGTTCCATCGAGTCCTTGACGATCTGCAGCTGTTTAGACTTTTCATTGACGCTGACCACATCGCCCGGCTTCACGCTGTAGGAAGGAATGTTGACCTTTTTGCCATTCACTTCGACATGCGCATGGGAGACGAACTGGCGGGCGGCGTAGATGGTCGGCGCGAAGCCGGCTCTCAGGACGACCGCGTCAAGTCTGGTCTCCAGAAGCTGGACCATGGTCTCACCGGTGTTGGTGGCCTTGGCGGCCGCCTTGCGGTAGTAGTTTACCATCTGTCGTTCGTGCACGTTGTACTGGCAACGGAGGCGCTGCTTTTCAATCAGCTGGCGCTTGTATTCCGACAGTTTGGAGCGTCTGGTGTTTCCGCCGTGCTGTCCCGGGGGATTGGGACGGCGTTCCATGACCTTGCTTGCCTTCGGAGTGATGGCGATGCCAAGGCGGCGGGAGAGACGAACCTTAGGTCCTTTGTAATTCATGTTATGATTCCAAAGT
>JAGCTE010000009.1 GCA_017963805.1 bacterium | reverse complement strand
TTGAGGGCGTCTTTTATCGCATTCCGGGCTTCTTCCGCTTTCACGCCCGGCAGCAGCCTGGCCGTGATGGTGAATTCGCCCGTCAGGTCGCAGCCGTCGCTGTACACTTCGGCGGAAGGCGCCAGCTTTTTCTCCACGAGGTGACGGTAAACGGGAGAACCCTTGCCGGTACCTAAAAGCGCCGCCAGGGCTTTTAAGGGAATGCTGTCAATGGAAAACTCGTGCGTCCCGGGGAAAACGACGGAGATGTCCGGAGCGCCTGCCAGTTTGTCGAGGTAGTGGTAGTTCAGGTCTTTCTCAAGCTTGATTGGCCTGGGCTTAGGATCGGGCAGAGCCGTTCCGCCGGGTATGTCGCCGAAATATTTTTCCGCCAGGCGCAGCGCCTCGTCCCTGTCGAAGCGGCCGCACAAAACCAGCGTCGCGTTCCTGGGGATGTAGTATTTCTCATGGAAAGCCTGCACATCCGCGAGTTTGGCGTTGGTTAAGTCTTCCATGTTGCCTATGACCGTGTGTCCGCAGGGATGGTCGGGGCCGTACATCAGTTTGCTCTTAATTTCCCAATCGTAGCCGTAAGGAACGTTCACTTCCGTCTGGCGCTTTTCGTTTATGACGACTCCCTGCTGGACGGCGAGGGCCTGCGGCGTCATGGTCGGAAGAAGGTAGCCCATGCGGTCGGCTTCCATCCACATGGCGTCCTCCATGCCGGAAATCGGAACGGTCTCATGGTAGAAGGTGTGGTCGACGCTAGTCCAGCCGTTCATGGTGCCGCCCAGCCCCTGGATCAGCTTCCAAGCCACTTTCGGCGGAACGTGCTGGGATTCGGAAAACATCAGATGCTCGAAAAGGTGCGCGAACCCGGTCTTGCCTTTCTCCTCCTTGTTGCAGCCGACGTGGTAAAGCACGCCGACGGTTACCACGGGAGCGTATCCTTCCTGGCAGAGCAGAACGGTGAGACCATTTCCCAAAGTGACTTTTTCGCAGCTTAAACGCATTTTATCATCCTCGCACCCGACCGTTAAAGTGAGGGCTGTCAGGATAGGCAGGCAGTATCTTGAAAGCTTCATTTCTTATCGTTCCTTAAAATTTAAGATCTTTTTCAACGCGCAGATCCCTGTTAGGACAAGGCAAAGCAGAACGCCGGGCTCCGGGAGCACGGTGAAATCTGCCTCCGAAGTCCCTGACTCAAACGTTCTGTTTCCGTTGAATATCCTGTATTTCAGGACAAAGACGGCGTTCTTCGGGAAGTTCGTCGGGAAGAGGCTTCTGTAATCCCAAGCGTAAGTTCCCCAAGCTTCTCCGGAACTCGTAAGGAGCTCGTAAACTTCTCCGCTTGGGATATCCGTCCTCTGCGCGGCCACGTAAATGCTCCTGTCGTAATAGCCCTTGGCCCAGTCGGTGCTGTAGGGAATGGGATAATCGGGAGAAAGCGGCCTTGTTTTGGCGGTGGTGTCGATGTCAAGTCCTGACCAGAGGGTGTCCGGCGGGACGGTGACCTCCACGGGGTAAGGCGACTTGGCGCGGCCGTAATGGAAGACAAAAGAGCACTCCTGGGGGCCCTGCATAATGTTGGCGCCCCTTGCTATGACCGTGTAGCGGCCGGCCGGAGCACCGGGAAGGCGAATAATTTCCGCGTTGTTCACGTCGTCGTTAAGACTGCTCGCCGACCCGTTCGGGGCGACGACAATAAGGTCAAGATCGTTTACGAGCGCGCGGGCGGCGGAGACCGTGCCGGGATAATCGCTCCAGACCAAACCTACCGTCAGGTCGGCGTCGTTGTGTTTCTCAAAGAAATTGGTCACGGCCTGGCCGGTCTCGGAAACGACGCGTTCCGAAAACAGCATCTCTCCGTCCGTCGGCTCCAAACTCTCCTTTAGGTTGACGTGCCCGTGTCCTTCCACGGGATTGGGGCGTTCCGGAGGGATCTCGTCGAAAAGCCGGTACTGTCCGGGATAGAGCGTGCGGGCGCCGCAAAGCATGACGGCCTTGACCAAGGAGGCGCTGGGCGAATCCAATCCTCGGTTCTTTATGAGATAGTCGCGGATGACGGCGGCGCAGCCGGAAGCCACAGGGGCGGACATGCTGGAGCCGGATTTGGAGACGTAGTAGACGGAGCGCTCGCTAACGCGTTCCCTGCTGGCATTGCAGGAAACGACGCAGGTTCCCGGCGCGGCGATGTCGGGCTTTATTCTCCCGTCCGCGCAGGGACCGCGGCTTGACTGCGTGAACATTCCCTGGTGCAGTCCGTCGTCCGGGCAGGCGTCCGGCGACATGTCAGGGCGGTAGCTTTCCGAAGCTCCCACCGTGATGCCGTTCTTGGAAGCGGCGCCGGCCGTCAGGGTGCTGACGGTGGGAAGGTCCGTTTTGGTGTTGAAGTTTCCGGAGGCGAAGCAAAGGGTGTAGTCCTTGTGGTTCCAGACGAGCGTGTCGTACCTTTGGCTGACGTTGCCGTAGGCGCCGTTGGAAGAGTTCCCCCAGCTGTTGTTCATGACGCGGCAGCCCGCCTCGTAGGTCATTTCGAGGTCGGCGTCCGTGCCGGTGTAAAGCCCCGCCGAGGCGCCGCAGGCCAGAACGTAGAGCGAGGCGCCTGGCGCTATGCCCTGGTATTGGCCGTAACTGGCCGCACCTGTCCCACACATCGTGCCGGCCACGTGTGTGCCGTGCCCGCTGTTGTCGTACCAGTTGTCAAAGCCCCCGCGCTCGCCTGAGGCGCCGGTGGAGACGCGCCCTGTGATATTTTTGTTCTTGAAGTCCGGGTGAAGGTTGTCAGGATCGCCGTTGTCGAGGCCGGAATCCTGCAGGCAGACGGTTTGGGTGGAACCGTCGTAGCCCTCCATGGTAAGGTCTTCAAGGTTGGCGCAGTAAAAAAAGCGCGCCGCGTCGTTCAAGGGAACGGGAGGCGCGTAGCTTTCTATTGAGGCGACCTCTCCCATTTTGGCAAGCATATCGATCTGAACTTTCGTCAGCCGGGCCGCAAGAGCCGGGCAGACTGATTCGGAGATGACCGTGTATTCGACGCCCTCCTCTTCAAGCGCTCTTTTCACCGCGGGAAGGAACTCCCCGCGGGTAACGGCCGCCAGAACGTAACGGGGGTTCTCTTCGGAAGGAGCGCCGAATCTTGTGTCATCAAGTTCGCAGACAGTCTTGAATTCCGGCAGGAACTCGCCCAGGTAAAGGAAGGAAAATTTTACCCGCAGCTCGGCGATCTGCGCCTCGGTCCCTTCCAGGATGTAGGCGTTGGGAGGGACGTGCCCGTAAAAGGACAAGCCCAAGTCCGTGACCGCGTTTTTCTCAGGGGCGGTGAAGTTTCTTTCCGGCTGCGCCAAATACAGCCTGGTCCCGGCCATCGAGGGAGAGCAGGCCGGTTCAAGGCCAAGGGCGGAGAGAAGGGAGAGCGAGGAAGGGTCAACGGCCGCTTTGGCAAGTTCGATCCTGCCAGGGTCGGCCAGCGCGAAAAGGGGTAGCAAAAAGAGGAAAAGCAGATTTTTCATAGGTCGGAAAACTTTTTAGATCAGCTTGATCTTTTGATGACAAACGCGGCGGCAAGCACGAAAAGCAGCCCGAGGACCGGCTCGGGCACCGGCGCTTCCAGCGTCACCGAAAGATCCTTAAGATCCGCTTCGCTGCCGAGCGCGCTCAGATTCAAGCGCAGCCAGCCTACGGCGTCAACCGGCTGAACGCCGGAGCCCGTCACTTTCTGCTCGGGGGTCTTCTCGGTCTCGAAGAAGGTTATTTCGCGCAGTATCTTGACGTCCGGCTGAACGTTTATGGTGTAGTCGTAGTTCAGCCAGTAGCCGATGGGCGCCCTTTGGGAGAAAAGCCCGGTGTTGCGGGCGTAGTCCGTAAGAACTAGCCTGACCGTCTTGCCGGCGCCGGAGCCGTTGGAATTGAAGGCGCTCTGGAAGATCCTCTGGTCCTCGTTCTGGGTTAGGAAGAAGCTGTTCTCGAAAGTCGCCGGGAACCTGAGCTTCGTCCGCACCCGCAGATCAAGCCCGGAGCCGAGGTTTGATGGCATTCCGACGTAGCAGAAGACGCCCTGGGCGCTCTCCGGCAGCGAACTCAAGGCTTCTTTCTTCAGGTGCAGGTAATTCGCGCCGTCCTCCGTTCTGACGTTCGCGGAAAGCGCCTCCTCGCCGCTCCAGTTGACGTCGGCGGATTTAAGATCCCCCGCGAACCCGCTGAAGGCTCCCTCGTAGAGAACGTAGCCTTTCTCATCGCTGCCAAGAGGCAAGCCGAACCTGAGTCGGAAGGAGCCGGCGGCTCCGGCGTCGATCTCCACTTCGCCGGGAACGTAGAGCGGTTCCGAGGAAGTTTTGAGGGCTTTGATCCAAAGAGGAGCCGAAGACGTGAAAGTCCCGGAAGCCGGAGTCACCTCGAACCAATCGGGATTCCTGGTGATCCTGGCCGTGTAGCTGATCGCTTCATCCGGCAGCGAATTGGTGAGGGCCCATTCCACCTCCTCATCCCCTATCGAGAACGGGTAGGAGGAAACGCCCAGTTTCGCGCTTTCGATTGGCGAGAGGCGGACTTCCAAAGAGGAGAGCTTCAAAGCTCCGCCGGAATCGGGAAGGTAGATCCTGATGTAGTCCACCGCGGAAGACGTGGAGGCGCCTTCGTAAGTGATCGAGTCGTTCACCACGTATCTATTTGACCCGGCGAAGACCGTCTTCAGCATTTTGTTGACAGGCGCTGTGTTGATGCGGAAGCCGTAGGTGAAGAAACTGTCCGTCGGGAAGGTCGTTGTCACCAGTCCGGGGTTGTTCAGATAGTCCGTCAGATAGACGGCAACGTCGCCTCCCGCAACGTCGAGCTCGCTCTCAAACTGGCGGCGGGAGGCGTTCTGGGTGAAGACGACCTTCGAGGCGCCTTCCTCAACGGCCACTTCCCCGCGCATGGTAAGATCGAACTTGCGGTGCAGATTTGCCGGCACTCCCACGCGGATGAAAAGACCGCGCTCGTCCTCGGAAAGCCCGGAGGCCTCTCCCCCGCCGGTAACCTTGAGGAACTGCCTGCACGGCGTTTCGGAAACGCAGCGCTCCACCTTCAGATCGTCTAAGTCGAAGCTGCCGACGCCTTCCAAAAAGAAGCGGATGGCCGAGAAGCGGTCGGCTTTCACGTTGTCGGCGTAAACGGCGGCGCAGCTTTCCTCCACGCCTCCGAAATTAAGGTGCCTCAAAACGTGGCGGTCGCCTCCCCCGAGGCGGACGGGATCGGCTTCTATGAGCATTTCCAGGGGATACCAGGCGTTGTCAGCGGGGTATCCCTGGCTGCTGAAGGCCGGGTGCGTCGCGTCGCCGTATCCGGTCCTCAATATGAAGCCGCCGCCCTGGCGCTCGAAAGTTGTTTTGCTAATGTCGGGCGTTATCAAGGAAAGCGATTTGTGGCTGAGGCCGGTCAGGCGGATCTTCGCGGAAACTTTGAAGAAGCGGTTGGAGTGTCCCTCTCCCCAGCCTTCCTCGATGCCGGGGACGGCCACGTCGACGGCGAACTGGCCGTTCGATCGCCTGATGGAAAGATAGCTGCGGCCGCTTTCCTTGACGACCCTGGCGGTGCCGTTGGTGGAAGGCCCGTAGCTTCTCACCCAGCCGCCCTGGCCAATGATGTCGCCCGCAGGGTACGATTCGAAATCCTCCTCGTAGACAGTGTCGAAAAACTCCACGGGCTCGTTGTCCATGCCGGCCGCCGTGTCTTTGGCAATGGAGACCGAAGCGTCGAAGCCGACGGGGCTCGGATAGGGATAGTCGGTAAAGTCGGCGCGGTACAAAACGTAGCCTTTCTTTTCGGAGCCGTTGGGGAAGCCTATTCTGCGCGAAACCTCCCCGGCGGAGCCGCAGTTGATCCTTACGACGCAGGTGGGATAATCGGAAAGGCCGGCGGCGCCGGAAAAGCGCAGGCGCACTTTGGCGGAGCTTAGGAAAGTCCCGGTGGCGCCTTCAAGGGAAAAGCATTTTTCAGAATCGTCCGCGAGCTCGGCTCTGTAGGTAACATAGGAATTCGGGTTGAGGTTGGTGAGCGTTATCTCGCAGAAATCCTTGCCCCAGGCGAAAGCGGGTTCGGAAGCGAAGTCTATTTTGCCAGCCCTTTGCCCGCGCCCGTAGTTGACCACCAGAGAGCAGGGCTGCGAGCCCTGCATGATGTTGTAGCCTCTTATGATCACCGTGTAGCGTCCTGGCTGCGAATTCCCGAAGCGCAGAACTTCGGCGTTGTTGACATGGTCGTTTAGGGTGTTGTGAGAGCCGCTGGGAGTGATGACGGTAAGGTCGATGTCGTTGACGAGCGCGCGGGCGGCCGAGACGGTGCCGGGATAATCGCTCCAGACCAAGCCGACGGTAAGGTCGGTGTTCTCGGGCTTGTCGAAGAAGTTGGTGATGGCCTGCCCGGTGCGGCTTATGCTGAATTCCTTGAACTTCATTTCGCCGTCCGTGGGCTCAAGGCTTTCTTTCATGTTGATGTGCCCGTGTCCCTCGACGCTGTTGGGGCGCGTCGGCGCGATCTCCTCGAAGTAAGGGTACTGCCCGGGATAAAGCGTGCGGGCGCCGCAGAACAAGACCGCCTTGACCAAAGAGGCGCTGGGCGATGAGACGCCGCGCTTCTTGATGAGGTAATCGCGGACGACGGCCGCGCAGCCGGCGGCTATGGGCGAAGCCATGCTCGTTCCGGAGAGCATGGCGTAATACTCGGATCTGACGCTGGTCTTTTCCCGGCTGGCTTTGCAGGAATTGACGCCGGTGCCGGGGGCGACGATGTCAGGCTTTATGCGCCCGTCGGAACAGGGGCCGCGGCTGGAAAAGAAAGCCATGCCCTGGTGCAGCCCGTCGTAGGGTTCGGTCTCCTCAGAGATCAGGGGACGGTAGTTTTCGCTGGCTCCCACCGCGATGCCGTTCTTGGAGCAGGCGCCGGGAGTGAGCTTGCATTCGGTGGGAAGGTTGATCTTATTGTTGTCGTTTCCGGCGGCGAAGCAGACGGTGTAGTCCTTGTGGTTCCAAACGAGCGTGTCGAAGGAGCGCGCGGTGCTCGAGTAAGAGCCGTTCGAGGCGCTGCCCCAGGAGTTGTTCATGACGCGGGCGCCCGAGTTGTAGGTGCTTTCCATTTCGGCGTCGGAGCCGACGTAGAGGCCGGCTTCGCCGCCGCAGGCCAAGATCAGGATCGAGGCGCCGGACGCCATGCCGCGGAACTGCCCGTCGCTCGCGGAGCCGTTTCCCAGGGCCGAGCCGGCCACGTGGGTGCCGTGGCCGCTGTTGTCGTACCAGTCGCTGCCGCGTTCCCTCGCGGCGCCGCTCGTTACGCTTCCAATGATCCTCTTGTTCTTGAAGTCAGGGTGGATGTTGTTGGGGTCTCCGTTGTCAAGGCCGGAGTCCTGGATGCATATCAGCTGTGAGGACCCGTTGTACCCCCGCATCTGCATCTCCTCCAGGTTGCAGCAATGGGAGGAGCGCGCCACGTCGTTCAAGAGGACCGGGTCGGCGTAGCTCTCGATGGACGCGACTTCGCCCATTTTGGCGAGCGAATCGATCTGCGTGTCCGTAAGGTGCGCCGTGACAGCCGGGCAGATGGTCTCCGAAACGACTCTGTATTCCACGCCGAAATTTTCCAGCGCGGCCGTTATTTTCGGGAGAAACTCGTCCCTGGTCGCGGATACGAGCACGTAGCGCGGGTTGGTTTCCGAGGCGGCGCCGCAGATTTCGTCGTCCAGTTCGCAGACCTTCTTAAATTCCGGCAGGAATTCGCCGAGGTAGATGAAAGGAAGCCGCGCCTTGAGAGCGGACACCTGCGCTTCGGTTCCCTCGAGGATATAGGCGTTGGGAGGTACGTGTCCGTAAACGCGGAGGCCGAGTTCGGAAATCAGGTCCAATTCCTCCGGGGAGAAGTTGTTCTCCGGCTGCGCCAAATAGAGCCTCGTGCCGACGGAGGAAGCCTCGCAAACGGGTTCGTTCGCAAAAAGAGTCGCGGCGCGGGAAGCGTCAATGGTCGTTGTGGCAAGTTCTATCCTGCCCGGATCCGCCAGAGCGAAAAGAGGAAGGATAAGACAGAAAAGCAGTTTTTTCATGCGTTTGAAAGTTTTATTTCGGATTATGCGGGGGCGCGCCCGCAAATGTTACCTTTGTACTTTTTATATTGTATCAAATCATTATCATCATGTTTTTTCGCGCGTCGGGCCGGCTCCGGCGCAAAGTTGCCGGGCAAACAAGAAACGGCTTGAAGACGAAACACATATATCGTATAATGGTTCTAAACTGGACGGGGTTGGCATACGGATGCGGCCGCCTCTTTTTTTCAAACTTAAAAAAAACAAAAAACAATATGAAGCGCGTAATTGCTTTTCTTTTTGCCATCATTGCCGTTTCCGTCCTCGCGGAAACGATGTACAGCGAAAACTTCGAATCCTACGACGTTGGAACCGAAATGGTCGGCTCCGTCGAAGGCTGGGCTTTCTGGAGCCCTTACTTCGGAACTTCCACCGTAACGGCGGACGGCTCGAACAAAGCCCTCAAGCTCGCCAAGAAAGCCGGCGGCTCTGACGAATACGACATGCTCTTCACGCCGTCTTTCAAATCGACGCCTAGCGCCCCCGCCAGGGAGTTTACGAAGTTCTCCTTCAGGATCAAGCCCGGTTCCAACGTTGACCTTTTCGCCCTCTACGACAGCGAGACGGACGTTCGTTACTTTTATCTGCACTTCAGTGCGGGCGCCAAAACAGCCGACTGCTGGCCCAGCGGACCTTCCTTTACGAACGTCAGGAGCTTAGGTTCCTGGAACGAAGGCTACGTCCTTTGGGACGCCATGAACAGCAAGGTCGTGGAAGTCTGCCTCAACGGCGAAAAAAAGACCTGCGACGTTTACTGCCCGGATGGCGGCGACATGACTAAGCTCCGCCTCTCCACCCAATTCTCCAGCCTCTCCTCCCAGGGAGCCGCCTACTTCGACGACATCCTTTGCGAAAGCGTTCCCCGCTCCGCCACTCCCACCCTCGTCGCTCCGGAAGAGATCCTGATCGGGGTCGGCAAAACCGAACTGGATTTCGAGATCGGCAACGGCGGCTCCGAGGGCGAGATCCCCTTCTCCATCACTTCCGACGCCGACTGGCTCACGGTCTCCCCCGCCAGCGGCGCCTTTACCGCTTCCCAAACCATCACGGCGACTCCGGACGCCAATAAGGAAAAAGGCTACTACAAGGCGAAGCTGACTGTCAACGGCGGCTCCTACGGCACAAGGGTCGTGAACGTCATCTGGCAGAACGAAGTCTTCTACTTCGAGGATTTCGAGGACCGTCAGCTCGGCGACCTCTACGCCCAGGATCCGGACTGGTCATCCATTTACGCCAGCAACCAGGCCGACCACATGGCGACGGTCACGGTCGTTAGCGGAGGCAAGGACAGCTCCAAGGCCGTGAACATCCAGCTTCCCAGGGAAAACGGCGGGACGCACACCGTGATAAAGGGCGTGAAAGGCACTTTCGCCCGCTACAATCTGAAGATGTCCTTTGACATCAAGTTCGGCGACTACCAGTACATGTTCTTCGGCAACAACGACGGCGCCGGCGGCGAATTTTCATTCTCGAACAGCGACACCGGGCTTCTGCAGCTCCGTTCCATCGCCGCCAACTACACCTTCCCCTACACCGTCGAATTCGAGAACCGCTACACCCACGCCAGCGTCACCATCAACACCACGCCGGGCAACTACAGGCTTTTGGGGATGACTTTCAACGATTACGAAGTCAACGACCTCGACATTCCCCTTACCAGCCGCGACGACGGCGACTTCCCCCGCTTCAGGGTCTTCTACTGGGGACAAGCGGGCGGCATCGTCATAGACAACCTCAAGATCGAGGCTGTCCCTATCGCCTCCGCCTCCGATCTTGACGCCACACGCGGCAAAATAGCCTACCTCGGCACCAATTCCGTCTATATGACAGTCTACAACAACGGCACGGGCGACATGCCCTTCGAGACCATGGTGGAAGAAGGCGCCGACTGGCTTTCCATCGAGGGAGCCGGCGAGGACGAAGTCTACTCCGACACGATCCACGGCACCGCCTCCTACGATCTGAAACTGAACATCGACCGTTCGGCCCTCGGGCTGCAGTTCGGCCGCGCCAAAATTAAAACCACCACCGGGAGGGAGACCAAATACACCATCGTTACCGTCTCCACGATGACCAACGCCGGCGCCATCTTCTATGAAAACGATTTTGAGAACAACGAGCTGGGCATCATAACGGACGTTGAACCCGGCTGGCTGAACCCCACCGTCTATGTCGTTGACGACGACGGCAACCGCTGCATAGCCAACAGAGGCCTATCCAACAATCTCAGGCTGAACGTCCCCAGGGGGCTTTCTTCCAGGTACAATTTCCGCTTCTCCGCGAGATTCAAGCTGCCCGCCGTGGGCGGAAACTATTCGCCGTTCCAAGTAGGCACCGACAAGCAGAACCAGATGGGCGCCTATTTCTTCCAGAGCGACGGCAGCGTCGTCATGCTCTCCAGCGAAAATATGGCCCTGCCTTTCGGCGACAGCTACTCTGTTCCGGTCGGTCAATGGTTCCCCTTCTCTTTCACCTACAGTGCCGATCCTTTGAACCGCCGTCTTTTGAGCATAACTTTCGGCGACGTCACCTATGACGACCTTGACATCCCCATCACCAGCGCAGCCTCCTCGGACTTCTTCAACGAGCTCTGGATCTCCACTGTGACTTACGCGGACGACTACCTGATCGACGACGTCTGCTACGAAGCCGTATCCAAAGGCGACGATCCGCCCGAGATGAGCGTGGTCGCTCCCGAAAGCCCGGTTTCCTACCTGGACGACACCGTTTCCTTCATAGTCAACAACAAGGGCGCCGGAAGCTTCAATTTCAGATCCGAAGTCTTAGAGGGCGGGGAATACCTCAAGGCCGCTACCAACGGCTCCGTCTGGAGTTCCTTCCGCTTCGTCGCCGAGATCGACAGATCCAAGCTCGATTTGGGCTTCTACCGCCCGCTGGTCCGCTTCACCTCCGACATCGACGGCGCGGAACCCGTGGACGTCAGGCTGGCCATACAGAGCGGCGCCCCGGAGAAAGGCTACGTTGTCTATCAGTCGGACTTCAACAGCCTGAATACGACCTCCGAATCGGGCGGCAAGGTCACGGGAGAACTTTCCGACCAGGATCTCTGCTGGGTCAAGTACGACGAGCACAACCGCTGCGACGTGGTTGACGATCCCGCCGGCTCCGGCAAAAAAGTCGTGAAGATCATAAACGCCAACGGTTGGACCGACTACCAAGGCTACGGTCTGAAGCTCAACGTGCCCGCCGAGGCGGCGGCCGATTACGACGTTTTTTGCGCGGCTGACCTTTTCATCCCCTCCACTTTCGTGGACCGCGACGGCTCGGAACATCCGAAAGCCGTCTTCACCCTGACCCAGGACGACGACCACCTTATGAACAGCGTGAGCTTCTATCTCGACACGGTCAGTTCCAGCAGGCCCGTCTACATAAAGCTTAACGACATCGAGAATACCTCCTGGTGGGAAGAGCACGCCGCTTCGGCCGTTCCCGTTCCCAACGGCTCCTGGTTCAGATTCTCCGAGCGTTTCAACTGCCAGCTCATCGGCTACGAGTACAAGACGCTCCATTCCGTGGAATTCGGCGAGAATTTCTACCAGATGGAAGGCGCCGACAGCCGCATCAGTTATCCGAACGGCATCGACGACGAAGTATTGAACAACGAGGAGCTGAAGACCATGAAGCTCTGGTGCGACTGCGACGACGCCGGGATCTTCCTCGACAATTTCACTGTCCAGCTGATCCCCAAGGGACTGCCCGAACCGTCCGTCATTCTCATTGCCGTTCTTTTCGCCCTCTCTTTCGCGAGAAAACAAAAATAAGATATTTACCCTTTAACCAACACACCGACAGGTTATATGAAAAAACTTTTGCTTTTAACTGTCGCCCTCGCGGCGGCCGCTCTTCTGGCGGACAGCGCGCCGGAAGGCACCGTTTGGTCGGGGCTTGATCTGGACACCACCTCCCAGACCAGAGCTCTCACCCCCACATATCCTATTCCCTACAGCACCGACTGGGTCAAGGGACAATACGACAAAAGCATCTCCGTTTCCGTCGAGCAGACCGACGAGACTCCCGGCGCCGCTTTTGATCTCTTGACGACCGCGGGCGAAGAGACCGGTACCTACGCTTGGGATTACACCTCCCTCGATCCGGAGGAGCTCCCCCGCACCGGCACCTATTCCCTGAAGTACAGGATCTTCAAAGGCTCGACCACCTACGCCTCAGGCGTCTCGGAAGCCAGCGTCACGGTGCTCCCCGAGCCCGGAACGCTTCTTTTCGCGCTTTCACTTATGCTCTGCGCTTTTGTGAAGAGATTTTAACCAGACTGAAAAGGGAAACAACATTATGAAAAATGCATTATACGTATCTATTCTGACCGCCCTGCTGGCCGGTCTGGCCCTGGCTGACAACGCCGCCTCCGGCCTTACCTCCACTCAGCGCTGGCCCTGGAACGGCAAAGTCGACATCGACTTTACGCTGACCAAAACCACCGGCAAGACCACCCCGGTCTTCAGCGTGAAATTCTTCTGCAAAGACGACCAGGGCGAAATTTTCGAACTGACGCACCTGGAAGGCGAAGGAACGACCGGCATCATTTTGGGCGACGGCTCCAAACGCGCCACCTGGGACGCCGCTGCTCAGCTCGGCACCGACGTTGACTCCAAGAACTACGAGATCGGCGTTTTCGCCGAGGACGTCACGGAAGACGCCACCTATCTTGTGCTGAACCTCTCCAGCTACAAAATGACCTACAGCGCGGCCGCCCCCAGCACCGCCTCCGGCGCCAGCTCGAAATACGCCGAGCTTTGGCTCCGCAGAGTGGAAGCCGGCTCCTTCGTGATGGGTTCCCACAACCTTGAACCTGGCAGGAACGCCAACTTCGAGACCGAGCACACCGTGACCATCAGCAAGGCATTCTATGCCGGCGTTTTCGAACTGACCGAAGGCCAGTATGACAGGATCAACTCCGGCTCCGCCGGCACGAGCTGCAAGCCGAAGGGTAGCATCGTTTACGCCGGCTACCGCGGCTCCTCTTACGGCCAGACCTGGCCCGCCAATACTGACCACCGCGTGGACAGCACCAGCTTTTTCGGAAAGCTGAGAGCCAAGACCGGCTACGCCCTGACTTTCGATCTTCCCACCGACGCCCAGTGGGAGATGGCCTGCCGCGACAAAGGAACAGACGACCGCACCACCGACGGTTTCTGGGGAAGCTTCCGCTGGAACAACGGCGAGACCTTCACCAACGACCAATACAGCAACGCCGGCAACGTGGCGTGGTATCAGGGCAACGCCGACGGCGCCGCCCACGAAGTCGGCCTTAAGGCCCCCAGCTCAATCGGGACCTACGACATGCACGGCAACGCGCTGGAGTACTGCCTCGACTATTTCCTGTCAAATCTTTCGTCTTATACTCTCGATCCCGTGGGACCGCAGCATGACCAAGCTGAACACAATGGCGATGTGTATTGGCGCGTCCTGCGCAGCGGCAACTACGGCGGCCAGGGCTCCAATATCCGCGCCGCCAACAGACTGCGTTTCGACCCCGCGACCAGCAACGCAGCCATCGGCTGCCGCGTCTTTTTGCTTCCGTAACAAAGCCTGTCTTAAAAAGACAAAAAAAGGCCTCCTTCAAAAAGGAGGTCTTTTTTTTCACTCAATTTTCCGTCTGGCGAAGGGCTTTCTTGAATTTGCCGGCCCTGCGGCAGATCATCGTGCGGACGCCGCCTATCTCCACGTCGAAGATGGTGGCGTTGGACTTCTTGTCAAAGTACTGCACGAGCTTTACGGGATAAGGCGAATTGAACTTTGGCAGATTGGCGATACGGAAATTGCCGGCAAGGTGCGCGGCCTCAAATTCGGCGTCCGGCGCGTCGTCTTTGAAAGCGGCGGCGCGCGCAAAGGGATCGATCGTGAACGTGAGCGCGTGTCCCGATCCATCTTCCGGCGCGATTACTAGGCAAAACGGCTGCCCTGGCTGCGCCGTGAACTCTAAAGGCGGGACCGGCGGCGCGATCTCCGGCACCCACTTCGTGCCGAGCGTGCCGTCCGGGTTCTGGATCAGTTCGCGGAAAACGAGCCAGCCGCCCCAGCCGTAGATGTGGTTTAGCCAGCCGACCATGACGCGGCGGTTTTCGCCGAACGGCGCGACCATCGGCACGGAAAGCCCTTCGTAGGGCGCTAGGCCTTTGTCCGTCCAGTTTACGAACGTGCCCGGTTCCCCCGTGGGACTGTAGGCAAACTTAGTGAAGCCCTGGAACAGATAATAGCGGCCGTTCCACTTGAAAAGGCAGGGACAGTCCCCGCCTATTGGTATTTTGTCGTCGCAGAGCATCCAATCCCCGATGTGATCGCTCTTCCAGATCGTTCCCTCCATGCCGTAGCCCGTCACAAGACCAAGGAGACCGTCCGCGCGGTTGTAAATGGTGGGGTTCTGAGTTTCGTGGACGATCTGATGCGACTTTACGAAGTGGATGCCGTCCTCTGACACCGCGTACGTGGCGCCGATCGGATAGGCGGGGTCTTTGGTGAGACGACTCGTGTGCAGTCCGTAAGCGAGATGAAGCTTGCCCTCGTAAAGGAACGGCGTGCCGGTGCCCTCAGTGGTCCACCATTCGTCGAGCGGCACGGCGGTCGGATGCTCTTCCCAGTTTTTGAGGTCAGCGGAAGATAGATGCGCGAAGTAATGCCGTCCCACGCCGCCGCCGGAACAGTGATGGCGCCGATCGAAGAGGTAGAACACATGGAAGCGCCCCTTGAAGTTCCCAACGGCCACATCCCCCACCCAGGCGTTATGGTCGTCGGGCGTCCAATACTGGATCGAGCGTGCGATGGGACGGGAATCAGGCATCTTGGGAAGAGCGTCCGATAGCGCGGGCGAAAAAAACGAGGCCTTCTTCACGCGCGGAGAGAGCATTCGCCCCTCGGCGTCGTCGGGCCAGGCGATCGCGTCCGGATCTAGCGGCATGTCGTCGTCCCGCAGACCGTCAACGAGGATCGTCCAGCGCGCCTGCGAGAAATTGAGCGTCACGTCGTGCGCGCAATGGGCGCTTGGAAGCGCGCCGAGCGGGATGCCCACGCGCCCGCCGATCCCGCAGATCGTCGCCTCGATGACAGGGCACGAGCCGTCGGGCATGGGAAAGTTGAGGTAGTTCCCGCACCTTCTGTCATACGGCTCCAGATCTTTGTTTTGTCCGGCAATGCGAAGCGCTAGCCTTGCGCAGCCGACCTCATAGAGCGCTTCGTCGGTCTTAACATCGGATAGATCGATCCTTAGTTTAACGGTGAAACAAGGCGCGGCGCCCTGCGCCGCAAGTGTGGCGCAGAGGGCCAGCGCGGCGGCGAGCGGACGATGTTTCATGATCTTGGCCTTTTCATCGGGGTTAACCATAGAGGAAAAACTTGGCGTTGGGTCTAATTAATTATACCACATGAAAACAAGCGGAAAAACCGCCCTTTTACGCATAACTGTGCTATAATTAAGGGAAACCATGAAGAAATAAGCATGACCATACCAAAGCCTCTAACAGACCTGCACACCCACACGATCGCCAGCGACCACGCCGACGGCTCCTGGGAGGAAATGGCGCAAGCCGCTTTCAAAAAAGGCTTGCAGGCTTTCGCCGTGACCGAGCACGGGCCCTCTATCGCCCGCTGCCCGCACATCGGCTATTTCGCCAACCTTCCCAAGATCGCCCCCAAAGATCTTCCTGTTCTGATGCTCTACGGCGTCGAAGACGACCTTATCGACACCGACGGAAGAACGGCGCTGCCCGACGAAGTGAAAGCGCAGCTGGACATCGTGCTGTTGGGGACGCACACCTTCGGCTGGGTGAGGAACGCTCTTCTCTCGGACATCAAGAAAGGCCTCTACAAGGCGATGGAAAACCCACATATCGACGTCATAAGCCATCCCGTCAATCCCTGGTACCCGATGGATTACAAAGAGATCGCCAAGGTCGCCCTCGACACCGACACGGTTTTGGAGTTCAACCTCTCCAAAATAGATTTCCAGGAAAAGACCTGGCGGGAATTCTTGGGCGTGGCGGCGGAATACAAGCTTCCCCTGATCATCAGCTCCGATTCCCATTCCCCCGACAGGATAGGCTTCGACAATCTCCCCTTTGAGTGGCTGGAAGGCATCGAGCCGGAACAGATAATGAACCGCAATCTTCCGACCGTCGTGGAACGCTTCAAAATAAAAAGGCCGGAAGTAGTGGAATACGCCAAAAAGCTTAAAGCGAACATATGAAAAAAATTTTCTTTCTTCTTTTTTTAGCCGCGCTTTCCCTTCAGGCGGAAAGCACCAACGAAGTTGACATTGCGCTGTCAAAGCTTGGCGGAAAGGTCAAAGACCTCGCGTCTTTCACCGCCGATTTTCGGCAGCTCGACAAGGATCCCCTCTTCATGGACGAGAGCGAACACAAAGGGAAACTGAGCTTTCTCCGCTCCGTAAAAGGCGGCGTGACCAACTGCTTCCTGCGCTTCGATTACGCGGAGCCGGAAAAGTCTGTGACCGTTCTCGCTCCAGGCGGCGTGCTCATCTATACGGAAGACATGACCGAGCCGCAGGTTTCCCCTTCCAGGGATTCCAATAGAGCCGATATGGTCTTTTCGACCTTCGTCTCGCCCTCTACCCTGAAGCGTCACTACGACGTCGCCTTCAACAAGCCGGAAAGCGGAAAGATCTCCTTCAAGCTGACTCCCAAAAGCGCCTTCGCCAAGGAATTCTTCTCCGAAGCGGAAGTCGATTTCTCCGAAAAGACCGGTCTCCCCGAAAGGCTGCGCCAGGTGAAGCTCAACGGCTCCGACATCACCCTCTTTTTCTCCTCCGTAGCCTTTAACGTCAGCCTTCCCACCAATTACTTCGATGCCTCGTACTTTAAAAAGGCTAAGTAAGCTTTTCCTGCTCCCCCTCGCCCTGCTCTTTGTTTTGGGATCTTCCGGCGAAAAGGAAACGGACGAGGCTAAAAAGCATCTCGAAGACGTCATTTCCGCCATCGACTATTCCGCGAGGCACACGCGCACTTACTGCGCTTACTTCAAGCAGTGCGAATACGACAAGCACGACGAGCCCGGCGAGGAGACCTACGGGCGCTTCTACCTTGAAAGGGAGCGCTACAACAAGGAGGAGGCGGAAGAGGAAAGGCTTTATTTCAGGATGCGCTTCGAATACTACGCTCCCAAGGCCGCCGTCACCATTCTGGACGGCGCCCAGCTCTTCACCATGGAGCAGGGCAAAAAGAGCTACAAGACGCTGGTCGTCAACAACAGCAAGATGGAAGTGGTCTTCGCCGGCTTCATGACGATAAAGTACCTTTTGGAAAACTACAACATCACGATAGCCGAGGAAAACGCCAAGGAAATAGCGCTGGAACTTACTCCCGAGAGCGCCCTGGCGAGGGACCTCTTCCTTTCCGTGAGGCTGACTTTCGACAAAACGACCTACCTTCCCACTTCCATTTCGCAAAACAGGCTGAACGGCACCAAAAATCTCTTCCTTCTCCAGAAGGCCCAGAAAAACAGCATCTTCGGAACGGCCACCTTTGATCCGGACCACATGGTCGATTTCGTGAAGAAGCATTACGTCAAACCGCCGCCCATGGCCGCCGTGACGAACATCGCCCCTGTTATGGTGACCAACAACGTTCCCTACGTCGTCACCAACAAGCTACTCACCGCGGAGGGGGAAAAGCTGGACATCTGCCAGGGCTTGCGCCGCGTGATCAAAGAGGTCGTTACGACCAACATCGTGAAGACGCCGGTGAAAAAATCGAAGGAAAAGATCCTGCCGCTTTAAGCGTGGCAGGGCGGCAGCATGTCGTAATACTGGACGCTGCTGGAAAGTATCCCCCTGAGGCCCATCAGGCGCTCGGAAGCTTCCTTTATAGCGGCCTGCTCCCCGAAAAGTATTGAGACGTCCAGGAAATATTCCTCCTTGCCAAACTGGACCTGGGAGCTTTTAACCAGGGGGCCAAGCGCGCGCTTCATCTCCGAGAGCGCTTTCATCTCCTCGCCGGAGATCTTCATGACGAGCGTCACGACGGCGTAGACCGAGCCTTTGCGCTTCTGTTCGGAGCCTTCCTTGAGAAAATGGCGGACAAGGTCGCGCAAGGCCGCCGAGCGGTTGCGGTAGCCAACGGATTCTATCTTCGCGTCGAATTTCTTAAGGAGCCCCTCCTCGAGGGAGACTCCGAACCTCGTCATCTTAGCCATGTCACCATTCCTGGAAAGACTCTTCTTCCTCGCCCTTGTAGAGTTCGTCCAGTTTTTTCCTCTCTTCGTAGCGGGCGTTGGTGTCCCTAGCCTTCTTTTCGGTGTCGTTCTCGTCTTTTAAGACAGCCATGCAGCTCTTCGTCATAGGATAGAGCTCGCTGGGCGCCAGGGCGCCGGCGGGCCAGAGAAGATATCCCGGGAAGTAATAGACCCAGGCCGTCAGGGCGGAGAGGTCGCCGTACGTCGTGTTCCTCGTCTCTTCGTAAACTTTCATCTGGTGGTCGTCGCCGAGATCGATAAGTTTGTTCGAGCACCATTCGATGCCGTTCAGAGGCGCGACAAGGGTGTCGCCTATCGCGGCGAAAGGCAGGGCGCAGCCTGCACCAACTTTGCAGCCGCTGATAAAAAAGGAAAGAAGTATAGCTAACGTTAGGAAAATATTTTTCATAAGGCTCACTGGATGGGGGTTCCGGGGGCTACGTCCGTCTTTTCGGTCGTCAGAAGCGTTACCTTGTCGTCCGTACAGGCGCAAAGGAGCATGCCCTGGGACTCGAAGCCTCTCAGTTTGCGGAAGGGCAGGTTGCAGACAACGATCACGTTCTTGCCAACCACTTCCTCGGGCTTGTAGTAAAGGGCGATGCCGGCCAGTATCTGGCGCGTTTCGCCGCCCAGGTCGACTTTCAGTTTCAGAAGCTTGTCGGCCTTTGGAACATTTTCCGCTTCCAGGATCCTGCCAACTTTCAGTATAACTTTCCCGAGTTCCTCTATGGTTATCACTCCTTCCGGAGCAGAGGGCACGGAAGCGGCTTTTTCAGACGCGGACTTGGCGTATTCGTCCGCGGCCTTCTTCTCCGCGGCCTCTTCCTTTTCCATGCGCTCCACGGCCTTTGCCAGGCGTTCAAGCTCGGGGGCGATGTCCTTGTCCTCCAGTTTCGAGAAGAGGATCCTCGGCTCTTTAATCGTGATGCCGGCGACCTCTTCCTTCCAGGCGTCGTCCCATTCGGCGTCGGTAAGCTTGCCCGGGAAGTTCATCATGTCGAAAAGGGAATCGGCGAAGAACGGGATGAAGGGATGGAAGACTGTGTTCAAAGCCCTGATGATCCTGGCGCAGGTGTACATGACGGCGCCGCAGCGCTCCATGTCCTCTTTCCTCAATTTCCAGGGTTCCATGGCGTCGTAGTAGCGGTTGGCCGCCCTCGCCATGTCCATGGCTCTCCCTACGGCCTGGCGGTTCTTGTAATGGTCGATAAGATCGCCTGTCTCTTGAAGTCCCAGCCTCATCTCGTCTATGACGGCCTCGTCCTCGGCGGAAAGCTTGACGTTCTCCGGAACTTTGCCGTCGAAATACTTGCCAAGGAAAGTGACGGTGCGGTTGATGAAGTTGCCCAAAATGTTGGCCAATTCGTCGTTGTTGCAGCGCTGCAGCGTCTTCCAGGAGAAGTCCGCGTCCTTGTTTTCCGGCAGGTTGGCGGCAAGCGTGTAGCGCAGGATGTCGGGGGCGAAGCTCTTCAGATAATCCGGCACCCAGACGGCGTAGTCGCGGCTGGTACTGAGCTTCCTGCCCTCAAGGTTCAAAAATTCGTTGGCGGGTATCTGCGAAGGAAGATTGTAGCCGTCCTGGGCCATCAGGACCGCCGGGAAGAAGATGGCGTGGAAAACGATGTTGTCTTTGCCGATGAAGTGGATGAGTTCGCACTCCGGATTCTTCCAGTAATCTTTCCAGCGCTCCGGCTCCCCTATCTTTTCCGCCCATTCCTTGGTCGCGGAAATATAGCCGATGGGCGCGTCGAACCAGACGTACAAAACTTTGCCCTCGCTGTCAGGCAGCGGAACGGGAATGCCCCATTCAAGGTCTCTTGTTATGGCGCGGTCGCCCAGCCCTTCCTTGAACCAGCCGCCGCAGTAGTTCATGACGTTGTCCTTCCAGTCTTTCTTGGTCGCGAGCCACTCCTCCAGGTCTTTCTGGAAACGGGCCATGGGCAGATACCAGTGCGTCGTGGATTTAACGACCGGCACGGTCCCGGAAATTACGCTTCTGGGATTGATGAGGCTCAAGGGGTCGAGCCAGCTGCCGCACTTTTCGCACTGGTCTCCCCTGGCGTTGGTGTTGCCGCAGTGCGGGCAGGTGCCCTGGACGTAGCGGTCGGCCAGGAACATCTTGTGCTCCTCGTCGTAGAACTGCTTCGATTCCTTGCTGACCAGTTTTCCGTCGCGGTGCATCTTGAGGAAAAACTCCTGGCTCGTGGCGTGGTGGATAGGAAGAGAGGTCCTTGAGAAATTGTCGAACTTGATGCCCAAGCCCGCGAAGCTGTCCCTGTTCAGGACGTAGTATTCGTCGACCAGCTGCTGGGGGGTTATGCCGCGCTTCCTGGCCGCTATGGTAATGGGCACGCCGTGCTCGTCGGCTCCGCAGATGAAGACGACGTCGTCGCCCTTAAGGCGGTGGTAGCGGACGAAGATGTCGGCCGGCAGGTACGCCCCGGCGATGTGTCCGATATGTATGGGGCCGTTACTATACGGCAGCGCGCTGGTAACAAGGATCTTGCGTTTCTTGGTCATGAGCTTTTTCCCGTTCTTAAATACTTAGCATATTGTTGACTATTGACTTGATTATTATAGCAAAACTATAATTCACAGCCATTCACTCGAATTTCAGTCGCAGCGTAACATTTTTCTCTTCCGCCGTAACTTCGATCTCCAGCAATCCGTCGGATCCAATCTCCCTTGATTTCGCCTCCCCACCCTCGCACTCGACCTTCCCAAGCCCGTACCCTTCAGGCACGAAGAAGGAATAGGTCTCACTAACACTCTCAACGCAGTCAAGCGAAAGAGTAAGTTCCTTATCTTTCCACTCAATATTCTTAACACTCACGGCATCCATGCTCACATGACGGGTGGAACCTATCAGCTGGGGGATGGCAAGTTTTTCCCTAAGCGCGATAACTTTCGTCCTGCCGTATGGAAGATTATCCCAATGCAAGCTGTCTTTGACTTCTCCTATGAACTTCTGTTCCCAGAAATCATATCCGAGATATGTTTTGGAGGGATCCAGGCCGAGTTTTTCCATTGGCGTGTCATCTTCAGTAAGCGACCAGATCGCGTTCCTCTGCGCCACGCACCATTGGCCGTACGGTTTTTCGATATGAACCGCCCACAAGGTCGAAAAAGGAGATTTCACGCCTGGCTCCACGCTGGGACCCATCTGCTTCATAGCCAATTCTTCCGATATATCGGATGTCAAATACTCCCTGCTATACAACCTTGCCGATGGATGATTTGGATGAATATCGCCGCATTCCGCCGTTCTGGTCTCCAGAGCCGGAAGCGCCCTTTGCAGAGTGTATATCGATTCGTCAGTCATTTGCTCGTTCTTGTCGCTGTAAGTTAAAAGCCCGCCTGTCAGAGAAACGTTTGACACTCTGGTGCGCGACCATTCCGGATGGGCATGCATGACCACATGATCGGGATCGTTTACGAAAACGATCCTATGAGTGGAATAAAACTCCGCGGAATAATAAAGCGATCTGTGGAAATCTTCCCAATTGTCTCCGCAGTCCACCGACACACGGCAGGCATCGAAAGCGCCGGCTATTTCGTTCATCACGCCCCAGCAGGACATAAGGTACATGTCGTCTCCGCATGTAAGGCGCGCCGCCAGAGATAAGTTTCTGAAACGCCGTCTCGCTTCCTGCGGAACATAGGCTGTATTCAAGCCTTCCAAAAACGTATGCCGCATGCCGTCAACTTTAAGATATTTGAATCCTGCATCCTTGATGTATTTGAAGAGCGGTACGTAATAATTCGTAATGGTATAATCGGACATATCGGCCATGAATCTTATCCAGTGCGACTGCGTAGCCTTTCCGTTCGGCCTGCGGCATAAAATATCTCTTTTGTCCTCGGGCATTTCATAAGCAAACAGATCGGTGTTCATCCAGATACCCGGCTCCAACCCTCTTTCCTCAATAATCTTCGCGATTTGCGGCGGTCCCTCGGGAAATCTTTTGGAAGTCCCCTTGAAAAGATTAACAAGATTAACATCCCTTCTATCCGGCCCCGGGGACCGGATCGACTCGAAACGTGTAAAGACCTTACCCTGAAATCCGTTGTCAACCTGCAGAAAATTCATACCGTACGGTTTAAAATTCTTCGCTATAAAGTCCGCCGTCCTTTCAATCTTTCCGGCGTCAAGATCATAATAATATGCCACCCACGAGCACCACCCGTTCATGCTCCTAGAGTTCAGCCTCCTTGTCCACGGCTCGTGACTGCGGTAGCCCAAATGATCTCGGTAGTAATGAGGTCTGAAGTAAAAATTCATGAAATGATTTGAGATAACCGCCGAGAAAGACGCTGAAAGCGTCCCGTCCGCCTCCCTTTTCATCTTCGTGTCGTCCCATTTCCACGCGTCACAATACCATTCCAGTGAAGCGTCCTCATCCATATCGTACAGTCCGTTGACGCCGTAAATCAAAGGATTCCCAAGTTGCGCCAGTATGGCTTCTCCTCCAGCCGCCCTTCGAGTCCTCAATATACCGGCGTCCTGGCTCAAATTAACTTTCACTTTCACATTATGCACGCCGTCATCAACGATAAGGAAAGTATACAGCTCCCTAAGCGGGGAAGAGAAGAAGACGTCGTCAGAGTCGGAGTGATACTGGACTTTCAGCCCTTTCTCAAACTCGATCGTAATGAAGTTCCTGTCATTATAATTCAGAACTTGCTTTCCGTCTTCCCTTACGGCGCATATCATATGCCCAGCCGAAGGGATCTCTTTCAAAACGAACTCTCCTCTGAGCTCAATGGAAACAAGCAAAATAGCAATGCAAACAATAGCAACCTTTTTCATTTTACCACCGTTCCGTTATATCGTTTTTCGATTTCCTCCAGAATCTCCTCTTCTGTGTTTCCTTTGAATACCAAAGGATGATCTTCGGAGATTTTATCCTTTTTGAACATAATTCTAATGTCGGAATAAACCATGCAATGATTAAGAACAGGATCTGTAAGCGCTATAAACCATAAACAAGTGTGTTCGTTAAAATCACTAATTTTAGGTATCTTTTCTTTCTTGTTATTTGGCAACGAATAAAGGTTCTTAAATCCAATGCCTCCATCGTTTGGTTTTAATATCCTAACCGGCAAAATTTTAAGCGCGCTTTTCCATCCCATCTCTCTATATTTTTCTGATATTTCCTGATAATTGAAGAAATTGTTAGTAAACGTCTCATAAACAAAATCATCCGGAGGATAAAGCAATTTGGGCGATGAAGGATAATAATCCTTATCGTTAATACAGGAAGAACGAGGTTCAAAACAATTTTGCTTTATCCTTAATTGACCTTTGAAAAAAGGATACATAAACCCATCTCTGCTTTCAGGATTATTACCCAATTCGCTCAAAGAAGCATGCACATTCGCATATCGAAAAGCCGAGATGTTTTTGGAATCATAAATAACCCTGAATGTGTGTATCGTTTTGGGTTCTACCCTGGCTGCCATATATTTAGTTTTAAACTTATATTGACTGAACAACTTTTTCATGGGCGATGGCTTCCATCCTAGCGGATGACTAGAAATATGCTTAATCTTTAGATGCTCAATGTTCATTTTATTTCCATATCCATCGCTATCGGTCCACAATTGGCAGATCGCAGGATCCTGACGATTTACAAACATATTAAAATCACAACTATAGATTCCTTTTCCATCGTATCTTAGCAAAAGATTTTTAGGAAAATAAATAAAGCATTCTTTATCCTCTATTAGAGGATCTGTCTGCAAAATCATTTCCTGACAGTTAGCAATTCCGTCACCGTCAGGATCTCCTTCGGATGGCTTCAATAGTTTGGCTTTTTCAACATCGCCTTTGCTTAGATAATCCACCCATTCTTGAGGCATTAGATTTGGATCGTCGGATTTGCATTTTATCAAGGGATTCTTATCTGCTCCATCAGGAATTCCATCTTTGTCTGTATCGGGATCTAACGGATCTGTCACAAATCCGTTGCAGCCATTTATCTCTTCAAAATCAGAGAGACCGTCTTGATCTGAATCTTTATTTTTTACTTCTGTTGATGCCCAAATTTCTTTTTCGCCCTCTTCCAAATTTAATACAATATTAGTTCCAATTGACTCTTCATAAAAAGATAATCCGTCCCTATCTTCATCAAACTTCATTATGTTATCCAAAGTATATTCTCTGATCCTTTGCTCCCTTTTTCTATGAGCCCAGGCGTATGTCGCCAGTCTTAGACCGTTTTCGTCTTCGTTTAATTCCTGGTATTTGTCGCCTGGAAGCAGCATCAGATTCAAACTATAATTTTTTCTGATCGTTTCCGGATCTTTGACGTTTTCTCTTTTAATTCTTTCTCTGTCGAGAACCGTTATGACAAGCGAGTTGGAACTGGCGTTGACGAAATCCCCGGTAACTATTTTGTCTCTTTTGAAAATGATTTTTCTCCAGGGCTGCTTCGCAAAGATCTTTTCCCGTTCCGCTTGCCTTTTCTCGCCTTTGGCTTTCTGATGATCCGCTTCTATTTCTTCGGCAGACCTGTGTTCGTATTTGATTTTGTCTTTGATATCCTCTTTTTTGACGTTATATCCGCCCGAAGAAAAATCGATTTCAACCGCTGCGATTGAAAGCGCTGATTCAATAGCAAGAAAACATGCCAAGATTTTGAATTTCATATTTATTTTTCTATGTTGTTTATTCTGTTTTTAACTTTATTGACAAATATATCGTTATTTGAATTAAACTTCTGCACATAACTGTGTGTTTTTTCTATTTCTTCAGCATCAATATCTTTGCTAAAATAAGCTGAATATGTTCCCACAACACCGTCGCTGCGATTCAAGTAATAAACCTCGCTTGTTTTTACGGGGTTCATCATAAACGAAGCTCTGGAAATCGTGCCAACAGTTAATTCCATCGTTGATTCTGTAAAATCAAAAAGGACATCCGTTCCTGCGTCAAGAACCACTTGCGCATCGGTAATTGCCTTCCAACCAGTTAACTTTCCCAAGGAATCAACTGTGTAAACAGCAATGTCATATATAGTTTCATGTTTATCAGTGCCGATTAATACAGATATGTTTTTGTTATTAAATGCAAAAGGATGTTTATGTCTTTCCCAATTGTAAGATGTGCCGCGTTGTAATATTTCAAGATTTTTGTCCGAGGTTTTTTTGATTATTGGCGATATTGGATCCAGTAAGTCGCTAGTATTTGCCAATGCTGATCCAAAAAAAGGAGGAGCGGCCAATACTATATTGTCAATATTCTGTCTGAAATGAACATTGTTTTCCTTACATTGATAATAAGTTAAAAGACAACCCATAGAATGAGCAACTATTGTTCCTTTCAAATCATATATATTTCGATTATCGCTTATAAATTCACCTAATTTTTGCCCTTCAAATCCAACGTAATCTTTCAAAATGCCGCCTTTTTCTGCTGAATCCCAAACAAAATCATAAGCTTTAAATGGCCTAATATCATAATATGGATTTGAATCTCTAAGGTCTCCAAAAGCTGTAGCTGGATCGTTTTCTGATTTGGGAGAAGAATCTATTCCGTGAATTAAAAAAACAGGTTTTACTCTACTAATTCTGGCATAGACATGTATAGGAACGGAATCCAAGTTTATATTTGACTTAACAACGCAATAATATGTATTTGACACTTGAAGATTATCTATAGTAAAACGCTTAAAATAACCATTAGTAGCTGATCCAATGGCTAGATGATCTGGAATAGTTCCAGAAAAAACATTGTTGTCGTTAATAATATACTGTTGATAACTATTGTCATAAAAACTAATATTTAAACTATTCCACAATGTTGAATCTTCTGTATCCGAACTTACTTCAAATACTATTTTTTTATTTAACGGTTTAAATGAATATATAACTTGCTGACAACCATTGGAAAGGCAAGCGCTAACCTTGGAGTTTTCCCATTCTTTTCCTTCTTTGACTTCGTAATAACCCCTGGCATACAGCGAGTACTGTTTGTTCGTGACAACGCTTCCTATAGGATGTTCAACTTTAACGTAGCTTTCCAAATTCTCGTTAAGGTTTGTGCAGGACAATGCTAATACGAACTTATTTGATTTATCTATGATTCTTGTTTTTTTCACTTCATTGTTCTGAACAATGCTAAGCTTTAAACTGTTGTTAAAACCGGATTTGTTGTGTATCCAAACGTCGTAATTTCTACTTCTTGGCCATAAAAGATAATAATCAACATCTTGGACATTATTGGATGACACACTTTCAAATAAAGTATATGTCTTGTCGCCGTTATCAGGTGGAATACTGTTTTCTAAAAAAGCGAATTTATTCGTCTCGCTTGTCGGGTAAATGGAGTTGCTCGCAGGATCCCATTCACATTTAATAATTTCATAAAGATCGTTTGGTGGGCCACTTTCCCCTGGTACATCATAATGACCAACCTGGCCATTTTCTTTATGCGCCGAACAGGTTTTCAGCATTGTATTCGTTGCGTCCTGATTCCATCTAAAAAACGGCTTCACATAAACTTTAATTTCCTGATATACACCTGTATACGTGATGGGAGAACAACAATCAAGCCACGACGGAACGGACGGTAAATCAAAATCTATACTGTAATCTATGGGATATAATATTCTTTCACAAATGCTATTTGTAAGATTGTCTGGCGAAAAACATATTAATGTATTATTAGTGGAAACAGTTATCCTTGAATCGCTCGCAAAACATGAATTCGTTGTTTTAAAAAACACAAACAGCAAAATTAACGTCAATATGTGCTCAAATCTAACATGCATGTTCGTTATTGCATTTATTCCGGCGGCTTGAATTCCAGCGTGGAATAGAGGATGTATACTGAAAAAGATATGTTTAATCATCGTGTTCCTTTTCCGGCCTTAACTCCCAAGCCTTCTCTCTTTGGTTCTATTGTTAAATGCACAGGTTTTTTCTCATATTTTGCGCCATCAAAAACAGAAATGAAAAAATCAAAATTACCTTCTTCTTCCGGCATTCCCCTTAATTCTCCGTCATATGTAACATGCAGACCTGGAGGAGGATTTCCATTCGTGTTCAGGAGCCAGAAGCAAGGGCGTCTGGATCCGCCTTTGACTTTCAAGCGGTAATAGTAGTCCCTTCCTAAATAACCGTTCGGAAGCACCTCATCTATGTCAATATAGAGAGGCGTTGATTTGCTATCATAAGGATCCGTCCCGTGCCTGATCTCGTAGTTGTCATCAAAACCGTCATTATCGCTGTCTCCTGACACCCACACATAGAAATTTCTCTGTTTACTATTTCTTATGTTATCGTTAAAATCTATTGCCGAAACCTTCCAGTAGTAATAGCCAATTTCTGTGAAATACTCTGAGATAGGCAACGAAATGCTAGTAAGGGTTGTCGTTAAAGATAATGAGTCGTAATCATGGAACAATTTTAGTATGTAATAAACGCCTGCGCCTTCCGGATCCGTCGATTCGCTCCAAGAAAAAACATTTGTAGAATCAATGTTCATCACACCGTTTGTAAGGTACAAGATCGCGCCGTCTTCTGGTTCTATCAATTCGGGAATAGAAGGAGCCAAATTGTTATTGCCAAACAACATATTGCAAGTAATTGGGAGCTCTTGGCTATACGGCCCGAACTGGTCAATAACGCGTACCCATTCCTGAGTAACGCCTTTA
>JAGCTE010000071.1 GCA_017963805.1 bacterium | reverse complement strand
CCCAAAGACCGCGCGGCCTTCCTTAAAAAGTGGGGCGCGAGATACAAGCAGATCCTGACCAACGGCTTCGGGTTCAGGCTCACCTTCCAGCTCAGGAACAATTTCCTCGACCTTCAGAACGAAGTCAAGATCCCCGCCAACATCGCCGATCACTTCACGCTCCTTTCCAGCGACGGCGTCAGGGTGAAAGCCTACAAGTGCGTGAGCGATTTCAAGCTTCCCCAGACCATCTGCTTCGAGCGTCCGGAAGTGAACGTCGACCTTTTCTTCAACACCAGGGACGATTCCGGAAAACCGCTGATAAAAAACACCACCAGGGCCATCAGATTGCAGTCTTCGGCTGTGAACTCCGACTTCGGCTCCTACAACTTCTCCTGGTGGCTGCCTTTCAAATATCCCATAAAGCGCCCGGTCAACATGGAATCAATAGTCGGCAGCAAGCCCTTCAGGACTTTCGTCTCCGTCCATCCGGAAGTCTACTTCAAAAATGTCGCCTACATGAACCAGGGGCGCGGCGAAGCCGAAGACAAGGCTAAGAAGGAAGCCATAGAAAAGGCGCAGGCCAAGGAGAAGGCCATGATCGCCGCGAGGCAGAAAAAGGAGCTTTCCCCTGAGGAACGCTCCAATTTGCTGAAGCGCACCGTCGCCGGCGCGCTCTTCTACGGACTACTCGCTGATTAAGCCTATAGCCAGCGCGATCGTGCGCGCTATAAGCAAGTGTCCGGTGGGGTCTGGATGCACCCTGTCCCAGCTCATCGAGACCGGATGGAAGTGTTCGAAATATTTGTCGAAAGCCGCCTGCAGGTCTATGAACGTCGCCCCGTTCTTGAGAGCCACCGCTTTCATCGCGTCGTGGTATTCGTCGATCATGGCGCGGAAAGCGTCCTTCTTGTTCGTCTCCATAAGATAAGGCGAGATGAAATAAAGGCCTTTTAAGCCTTTCGTAATGTCGACCATTTTCTGAAGGTTCGCGGCGTACTCTTCGACGGAGATGAATATCTCGTTCCTGTAAGGTTCGTCGAAATGCCGCCAGACGTCGTTTATGCCTATCTCTATGGCGAGATAATCGGGCTTAAGGTCGATGACGTCGCTCTGCCAGCGCTCGAGCAGCGCTTTGGAGGTGTCGCCGCTCGTGCAGACGTTCATCACCCTGATGCCGTATTCCGGGCCTTTGATCCTAAGAATGCTGTCAAGCACGCGCGGAAAGCCCGTGCCGAGTCCGGCGTGCAGCCCCTCGCCCACCGGGCGGGCGCGGCCGAAATCGCCTATCGAATCGCCGATAATGAGAAACTTCGAATTCTTTTCCAATTTCATATTCAAATAACCTCCAGATGATTAGGGTCAAGGTTCTGTTTAAAAGCGCTGTGAGGCTCTGTCTGGTACCAGTAGGCCACGGATGATATGTCGTCCCTGAGGGGAAGGAAACGGCCCTTGTTGCGCCAGCCAAGGGCCTGCATGGTGACCTTGAGCTCGTCGTTGAAACGTATGGGGTCGCAAATGTGCCAGCGGTACATCCCGAAACGCAGGTTGGCTTTTGTGAAACCGTCGGGACGGATGATCTGCGGAAGCCCGCAGTAAGGCGAGCTGAACTCAAGGTAACTCTTGAAAGCGTTGTCGCAGAATCCCCAGGCGCCGCCGAAATAATCTTCCGTGCCTGTGGTGCAGATCGTCGGGAATTCCCTGTCGCCGTCGAGGAAGAACTTCACTTCGCCCTCGCCCCACCAGCCGTTGCTGTTGGGCTGCCAGGCGACGTAGGTGCCGACGTAATGGCCCCTGCCCTTGACGTCGTCCAATATGACGTACTCTTCCTTTTCCCTCGTGGGGTTCATCCGGCGCCACTGAGCGTGGAAGTAAGCCATGTCATCCGGGATACCGGTCAGGACGTAGTTGATCTGGTAGAAGAACTCCGGCTCCTCCTCGGAGAGATTCTCAAGGGTGATCAGGCATTTTTTCCTGAAGGGCATTTCCCAGTAGGAATTGAAACCGCCGCTTGGGTTGACGACGATCGGGACGGAATTGACGATGGCCCTCTCGCACCAGCCGTGGCAGAAAAAGTCGCCCAGCGGCGTGCAGACGGAAGGATTTGTTTCCCCGTCCCAATAGATCCTCAGCAATAGCTGGCGGTAGAGCTTGCAGTCCACCGTCATCCAAATGTGCCTTATGGCGCCCGGGCCGTTTATTTCGGCTACGGTGAAGGTTGAGTGAGGCGCGAGCTTGACGCAGGGCGAAACCTTCCAGCCCCGCCCCAGCTCCCTGGCCGCGCGGGCGTGAACGCCCTCTTCCGCCATGGCGCCGCATCCTTTTTCGCCGTTGAAATTCTCGGCGCTTATGGAACGCGTGACCGCGTTCGAAAGCCTCGTCAGATCGCTTAGGCTGCTGCCCAAGCCGTTGTAATTGATCTCCATTTTATCCCCCTGACAAAATTAATCTTCTTTCCAGCAGACGACGACGAGAAGCAGGGCGCTCACGGTTATGCAGCTGTCGGCTATGTTGAAGGCGGGCCAGTGGTAGTTTTTATAATACAGGTCTATGAAGTCCACCACCGCGTAGTAAGGCGGCAGCAGCCTGTCTACCATGTTTCCGAAAGCGCCTCCCATGATAAGCCCGAGCGCCGCGGTCGCCACGCGGCTCTTCGGCGCCTTGCCCCTCAAAAAAAGCGAAAGAATGAAAAGAATGACAGCAAGCGCCAAGCCCGCCAGAATGAAATGCCCGTACCTTATGTTGTCGAGCATGGAAAAAGCCACGCCGGGGTTCAGCCTGAAAGTCAGGTTGAAGGACGGCAGGATCGCTATGACGGAATCCTGTTCCATGAAGCTCCTGACCGCGAACTTCGACAACTGGTCAATTATCGCGGCGCTGGCGGCAAGGTAGACAGGAGTCGAGCACCTAATCCACTTTTCGCCCATTTATTTGTCCGCGCAGCTAAGGCAGAGCTCGGCTTCTGGAATGGCTTCCAGCCTCGCCTGGGGAATGGGCTTTCCGCACATCTGGCAGAATCCGTAGGTGCCGTCCTCGATGCGCGCGAGCGCGTCGTTGACCTGCTGCAGCAGTTTCTGCTGGTTGCTGGCCAAGCCGAGCATCAGCTCCATGCCGGAGGCGTCTGAGCCGATGTCGGCGATGTGCGTTTTGTAGCCGGAGATGTCGCCGGAAAAATCTTTCTGAGAATTCATGAAGGATTCTTCCTCAAGTTTCTCGACGTTGCCCATAAGGCGGGCGCGCTTTTTCAAAAGGGCCTTCTGGAGCTTCAGAAGGACTTCCTTGGGTAATTTCGATTTTTTGACCATATCTTAAGCCTGGTTTTTCAGGACGGCCGCGCATCGGGCGCAGACGTCCGGATTATCGGGATCAGTGCCAACGTCGGCGCTGCAGTTCCAGCAGCGGGCGCATTTCGGTTTGTCAGAGCGTCGGGCGGCCACGACAAGCTTGCCGGCAGCCCTGCCGTTCTCGGGCTTCTTCACGGAAAGAGCCGAAACGATGCAGAGTTTCGCCAGGTCGCCTTCGTAAGCCTTGAGCAGCGCGAGCAATTCGGGATCGTCGCTCCATACTTCCGCCTCTGCTTCCTGGCCGGAGCCGATTCTACCGCTCTGCCTCAAGCCTTCCAGTTCTTTCAGCACCTCGTCTCTGACGGACCAGATCTTAGCGAACTGAGCCGCCAAAGCAGGATCGAGATGCTCCTTTTTTTCCTCGGGCCAGAAGGATAAGTGCACGTTGCCCTCGCGGCCTTCCTTCTCCGTGAGTTCCATCTCACTTAAGCATTCCCAGACTTCCTCGCTGGTGAAGACCAGAATGGGAGCAAGGAGTTTCGCGAGAACGACGGCGCAGCGTCTCAGAACTGTCTGGGCGGAGCGCCTGCATTTGGAATCCCTGCCCTCGGTGTAGAGCGTGTCTTTAAGGATGTCGCAGTAACGGGAGGAAAGATCCACGGTGCAGAAATTCAATATGGCCTGGAAGGCCTTTATGTAATCGTTCTTCTCGTAATCCTCCGTGACCTCGGATCTCAGTTCCTCCAGGGAGTGCAGCATGTACCTGTCAAGCTTCGTCAGTTCGGAAAGGGGCACGGCGTTCCCGGGACGGAAGTCGGCGATGTTGCCCAGAAGATATTTGAAGGTGTTCCTGATGCGCCTGTAGGCGTCGCTGATGACGCCCAGGATCTTGTCGTTGAAGACAACGTCCTGAGTGTAGTCGGTGGAGCTCACCCAAAGCCGCAATATGTCGGCGCCAAGTTTGTCGCACATCAGAACGGGATCGACGTAGTTGCCTTTGGATTTCGAGATCTTCTCGCCTTTGGCCGCGAGCGTCCAGCCGTGCGTGACGACTTTCCTGTAGGGCGCGCAGCCCATAAGCCCTATGCCGGTCAGAAGCGAGACCTGGAACCAGCCGCGGTGCTGGTCGCAGCCCTCCAAGTACATGTCGGCGGGATCGTAAAGTCCTTCCCGGCGGGAGCAGACGGCGCGGTGGGAAAGTCCGGAGTCGAACCAGACGTCCAGAATGTCCTTTTCCTTGCGGAAATGCGTTCCTCCGCACTTCGGGCATTTTGTGCCTTCCGGCAGAAGCTCGCTTGCTTCCTTCTCAAACCAGACGTCGGAAGTTTCCTTTTCCGCCAGGTCGCCTACTTTCTTGATGATCTCGTCGTTTATGATCTCCTGGCCGCAGTTCTCGCAGAAGAAGACCGGGATCGGGACGCCCCAGATCCTCTGGCGGGAGAGGCACCAGTCGGGACGAAGCTCAAGCATCGACTTGATGCGCTGCTTGCTGACTTCCGGCACCCACTGTACTTTTTCCACTTCCTCCAGGGCTTTCTTGCGCATGTCGTTCCTGTCCACGCCCACGAACCACTGGTCCGTGGCCCGGAAAATAACGGGCTTGTGGCAGCGCCAGCAGTGGGGATAGTCGTGGGTGCAGGGTTCCTTGTGGATGAGTATGCCTTTTTCCTTGAGCTCCTCGATGATCGGCTCGTTGGCCTTGAAAACGTGCATGCCCTGATATTTCGGGACGTTGGCGTTGTAGCAGCCTTTGCCGTCCACCGGCGAGAAAACTTCCAGGCCGTAGCGCAGTCCCACGGCGTAGTCTTCCTGGCCGTGGCCGGGAGCGATGTGCACTATGCCCGTGCCGGTGTCGGTTGAGACGTAGTCGTCCATGACCACGGGAACCGTCATTCCCTCGAAAATGGGATGCTTGACCTTGAGTCCTTCCAGGTCTTCGCCCGGGAACGTGGCCTCCGCGGCCGGCTCGGCTTTGCCGAGCTTGGAAAAGAGCGGCGCGGCCAATTCCACGGCCATGACGATCTTCCGCCCGTCGAGGTCGAAGACGCCGTAATTTATGTCGGCTTTTACGCAGACGGCCCTGTTGCTGGGCAGCGTCCAGGGCGTAGTGGTCCAGATGGCTATGGAAGCGTCCTTGGGAAGCCCCGGAGGCAGCGTCTGGCCTTCCGCCAAGGGGAACCTCACGTAGATGGAATCGGAGGTGTCCTGCTCGTATTCTATCTCGGCGACCGCCAGGGCGGTCTCGCAGTTCGTGCACCAGTGGATGGGCTTGCAGCCCTTGTAGACATAGCCCTTGGAGTAGAGCTCGCCGAAGGACCTGATGATGTCCGCCTCGTAAAGGGGATCCATGGTGATATACGGTTTGTCCCATTCGCCCAGAACGCCGAAGCGTTTGAACTGCGATCTCTGGATGTCGATGTATTTGGCGGCATATTCCCTGGCCTGACGGCGGAACTCGACCTGGTCGACATCGTCCTTGGTCTTGCCTAACTGTTCCAGGAGCGCTTTCTCAATGGGAAGACCATGGCAGTCCCAGCCAGGCACGAAAGGCGCGTCGTATCCCTGCATGGTCAGATAACGGATGGTGATATCTTTCAGGATCTTGTTCATGACGGTCCCGATGTGGATCCTGCCGTTGGCGTACGGCGGTCCGTCATGCAATACGTATTTTTTGGAGCCTTTCCTGGCTTTTCTGATCTGTCCGTAAAGGTCCTCTTTCTGCCATTTCTCAAGCCTTTTCGGCTCCTGCTGGGGAAGGTTTCCGCGCATCGGGAAATTGCCGGCAGGCAGGTTTAAAGAATCCTGGTACTTGTTTTTTTCTTCTTTGCTCATTTTTGGTTGTTAAGGTTATTTTAAAGTCACATTGGTCTCGAATATCTCGTCTCCGCGCATATATTTCATCGGGATCGTCTTGCCGGAGCTGTAAGCTTTGTTCATGGCGTAGGTGTAGGTCGCGACGGAATCGACTTTCAGCCCGCCTATCTCGAGAAGCACGTCGTTCGACTCCAAGCCCGCCAGTTCGCCGGGGCCGAGCTTCTGCGTGTTGGTGATAAGCATTCCGTAGTTCGCTTTCAAACGCTTGTTCCTCTTCTGCATGATGGCGTCGACTTTGATGACGTACATTCCGCTGTTCATCATGCACTGCGAAGTGCTGCCCAAAGATTTTTCGTACTCTTCGGGAACTTCGGTGTCTTCGGTGTTCACGGCGATGCTCGGCGCCTTCTCCTCTTCCCCGGCCTCCTCCTGCTTCTTCGAGGCCAGGGAGCCCGTCTGCTCGGCCGCGTTCGTCTGGACATTCGGGACCTCCAGGTCGTACTGGAAAGAGAAGGGCTTGTTCAAAAATTCGCTGATGTCGCCGTAGGTCCTGAGCTTCAAAGTTTTGTTCTCGCCGTTCTCCTCGAAGACGACCTTCTGGCTGGCGGCGTCGATGTAAACGACGGTCGCGTCGGTCTCGCTGATCTTCTCCCCTTCCGCCACGGTAAACGTCGAGCGGTTGGATTTGTTGTAGAACATGGCGAAATTCTTTTCGCCGAAACGCGAGATGCCGTTGAACTGTATGTGCTTTGTCCAGGAGGGCAGCTCCTCCTTGCCGTCGGTGCTTGTCGTAAGCGGCCTTGGCCCGCCTTTCCTGCTGACGGCCGCCGCCACTTCTTTGGGCAGCGCGAAGATGTCGCTCTTCAGATCGGACGTCAGCGAGTCGTAGTCCGGCGCCTTCCAATTCGGCAGATCCTGATCCTGGCTGTCGTTGAAGACGAAAGACCTCACCGACATGTCGACCACCGCCTGGGGATTGTTGGGATCCTTCAAGTTGCTTTTGATCTTCATGGCGTCGAAACCGACGAGCTGGCCGGCGCTCTCGATAAGTCCGAGAGCGGCGTTCAGGCTTTTCCAGTCGCACCTGACGTCCTTCAGGTTGTAGGAGAAGTCGCTGTACATGTCGTTCGTCTGGGGCTGCTTCACGGCCGTGCTGGTGATAGACGATCCGTACTTGCCGTCCAGTTTGGCGAACTCTTCGCGCAGCGTCCTGGCAAGGTTGTCCGGCATTTTCTGGGCGTTTATGGTCTCCAGCGCGTTGCTGTAGCGCTCCGTCAGGTTTTTGTACTCCTTTGCGAGGTTGGCGCCCTGGCTGATCTTCTTGTCAGCGGTGGCGATGTTCTTGTTCAGGTCGGCCAGGCGTTTGGAATTGGATTCCAATTTATCCGTCCCGGGAGAGATCAGCTGCGTCCAGACCAGAACGATAACGACAAGTGCTCCGCCGATTCCGACGGTCATCCATTCCCTAGTGGTCAGCGCTCTCATTTGTCGTCCTCCTTGTTGCCGTTTTCGGAAGCTTCCTCGTCATCGTCGTCGGGTGCGGGAGTTCCGTCGTCCGAATCCTCGTCGTCGTCATCCTCGTCGACCGCCTCGTCGTCGCCGTCGTCGTCATCGTCGACGTCTTCTCCGTCTTCGGGAACGCTGGCGGCGTCCGTCTTTTCCTCTTTCCCGCCGGAAGTCAAAAGCTCACCGCTTTCGACCTCGTTATCGGCTTTGATTTCGGCGACGGAAGATCCGTCCTCGGCGGATCCGGAAGTTTCCTTCGAAGCTTCGGGATCGCCGCCTTTCGCTTCCTTGTCCCCGGAGGCCTCCTTTTTGCCGGCCATCAATCTGGCGGAACGGGCCGGCTTTGAAACGGGTTTGGCATCCGGCTGGCCTTCGGCTTTCGGCGGCTCCTCAGCCACTTTCGAGCTTCCCCGGAAAGTTCCTCCCGCGGGCGTTCCCAAACGAAGCGGCGCGCCCTGCATGGGCGCCTCCATGATCTCCTCCGTCCGGTCGTCCTTCTTTTCCTCCGGCGCGGCGCTCCTTTCGAGCGTCCGGCCCAGATTCTCCCTGGGAGCGGCCGGGGCGGCGTCCTCTTTCGCTTTTTCCGTTTCGGAGCCGGGCTGGTTCAGAAGATTCCTCAGTTTCTCGTTGTATTTGTAATCCGGCAGTATGTCGCAGGTCAGCTTGAAGTAGTGCACCTGCAGGCCGTACTGGTACATGGTCTTCTCGCTCGGCACTATCACGTTCTCGAAGCGCAGCTGCCGCTGCATGTTCTCCTCGAAGAGCAGATAGTCGGCGTTCCTCGAGTAGCCCTCCACCGTCATGGTGTTGTTTTTGTCTACGCCGATCGAGGTTATCCAGAGATTGCTCGTCATGCAGGACGAGATCCCGGCCAATACGGAATTCCAGGAGGTCTTCCTCGATATGACGCCCTCGATGTCGTTGACGGCTTTCTGAAGCTGCTGGTTGCGCTTCTCCAGGGCGTCGACCTTCTTGGTCTCCGTCAGCTTGCTCCTAAGCTCTTTGTTTTTCGTTTCGACTTTGGCGTTGCTTATCAGCACCGCTATTCCCAATATCAGAAGCGCCACCAAAGCGACGGCCGCCACGCCGATGGCCAGCTTGACGAGCATCTTCCGGCGCATGGCCAGGACCTGAAGCTTGACCACGTCGACCGGCAGAAGGTCGATGTAGATCGCCGATTCGTCGATCTGGGCCAGGGCGGCGCCGAGCACCGCCGAAAAAGAAGGCCCGAAAAAGTCTTTGCCCTTCGTCTCTATCGCCTCGAGCCCGTTCAGGTACAGAGGCGCGTCGATGCCGAGCGGGGCGGAGAGGGCGCGGCAGACTTCCGGCCTCGCGGCCGCGCCGCCCGAGACCAAAACCTGCGTGATCCTTTCGGAGATCCCGCGGTTCTTAAGGAAGCGGATGGTCCTGTCGAGCTCGTTGTTGATCCCTTCCATGGCGCGCAGGAGCTCGCCGGGATCGTTCAGTTTCGTCTCCTCCCAGTTTTTGACCTTTCTCTGCTCCGCTTCCTCGAAGGAAATTCCTTCCTCCGCGGAAAGGAACGCTGTGAGATCGTCGCCGCCTTTCTCCACGTTCCTTGTGAAGACCAGTTCTCCCTTGGCGTTCACCACTATGAACTCCGTCCTGCGGGCGCCCATTTCGATTATCATGGTGTCGCCGTCAGTAGAGGGGATCTTTCCCTCCCTCTTGAGGTAATCGTAAAGGTTGAAGATGGTGAAGGAGGAGACTTGGATGGCCGTCTGCTTCAAGCCCTTCTGGGAATGAAGCTCGAGGAATTTCGGAATGAGAGCCTGCCTTACGGCGGCGAAGACGACCTTCGACATGACGCTCGCGGGCTCGGCGCTTGGCGCTTCCTCGCCCTCCTTCGGTTCCGCCTTGGGCTGTTCTATCGGCTTGAAATCGAAGGCCGTTATGGCGCGTTCCATGGCGAAAGGCAGATGGCTCTCGGCCTCGAAGACCAGCATCTGCTTGATCTGCTCCCTTTCCGTGCTGGGGAGTTCCAGATGGCTGACCGTAACGAAATCGCGGGACATCACGGAAAGGACGCCGGTGTCCCTGATCTTGTTGCGCAAAAGAAGCTGCTTGACGGTCTCTTTCACCGCCTCCGGCGTCACGTCTCCCCTGCTGCTGGTGAAGGGGATCGCCATTTGGTCGAGCTGCTTGGCCGCGACGCAGTTTTTCCTGCGCTGCAAGACGGCCAGTTTGACATAGCGCGACCCGATGTCGAGGGCGACGGTCTTCTCGGCGCCGGACAAAAGATTGGCTATGCTTTTTTTCTTTTTGGTCTGAGCCATAGCGGTTCAAATTTGGAGATTAAGATCATTTGCCCCAATCGGCGGTCTGGCCGCCGGCTTTGCCTTCGGTCTCGTCGCTGGTGACGCCGGAGCTGGTCACGCGGACCGTGCCGTCGCTCTCGACAGTCACGACGTACTCGTTGCCCCAGGGATCGGGGCCGGGAGCCTCTTTCAGATACTCCGGATAAAGGTCTGACAAAGCCGTTATCGGCTTGCCGTTGTTGAGCTGGTAGAGCTCGGCCTGAGTCTCGAATTCCTTGATCTCCATGATCGCTTTGGCCTTGCGGGCCTTTTCGGTGTTGCCGATCAGCTTTCCGCCGACAACGGAGCCCAGGATGCCGATGACCGCGACCACGACCATCATTTCGACCAGGGTGAAGCCGCGTTCAAGGATGCGGCGTTTGCTCTTTTGACTCGTATTGTTCATATTGCCTCCAATTGATTTGGGATTGTTTACACTTCTTCCGTAACGCTCAACACTTCTTCCAGGGTCGTCACGCCGGCCAAGACTTTCTGCCAGCCGGAATGCTGCAGCGTCACCATGCCTTCCTTAATGGCCTGCTTTTTGATCTCGTAGGCCGCCGCTCTCTTAAGAGTCAGCGCCTTGATCTCCTCGCTCATCTGCATGATCTCGAAAAGCGATATTCTGCCTTTGAAGCCGGTGTCGCGGCATTTCTCGCAACCCTTGGCCTTGAAGATCTTGTGCTTTCCTCTCGGCGCTATTTCTTCGGGTATCATAAGCCTGTCGAGCGCTTCCGTGACATCCTCCTCGCTCTCTTCTTTGCAGTACGGGCACAAAACGCGCACGAGTCGCTGAGCCAAAACTCCGATCACGGAAGACGTGATCAGATACGGCTCCACGCCCATGTCGATGAGACGCGTGATGGCGGAAGGCGCGTCGTTGGTGTGCAGAGTCGAGAAGACAAGGTGGCCGGTCAAGGACGCCTGCACGGCGGTCTCAGCCGTCTCCACGTCACGAATTTCACCGACCATCACGATGTCGGGGTCCTGACGCAGAATGGAACGCAAGCCCTGCGCGAAGGTAAGGCCCACCTTGGCGTTGACGTGGATCTGGTTGATGCCCTTGATTTGATATTCCACAGGGTCTTCGATCGTGATGATCTTGACGTCCGGCTTGTTCAGAACTTTCAGCGAACTGTAGAGCGTCGTAGTCTTACCGCTGCCGGTAGGTCCTGTCACCAGAACGATGCCATGGGAGACTCTCAGCATAGAATCGTAAAGCTTCAGATGGTGCTCGTCGAAGCCGAGGTCGGTTAGGTCGAGCATGAGCCCGCTCTTGTCCAGAAGACGCATGACCACGTTCTCGCCCCAGACGGTCGGCATGATGGAGACACGGATGTCGATCTCCTTTGAGCCAAGCTTCATTTGTATGCGGCCGTCCTGGGTCGTTCTTCTTTCCGAGATGTCGAGGTCGGACATGATCTTGATACGCGAAAGAATGGCGGCGTGCAGGTTGTGCGGGGGCGAGCTCATCTCGTGCAAAACGCCGTCCACGCGGTACCTGACCAGAAGCTGGTTCTCAAAGGGCTCGATGTGAATATCGGAAGCCCTCATCTGCAGGGCGTTCCAAATGATGAGGTTCACGAGCTTGATTATGGGCGCCTCGTTCGCCACGTCGACTCCGTCCTGGTCTTCCCTGATGTTGCCAATGATCTCGAGGTCGTCCTCGGTAAGGTCCTGGATGACTTTTTCGACGGACTGGGCGTTGCCGCTGTTGCAGCGTTCGATCGCTTCCTCGATCTCTTCCGGGGTCGCCTTGACGATCTCGAGTTCGGTGTTGATGACGCGCTTCAGTTCGTCGAGCGTCTCGATGTCGTCGGGATCCGCCATGGCGACCTGCGTCACGCCGGGCCTCGGCTCGCAGATGGGAATAAGCTGATGCTTCTCCAAAAAGGCGTAGGGCAGCTTGTAAAAAAGCTGCTGGTCTATTTTGGCCGTCGACAGATTGAAGCTTTCCTCACTCATTTATTTGTCCTTTGAGATTTATTTTCCGTTAGAGTAGTTTTATTCGGGGGATGGTCCGCCGCCGCCTCTGGGGCCGCCGCCGGGGCTCCCGCCGCCGCCTCTCGAGCCTCTGCCGCCGGATCCGCCGCGCCTTCCGCCGCCTCCGCCTCCGAAGTCGTCTTCCGGATCTTCCATCTCGGGAACGGGGGTCCTTTCGTTTCCGTTTCCGGCGTTAACGCCGTCGTTCTGGCCGTTCTTGACTTTCATAGTGGGAAGCATGGCGGCGCTGCAGATGGGCTGTATCGTCTTGCCGAGATCCAAGAAGAGCGTTATGACGACTTCATAAGGCTTCGAGCCGTCCTGCTCGGAAATGGAAGAGTCCCAGCCTCTGGAAATGTTGCCGTCCTCGTCGTAGAAGGAAAGCTCCATGCCCACCACGCCTTCGACGAGCGGCACGACGGACGGCACGTCGACTTCGGCGCCTTCGTCAGTGGGATAAGAGACCTCCTTTTGCAGGACCCTAACGCCGCCCTCGCCCGTCCCTATCGAATAGCGGACCCTGACCTCGCCGGCCAGCCAGCGCGAATCAAGCTGGATGGGGGGCGAAAGCGTGACCATGTCGACGCTGTCCATTGGGTAGCCCTCGACGTCGCCGGTGGACACCGCGAACTCATATTTGCCGGTCGAGGCGTATTCCATGTTGGAAAAAGCGCTGAGCATCTCGTCCATGGCGAGCCTTGCGCCGTGGAAAAGCTGGGCCCTGTCGCGGCCGCCGCTGCAGACTTTACTGGAAATGGCCAGAGCCGACTGGATCATAGTCATGACCATGACCATGATCGACATCGTCAGAAGCAGTTCCAAAATTGTAAAGCCTTTGGTCTTCATTCTCAGGAAAGTTTGTCCAGGTCGGAGATCGATGTGTAAAGGAGCGTCTTCATGCCGGCCTCTTTGGCAAAGGCAAGATTCTCCTCGCGGTCGTCTATGTAGGTGCAGTCGGCGGGAGAAACTCCGAGCGTTTCGGCCGCCTTCAGGAAGAAGTCGGGGCTGTTTCTCAGGATCCCCAGTTTCCAGGAGCAGGCCCAGTCCGTAAAGGGCGCGAAGTCATCCCTTTTCCTAAGGATCTCCTCCTGGGCCTCGGAGAGGTTGGCCGCCACGCCGCATTTTTCCTTTTGGGAAAGCTCGGCAATCTTTGCGAGGACGTCCTCATAGTACTCGTAACCGGACTGCCAGATCTCCATGAACTTCTCCTCCGTCAGGTCGAGGCCCGTCTTCCCTTTCAGGCGAAGGAAGAACTGGCTCATGGTCATGCGGCCGCTTTCCAGCAGTTCCGTGTCGCGTTTGAATTCCGCCATGAATTCGTCCTTCTTGGCGAAGATAAGAAGAGCCGTCAGCGGATTCAGGGAACCCGCCAGCTTCTTCATGGTCGCTTCCTGGTCGTAAGAGAGGACGACCTTTCCCAGATCGAAAAGATACATGTCTTGCTCCGAAATATGTAGTTATACTTCTATATCTTTTTATTATACCCAATTTCGTGTCTGAATGAAACACAAAAAAAAAGGGGCCCCGCGGGCCCCAATTTCAAGGACTTTCAGTCCTTCGCGATGCGTGCTTTTTTCAATAGTTTCTCAACCAAATCGAGAACTATCGGCGCCAAGAATTCCTTGACCAAAAGCGCGATCGCGATGCCTACCGTCGCGCCCGCTATTGTGTCGGAAAGGAAGTGCCTTTCCATCAGGATGCGGTCGGCCATCATAAGCACAGCCGCGGCGACGAAAAAGGGCCTGAGCTTCGGGAAGATGAACCAGAAGACCGCGGCCATGGTGGCCACCTCCATGGAGTGCCCGGACGGGAAGCTCTTGAAAGCGTTCTTGGTCTGTTCGTAGAAGAAGAAGCCGTAATGGCCGGCCTCGCGGAAGAGATTGTAAGGCCTGGCCCGGCGGAAACACTCTTTGAGAAGGCTGGACATGACGCCGCAGACGCCCATGGAAAGCAGGTAGTATCCCAGCTTCCTATACCACTCGCGGTTGAACCTGATGAAGGTGAAAAACACGAAGAAGGGCGCCACAAGCATGGTGACGTAGGGCTTCTTGCAGATCAGCGAGATCTCGCCCAGGAGATTGAGGTCCTGCAGCTTGTCCCTGAGAGGCGTGTGCACGAACTCCGCCAGTACGCGGTCGTAGCGCCAGATGGAAAGCAATATGAAGGCGGTGGCGAAAATCAGGGACACTATGACGATGGTGAGAGTTCTTTTCGCGCTGTCGCTCATTTTGGGCGCAAGCTTCCTGGCATTGGGATCCTTCGGCCTTCTGTTGCTTTTCACCGCTTTGGCGGGAGAGCCGAAAGCCACCGTATTGTCGCCTATATTCTTTACGACTATGGAGCCTGAACCTATGAGGTCGTTGGCGCCTATTTTCACGAGCGGCTTGACGATCGAGCCCGCGCCCACGGTGGTCAGAGGTCCGACTTTCACCGCGCCGGTCAGGATGACGCCAGGACAGATGTGTGAGTAAGAGCCAATCCTGCAGTCATGGTCGACGCTCGCCTTGGTGTTGATTATCGCACCGTCGCCCACTTCCGCCCTCGGGCCTATGAAGGCTCCGGCCGCTACGAAAACTCCCTCTCCCAGCTTAGCGGATGGGTCGACGAAAGCCGTCGGATGGACGATCGTCTCAGGCTTGAAGCCCAGCTCTTTGGCTTTATGAAGAAGCGTGAAGCGGGCTTCGTTGGAGCCTATGGCGGCGTGGACCTTGTCCGCCTTCCCCTTCAGGGAAGCGAGGTCCGCGATCTTGCCTTTGACTTCGCCTTCTATGACTTTGCTGCCAACTGGCAGGCCGTCGTCCAAAAAGGCCTCGACGCCCCTTCCGGAAGAAAGAAGCGCCGCTTCCACGACCGCGGCGTGACCGCCGCCGCCAAGTATGACGATGCTTTCAGGCACTTACTTTTTGAGCTCTTTTATGATGAGCGGAATGATCTCGAAGAGGTCGCCCTCTATAGCGTAGTTGGCGATCTTCATCATGGGGCATTCCGGATCCTTGTTGATCGCGACGATGACGTCCGAAGACTGCATGCCGACAAGATGCTGGATCTGGCCGGAGATGCCGCAGGCGATGTAGACAGTGGGGCAGACCGTTTTGCCCGTCTGTCCCACCTGGTGGGCGTAAGGTATCCAGCCGGCGTCGACGGCCGCCCTGCTGGCGCCCACAGCGCCTCCCAAGGCCTCCGCCAGTTCTTTCAGCAAGGCGAAGTTCTCGGGGCCTTTCATGCCGCGGCCGCCGCTGACTATTATGTTGGCGTCGGTCAGCTTCACCTGTTCCCCGATGTTCTCGACGACTTCCAGAACTTTGCTTCTTAAAGAAAGATCTTCCTTATTGAAGGCAACCGTTTCCACTTCGCCGCTGCGGGAAGGATCGGGCTCCGCTTCCGCAAATACTTTGTGCCTCACGGTCGCCATCTGCGGCCTGGTGTTCTGGCAGCGAATGCGCGCCATGATGTTTCCCCCGAAAGCCGGGCGGGTCTGGATGAGCAAACCGGTCTCGGGATCGATGTGCAGACCCGTGCAGTCCGCGGTCAAACCGGTCTTGAGCATGACCGCCACTCTCGGCATCAGGGCGCGGCCGATGGTCGTGGCGCCGCAGAGGATAATTTCGGGCTTGCGTTCTTTTACCAGGCGGTAAAGGACATTGGAATAAGTGAGGTCGTCGAAATCCTTCAGTTCGGGAGCGGAAACGGAAACGACTTTATCCGCGCCTTTGGATATGAGCTGTTTTTCTATTTCGGCGTTGCAGCCGTCGTGCAGAACGACCGCAACCACCTGATTAGGTTTCTGAGCCGCGAGTTCCCTGGCCTTGGCCAGAAGCTCGAAGCTGACGCCCGCAACCTGGCCTTTCTTCTGTTCGGCGAAGACCCAGATGTCCTTGTAACTTCCGAGGTCGTCCTGGACTTTCATTTCCTCTTTGACGACGGTAATGGCTTCGCAGGGACAGACGGTGGCGCATTTCCCGCAGAATTTGCATTTGGTCTCTTCCACAAAGGCGCAGTTGTCAACGAGGCTCAAAGCGCCGAAAGGACACTGGGCGACGCACGCTCCGCATCCCACGCATGTTTCTTTGTTTATTTTTATCGGCATGACGACTCCTTACAAAAGCTGGTTTTCTTTCAAAGCGGCGACGAGCGATCTGGCCTGCTCTTCGGGCGCGCCTTCAAGTTTCACTCCGCCCTGCCTGGCCTCGGGGGAGAAGATCTCGACCACGTTGGTGGGAGAGCCTTTCAATCCGAGCCTCGTGAGGTCGGCTTCGATGTCGGCGGCGGTCATCACTTTTATCTGCGCCCTCTTGGCCGCCATCTTGCCTTTCAGGCTGGCGATCCTGGGCTCGTTGATCTCTTTCACGACGGTCACGACCGCGGGAAGCGTCACTTCCACGACGTCGTAGCCTTCTTCCGTCATGCGCTCGACTATCATTTTGCCGTTGGCGCATTCCCTCACTTTCCTGACGCAGGTGACCTGCGGGATGTCAAGGTTCACGGCGATGCCGGGGCCCACCTGGGCGGTGTCGCCGTCTATTGCCTGCTTGCCGCCCAAGATGAGGTCATAATCCCCTATTTTGCTAATGGTCTGGGAAAGGGCGTAGGAAGTGGCCAGCGTGTCGGAACCGGCCACCGCTCTGTCGGAGAGGAGGACGGCCTCGTCGGCGCCAAGGCTTATGGCTTCCCTTAAGACCGCTTCCGCCATGGGAGGGCCCATGCAGACGACGGTCACTTTTCCGCCTAATTTTTCTTTCAGTCTGACAGCCTCTTCGAGGGCGTAGGCGTCCAGGGGGTTCATCATGGACTCGACGCCTTCCCTAACGAGGGTCTTCGTCTCAGGGTTGATGCGGACGTTGGCCGCATCGGGGACCTGCTTTATGGTTACGATGATGTTCATAGCTTTTTAAAAGATTATTTTTTAGCGGCCGCTTCCTTGATGAGGCACTGGCCGATTACTTCGCGCTGGATCTGGTTGGTGCCTTCGTAGATCTGGGTGATCTTGGCGTCGCGCATTCTCTTCTCCATCGGGTATTCCTTCATGTAACCGTAGCCGCCGAAGACCTGGACAGCGTCGGTCGTCACCTGCATGGCGACGTCGGAGGCGTAGCACTTGGCGATGGCGGATTCCTTGGAGCAGTTGCGGTCGCCGGAGTCGATGGAGCGGGCCGTGGCGTAGACCATGGCGCGGGCGGTCTCGACCTTCATGGCCATGTCGGCCAAGAGGAAGCGCAGGCCCTGGTTGCTGATAACGGGCTTGCCGAACTGTTCCCTGGTCCTGGCGTAATCGACGGCGTCCTCAAGAGCGCCGGCGGCGATGCCCAGAGCCTGGGCGGCCACGCCGGGGCGGGACATGTCGAAGGTCTTCATGGCGGACAGGAAGCCGTGGCCTTCCTTGCCGAGGATTGCGGAAGCGGGGATCTTGCAGTCTTCGAAGACCAGCTCATAAGTCGAGGAGGCGCGGATGCCCATCTTGTTTTCCTTCTTGCCGAAAGAGAAGCCCGGCGTGCCCTTGTCGACCAGGAAGGCCGTGGCGCCTCTGGCGCCGCGCGTCTTGTCGGTCATGGCGATGACGGTGTACATCTCGGCCACGTTGCCGTTGGTGATCCACTGCTTGGTGCCGTTCAGGATGTAGTAGTCCCCTTCTTTCCTGGCGGTCGTCTGGATGCCGCCGGCGTTGGAGCCTGCGCAGGCTTCCGTCAGTGCGAAGGCCGCGAGCTTTTCACCGGCCGCTATGGCGGGCAGGTATTTCTGCTTCTGTTCTTCGTTGCCGAAAAGGATAAGCGGGATGGTTCCCAAAGCGGTCGCGGCCAGGCCAAGGGAGATGCCGCCGCAGACTTTGCTGAGCTCTTCCACGGCCACCACCAGGTTCATGATGCCCATCTGTCCTTCCGGGCAGATGCCGCCGTAAGTCTCGGGGATATATACGCCGCAAAGACCGGCTTCCGCAATCTTTTCCTGGACGTCCCAGGCGAATTCGTTCTTTTCGTCGTACTCGGCAGCCACCGGCTTGATGTACTTCTGGGCGACCTCGCGGGCCGTATCCTTTATCATCTGTTCAGTTTCGGTTAGGAAGTAATTCATAATATTTCCTTTTGGTTGTTATTGTTTACTAGTGAATATTATATCAAAAAACCTTTTTCGGGCAGTCAAAAGCCCGGCACGGTGAATTCCGCCCCGTAACGCAGCGCCACCCTTGTCAGGAAAGCCTCTCTTGTTTCGTTAGAGAGCGCGCCCGCTTCGTAAGCTTCTATCATTTTTTCCGCAAGTTCTTTGGCCAATATCAGCTCCTGCTTATCCCTGTTGGGGTTCGCAAGGTAGAGCGTCGGGTGCCCGGACTGTTTTTCTCCGAAAAACTCGCCCGGCCCTCTCAGTTCCATATCGGCCTCCGCGATCTCAAAGCCGTCGTTCGTCTTCGCCATGACTTCCAGCCTGGGGTTCTCCGTCATGCCGGCAAGCAGAGGCTGGGAAGGATCGTCCCCCGTCTTTTCCAAGGGCGTGTTGTCGACAAGCACGCAGTAGGATTGCAGATTCCCGCGGCCGATGCGGCCCCTCAGCTGATGAAGCTGGGCTAAGCCGAAGCGCTGGGCGTCCTCTATCACCATGACACTGGCGTTTGGGACGTCTACGCCCACTTCTATTACGGTCGTGCAGACCAAAACTTTGATCTCTCCTTCCCTGAACCTGCGCATGGTCTCTTCTTTCTCTTCCTTTTCCAGCCTTCCGTGCACGAGCCCGAGCGCAAGGTCCGGGAAAACTTTCTTCGACAGCACTTCAAACATTTCCGCGGCGGCTTTCGCTTCCCTTTTGTCGCTTTCGTCGATCTGAGGGTAGACGATGTAGGCCTGGCGTCCGGACAACGCTTCCTTCCTGATGAAATTCCAGACGGAGGGCAGTCTTTCCGGCGTCACCACGTAAGTCTTGACGGGGATGCGCCCGGCGGGAGCCGATCTTATGACGGAAATGTCGAGGTGCCCGTAAAGCGTCATGGCCAGGCTTCGCGGAATCGGGGTGGCCGTCATGATGAGGGTGTCGGGAACGCTTTCGGCAACCCTTAGCATCGCCCGCTGGGCGACGCCGAACTTGTGCTGTTCGTCTATGACGACCAAGCCCAGGTTGGGAACGGACTCCTTGACGTGCAGAAGCGAATGCGTTCCCACCAGGATGAAATTCTTCTCCTCTTCGAAACGTTTGAGCAGCGCCTTTTTCTCCTTGGCTTTCATGCCGCCGTAGGATATGAGCACGTCCACGCCGATTTTATCGCACCACTTCTTCATGGTCTCGTAATGCTGCCTGGCAAGAATTTCGGTCGGCGCCATGATGGCGGCGTTGTAGCCGCTCTCTATGGCCATGAGCATGGCGGTGGCGGCCACGACGGTCTTCCCGCTCCCCACGTCGCCCTGCAGCAGGCGGTGCATCGGGCGGGGCGCGAGCATGTCGTTTTTAATTTCGGAAAGGACGCCGAGCTGATCTTTTGTCAGTTTGAAAGGCAGCGTGTTCAGAAAGTCCACTATCAGTTTTCCCGGGACGAGATGATGGGCTTCGTAATTCTCCTTCTGCATGACTTTTTTCGTAAGCACGTTCCCGACCTGCAGGGCGAAGAACTCGTCCACTATGAGGCGGCGGCGGGCTTTCGCGATATCCTCGCCGCCCGTCTTGTCCGGCGCGTGGAGCGTTTTTACGGCCTCAGAGATATCCATGAGAGCGAATTTTCTCAATTCGTCCGGGGGAAGATATTCCCTGAAACTTGGCAGCGCCTCCTTTATGAGATTTCCCATCACGGTCCTTATGACGCCCTGCGTCAGGCCTTCCGTAGTGTGGTAGACGGGAAGCTTTTTCCCCTCGTAATAGTCGGGATGGAAATCGTCGTCGAGATAGACGACGTCCGGGTTCGTCATCTGAAGGCAGCCTGAAAAAACGCCGTGGCAGACGCCGTGGAAAAGCACTTTTTTGCCGGCCTCGAATTTGTCGGCTATCCAGGGCTGGTTGAACCAGACGCCCAGGGCCGTGCTGCCGGAATTCTCGATCAGCACCTTGACCAGCTTCAGGCGCTTTTTGAAAGTTTTTTCCGCTTTCACCGAAACGACTTTCCCGTAGACGAGCGCTTCGCCGCCTTCCTTTACCTGGTCCGGGCGGAGAATTTTGGAATAGTCCTCATAGCGGTAAGGGAAGAATGTCAGGGCGTCCCAGAGAGTCACAACTCCGCAGCGCGACAAAAGCGCCGCGCGGCGGGCCGTCACGCCTTTCACGACGCCGACAGGCCTTTGCAGAAGTTCGTACTCTTTCGTTTCCGGCATGCCTTAAGCCTTGATCATAACTTTGCGCCCCCTGACCTTGACCGCCCCCGCCGCCAGCCAGTTTATGACCTTCGGGAACCAGACGTGCTCCTGTTCCTGGATCCTGGCGTGCAAAGTTTCCGGCGTGTCGTCGCTCATCACGTGCACGGCGGCCTGGGCGATTATGGGGCCGGAATCCATTCCGGCGTCCACGAAGTGGATCGTGCAGCCGGCCAGTTTCGCGCCGTAATCGAGAGCCTGCTTCCAGGACTCCAGGCCGGGGAAAGCCGGCAGAAGCGCGGGGTGAATGTTCACGACCTTCATGCGGAACGCTTTCAGAAAATTCGCCTTGATCATGCGCATGAAGCCGGCCAATATGACGTAGTCGACTTTGTTCGCTTTCAGGACCCTTATGTATTCATCCTCCTGCGGCCCCTCGAGCTTCGTCTTATAGTCGTCGGCCGGAAGGTACACGGCTTGCAGTCCCATGCGCGCCGCTTTCCTAAGTATCGGCGCGTCCTCGACGTCGCTGATGACGACGGCAATCTCGGCGCCTTTGATCCTGCCGTCCATGATGCATTGCGCTATCTCTTCAAAATTCGTTCCGTGTCCGGAACCCAAAACGCCAAGTCTTATCATTTTGTTTCTCCTCAAAGCGCGCCGAGGTCGGCGAGCGCTTTTCTAATCAGTTCCTCAGTGTCCTTCCTAACGGGAACGAGCGGCAGGCGCAGGACGTTCTCGCACTTTCCAAGCATGGCCATCGCGGCCTTAACGGGGCAGGGGTTCGTCTCGGCGAAGAGCGCCTTTGAGAGCGGGAAGAGCAGCTTGTGCAGCCTGCGGCCTTCCTCCATGTCGCCATTTTGGGCGGCGTCCGCGAGTTTGGCCACCAGATCGGGAACGACGTTGGCCACGACGGAAATGACGCCCACGGCGCCTATAGCCATCAGGGGGAAGTTGAGGGAGTCCTCGCCGGACAGCACGTCCAGGTCGGTCGATCTCATTATTTCGGAAGCCTGGTCAAGGCTGCCGCTCGCTTCCTTGATGCCGACGATGTTCTCTATCTTCGCGAGTTTCGCCACCGTTTCGGGCTTGATGTTGACGCCCGTTCTTCCCGGAACGTTGTAGATCACGATCGGGAGCTTCGTGGCGGAAGCCAAGCTCTCGTAGTGCGCCAGCATGCCTTCCTGCGTCGGCTTGTTGTAGTAGGGCGTGATGACCAACGCTCCGTCCGCGCCCACGCTTTCGGCGTGCTTTATGAGCCTCAGGGACTCTTCCGTGCAGTTGCTGCCGCAGCCGGCCAGCACCGGGATGCGTTTGTTGACCGCCTTCACGACCGTCGCTATTACTTCGTCATGCTCGTCGTGGCTGAGCGTCGGTGATTCGCCGGTGGTGGCGCAGGGTACGATGGCGTCGGTTCCGGAAGCGATGTGCCATTCCACTAATTCGCGGACAAGTCCGTGGTCGATTGAACCGTTCTTCCTGAAAGGCGTGATGAGGGCGACGATCGAGCCCTTGAAAATGCTGCGCATTGCTTTAGTCTTCTCCTTGGTGTTTTTTATGTTTGTTTGTTTTTTTATTCGGTTTCCCTAAGGCTTCCCTGCCAGCCCATCTTCCCTCTCAGCTTCTGCACGAAGGAATGATTGTTGCAGGTCAGAAATTTAACTCTCTCCCCCAGCGCGACCGTCACCTTTTCGCCCGTGGAAATGGTGAGCGTCTGTCTTCCGTCCGCCGAGATGTGCACCGGGCGCCCGATGGTCACGTTCTCTATTTCCACCTTCGTTCCCCTTGGGAAAAGCATGGGACGGTTCGTGAAGGAATGCGGGCAGACGGGCGTCATCAGAAAAGCCTCGAGCCCCGGGTACATGACCGGTCCCCCGGCGGAGAGCGAGTAAGCCGTGCTGCCCGTTGCGGTGCTCATGATGAGCCCGTCCAGGCCGTAAGTCGTGAGCGTCTCCCCGTTCACGGAGATCTTAAGCTCGATTATGCGGGCGTCAAGGCCGCGCACGAAAGCGAGGTCGTTCAGCGCGCGCTCCTTCTTTTCCACGCCGCCTTCGCCAACGTAAGAGGCTTCGATAAGCGAGCGCTCCTCGATCTCGCAGCGCCCAACGAGTATGGTATCCAGCGTCTGCGCGATCTCGTTTTCCGGGATCTCGGCCAAAAATCCGAAGGACTCGCCAGGGTTGATGCCGAGGATGGGAACGTTGAGGTCGGTCATTTCCCTGACCGCGGAAAGGATCGTGCCGTCGCCGCCTATGACGACGAGCCACTGGCAGCGGGAATTCAGCTCCGAAACCGTCGTGCCTTCCCTGCCTATGGATATGGCGCTCGCCGATTCGAGCAGGAACGGCACGCCCCGCTTTTCCATTTCGAAGATCAATGCCTCCAGGGCTTTGACCGCGTGCGGTTTGGTCGTGTTTATGATGACGCCGGGCGTCGTTCCTTTAAGATCGATTTTCATAATTTGCGCGCCGCCAGAAGGAATTCATGGTTGCCGGCAGGTCCGATTATCGGGCTCTCGCATTCCGCTATGATCCCGAAGCCCTGTCCGATAAAAAAGTTCTTTATGTCGCTTAGCGCCTCGAGGCGCGTATTCTCGTCTTTCACCACTCCGCCTTTTTTGAGTTTCTCCGGGCCGACTTCGAACTGCGGCTTGACGAGCGTCACGGCGAGGCCTCCCTCTTTGAGGCATTCCCTTATTACGGGGATGATCAGCTTCAGCGAGATGAAGGAAACGTCGGCCACCGCGAGATCCGGGGCAAGGGAAAGATCCTCCGGTTTCAGGAAGCGGGCGTTGGTCTTCTCCATGACCGTCACTCTCGCGTCGTTCCTGACCTTGTCGTGCAACTGCCCGTGACCGCAGTCGATGGCGAAGACGTGTTTGGCTCCCCTTTGCAAGAGAACGTCCGTGAAGCCTCCCGTGCTGGCGCCAATATCCATGCAGACCATGCCGGTCGGATCTATCTTCGCGCAGTCGAGCCCGGCCGCGAGCTTGTATCCTCCCCTGCTGACGTAGGGCATCTTTTCCCTGACGTTGATCTTGAGCTCCTTGCCTTTGGAAAAGAGCACGGCCTCCCCGCTTTCGTTGTAGCGGAGAGAGACGGCAAGCCCGGGCTTCGCCGTCCTCGCGCCGTTTATTTCCACTTCGCCTGCCAGAAGGGAACGTCTCGTCTGTTCCCTGGAAGCGAAGTAGCCAAGGTTGGTCAGCGCCTGGTCAAGTCTGAGGGATCCTTCAGCCATTTATTCCCCGGGCAGTTTCGCTCCCGGACGCAGGGTTTTAAGTTCCGCAAGGTGTTTCTTTATGGCTTCCTCGACCATCGTCGCGACTTTCAGAGCGTTGCGGCCGTCCTCGCCGGTCACCTCGGGGGACTTGCCAAGCTTCACGCAGTCGACGAAGCTTTGTATCTCGCTTTGCAGCGGCTGGTCGCCGGAGAAGTTGATCTCCTCTTCGACGATCTGCCATTCTTTCCGGTGTTTCAATTTGGCTTTCTGCTCGACGTAGTCGAGGGAAATGTAAGCGTCGTCCTGGAAGAAGCGGATCTTCCTCATCCTGTCGGCGCTGATCCTGCTGGTCGTGACGTTGGCCACGCAGCCGTTCGCGAAAGTAAGCCTCGCGTTGGCGATGTCGCTGGTCTTGGTCAGGACGGGAACGCCCACCGCCTGGACGTCCACGACGTCTGATCTCACAAGGTGGAGAATGATGTCGATGTCATGGATCATGAGGTCGAAGACCACGCTCACTTCCGTTCCCCTGATGTTGAAGGGCGAAAGGCGGTGCACTTCGATGAAGATGGGGTCCCTGAGGATCTTCTGGATGCCTATTATGGCGGGGTTGAAACGCTCGACGTGACCGACTTGAAGGATCAGATCCTTTTCCTTAGCCAGTTTCAGCAGTTCGTCGGCTTCCGGGACGGTCGTCGTGATGGGCTTTTCCAAAAGCACGTGCTTCCCGGCCAAAAGAAGCTTCTTTGTCACCTCGTAGTGCAGGGGCGTCGGGACCACCACGTGCGCCGCGTCGATCATCGGAATGACGTCCTCGACGTTCGTGAAGTACGGGACATGGTAGAGTTCGCCTGTCTCTTTGGCGGATTCCGCCCTGGCGTCCACCACGGCCGCAAGCTCCACGTTTGGATTTTCGTTGACGATCCTGGCGTGGATCTTACCTAGGTGCCCCACGCCTATTACTGCTGTTTTCATATCGTTTCTCCCAAGGAGCGGTCGACTCCCAGAATAGTTATTCCGCATTTCAACGCTTCCTCAAGAGTCTTCTGAGGCTCCAAGAGGAAGGTCTTGCCGGCTTCCGCCGCCACGATCCTGGCGTTGGCGGCCTTCATAGACTCGATGGTGCCGGGCCCCAGGCAGGGCACGTCGAACCTCAGGTCCTGGTTGGGCTTGGCCATTTTCACGACCACGGCGTCATTCGTGTATTCGCCTGCTCTCCTGATGCAGCGGTCGGTGCCTTCCATCGCTTCCACGCAGACCACGGCCTGGTTCTTTATGACCACGCTCTGCCCTATGTCATGTCCGCCCGACACCAGCGCGAGTTTCACGCCCAAAGCGATGTCGCGCATCTGCTTCTCGTCGGGAGCGGGGCCGCAGAGCACGCCCTCCCGCAGCAGGATCTGGGGAAGATAGTCGGTGGTCTTCTCTATCGTTATCCCCTCGCTGCCCAGTTCGTCGGAAATGGCGCCAAGGACGCTGTCCGCCCTTCTGTCCTTGACCTTCATGGCGAGCTTCATGAGCCGCCAGTCGAGCCTCAGGTCGGCGATCGTCATCCTGGGAGCCACGTTGCCGAGCATCACGGCCTTCTTAACGCCCTCTCTGTGGAAGATCTTGATGAGCTTCCCGAGCTGGGTGACCGAGACTTCCTCGTAATGGTCAGAAAGCGTCTTCACTTCCTCTAAGACGCCGCAGTTCTTGATGCCGACGGTAACGATCCTCGTTAGCCCGTTCCTTTCCCTGGCGCGCATGAATTCCAGCGGCAGAACGCCGCCGCCGGATATCAGACCCATTGAATCGTTGGAAGCCATTTCTTACTTGACGTAAACTTTTTTCATGACGACCGGCTCGATGGGACGGTCCTGAAGGTTGACTTTCACCTTGCTGATCTTCTCAACAACGTCGTAGCCTTTCGTCACGCGGCCGAAAGCGGTGTACTTGTTGTCAAGGTGAGGGGTCGGCGCCACGCAGATGAAGAACTGGCTTCCCGCGCTGTCGGGGTCGCTTGACCTCGCCATGGAGACGATGCCGGGCACGTGCTTGGTGTCGTTGAATTCGGCCTTGATCTTGTACCCGGGTCCGCCCGTGCCGTTGCCCAAGGGGCAGCCGCCCTGGATCATGAAGCCCTCTATCACTCTGTGGAAGATGAGGCCGTCGTAGAAGCCTTTCTTCGCGAGATCGATGAAATTCTCGCAGGTCTTTGGAGCCTTGTCCTTAAGGAATTCGAACTCCACCACGTCGCCGTTCTCAAACTCTATGACGGCGGTCGTTATGCTGTCGTTGCTCACTGGTTCCTCTCCTTGTTTTCCGCTTTGGCAGGCTGAAAGCGCCAATCCCAAAACGAGCGTTGATAAGAATAAAGCTTTTCTCATTTGTTTATCCTTCCTTTGGTTTTCAAAAGTTTTTCAGCGTAATCGCACGCTTCCCGCTCGCTGCCTCCCAGCATGCGGGAGAGCTCTTCCTTGCGTTTCTCGCCGGCGACGGGCGTTATCGCGACCAGCGTGTCGTTCGCGGCAACCCTCTTCTCGACGAGGTAATGCGTGTCGGCGGCGGCCGCTATGACCGGCATGTGCGTTATTACGAAGACCTGGTGGTCGCCGCCCAGAAGGCGGAGCCTTTCCGCTATCGCCCCGGCCACCGTCGCGCTTATCCCGGCGTCGATCTCGTCGAAGAAGAGGATCTGCACCGCGTTGCCGCCAAGGGAAAGGCACTTCAGGGCGAGCGTCAGGCGCGACAGCTCCCCGCCGGAAGCGATCCTGCCTAGAGGCAGCATCGGTTGTCCCGCGTTCGCTATCGTAAACTCCACGTTCTCCGCGCCGCAATTAGCGATCTCGGGAAGGCGCTCCAGGTTCACACCGAACCTCATGCCGCCCATGCCGAGGGGCGCGATCTCGCCTTCCACCGCTTTGGCGAATTTCGGGGCGGCGGCCGCGCGCTTTTTCGTCAGTTTTTCGGCGGCAAGCTTGAGCTCGGAGTATTTTTCGGCCGTCTCCTTTTCCAGTTCGCTTCTTCTCTCGTCGAAGGAGCCGGTCTCGCGAAGCTTCTCCTCGAGCGCTTTCGTCTCCTCCACTATGGCTTCTATCGTCGGCCCGTATTTCTTTTTCAGGCGGTCTATGAGCGAAAGGCGCTCCTGGACCCTTGTCAATTCTTCGGGATCTATTTTCAGCCTGTCCCGGGCTTTTTCCACTTCTTGCAAAAGGTCGTCCAGCGCGGCGAGGGCGTTCTCCATGTTCTCTTCCCAGCCGGCTGCCGGCGAATAAAGGCTCTTCAGCTGCTTTATGAGCCTGTTCACTTTTCTCAGCCCCTGGGCCGGGCTGCCTTCCTCGCCGGAAAGCCCGCTTTGCAGCGAAGCCAAAAGTTCGCTTATTTCCTCGGCGTTCGACAGAGTCTTTTCCGCTTCCAGAAGCTCCTCTTCCTCGCCGGATCTGAGGCCGGCCTCGCCGACTTCCTTTATCTGGAAGCGCCAGAGATCCTCCCTGCGCCTCGTCTCCCTTTCGTTTTCTGTGTATTCCGCCAGAAGCTTTCTAATCTCTTCGTAGGCGGCGTAAAGATCGGAGACTTCCTTCGACAAAGGCAAAGCGCCCGCGAAAAGATCCAGCGACATCCTCTGCCAGTTCCTTTTGGTCAGCGACTGCTGGGCGTTCTGGGAGTGGATGTCTATCGTTTCGGACATCAGCTCGGACAGGCGCTTCACCGTCACCATCCGGTCGGCGAAGAAAGCCGCGGCGCGCCCGTTTGCGGAAACCTCCCTCCTCACGATGAGGGGCTCTCCTCCAAGGTCGAAGCCGAGCGACCTGTAGGATTCCAGCCTTTTGGCATCGCTGGGCTCGAACTCGAAGACGCCCTCCACGAAAGCCTTTTCACAGCCGCCGCGGACGAGCGAAGAGTCAGCCCTCTCCCCCAAAAGAAGCTGGATAGAGCCAAGGATCGTTGATTTGCCGGCTCCGGTCTCGCCGGTCACCGCGACTATTCCTTTCGGGAACTCGACGTCGAGAGACTTGACCAGGGCGAGATCTTTTATGCGCAGGCGCGTTAGAAACATTCCCTTTTATTTCTTTTCTTCTTCGACTTCTTCGACAGCCTGGGCTTCCGGAGGCTCGTCGCCGGGAACGATGAACTTGCCGACCGTAGCGTAGGCGTGATCGATGTAGTTGAGCATCCAGTCGGAATGCTCGGGATAGAAGTATCCGAGCGTGAGCGTGTCGAAAACGCCTTCCAAAACATAGACCGGAGCCAGGAAAGTTCCTATGACCGTGCCGCAGGTGAAGCTCGCCGGAGTGGAATAAGGGAGCGTGAGGGCCGAACGCCAGTCGTCGTTGGCGATGTTAAAATCCATAATGGCGGTGGTGACGCCCATTCCGATGGGCAGGATCACACCATAGGCAATGGAAGCCGGGCCGTAAACAAGATTCTTGCAAGTCCACTGGTTGGTGGAGGTGTTCTCCTCAGCTAAAGCGGCGCTGGAAGCGAAAAGGGCGGCGATGCCGACAATGAGAAAAAGTTTTTTCATTTTTTTGTCCTTGGTGTTGGAATAATTAGTTTTTCATTTATATTATTTCATTATACCAAATTACGCCGCGGACTTGGAGTGATCATTCGGAAGGGTTGCTTCGTTTTTCGGCAAGGTGCGGCAGCGCGGCTCTGATCGCCTGGGCCGCGTCGGCGCAGCCGATCAAAGTCATGCCGTTCCATTCCACTTCCGACTTGCCTTTTTCCCTGAAGCTCTTGAGGTTGTGCGCCGGCATGACGCAGCGCTTGAACCCGAGGCGGATGGCTTCCATGACGCGGCGCTCGATCTGGCTCACCGCCCTGACTTCCCCGCCCAGACCGACCTCGCCGATGAGAACGGTGTCGTCGGCCACGCAGACGTCGAAGTATGAGGACGCGACCGCCGCCAAAAGCGCCAGGTCCATCCCGGGCTCGTCTATTTTCAAGCCGCCCGCGATGTTTACGTAAACGTCATGGGCGCTTATCGGTATTCCTATGCGTTTTTCCAAGACCGCCAAAAGCAAAAGAAGCCTGTTGGGGTCGCAGCCCAAGGCTTTCCTGGCCGGCGTTCCGTAGGGCGCCTTGGCGCAGAGCGCCTGCACTTCCATAAGGATCGGGCGGGTGCCTTCCAGCGACGTGCCGACCGCCGAGCCGCTGTTCTTGCTGAGCCTTTGGGCGAGGAAAATGGCGGAGGGGTTCTTCACTTCCACCAAGCCCTTTCCCGTCATCTCGAAAACGCCGATCTCGTCGGTCGAACCGTAGCGGTTCTTGACGCTTCTCAAGATGCGGTAAATATTGTGCCGTTCGCCCTCGAAATACAAGACCGTGTCGACAAGGTGCTCCATGACCCTGGGGCCGGCTATGGCGCCCGATTTCGTCACGTGGCCCACTATTATGGTCGTTATCATTTCCTTCTTGGCGAACCTGACGAGCGCGGCCGTGCATTCCCTCACCTGCGCCACGGAGCCCGGCGCGCTGCCTATCTCCTGGTCGTACATGACCTGGATGGAGTCGACGAGCAAAATGGCGGGTTTGCGGTTCTTCGCTTCCTCAAGGAAAGCCGCCAGATTCGTCTCGGCCATGATCCAGATGTCGGGATTCTTGATGCTGAGGCGCTCGGCCCTCATCTTCGCCTGGGACTGGGATTCCTCGCCGGAAACGTAGAGGACTTCCCGGCCGGGCTTGGCCAAAGCTTCCGCGATCTGCAGAAGAAGCGTCGACTTGCCGATGCCGGGATCGCCGCCCACCAAAAGCACCTGTCCCGCGACCAAGCCTCCGCCGCAGATGCGGTCGAATTCGCTGATCTCGGTTGGAAGCCGCTTGTCGCCCGCCGAAACGACCGACATCAAAGGCTGGGCCGGACTGGAGATCACGATGTTGGGAGCGCTCGCGCTCTCCTCTACTTTCTCCTCCACGAAGGTGTTCCAGGCTTCGCAGGAAGGGCACTGCCCCAGCCATTTCGGAGACTTCGCGCCGCACTCCTGGCAGACGTATATTTTTTTCGCTTTCGCCATGCTATTTTTCCAGTAAGAATTTTAAACGCGGGCCCAATCTGAAGCCGTACTTCAGGCACTCTTCGGAAAGGAAAGCGGCGTTCTCTCGGTGATCTTCGGCGTTTTCGCCCGCGGGGAGGAAAAAGATCGCCTGGCGCGGAAAATTGTGGTTGGCAAGGGCTATGAGCGTTTCCCTAAGGTCGATCTCATCCTCAATGTATACCTTCAATTCCACTATTCTGCCGGCGGAAACGCAGGCGTTTATGTTTTCGGCCGGCCAAACGCGCCTTGGCGTGATGGAAATTGAGTAAAGGTCGGCGTCAAGGTCGGGAGCCTCCTCTCCGCCGCATTCTATCACGGTGCGGCAGTAGAGATCTTCTAGCCCTGCCAAAAGAACTTTCAGCTCCTCGATCTGCCCCAAGAGGCCGCCTTTTATGACCACGTAGCGCTTGAAGCTGCTTTTCACGGCCTCGAGAAGCTCGTCCACGCCCTTTTGGACGCCCTTTTCGTCAGCGTCTGTCAGCGTAATGAAAAAGGCCGGCATGCCGATGAGGGAGCCGGAATCGATAAGGCCTTCCTTTGTCTCTTTTATCTTCATAACTTCTATTGTAGCAAATCGGGGAGCCTTTTTTGTAGGCAAAAAAAGAGACCCGCTTGCGCGGGTCTCTTCCACAAAGAATGCTAGAAATTAGCTTCTTATTCGGTCACGGGGTTGACCACGTTCACGTTCTTGGCGGTGTAGACCAGACCAGGAGTGACAACGATGGTGCCGCCAGCCTGTTTGGCTTTGAAGGCGACCTTCTTCGGGGTCGTGATGCCGGTGCCTTCGACTTCGCCGAACTGGGCGCACTGGATGCTCTTGAAGTTACCGGAAACTTCGCCTTCGACCTTCGTGGTGGCCTTGAGGGCGGTGCCTTTGGCGAAGTTGCCAGCATCGAAGCTGCCGGTGATGTTGGCAACCTGAGCGGACTTCACGCCAGCGCCAATGACGGTGCCGACGGTGATGCCTTTCAGCTTAAGGGCGACGCCGTTGAAACCGGAAACAACACCGTTGATGGTGCCGGTGACTTTGCCGCCTTTCTGGGCGATGGCTTTACCAGCAGCAGCGACAACGACGATGTTGCCGTTGGCGGTGGTGAACTGGACCTGGCCCTTGTCACCCAGCTGGGTGCCGAAATCGACATAGGTGGTGCCGGTTTCTTCATCAAAGGTGACCTCCGGGGTCACGACGGGCTTAGAGAAGCCTTCCAAACCTTCGCAGAAGACCTGCGGGGTCTTGGCAGCGTAAGCGATAGCAGCGATGACGAGTAAAGAAGCAACGATGATCTTAGTAGCTTTCATTTTATGTCTCCATAAATGTGGTATTTTAAACAATGTCTCCCAAACGGAATCAACTATGTGACTCCCCTCCGGTGGGACGTTTCCCCGTCCGGAACCTTCCGGACTAAAGATAAAGGGCTCGTTTCCCTGTATTGAAGGCCTTAACGCTCGAAGCTGTTATCCGGCCTTTCACTCTGCATTGTTTCTGCAGTATTTTTTCGAGGGTAATTGTATCAGAACTAGTGCGCGGTGTCAATAGCCCCCTTTTGGGCCGGATCTTCGGCCGGAGCCATAAGCTTTTCAAGGGAAAGCTCAAGCTCTTTTTCCTCGAGGCTAAGGGCCACGGCGTCGTTCTCACGGCGGATCCTCCAGCAAGCCGGAGATTTCCTGAAGGCTTCCTCAAACTCCCCGTCGATGCGGCGGAAACTTATGTCGGTGAACTCCACGGAGCCCGGGCTGGAGACGTTCTCGCTTCCGCAGTAGAAGGACGCGCGGCAGTTCGCCTCGTTGGTGATCACGATGTATCCAAGCGACCACTGCCCCGCGCCGGCTTTCCATTTGGCGGAACAGACCGGGGCGTCGAGGTTCTGGACGCGGAACTTCAGCGAGATCTCGTCGGGGGCGCCCACGCCCTCCGGGACCCTGGCGTAGGCCTGGCCGAGGTATATGCCTTTCCCTATTTCGACGCGCTGGCACACTCCGGCGCGGCCGCCCGGCTCGCCCTGCGCGAGAAGCCAAAGTCCGGGGGTCGTAAGGAAGGCGGAGGGCAGCTTCTCGCCCTTCACGGATTCCGAACGCCAGACGCCGAAGCCTCTTTCGAAGAAACGGTTTTGCAATATCTCGCCGGCTTCCTCGAAGATCGCTTCCCTCGGAAGCTCGTTGGTTATGGCGGCCGCAAGCTCCTTCATGTCCGGGAAGCGCTCTTTGTACGCCTCGTTCAAACCGTTGGCGTCCTCGTCTTCCATTTCGCGCTTAACGGACGTCCAGTCGTTGAAATACACGACGTTGGCGGGGTTGTCGCGGTATATTCTCTCGAAAAGCGGGAGGAAGATCCTGAAATTCTCTTTCGAGAGTCCGAAGCGGTTCACAAGCTCAAAGGGCGAAACGAACCTGAGTTCGCCGCCGAAACTGCGGTAGGCCTGCAGAAGGAAGACGATGTCGGGGAAGCTTTCGATGGTGATATTGAGGAAACGCTGCGCGGTCCTCAAATTCTTTTTCTTCGCCGCGCAGGCCCATCTGGCTGCGGGGTTGCGGCTCTCCGACAGTTCATCCGCCTCCATCAGCTTGCAGCCTCTGATCAGGCCCTGGCGGTAGGCTTTTGAAATGCTGGCGTACGTAAGGTCGTCCGGCGAGACGGGCGGCAGAAGCGCCAGCTGCGAGCAGAGTTCATCCTTTCCCTCGCGGCTCCAGGCGGCGGGAACGCAGCGCAGGACGGCCAGGTACATGGAAGCCAGCTGCTGGGCGGAATGTATGGGAAGGCTGGATCTGAGGAGCAGGACGCGTTCGCCGGAGACCTTGACCTCGCAGATGTCCCCTACGAAACCGAGATCGACAGGGCGGTCGAGGTTCAAAAGCCACCAGGCGTTTCCTTTCATGTTGGCAAGAGAGTCGCTTCTGGAAATGAGATCGTAATCCTCGAGCATTTTCCAATTGCGGGCCGCTTTTCGCCTGTTTTCGTAACGAAGCACGTCGTAGAGGGAAGAGGCGCCCTCCTCCCCTCTCGCCAGCTTCGGCAGGATGAGAAGGTCGCCTTCCTTGAACCCGCCGGCCTGGTCGTCAAGACATTTGCAGATCTCGTCGGTTATCTCGGAAAGGTCGCTGGATTGGGATTCAAAGCCCGAGCTCTTGGCCGCCAAAAAGTACAGTATGAAAGGCAGGACCAAAAGGGAAGCCAGCAAGGGACGCAGCCTCGGCGCTTTGAAGAAACGGCACAAAAGCCTTGACAAAAGGGCGGCGAGCTGGCCGAAAAGCATGCCTCCGGCGCCGATCATCATGGAAAGGAAGACTGTCGAGGCGTAGCCGACCGTTCCCGGGTCGAGCTTGACAACTCTCAGGTAGAAATAGAAAAAGACGCTTGTAAGGATGCAGTAAAACCCACAGCGCTTCACGTCCGAGAAGAACATCACAAGAACGCCGAGCGCGCACGAGACGGTGCAAAGAAGCCCTGTGCGCGCAAGGTACGGGGAAACGGCAATGGGGTTCGGTGAGGAAACGATCCAGAAATCTCCGCCGACGTCATACTTCAAAGGATCGAGCCCGCCGCAGAAGAACCACAGCGCGAAAAGAGGCAGGGCAAGCGGCAAAAAGCGGCTGACGACAAGGAAGACGAGACTGCCGAAACCGGATTTCCTCGCGTTCCAAATTATGCCGACCGCCTGCGTAAGAGTGATAATGACAAGGCAGATGAAAGCGAAGATCGGCATCGTGCCGGGCAATCCGGCCAAAAGCGAGACTAGGAGGCAGCGGGCCAGGAAATATTTGTAACCTCCCCTGTAGCCGCTGACCGAGGCGCGGTAAGTTGTCAGTATCAGAAGCAGAAGCAAAAGCTGGATCGCGAAAAGGCCGCCGTCCAGCTGCAGAAGGTTCCCGCCCGCCAAAAGGAAGATCAGCCCGAGAGTCGCGAGCGTCGAAGCGGTCAGCATCCTCACCGCGGTCTGGAAGAAAACCAGCGTCATGAGGCATATTCCCGTCACAAGGCAGGACATCATCGCGTACTGGTTGGGCGAAACGAGCTTAGCGTAGTTGATTTTGGAACAGATCCAGGCGTAGGCTATCTGTTGGGCGCCGAAAAGCGAACCGCAGCGCGCGCCGTCCCCGCCGAAGAAGAGATCGCGCCAGTTTTCGAACATGTGGGCCTGACGGAAAATGTGATCCTGGTTCATGTTGAAGCCGCGGTACATTCCCTTCGAGATCTTCCAGAAGGCGGCGGCCAGGACAATGGCCCCCAGAAAAGCCAGGGCGTAAGCGGAGGCCTTTATGATCAGCCGGCCTTTTTCGCCGATCGGCTTCTTTCCGGCATACGAGGCGTTTTCGGCGTCGGGCAGCGAAGAACTGTAAGCGCCGGAATCGCCGTCGTAATACTCCCCTTCCTTTTTGCCGCTGAAAAGGGAGCCCACCCAGTCTATCGCCTCGAAGACCCTGAAGAAGCCGATGACAGACAGGAATTTTTCCCAGAAAGTCTCCCTGTTTATGCCTTCATCCTCGCCGCCTTCCTCGTCGGACGAGAAAAGGAAGGAGTAAAGGCGCGAGAACTGTTCCTGGAAGAAATCCATGGTCATCATAAGGAAGGTGTGGAAAGGCCTGCTCTCGTTGTCCTCTATTTCAGGCGTTTCGTCCTCGGCCTCCTCCCCGACGCTTTCCTCGGCGTTTTTGCCTTTGAAGACGTAGCTCTTGCCGAGGATATAGTTGACCGCTATGACTATCGGCTGGGTTATGTATTTGGCCGCCACTCCAGGCGTTATGATCCGGAACGCCATATAGCATCCTCCCAGAGAGAGGGCAAGTTCGTAATTTTCCGGGATAACGACCGAAAGGAGCTTGGTCAAGCCGACGTCCAGCAGGCCGGAAAGCCCCCTGGCCAAAACGAAGCGCCAGACTTCCATGCCGAGCTCTTTTTTGTTTTCGCACTTGGAGTTGAAAACAAAGAGCTTGTTGGAAAGGTAGGCGAAGATCTTTGCGCAGACGACCGAGATGACGCCGGAAGTCGTAACCCCGCATCCCAGCCTGTAGAGGATGTGGTAAACGGCCACGTTGACGACGGTCGTGAGGACGCCGCAGACCAAATAGGCCATCACCTCTTTCTTAGTGCTTTTCTTTTTTCCTGATTTCGCCATTTGTGATGATTTCTCTAAACCGAACATATTCTAGCAAAAAAACGCCCGCCGACCAAGAGGCGCTATTGCAAAAGAAACGCTCTTTTGATAGACTTTCCTCACAGTTCGTGGAGAGATGGCTGAGTGGACGATAGCAACGGCTTGCTAAGCCGTCATACGGTGTTTAACCGTATCGAGGGTTCGAATCCCTCTCTCTCCGCCACTAACTAAAGAGCCGCTTCAAGCGGCTTTTTTTAACCTCACCTTATTCTGCGATGTTCTCTTTTCTGAACCGCGGGCTCGATTACGAGCCTCCCAAAGAACGATTAGTGATGCCGACCGGCAAGCTGCTCGCCTACGCCCAGCCCCATATCGTGCCGTACGTGGTCTACGGGATCTGCACGGCCGTGCTGGCCAAGATAATCAACCCCTACCAGGCCTACATATTCGCCTTCGTTTTGACTCTTCTCACCGTGGGAGTCTATTACGCGAAGGGCGATTATCCGGAATTCTCGCTCAAAGGGCTGAAACTGGGCGACTGGCTTCTGGCCTTCCTCATCGGCGTAGTCGGCATCGTGCTCTGGATACTTCCCTACCACTTCGCCTGGAAAGTCATGTTCGCGAGGATCCCTGTTTTCGGCAACGAGAACATCTATCTTTCCCTGACCTACGGCTTCGAATTTGCCGAGGACGCTTTCCACAAAGCCCAGGGCGCGCTGATACTGCTTCCAAGCGAGCTTCCGAAATCTTCCTTTTCCGCTCAGATCCTTCAGGTCGGCGCCGCTCAGATGAAAGATTTCCTTCATCTCGGGATAGACGCCGGAGTGCTGGCCAACATTTTGCTTTCCGTCAGGATCGCCGGGGCCGCCGTTATGGTCCCCTTCTTCGAGGAGCTTTTCAGCCGCTCAGCCCTCACCAGGTTCTGCGTGGCCGAGCAATACAAGGAAGTGCCGATAGGATACTACACCAAGAAAAGCTTTTTGATCGCCATCGGATTTTTCATTCTCTCGCACCCCTGGTGGTTCGTGGCGCTCATCTGGGGCGGCTTGATCTTCTTCCTTTATTACTATAAAAAGAGCATTCCCCTCTGCATCTTCGCGCACGGCGTCTCCAATCTCCTTTTGGGCCTTTACGTCGTGGCTACGGGAAATTATTACCTCTGGTGAGACCTTGACAACGAAAGAGCGCTTATGCTACCATTTCCACAAATGATCATGGCGCTCTTCTTTTTTACCGCGCCTTAAGAGTTTTACGACTGATCGTTTATTTTTGTCGCTCACGCGACGGCATTTTCCCTCCCTCTTGCAAGAAGCTCATTAATCAATTTTTGCAATTACATGGCTAATTACAGCAACAAACAGCGCAAAGGTCGTTTCTACAAAAACAGAAACAACAACAACGGCAAATTCCGGAATTACGGCGGCCGCAGACGTTATTTCGACAACAAGTTCCACAAAGATCCCGTCCTTGAGGAACCGCCTCAGGAATTCACCCCCGTTTCCGGCGTGGTGAGACGCAACGACAAAGGCCCAATTTTAAGGAAACCGGAAAGGTCCTTCAAGCCCGATGGCGACGAGATATACATCCGCCAGGAGCTCTGCCGCCGCTACGGCCTCATACAGGGCGCCTTCATTGAAGGGCGCATGGCCGAAATAGACGGCAAGAAATGGGTCTATGAGATCGATTCCGTGAACGGACTGCTACCCGAAGTTTTCCGCTTCAGGCCACAGCTTCCGGAACTTCCGGCCGTGGCCCCCGACGAACGCTTCAACCTCGCCGCGACCGGCGACGAGACCATGCGCATAATAGACCTGGTGACGCCGATCGGCAAAGGCACGCGAGCCTTGATCGTCTCTCCCCCGAAGGCCGGCAAGACCACCATTCTGGAAAAGCTGGCCTCTTCCATTAAGAAAGTTTCCCCGGAAACCCACGTCATAGTCCTTCTTGTCGACGAAAGGCCCGAGGAAGTCACCCAGTTCAAGCGCGTCCTCGAGGGCGTCGACGTCTTCGCCTCCTGCAACGACCAGACTCCCAAGGAGCATGTCGAATTGGTCAGGGCCACCATGGACACGATAAAGGTGGAACTGGAATGCGGCAAAGACGTGGTCGTGCTGCTCGACAGCATAACGAGGACCGGCCGCGCTTTCAACCTGAACAACGTTTACTCCAACAAGCTTATGTCCGGCGGCCTGGCGCCCGGCTCCATGGAGATACCCCGCCGCTTCTTCGGCATGGCGAGGAAAATAGAGAACGGCGGATCGCTCACCATCATCGCCACCGCTTTAGTTGACACCGGCTCCCGCATGGACGAACTGATCTTCCAGGAATTCAAAGGGACCGGCAACTGCGAGATCGTCCTCGACCGCGTCTTGGCGGAAGCGAGGATCTTCCCCGCCATCAACGTCTATCAGTCCGGCACCCGCCGCGAAGAGCTTCTCTACTCCGCGAAAGAATACGCCAAGATCGTGACGCTCCGCCGCATCCTGGCGGATGAGAACGTGAAGGACGCCGCGGTGACACTGAAGGAACTCATCGCGCGCTACGATACGAATAAAGCGCTACTGGCCTCGCTCCGCGGATAATTGCGTCGCGTAAACGCGGCATATACCCCTCGCTCACGGACTACGCGTGCATGGCCTTGATTTGCATCCTCCGTGAGTTCGCTTAAGGGTACATGCCGCGTTCGCGCTCGAACATCATTGGCATCCTCCGTGAGTTCGCTTTGGGAGGTATCCTTTTTTCGTCTCGGTATAATCATGACATTCATCGCGGGGACTTTTTGGTAAAATGAAAAGATATGAGTTCCCTTATTAGAAATATTCCGCAAAAGGACGACCTTGTCGACCTCACCCTGAGGCCCCAGCGCTTCTCTGACTTCACCGGGCAGGAGAGGATCAAGGAACAGCTTCACATCGCGGTGGAAGCCGCCAGAAGAAGAGACGAAGCTGTCGACCACATCCTCCTTTACGGCCCTCCGGGGCTCGGCAAAACGACGCTGGCTAACATCATCGCCCAGGAGAGAGGCGTGTCCATCAAGACGACTTCCGGCCCCATAATCGAAAAGCCGGGAGACCTGGCCGGGCTTCTGACCAACCTTGAGAACGGCGACATCCTCTTCATCGACGAGATCCACCGCCTCGATTCTTCCGTGGAGGAATATCTCTATTCCGCCATGGAGGACTTCATGATCGACATCATGATCGACCAGGGCCCGCAGGCTCGCTCGGTGAGGCTCGACCTCAAGCATTTCACGCTTATCGGCGCGACGACCAGGATGGGAAACCTGACGGCGCCTTTGAGGGAGCGCTTCGGCATATCCTTGAGGCTCGAATTCTACAGCGTAAAGGAACTCTGCGAGATCGTGAGGCGCTCCGCCATGATCCTGAAGACAGGCATCGAAGAGGAGGCTCTCTCCGAGATAGCCGGGAGGTCCCGCGGAACGCCTAGGATCGCGAACTTCCTGGTCCGACGCGTCAGGGACTACGCCCAGGTCAAGGGCGACGGCGTCATCACGCAAAAACTGGCGAGGGAAGCCCTCGACATGCTTAGGATAGACGAACTCGGCCTCGACGACATGGATCACGCCTATCTTCTGGCGCTCATCGAAAAATTCGGCGGCCGCCCCACCGGCGTCAACAACATCGCCGTGACCATAAGCGAGGAAGTCTCCACCATCGAGGAAGTGATAGAGCCCTACCTCATCCAGCAGGGTTTCATCATGCGGACCAACAAGGGCCGCGTTCCTCTGAAAAAAGCTTACGATCATCTTCATCTGAATTACGACGGTCCCATCGTGGACGAACTTTTCAACTTCAACAACAATCAGTAAAAAATAATGGAAACTTTTGAAGGCAAACTGGTGCTTGGGCTCCCAAAAGGCAGTCTGGAAGCCGCCACCTGCGAGATATTCCGCAAAGCCGGCTACACCGTCAATATCAGCAGCCGCTCCTATTATCCGTCCATCAACGATCCCGACATCAAGCCGATCCTCATCCGCTCCCAGGAAATGTCCCGCTATGTGGAAGCCGGGCACCTTGACTGTGGCATCTGCGGTCACGACTGGATCGTCGAGAACCAGAGCGACGTCGTCGAGATCTGCGAGATGATGTACAGCAAGGCCACCGCCAACCCGGTGAGATGGGTGCTCTGCGTCCACAACGACAGCCCCTATCAGAAGCCCGAGGACTTAGAGGGCAAACTGATTGCCACGGAAGCCGTCAACATGACGAAGAAATATTTCGCGGAAAAAGGCATCAACGTTAAGATCGAATTTTCCTGGGGCGCCACGGAAGTCAAGTGCCCTAACCTCGTCGACGCCATCGTCGAGCTGACAGAGACCGGCTCCTCCCTGAGAGCGAACAACCTCAGGATCATCGACACGCTCACAACTTCCACGACGCGCTTCATCGCCAACAAAGAAGCGATGAAAGATCCCTTCAAAAAGACGAAGATAGAGAATCTCGCCACGCTCCTTCAGGGCGCCCTGAGAGCCAGGGACAAAGTCGGATTGAAGCTCAACGCTCCTTTGTCGAAACTTGAGGAGATCTCCGCCATTCTTCCCTGCATGAGGGAACCGACGATCTCGCCTCTGAAGAACAAGGACTGGGTGGCCATGGAAGTCGTGCTCGACGAAGTCACCAGCAGGGATCTCATCCCGCAGCTGAAATCGCTCGGCGCCCAGGACATCATCGAATATCCTTTAAGCAAGGTCATTCCCTAAAATGGCAAAAAAAGAATTTACCCTCGCCTTCCTGGCGGACGAACTTAAGGACGTCACCTTCGTCGATTGGCTGGTCAGGCCGGGCGATACCGTTAAGGAAGGCGACGACCTCTGCGAGATCGTGACCGACAAGGCCAGTCTCGTCCTGTCCGTCCCCTGCGACGGCAGGATCTCGGATCTGCTCGTTAAATCTGACGACCGTCTCGAAAACGACACGGTCCTCCTAACCATGGAAGTGTAAATGATCACTTTCCCGGACGAATACGAAAGCGGATCAACTGGACGCAAGCAGCCCCTCTCGGACGGGCTCGTCGCCGTAATACTGGCGTACAACGACGAGAAGACGATCCAGAACGTGGTCAAGAAATCGCTGCGCAAATGCGAGCGCTGCATCGTCGTTGACGACGGTTCCTCTGACCGTACCGTCGAACTTGCCCAGCAGTCGAGGGCGGAGATCATAACGCACGTTTCCACAAGAGGCATGATCGCCTCGTTCAACACCGCCGTAGCCTATCTCAGGGACAGCAATTTCAAATACGCGATCTTCTTGTCCGGCAGCGGCCAGCACGAGCCAGGCGACATGCACCGCTTCGTCAGGATAGCGCAGATCAGGAACGCCGACATCATCTGCGGGAGCCGCGAGAAGAACAGGAGAAGCATCCCCACCCTAACCAAGTGGGCCAACATTCTGGCCGATTCCTGCATCAAGTTCAAGTACGGCTACAGGCTGAACGACCCCTTGTGCAATTACCGCATGCTCTCCAAAAAAGTCATCGCGACGCTGCCGCCCTGCAAGCACAATTATCTTTTGACCGCCCACATCCTGCGCCACGCCTACGGGCTGAAACTGAGAGTCGGGCATCTGGCGGTCACGGTCGGGCAGAATTACGTGACGAAGCCCGCCAGAGCCAGAAGGGACTTCAAGCAGAGCCTCTACATGTCGCTCTTCATTCTCTTCACTCCCAACCCGAGCCTGGAGAAGAAGGAAAAGAAAGCCGCGAGGAAACTGGCGGAGGAAAGCAGCAAGCCCGTCATAAAACCGATCGACGAAACGGAAAGAAAGCCCAGGCGTAAAAAACGCCGCTACGGAAACAGAAGGCGCAGCGCCTCCGACATCAGGGAAATGAAAGACCGCATCATGGACAGCAAATCCCCGGAAGTCCTGAAAGAGGAAAAGGAAAATATTCTTTAAAAAACACATCAAGGAACAACAATGGGTAGGATCCTTATCATAGGCGCCGGCGGCGTCGGCAACGTGGCGGCGCACAAATGCGCGGCCAGACCTGAAGTTTTCGATTACATCTGCTTGGCGAGCCGCACCAAGAGCAAATGCGACGCCATCAAGGAAAAGATCAAACGCAACGTCGGAAGAGACGACATCGTGACCGATCAATTGGACGCTGACGATCCCAATCAGGTCGCCGCCATGATCAAAAAGCACAACGTCGAGACAGTCTTGAACGTCGCTCTCCCCTACCAGGACCTCTCCATCATGAAAGGCTGTCTCATGGCCGGCGCCAACTACATCGACACCGCCAACTACGAGCCGCCCGAAGAAGCGAAGTTCTGCTACAAATGGCAGTGGGACATGCATGATGATTTCAAGAAGGCCGGCCTGACCGCGCTCCTTGGCAGCGGCTTCGACCCCGGCGTAACATCCGTCTTCACGGCCTACGCCCTTAAGCACGAACTTGACGAGATCCACTACCTTGACATCGTGGACGCCAACGCCGGCGACCACGGCCATCCCTTCGCCACCAACTTCAATCCCGAGATCAACATCCGCGAGATCACCCAGCGAGGCAAATATTGGGAAGACGGACAGTGGAAGGAGACCGATCCCCTTTCAGTGCACAAGACCTTCGACTTCCCCTCGATCGGCGACAAGGAAATGTATTTGATGTACCACGAGGAGCTGGAGTGCCTCACCAAGCACATCCCCACCATCAAGAGAGCGCGCTTCTGGATGACTTTCTCGGAAAACTATCTCAACCACTTGAGAGTTCTCCAGAACGTCGGCATGACCCGTATCGACGAAGTGGAATACGAAGGCCACAAGATCGTTCCTCTCAAATTCCTGAAAGCCCTCCTCCCCGACCCCGGCACCTTAGGCGTCAACTACACCGGCAAGACCTGCATCGGCTGCATATTGGAAGGCGTAAAAGACGGACAACCCAAGGCCGTCTTTATCTACAACGTTTGCGACCACGCCCAGTGCTTCAAGGAAGTGGAAGCCCAGGCTGTCTCTTACACCACCGGCGTTCCCGCCATGATCGGAACGAAGATGATCGTTGAAAAGAAATGGCAGGGCCCAGGCGTATTCAACATGGAAGAGTTCGATCCCGATCCCTTCATGAACGACCTTAATCTCTACGGTCTGCCGTGGCAAATCAAGCGCTTCTAGAAAATTTCCCGGAACTGAAGACTCCGGCTTTCGTCATCACGGAAGCTGATCTCATAAGAAACGGCCAGCTTCTCAAGGAAGTCCGGGAGAAAGCGGACTGCAGGATCCTCTGGGCTCTCAAGTGTTTCGCCATGCCGGAGGCTGCCCAAACGCTCAAGCCTTATCTTGACGGCACCTGCTCCAGCGGCCTTTTCGAAGCCAGATTCGGCAAAGAGAATTTTGGCGGTGAGACTCACGTCTACGCCCCGGCTTTCTCTGATGAGGACATGCAGGAGATCGTCAAGCTCGCCGACCACATCGTCTTCAACTCCTTCTCCCAGCTCCGTCATCACAAACCGACGCTTCAGAATTCCGGCCGTGAGATACAAACAGGTTTAAGGATCAATCCCGAGTATTCGGAAGTTGAAACCAAGATTTACGACCCCTGCGCCCCTTATTCCCGCTTCGGCGTGAAAGCCGAGGATCTGGAAAAGCATGGCGTAAAGGAGATCTCCGGGCTGCATTTCCACACCATGTGCGAGCAGAAGTCCGACGTTCTTGAGCGCACTCTCGACGTCGTCGCAAAAAAATTCGGCAAGTTCCTCCGCGACCTTGACTGGATCAACATGGGCGGCGGCCAGCACATCACTAACGAAGACTACGACCGCGATCATCTCGTCAAGCTCATCAAACAGTTCAAGACCGCTTTCGATCTTAAGACGGTTTATCTCGAGCCGGGCGAAGCCGTGGCCATCAACGCCGGATACCTCGTAACGACCGTCCTCGACATCATCGAGAACGGCATGCCGATCGCCATCTTGGACACCTCCGCCGCCAACCATATGCCGGACGTTCTGGAGATGCCCTACCGCCCCTACATCATTGGCTCAGGACAGCCCAAGGAAAAGCCCTACACCTACCGTCTGGGCGCCCTCACCTGTTTGGCCGGCGACTACATCGGCGACTACTCCTTCGACCACGAGCTTAAAGTCGGAGACCGCCTTGTCTTCACCGACATGGCGATCTATTCCTTCGTCAAGACTTGCATGTTCAACGGCATCGATCTTCCCAGCCTCGCCTACCAGAAAGCCAGCGGCGAAACGAAGCTCATAAGAGAATTCACCTACGAAGACTACGCCTCAAGACTGGGAGCAAAACTATGACCGCCTTCCTTGATTCCGAATTCAAGCCCGCCAAGCCCACCGAGGCCGCTTTCCACGTCATTCCCGCCCCCTACGAAAAGAGCGTTTCCTACGGCACCGGCACGAAGCTCGGCCCCAAAGCCATAATAGAATCCTCCTCCCAGCTTGAGAAGATTCAGCGAGGCTTTGCTCCCGGCGAAAATGGCATCTACACAGCCAAGCCCGCCCCCACTCTCAATGCCATTGAAAAAGCCGTCTCGTACGCCTTGAAGTGCCATTCTACCCCCTTTCTTCTGGGAGGCGAACACACAGTCACTCTTCCGGCGATCAAGGCTTTAAAAGCCTTCTATGGCCCTGAAATAGGCCTCATACAGTTTGACGCCCACGCCGACCTCCGCTTCGCCTACGAAGATGACCCTCTCTCCCACGCCTCCGTCATGCGCCGTATCAGCGAGCTTAATATCCCCATAGCGCAGTTCGGCACCCGCTCCTACTGTCAGGAAGAACAAGACTTTAGACAGGACAAGAAAAACAAAGTGACTTTCCACGACGCTGAGGAACTCTTCCGCCGCTTCAAGGAAAGAAAGAAAAACAAACTCCTTCCCGCGAATTTCCCCAAGAAGATCTACGTCTCCTTCGACATCGACGGCCTGGACTCCGCTATTATGCCCGCCACCGGGACACCCGTTCCCGGCGGCCTCCTCTGGTACCAAACGCTTGACCTCCTCGCGGAACTAACCAAAGGAAGAACGATAATCGGCCTGGACCTGGTGGAATTCTCCCCCATCAAGAATTTCCACGCCTACGACTTCACCGCCGCCACCTTAGCCTACGAAATGATGGCTTTGGTTTAAAAGGCCTCCCTTGCTTTTGAGCCCTTGTTTCAGTATAATATCCTCTACCATTAAATAACTATAACTGAATCAGGTCAAAGTAATGAAAGAAAAGATCCACCCCAACTACGAACAGACGACCATCACCTGTGCCTGCGGCCATGTTTTCAAAGTCGGCGCCACAGTAAAGGACATGCATATCGGTATTTGCTCCGAATGTCACCCCTTCTTCACGGGTAAGCAGAAATTCGTCGACACGGCCGGCCGCGTCGAGAAGTTCAACCGTCGTTACGGCAAAAAAGACTAAGAGGTCTTTTTTCCCCTGTCACACGAAGCTCACGACGCGCGTTATTTTTGACGGGCTGTGGGCTTCGTTTTTTTTGCTCTTCACTTAAGGCATGAAAGTATTCGACATAACCGCACAAGCCGCCGAGATAGCGAGGATCGAAGAAGAGCTCGGGCTGCCCGAGACCGCTTCCGATTCTAAGCGTCTGCGCGAACTGACCCGCCGCCACAAACACTTGAAAGCCGTGGTGGAGACAGGCCGAGCCCTCGGCGACGCCCAGTCGGCTGTGGAGGACTGCGAAAAGATCATTTCCGAAAACGAGGATCACGAACTGGTCGAGCTGGCCAAGAGCGAGCTTACGGAAATGACCGCCAAAGCTGAGGAGCTCGAAAAGGCCATGATGGTCCTGCTTCTGCCCAAAGACCCTTACGACGAAGCGAACACCATTATGGAAATCAGGGCCGGCACCGGCGGCGAAGAAGCGGCGCTGTTCGCTTCCGAGCTTTTCAGGATGTATTCCCGCTACGCGGAACGCCAGGGCTGGAAGATCGAGACGATGAACACGAGCCCTGCCGCGGCCGGAGGCCTTAAGGAAATAATCTTCAGCATCCAGGGCGAAGCCGTATATTCGCACATGAAGTACGAAGCCGGCGTGCACAGGGTGCAAAGAGTGCCGGAAACGGAGACGCAGGGCAGGATACACACCTCCGCGGCCTCCGTGGTGGTCCTGCCTGAGCAGGAGGAAGTGACGGTCGACATCAAGCCGGAGGACTTGAGGATCGACATCTACCGCTCCACCGGCGCCGGCGGCCAGCACGTCAACACGACCGACTCCGCCATCAGGATAACGCACCTCCCGACCGGGCTTGTCGTCACCTGCCAGGATGAGAGAAGCCAATATAAGAATAAGGCGAAAGCCATGCGCGTCCTGCAGGCCCGCCTTCTGGAAAAAGAAAGACAGGACGCCGCGAAGGAACGCTCCGACCAGAGGAAGACGATGGTCGGCAGCGGAGACCGCAGCGACAAAGTAAGAACCTACAACTTCCCCCAGAACCGCGTGACGGATCACCGCATAGGCTTGACGGTCCACGCCCTGGGAGAAATAATGGACGGCGACCTCGACCGTCTCATTCTGCCACTTATCGAGCATGACACGGAGGAAATGCTCAAAGAAAGCATCTCGTTATGAAAAGATACCTTTTAGTTTTCAGTGCGCTCGCGCTTCTTTACGGCTGCGACAAGAACGCCTTCGATGAGAAAGCGGAGGAGAACCTGCAAGTAGTGCCCGTCGTCCTGAGGGAGACCGGCGCCAAGACGTCCGTCGTCCGGGAAGCCCCTGTTCAAAGCAAGCTTGCCAACGCCGCGGTCGTTACCGTCACGGTCTTCCAAGCCAGCGCTCAGCAGCCTTCCGCCAAAGTCGGAAGCCAGCTGATATCGCTGCCTATCCATACGCCGCAGGACCACTGCACCAGCAACGACCTGGCCCTGGTCGGCGGCATACCCGTTCCGACGGCCGAATTCTATCAGCTCTTCGCCCAGCCCAACCTCGACACTCTGCCAGGATATTTGAGAAGGGATTTCGACAAGAGGAGAAGCGAGTTCATCACGCAGCTCATCAACAACAAGGTCTTCGAATACGCCGCGGCGCACGAGGATTTCAGCGGTGAAAAGGGGTACGCGGAAGCGATAGAAGACGCTGTGCACAAGGTCAACCTTGAATATTTCTACGACCGCTACATCAACGTGAAAGGAGAAGTCAGCGAAAAGGAAGCCAGGGACTACTTCGAGGCGCACAAGAGCGAATACACCAAGCCGGCCCAGTTCAGGGCTTCCCATATCCTTGTGAAAGTTTCTCCCAACGCCTACAGGGCGGAAGTCAGCAACGCCTACGCGAGGGCGAGCGAACTGAGGCGCCGCGCCCTGGAAGGCGAAGATTTCGGGCAATTGGCCTCGGCCTATTCGGACTGCCCCTCCAAAGTCAAAGGCGGCGACCTCGACTTCTTCACCAAGGGTCAGACGCACCCTTCCTTCGAAAGGGCTGTCGAGAGAATGAGCATCGGCGACATCTCCCCCGTTGTCGAGACTTCCCAGGGATACCATGTGATAAAGCTTACCGACAGAGTCCCGGAGAGGACGCTGTCCTTTGAGGAAATAAAAGACGAACTGAAAAATCAGCTGGCGCTGCGAAAGACCGGCGAAGCCTACGAAGCGGTCCTGCAGTCCCTAACCAACAAATATAAGGTGATCCGCAATGAAAGCCTCATTAGAAAATTGGTCGAACAGTATTAAGCTTCTTGCCGTTCTGCTCCTTTTTGGCGCTCCTGTTTGCGCCGAGGAAGTGAACAGCATCGTAGCCAAGGTCGGCGACGCGTCCATCACCGCGGTGGAACTCGACCGTTACATCAGCCCCACTCTCAAGTCGTACGCCAAAATGATGCCGAACGACGAGGAGATCAGGAGCGAGTACCGCAAGGAAAGAGTCAACGCCTTGAAAAGCATCATCGACACCAAGCTGCTCGTCAAGGAAGCTGACAAACTCGAAGTCAAGATCCCTCCCATCGAGATCGACAAACAGCTCAACAAGGAGAGGGAGCGCTACGCTTCGGAAGAGGAATTCCAGGCTTACCTGAAGGAAAACAAGATAACGCTTCTGGAATTCAGGCAGCACATGGCCGACGCCATCAAAGCCCAGGCGGTCCTCCAGGAAAAGGTCTTCAAAAGAGTAAGGGTGCTTCCGCACGAAGTGCACAAATTCTACACCGAGAACAAAAATCTGATCTACACCCGCCAGCCCAGCGTCCATCTTTACCAGATCCTGATAAAGGACAAGACGGAGGAAGGAAAACTTGATCCCGAGACCAGGATCAGGGACATCAGGTCGCAGCTTGCGCAGGGTGCCAATTTCCAGAGACTGGCCCTCATGTATTCCGAAGGCCCTATGAAAGACTCCGGCGGCGACTGGGGCATAATCGAGCAGGGCCACTTCGGCGAAGAGATGGCCGAGGTGGAAAGAGCGGCCTTCAACCTTGCTCCCGGCCAGTACAGCGACGTCATAAAGACCACCTTCGGCTACCACATCGTCTATGTCAGCGCCAAACAGGACGCCCACGTTCAGACGGAAAGGGAAGCCTACGACGACATCTACCGCAGGGTGGCCGAATCGAAGAGCGCTTCCGTTTACGAGCCCTACATGAACGGTCTCAGGCGCTCCTGCAGCATCGAAGTTTTCGATCCCGAGCTCATGGACGCCAAGCCCGCCACCAGACCTGGCAAGAAGGTCGGCGACTTTATGACTAAGCCCGCCGCCAAGACAGAAGCCGCTGAAGAAACCGTCGAGAACGTTCCCGCCATAACCCCGACATCCGTCGAGGTCGTGGAAAGCAATCCATTGGAGTTCCCGGAAAATTCGGAAGTGAAGGCCGAAGAGAAAGTTGAAGAGGCCGCGGAAAAAGCTGAGGAGACAAGTTCCGCCTTCGATTCCCCCGCGGTGACCGAAACGGTTGAGACCGTCGAAGTCAAAGGATCCGCCTTCGACGTTCCCGAGAGCAAACCGGAAAACGTTGATCCTCTGAAGGAACTGGACGCCCAATTGGATGCCAAGGCCGCCGACCAGAATCTCCCAGGCGCCAAGCCGAATCCCGGAGCGCCCGTTTTCGAGATGAAGGAAATCGAGGTTAAGTAATGCTTGTTCTCGGCATCGATCCCGGCACCCGCGTCACAGGCTACGGCCTTGTCCGCTCTGAGAGCGGCGTGACGGAGTGCGCGGAATTCGGTGTCATAAAGAATTCCGCCAGTCTTCCCCTTGTGGAATGCTACGCCAGGATCTTCGAGGGTATCGACGAGCTTTTGAAAAGCTACGACGTGACGACGGTCGCTGTAGAGAGCCAGTTTTTCTACAAGAACGCCCGCAGCGCATTGAAGATCGGCGAAGCGAGGAGCGCCGCGGTTCTTCCCGCGGCCCTTAGGAGGATCCCCGTTATGGAATACTCCCCCACCAGGGTGAAGAAAGCCGTGGTCGGCATCGGCGCCGCCACCAAAGACCAGGTCCAGGCGATGGTGACCAACATGCTGAAAATAAAGGACACCCGCATGCTGCCGGACTCCTCGGACGCCCTGGCGATAGCCATAACCCATATCCACGCCCTGAAATACGGGCAGACAATCACTGACGCGGAGGAAAAATGATCACGTTTCTGGAAGGCATAATAGATGAAAAAGAGCCGGCCTTTGTCGTTCTGAACGTAGGCGGCGTCGGCTACGAAGTCAGCATTTCCCTCAACACTTACGAAACGCTCCCTTCCGTCGGCGACAAGGCAAGAATACTGATCTTCCATCACTTGAGGGAGAACGAGGAGAAGCTTTTCGGATTCGCGAACCGCGAGGAACGGGAAGTCTTCCTGAAACTTATAGAAGTGTCCGGCATCGGCCCGGCATCGGCACTCCTTATCCTCAGCAGCCAGCCCATATCCAGCCTCTGCCACACCATCGCCAGTGAAGACGTGAAAGCCCTCTCCTCCATCAAAGGCATCGGGAAAAAGACCGCCGAAAGGATCATCGTGGAGCTGAAAGACAAGCTGACGCACCTGGCCGGCAAGACCGCGCCCGCCGGCATTTCCAAGAACGCCCAGGACGCCGTTATGGCGCTCGTCGCCCTTGGCTTCCGCCAGACGGAAGTCCAGGAAGCCGTCCAGAAAGCTTTGCAGAAAGATCCGGACGCCAGCACGGACCAGCTTGTCAGATACGTCATCCAGAACCGGAGCTGATATGCCGAAAGTCGTCTGCTACGGTTCCCTTGTCAGGGACATGATCTACCGCGTCCCGCATTTCGTAAACCCGGGCGAGACGCTGCCCGCCAAGGAGCTCGGCGTTTTCCACGGCGGCAAGGGCTTCAACCAAGCGATCGCCCTTAAGAGAGCGGGCCTTCCCGAGGTCTACCTCTCGGGCGCGCGCGGCTCCGACGGACTGGACTTCAAGGACTATCTCGAAACGGAAGGCGTGAAGTGCGACTTCCTCTACCCCTTGGACGTTCCCCAGGGGCACGCGGTCATTCAGGTGACGCCCTCGGGGCAGAACGCCATCGTGCACTTCGGCGGCTCCAACCGCTGCGTGCCGAAAAAACTCGTCGAAAACCTGGACGCTTTCCTGTCCGCCGGCGACTGGTTCATAGCCCAGAACGAAGTGAACCTTCTGCCGGAAATAATGAACGAACTGGCAGAAAAAGGCGTCGTCATCGCCTTCAACCCCTCGCCCTGCGACGACTCCATAAAAGCCCTTCCGCTTGAAAAGACGTCGTATCTCATCGTGAACGAAGTGGAGGGCGCAACCATTTCCGGAGTTCCCTCCGACCGTCCTGTGGATATCCTGAAAAGCATGCGGGAAAAATTCCCCAACACCAAAACGATCCTGACCCTGGGAGAAAACGGCGCCTACTATGACGACGGGAAAGAAGTCGTAAGGCAGGAGGCCTATCCCGTCAAAGCCGTTGATTCCGTGGGCGCCGGCGACACCTTCGCGGGATACTTCTTCGCCTCCGTGATCAGCGGCCTGGCTCCGAAAGACGCGCTCAATCTCGCGTCCATTGCCGCCGCCATCTCTGTGACGCGCTCCGGCGCCGCGCCTTCCATACCGACGCTCAAAGAAGTTTTAGCATACAAATTTTAAGGAAACATAAAATGTCGAACGCTCTTCCCCACTGGCAATTGAAGGAGCTTTATCCTTCCCTTGATTCCCCCGAACTGAAAGCTGATCTTCTTAAGATCAAAAACAACGTCTCCGCTCTTAAGGAATTGGAATTCCCTCCCTGCCCCGGGAGCGTTGAGGAACTCGCGTCCGACCTCGCAAAAATGATCGCCCAGGAAGAAGAGCTCTCCGAGCCCGTGGAAGCCATAAGCGTCTACTGCCACGCCCTCATCACGACTGATTCCTACAACTCCGAAGCGGTCAAAATAGAGTCTTCGCTTTCCGGCGCCATGGTGGCCCTCGGCCTTCTCAGGGTCCGTTATCTCAAATGGCTCGCCGCCGTTCCCGAAAAACTCTGGAACGAATTCTGGGCTTCCAACGCTTCAAACGATCTCATAGATTTCAGATTCGCCCTCAGCGAGGAAAGAGACAACGCCTCCCATCTTTTAAGCGAAAAGGAAGAGGAGCTGGCCGCCAAACTTGAGCAGTGCGGCACCCATGCCTGGGCCAAGATGCAGGGCCTCATAACTTCGAGAGCCTCCGCGGAGTTCACCTACAAAGGCGAAACGAAAAGGCTGCCCCTGACGGCTGTCAGAGCCTACCAGACCGACAGCGATCCCGACGTCAGATTGAATGCCCAGAAGACCGAGGAAGCCGCCTGGAAACAGCTTGAAGATCAGATCGCCGCCTGTTTGAACGGCGTCAAAGGAAGCGCCAACACCATGGCCAGGGCGCGAGGCTACTCCTCCGCTCTCGAACAGAGCCTAAGGATCTCCCGGCTTGACGACGAGACGTTTTCCGCCCTCTGGGACGCTATGGAACGCTCCTTCCCGCTTTTCAGGCGCTACTTCAAGAGCAAAGCGAAAAAGCTCGGCCTTCCGAAACTGCGCTGGTGCGACTTGGACGCTCCCGTGGGCGACAGCTCCAGAAATTATTCCATCGAAGACTGCCAAAATTTCCTCTACCGCCATTTCGAGAGTTTCTCCCCAGAGCTGCGCAACCTGGCGAAACGAGCCTTCGAGAACAATTGGATCGACGCCGAGCCCAGGGACGGCAAAAGAGGCGGCGCCTTCTGCATGCCTATAAGAAAACTTGAGGAATCCCGCATCCTGGCAAATTACGCCTGCAATTTCGATTCCGTCAACTGCCTGGCCCACGAACTGGGCCACGCCTTCCACAACTACTGCATGAAAGGGCTGCCCATGAAGCAGCGCAAGTGCCCCATGACGCTGGCCGAGACGGCCTCCATAATGGACGAGATGATCGTCAGCGAATCCGCCCTCAAAGAAGCTAAAAGCAAGGATGAGGAGCTCTACATCCTTGAGAACGCCATCGCGAGCACCAGCGGCGTAATAGTCGACATCGCCTCGCGTTTCCTTTTCGAAAAAGAAGTCATGGAACGCCGCGAAGAGGCCGAACTGACCGCCAAAGAACTCTGCGCCATCATGGAGAAGGCCCAGAAGGCCACTTTCGGCGACGCTTTGGATCCTAACTGCCTCGGCCCCTACATGTGGACCTGGAAGCCCCACTATTACTTCAGCGGCTTCAATTTCTACAACTATCCCTACGCCTTCGGCCGCCTCTTCGCCATGGCCCTCTATTCCCTCTACCGAAAAGAAGGCGCGGCCTTCATTCCCAAGTACATGGATTTCCTCCGCTCCGCCGGCCAAGCTTCGCCCAGGGAACTTGCGGCGCGTTTCGGGTATGACATAACCAGATCCGAATTCTGGGACAACTCGCTTTCCGTCGTTGAAAACTGGGTAAACAGGTACGAAGAACTTTAACGCATGAAAGAAGGACTGCTTTTCATTCTTGGGCTCGCTTTCCTGATAGCGGGCGGCGAAGCGATGGTGAGAGGCGCCATAGCGCTCTCCAAAAAGCTTCGCGTTTCCGGCCTTGTTATCGGGATCGTCGTGGTCGGCTTCGGGACGTCCGTTCCGGAACTTTTGGCCAGCCTGTTCTCGGTCGTCGGAAAGATAAACTCTCCCGGGCTCGCCATTGGCAACGTAATAGGCAGCAACATAGCCAACATCATCCTGATACTCGGCTTGACCGCCTTGGTCAATCCCGTCGTCTTTACGGAAAAGGCCCGCTTCAGGGAGATCTTCTCGCTAGCCCTCAGCGTCGTCCTGCTCGGCCTGACTTTCTTTTTGGGATACATCGGCCGCCCTTACGGGATGATCATGACCGCCGCGATGCTATCCTATATCCTTTGGAGCGTCTTCAGCCCTGACGCGAAAAGCGAAGAGGTCCCGGATCTGACGGGACCGTGGAACAACTTTTTCATAAGTTTCATGGTGACCGCCGTCGGCATAGCCGTCATGATTGGCGGCGCCAAACTTATGGTCACGAACGCCGTCGCCTTGGCCAGGGACTGGCACGTCAGCGAAACGGTCATCGGTCTCACGATAGTGGCGGTCGGCACTTCGCTTCCGGAATTGGCCGCCTCCCTTATATCGGCGATCCACAAAAGGAGCGACCTCGCCATAGGGAACATCATAGGCAGCAACATCTTCAACGCCCTGATGATCCCCGGCGTAACCGCGATCATAAAACCTTTCCCGGTCGAAAAAAACATCCTTTTTGATTTCGCCGTCATGACCGCGGTCACGGTCGTTTTCATACTGTTCATGATACGCGGGAAAATAAGCCGCTTAGCCGGCGCGCTCTTTTTTGCCGCATATCTTGCCTACATGATTCTTATCTGGAAATAAGGCCGCGGGAACTAAGCGTTTTTCGCCTTCAAATCGGCGGCGGTCTTCTTGAGGTCGGCCTTCCAGTCAGCTTCGAGCTCTTTGACGGTTTTTCCGGTCGCGTCCTTCCAGAACTTGCCGTCGTCGAAGGTGTGGTCGCGGAGCGCGGCGTTGAACTTTTTCATCGTCCCGGGGAATCGGCTTTCCACGAAACCTAAGAAATGCGCGGTGACGCGGTAGGAGTCGTTGTAGTGATATTTGTCGGGAGCCAGGTACACGAAATCGCAGCCTTTGGACTCGGGCTCGAAAAGGACCCACCTGACGTAGTCCGCGTAGCCCTCGCTCGCCCATTCCGGGCAATTCTTCTCGTTCGCCCCTTCCGTCCAGTAGTTCTGCATGACGTGGGTGAGCTCGTGAATGGTAGAGCCGAGCGCCTCGCCGTTCAAGTTTTCCCTGAACCAGTCGACGCGGAGGCTGACCCGGCTTTCGCTCGGCACAGCCCACGCCGGCGCGTGATCGGCGTTCTCCAGCTTAACGACGACGAACTGGAAGTAGATCTTAGAGGGCGGCGTCCAGCCGTCGGAAGCCATGACGTCGGTCAGCTTAACGACCCATTCCTCTATCGCGGGCGCGAATTTTTCCTTGGTCCACTGCTTGAGGTCCGGGGCGTTCGAGGTGTCGAATTCCAGCGTCGCGATACTCGTCGCGACTTCAAGTTTGTTGGGGTCGCCGGTCTCTTTTACGGTCTCCTTGCCGCCATCGGGCACGCACGCGGAAGTCAGCGGCAGGATAAAAAGACAGGCGACCATCAGTTTTAACCAGTTTTTGTCATGGCTCTTCATTTTGTTCTCCTTCTATGTATTGTTATTTTGTGCCAATGTTACCATGTGTTGCCGAAAGGCTCAACAGCCTCGTCGAATTCGGGGATCGTCGCCGCTTTGCCCGCGATATACTCGTCCACGCGGCGCTTGGCCTCCTCCATGCGGGAAAGCACACCGGCATTGCGATTCTGGATAAGCTCAAAACCGAATGGTTGGGAAGTCTCGTTCCAGTTGTCGCGGTATACTTCGCAGAATTCGCGCATCGCCGCAACCGCATTGCCGAGTTTCGCCGCGGCCGTCTTGATCTTCTCGGCGTCCTTCGCCTTCCAAGCCTCAAGCATAGAAAGCGAATAGTCCAGCTTTGTCAGCGTCGCGCGGTTGAAAGCGCACGAGACGGGGGCGCCTGACTCCTTCGCGCCCGCTTCAATGTCGGCCATGGCGTCGCGCCACGCTATGAGGCGGTTGATACCGTCGCCGTCCCACTTCGAGAGGGCGTTTCTTACTTCGAGCATGTAAAGCGGATCGTCATAGAAGAACGTCCTCTCGCGGAATCCCAGGTTGTAGTTCGGATGGCTCATGCAATCGGAGATCTTGGCGAGGGTTCCGTAGTCCATACCCGTAATGGCCTTGAAGCGCGCGCAATTGTCGTCGTTGGGCTCGGTAGGCCGCCCGGCGGCGAGTTCGGCGCAGACGAACATGGCTTCGTCAATGATCTCGGGAATATGGTAGGCGCCGTTGTCGCCCCAAAAGGTGAACCACATCTCAGGGCAGCCCTTCTCTTTCGCGGCGGCAAGGAAAGCGCGCGAGGCTCTGAGCATCTTCTCGCGGAATTGAATGAAGCGGTCCCACACTTGGGCGCCGCCCGCCAATATGGGCTTGCCGTTGAGCTCGGCGTGTCCGTCGATCGTTTTGGAATAATATTCAACGTCCTCGGAGTCGTATTCCCAGAAGACCAGGCGCACGCCCTCCGGGATCTTTTCAGAGATCTCCTCGGCGTTCGTTCCGCCGCTGTCGCGGTACAAGCCGTAGAACATGTCGCTCCAAATGAGAACTTCCTTGTAGCCGTGGCGGCTGCAGATCTCGCAGACCTTCCTTAAATGCTCAAGGAAAACGTCGAAGTCCGGACGCTTGCCGTGGCGTTTGGCGTATTCATGGTCCGCGAAGCCCCAGGCTTCGTCCATGCCGACGTGGATGCGGCTGCCGCCGGCGGCTTCCTGCCAGAACGCTACCATCTTCTCGATGAGCTCGTAGGTTTTCGGCTCGCCGACCAAAACCGTCCAGTCGTTATTGCGCACGTCCTTGGAATCGCTCCATCTAAGCCATTTTTCGAGATGCCCGAGCGTCTGGATGCAGGGAACGAGTTCAAGTCCGTTCGCGTCCGCGGCCGCCTTGATCTCCTTCACGTCTTCCTTTGTATAGCCGCCGCGGTTCAGCCCCCATTTCGGCACGCCTTCCAAGCGGTAGGTGTCCTCGGTGTAGAGCATGACGCTGTTGTAGCCCATTTTTGACATGCGCTCGAAGCAGCGCTTCAGATAAGGGACCTTGTAGACGCGCCCGCGCGACAGATCAAGCATGGCGCCGAGCTTCTTAAATCCGGCTCCTTTGGACTGCGGCTCCTCGGCCGTACAGACGAGCGCGCCGGCAAGGGCGGCTATCGAGGCGATAGTTTTCAATGTCATTATTTGTTCCAATTGTGTCAAATTATCCTATAGATATCCCATTCGTGAAACTCTAGAGACTTTTAGCAACTTTAAGTTTATTATAGCAAAAAAGTTGTGACCGTTTGATATGTTCACAAGTCTTTGCCCCAAAAGGACGGGACTTTCTGATATAATAAACAAATAAAATCAAGGAATAACTCTATGCTGGAACAAATCGCTAACGAACTGGAAAATCTTAAAAACGAAGCGGTCGCGGCCATAGAGGCTGCCAAAAGCACCTCCGAACTGGCTGAGCTTGACATCAAATATTTGGGACGCAAAGGATCATTCGCGGCCTACATGTCCCGCATGAAAGATCTCTCCAACGAGGAAAGGCCCGCTTTCGGCAAGATCGTCAACGAGGCCAAGACCGCCGTTTCCGCCGCGCTCTCCGACAAGCGGATCGCGCTCTTGATAGCGGAAGACACCGCCAAGCTGCAGAAAGACAAGATCGACGTGACGCTGCCAGGGCGCTTCGCCACGCTTGGCTCCATCCATCCGACTTCCGCGGCTTTGAAAGAGATCTCCAACATCTTCCTGAGGTTGGGCTTTACCATCGAGGAAGGCCCGGACGTTGAGGACGAGTGGCACAACTTCGACGCCCTCAACATTCCCGACACCCATCCTGCCCGCGACGTTCAGGACACCTTCTTCGTGAAGTCCCCCAAGGAAGTCGCCGAATCCGGCAACAAGATACTTATGCGCACCCACACTTCCCCGGTGCAGGCCAGGACGATGGAAAGGCAGCAGCCGCCCATCCGCTTCATCGCGCCGGGCCGCGTTTACAGGAACGAAAGGATCGACGCCTCCCACTACACCATCTTCCACCAGATCGAAGGACTGTACGTTGACAAGAACGTGACCTTCGCTCAATTGAAAGGCACTTTGATGAATTTCGCGAAGATCTACTACGGCCCGCAGGCTTCCATAAGGCTGCGCCCGGGTTTCTTCCCCTTCACGGAACCAAGCGCTGAAGTCGACATCACCTGCACGGTCTGCTCCGGCAAAGGCTGCAGCGTCTGCAAAGGCACGGGCTGGGTGGAAGTTTTGGGCGCCGGCATGGTGCACCCCAACGTCTTCAAGGCCGCGGGCTACACCGATCCCGACATCACGGGCTTCGCCTTCGGTCTGGGCGTCGAGAGATTGGCTATCCTCAAGTATAGGATCGACGACATCCGCCTCTTCTACGAAAACGATATCCGCTTCCTGGAGCAGTTCATCTGATTATGTTCAGGATCGGCCAGGGATTCGACGTTCACGCTTTCGCGCCGGGAAGAACTCTCAAGCTTTGCGGCGTCAATATTCCCTATGATCTGGGACTAGCGGGGCACTCCGACGCGGACGTGGCCACTCACGCCCTGATGGACGCCCTTCTCGGCGCCGCCGCCCTTGGAGACATCGGAAAACTTTTCCCCGACACCGATAGTAAATACGAAGGCGCCGACAGCACTGCGCTTTTGAAAGAAGTCGTCGCCCTCCTTGGCAAGAACAGTTATAGAATCGTTAATTTTGACATAACCATCATCGCGCAGGAACCGAAGATCAGCCCTTATGTGGGATCGATGCGGGCGATCCTGGCGTCCTGCTGCGGCACTTCCCTCGATTGCGTCAGCGTAAAAGCCACCACTACGGAAAAATTAGGCTTCACGGGCAGAAAGGAAGGAATCGCCGCATTAGCCTGCGCGCTTATCGAAAAGATCTGAATGTCTGTGAAAAAAGAACACTGGGGATCCTCTTTCGGATTCATTATGGCTATGGCCGGCTCCGCGGTGGGGCTCGGCAACATCTGGCGTTTTTCCTTCATAACCGGACAGAACGGCGGCAGCGCTTTTTTGCTTGTTTACCTTGGCTGCGTCTTTTTGGTCGGCATCCCCATAATGCTTTGCGAACTGACCATGGGCCGCGCGGCCCAGTCCAATCCTGTCAGGACCTTCCACAAGCTGGGGCCTGAACGCTCTAACCTCTCCAGCACCATCGGGGTCTTAGCTCTGGTGTGCGCCATCTCTTTCCTCAGTTTCGGACATTTCTTCTACGCCGCGCTTTTTGCCATCGCCGGCGTCTCTTTCATAACTTTCGGCTGGGTGACGCTGGGCGTTCTGTACGGCGCCATCACTCCCCTCTTCATCCTGGCCTACTACGGCGTGGTGGGAGGCTGGACGCTCATCTACGTTTGGAAATCCGTGACCGGGCAATTGAACGTCCATACGGTCGCGGAAGCCACCGCCGTCATGACGCCCATCATCATGACGCCCAAGGGCTACTGGGCCACGCCGCTGGTAGCGACGCTTGGCTTCATGCTCACCACGGCCGCTATCATCTGGATCGGCGTACAGAAAGGCATCGAGCGCTTCTCCAAGATCTTCATGCCGCTTCTGGCCCTGCTTCTTATCGTTCTGATCTTCAGAGGCCTGACGCTGGAAGGCTCTTCCAAGGGACTGAGGTTCCTTTTCGTCCCAGACTTTTCGCAGCTCTCAGGGCGCTCCTGCCTCGCGGCTCTCGGACACGCCTTTTATTCGCTTTCCCTGGGTATGGGCATAACCATCACCTACGGCGCGTATTTGAAGCGTGACAACAATCTGCCGCGTTCCACGGTCATAATAGCGCTCTTAGACACTCTCGTTTCCGTCATGGCAGGCCTTGCCATTTTTCCGGTGGTCTTCGCCATGGGCTTCGCCCCGGATTCCGGTCCCTCGCTGATCTTCAAGGTGCTGCCGCTGGCTTTCCAGAAACTGCCCTTGTCCACTGTTTGGAACGTTATCTTCTTCGTCGCCGTTCTCATCGCGGCCTTGACGAGCGCCGTATCCCTCCTGGAAGGCCCTGTCTGCCTTATGGTGGAAGAGCTGAAGTGGAAGAGAAGCAGGGTGCTTTTGGTCCTTGTTCCCATACTCTGCCTCGTCTCCTGCGTCATCACATTGACTTCCGGCGACTACTCCAATTTCCCTGCGCTCGGCGAATTCATCCAGAAGACTTTCCTGACCGCCCAGGGCAGCCTCTTCGACACCTTCGACACCGGCGCCTGCCAGTGGCTCATCCCGATAGCCTGCTTTTTGACGCTTTTGTACGCCGGCTGGGTCTGGGGTCCCAAGGAAGCCGTCAAAGAAATGCGCAGCGGCTCCACGGGCGCCATGGACACGCACTGCTGGCATCTGCTTTCAGGCGTCCATGAATACAATACCGTAGGCGATCCCTCGCCTCTGTCCCCCTGCGTCATCTGGGCCTTTTTCATCCGCTTCATATCGCCCCTCCTGGTGCTTCTGGCTTTCCTCGACGGGCTGGGAGTTTTCAGGTGAGTCCCAACAAAGAATTCTGGTCTTCCTCCAAAGGTTTCGTTCTGGCCATGGCGGGATCCGCCATAGGGCTTGGCAACATCTGGCGTTTTTCCTACATCATGGGAAAATACGGAGGAGCCGCTTTCATGCTTGTCTATCTCGCCGCCATTTTCTTAATAGGCCTTCCCATTATGCTCTGCGAGCTTTCGTTGGGGCGCGCCTCTGGCAAGGGGCCTTTGGAAGCCATGACGGAATTGGCTCCCAAAAAAACGAAGCTTTCATTTCTCGCGGCCGTTGCGCTTATCTTATGCGCGACGGCTTTTGCTTTAAAAGGACTGTATTTTTACGCCGGGACCTGCGGCTTCTTCGCTTTGGGAGCGCTGCTTTTCGGCTGGGGATTCCTCGGCTTTACGGTGACGTTCCTGACTCCCCTTATGATCGCGGTCTTCTATTCCGTGGTGGGCGGCTGGATCATCGTTTACGCGATCATTTCTCCTATGGGCAGGATCTTCCGCGAGCCGGCGTTTTCCGCGGAGTTGCTCGACAATATCGTCACGGCCTCCGGCAGTCAATTCTGGGTGACCATCGCGGCTGCGTTAGCCTTCTTTTTAGCCACCGCCTTTATCGTCATGGCGGGAGTTCAGAAAGGCATCGAGCGCTTCTCCAAGATCTTCATGCCGCTCATTTTTATCCTGATCGTCGCGATCATCATAAGAGCGCTCACGCTGCCGAACGCTCATGAAGGCTTGCGCTTCCTCTTCTTGCCGGACTTCAGCAAATTGAGTGCCGAGGGCGTCATGGCGGCCCTGGGGCAGGCTTTCTTCACGCTATCTTTGGGATCCGGCGTTGGTATCGCCTATGGCTCCTACCTTGGGCGCTCCAGCTCGCTTCCCAAGACCGCCTGCACCATCGTCATAATGGACACCTTCGCCTCCATCCTCGCCGGGCTTGCCATCTTCCCTCTGCTTTTCTCCACCGGTCTCTCTCCTGAGGAAGGAACGTCATTAGTCTTCAAAGTCCTGCCCGTAGCTTTTGGAAAACTGCCCTTGTCCCCGCTGTGGGGAACACTCTTCTTCCTCATGCTGCTTTTGGCGGCCCTGACAAGTTCGATCTCGATGCTGGAAGGCGCCGTGCAGGGCATTATGCAGAAGCTTTACCTTTCCCGTGCGAAAGCCGTTATCCTTCTCATCATAGTCTTGGGCCCGCTCGTTCCCCTGACCGCCGTGTCGGCCGCGAACTACAGCAATGTTCCCAAGCTCGGACAATTCTTTACAGAGACATTGAAACTGCGCTCCGAATCCTTCTTCGCCATATTGGACAACACCACCTGCCTCTGGCTGATGCCCTTGGCCGGACTGATGACGCTGCTATATGTAAGCTATGTCTGGGGCAACAAATCCGCCCTGGAAGAGATGAACTGCTTCAACGCTTTCGACTGGCTCTTTTCCAAGATGTGGCTGTTCGTGGTGCGCTTCATCTCACCCGTTTTGGTAATTATGGCCTTCCTGAAAGGCCTTGGCATATTCTTTTAAATAATTCGTATTAACCAAGATAACTGGTTTAATTTTAAAAAACGTTTATCAGTAAATTGTTTACCTTTCAATTTTTCCACTTTTATGTTAAGATATTAGCGTAAACAAAATCGAGGAGGTTTTTATGGATAACATCGAAAAGAACAAAGTAAAAGAGATCGATGCCAAAAGAGACACCGTGCAGTTCATAGCGATCCTTGGCTGCATCGCCATGGGAATCGGTCTGCTCATTCTCCTTGTCAACTACTGGCACAACATTTTTTCCTCCAAGTGGTTCCTTTTAGCCTGCGGCGTGGCTTTGCACGGCCTGGCGCTGGCGCCTTCCACAAAGAAGATCTTCAAAGCTTTTCCCGAAGTTCTGGCCGCCATGGGCACGGCGCTCGTCGGCTTCGCGCTTTGGCATTTGCTTCCTTCCGCCTGGCTCGACCGCACGAAGCTCGGGTGCATTCTTCTGCTCTCTATGACGATAGGCCTGCTTAGAAACTACAAGCTGCACGCCATCCTCAGTTACGCGCTGGTCCTCATGCTCTTTTATAAGGGTGAGGTTGACGACGATTTCGGCAGCAGCTTCTACTATATAGGCATCTTCTTTGTCATGGCTGTTTTCAGTTTGGAGGCCTACTTGAAAAAAAGCGTCGTGGCTTTCGCCGCGGCTTTGGCGACGCTCGGCATGTCTCAGTTCATCTTCGGGAACATCCTCCCCTTCAGGCCGCTTCAGCTCTCTCTGAACGCCCTGGTCTTCTGGGGTCTCGCCTGTTCTCCGCAGATCAGGGAATTCAACGAGAAGTTCTCCAAGACCGCCTACGTCATTGCTTTTTTGGAAACGTCCGTGGTCCTCTACATCCTTGCTTTCGAGGATATCTGGGGATTCGACTGGTTCAACAATCATCTGAGCCTGGCCGTCTTCAGGAAAAACGTCCCCTATTCTATTTTCACCTCGCTCTTCTACGTCCTTGAACTGACGGTCACCACGTACGCTTTCCTCTTCTTCTGGAAGACCGGTCCCAAAGCCAGGGCAAAGGTCACCTACCTGATGCCGGTCATTATGACTCTGATCTTCCTTTGCTGCAACATAGGGACGAGCACGAAAATCGGCGACACGCTCTATCTTCTGCCCGAAGCCTTCTACTCCAATCTCTTCTTCCTTATCTGGTTCGTCTATCTCTTCTTCAACATCTGGGTAAGCTTCAAGGAAGGCCGCATCCTGCTCAGAGTCTTCGCCCTCTTCTTCATAGTGGTGGGCGGCATCGCAAGGATCATAGTCGAGAACACCCTGGAAGAAGTGACAATGGCCTTCTGCTTCATCTATGCCGGAATGGTACTTCTCTTCACAGCCTACTGCGCCTTCAAGGTCCTCTCCGACGAAGAGGAGCGCCTGGCAGCGTCCGCGGAGGAAAACTACGCCGACAGCTTCAAGCTCAACTCTTCCATCAACCGCGAGAGCGAGCAGGAAGAAGTGCAGTAAAAGCAAAGCTCCAAGCAATAAAAAAAGCCCTCCTCGCGGAGGGCTTTTTTATTTTACGCACAAAACGTCCTTACGCTTCTTTGGCGACTTTCACCAGTTCGGCGAAAGCTTTGGGCTCGGTGGCGGCGAGGTTGGCGAGGACCTTGCGGTTCAGCGTCACGCCGGCTTTGGCCAGGCCGGAAATGAAAGCGTTGTAAGAAATGCCGGCTTCGTTGGCGGCGATGTGGATACGAGTGATCCACAGGGCGCGGAAGCTGCGTTTTTTGTTGCGGCGATCGCGGTACTGGTAGACCAGACCGCGGACCACGGTTTCCTGCATGTTGCGGTTGCCGTTGCGGCGCAGTCCGAAGAAACCCTTAGCGAGTTTCTGCATTTTGCGTTTGCGTTCCCTGCTGGCGGGACTATTAGTGGCTCTTGGCATAAGTAGATTCTCCTATGATTAGATTATTACCGCAGGTGGCCCTTAACCGTACGGCAGCATTTCTTTGACATTGCGGGCATCGGTGGTGCCGCAAATGGACGTGTCACGGAAAGAACGTTTGTTCTTTCTGGTCTTGCCCGTCATCAGGTGGCGGGACTTGGTGTTTGTGCGTTTCACTTTGCCGCTTTTGGTGACGGAAAAGCGCTTGCTCACAGACTTTTTGGTTTTGACTTTTGGCATAATTGCTCCTGTCTTTTTGTTTTGTTAATTTAAAGGCGCGCGTCGAGGAGGAGTCTGTTTTCCCCGCACGACGCTTTTCATTTCTTGGCCTTCACAGGCCCAAAAACGATAGTGTAATTCGCGCCCATTTTCTTGACGGGTATCTCTACCGCGCCAAAATCCTTCAGTTCTTCCGTCAGACGGACCAGCAGCTCCTGGCCCATTTCCTGGTGGGCCGCCTCGCGGCCCTTGTGGAAGCAGACCACTCTAACGTGGAAGCCGTCCTCGAGAAATTCCATTATGTGTTTCTTCTTCGTTTCCAAGTCACCGCTGTCGATGCCGGGTCTGAACTTGATCTCTTTGGTCCGGGTCTTCTGGCTCTGCTTGCGCGAGTCCTTTTCCCTTCTGGTCTGCTCATAGCGATACTTGCTGTAATCGATGATGCGGCAGACAGGGGGCTGGGCGCCGGACGCGACTTCTACCAGATCAAGATTCCTTTTTTCGGCCTCCTCGAGCGCGCGCTGACGGCTGACGATGCCAAGCTGCTTGCCGTCATCGGCTATCAGGCGCACTTCCGGGGCTTTGATATCCTCGTTGACCCTGGTCGTGTCGGTTTGATTGTACTTACGAATAGTTTTGTCCTCTTTTTGGTTATTCGGTTTTATCCCACTCGCCGCAGGGAGCGTGGGTGTCGCGCTCTTTGCAGAGAGAATTGATAAGCGTTTCAAGCGGCAGAGCGTTGGCCTGGTTGCCCTGGCGCGTTCTGACGGACACAGTCTTTTCGCTCGCTTCCTTGTCGCCCAGGACGAGCGTATAAGGAACCTTGTCCATTTTCCCCTGGCGGACCTTGGCGCCCATCGGACGGTGCGTCTCGTCCACGGTCGCTCTAAGGCCTCTTTCCTGCAGGGCCGCCAAGACTTCCTTGGCGTAGTCGAGATGCGCGTCCTTTATGGGCACGATCCTCACCTGCTCGGGGGCGAGCCATAAGGGGAAGTTGCCGCCGCAGTTCTCAAGATAGACCGCGAAGAAACGCTCTATGGCGCCCAGAAGCGCCCTGTGGATCATGTAAGGCACATGTTCCTGCCCGTCTTCGCCGACGTAGGTCATATTGAAGCGCTCAGGCAGATTGAAGTCGAACTGTATGGTCGAGCACTGCCATTCACGGTGCAGCATGTCTTTGATCTTGATGTCGATCTTGGGGCCGTAGAAAGCGCCGCCGCCTTTGTCGATGTCATATTTCAATCCGAGCTTGGCGACGATCTTTTCCAGGGCCGTCTGCGCGGCGTTCCAGCGGCTCTCCTCACCCACGCACTTGCCTTCAGGACGTGTGGAGATGTATACGTGGTATTCGGTGAAGCCGAAGTTGTGCAGCATCTGCAGACAGAATTTCAGAGTCCTTTCGAGTTCTTCTTCCATCTGGTCTTCGCGGCAGAAGATGTGCGCGTCGTCCTGCGTGAAGCCTCTGACTCTCAGAAGACCGTGCAGGACGCCGCTCCTCTCAAAGCGGTAGACCGTGCCGAGTTCCGCCATGCGCATGGGCAGGTTGCGGTAGGACCTGGTCTTGTTCTTGTAGATCAGGATATGGAAGGGGCAGTTCATCGGCTTCACGAAATATTCCTGAGTCTGGTCGTTGTCCAGAGGAACATCCATGGAGGGGAACATGTTCTCGCGGTAGAAGGAAAGATGTCCGCTGGTCTCCCAAAGGGTGGATTTGCCGACGTGCGGGGAATAGACCAGATCGTAACCGTTCTTAAGATGCTCGCTGCGCCAGAAGTTTTCGATCTCGTTTCTGATGCAGGCGCCGCGGGGGTGCCAGACCATGAGCCCGGGGCCGAGCTCTTCGTGGAAGCTTCCGAGGTCCATGTCCTTCAGAAGGACGCGGTGGTCCCTTCGCTTGGCTTCCTCGAGGTAATTCAAGTATTCGTCGAGCTGTTCCTGGGTCGGGAACGCCACGCCGTAGATACGCTGCAGCATCGGGCGGTGCTCGTCGCCGCGCCAGTAGGCGCCGGCCACGCTAAGAAGTTTCACGGCCTTCACGGGGCCAGTGGAAGGAAGGTGCGGTCCGCGGCAAAGGTCCAAGAATTCGCCCTGCTTGTAAACGGAGACTTCCTTGGCGTCGAGGTCTTCTATGATCTCGACTTTGTAAGTCTGGTCCTTACTTTTGAAATACTCCAGGGCTTTCTCCCTGGACCATTCCTCGCGTTCCAGCTTATAGTCGGCCTCGGCGATCTTTTTCATCTCCTCCTCGATCTTTACGAGATCTTCGGGGGAGAAAGGCGTCAGCGTGTCGAAATCATAGTAAAAACCTTCTTCAATAGCCGGGCCGATGGCCAGCTTAACATCAGGGTAAAGGCGCAGGACCGCCTGAGCCAGGCAGTGGCTCGCGGTGTGCCAGAAAGTTTCACGGTATTTCGGATCTTCGAAGTTCATGTGACGACCTTTTTATAGTTGCTCAAAAGAGAGTTATATATTTTTATTAGGAATTGATATTTTACGATAAGAGGCTCTTAAAGTCAACAGTCCAAGACGCAAGGGCAAGCCTGCTTTTTTTATAACGAAGAAAGGCGCGCCGGCTGGCGCGCCTTTCTTTCATCGGTTTCCAAGCGAGGCTTTATTTCCTGCGAAGGAAGCCTAAGCCGAGGAGCGCCAGCAGGAGCAGCGCAGTAGTCGGTTCGGGGACGACGGGAATCAGCTGGACCATGATCGTCTTGACCACGGCTGTGTCGCCGGTGTTGGAGAGATCTATCCTGACCTTGTCTATGGCTTCCGTATCCTTGACATCGGACCCGGTTATGGCCTCTTCCATAGAAGCGACCTGCATGCCCCACAGGACGGTCTTGAGCTCCTTGCTGCCGGTCTTGGTGTTGAACTTGATAGCCACGGGGTTGATCTTGCCTACGGGCGCTTCTTCGCTGACAAGGGCGTCGGCGGCCGGGCAGTCCGGGAAGGTCAGCTTAAGCTTGTCTTCGCCGTCCGGGGAGATCCTGGCTTCCAGCTGACGGTGTTCCTCGTCCTGGCTAAGGATAACGTCGCCGGTGAGGAAGCCGTTGGGGACGCCCAGAGCGTAGTAGACGATCATGTCGTAGGCGTCGGCCATTCCTTCGGGGAGGCCGATCTCGCAGAAGAGGCCGCCGGAGGCCTGCTCGACCTTGTTTATCGTCGCGGTGAGAGCTTCCGAGAAGGTCTCGCTTCCGTCCTTGTCCTCGGCGGCAACGGTCTCGACACAAATGTCGTCGATATCCAGATACCCTTCGCCCCACTGGAAGAAGCGCAGGTTGTTGAAGATCGTCGTTGCGTTGGCCTGGTCGCAAAGGTACTGGCCGTATTCGTGGCCGCCGTCTATAGTGACGCTGCGCAGAATGTGCCTGGGCTCTCCACCGTCGTCGTTGACGGATTCGGCGCTGAAGACGGCGCTGAAGCTCACCCATTTTTCCGGCTCCATGGCGCTCAGGGAGACAAATTCCTCATGGGTGCTGTCGGACTTGTTGCTGGCGAATCTGTAGACGCCGTTGTCATAGCGGAACTGCGTCTCCACGCACTGCGGCGTCCAGAGGCCGAGGTTCTTGGCGGATGTTCCGCCAAGCCTCACCTTGAAGCTCACGCGGAAGAAGCCCTTCTTGCCGTCCAAATTCGCGGTCCAATCGTCGGAGGGAACTTTGGTAAGTTTCTTGTGGACGCCGAAGAGACTGTTGATATCTTTTATCTTCAGATATTTGTTGCCGTCCTCTTCTTTCACTATCGCCGTGCCGTTGACGTCGACGGCGCCGTAGGCCACGCTCCAGCCGTCCTCGCCGCAGAGGTCGGTGTTGGCCGCGTATCCTTCGAAGTTCTCGCTTAGGAGCGTGTCGACGATCGTCCAATCGGAAATGTTCTCGACCTCAACAGCGACGTCGGATCCGCCCGTGACGGCGAAGTCGTATTCCCTGGGATCGCCCTGGGGGAATTTGGAGAATTCCGCCATGTAGAGAGTGTAGCCCGCTTCGGCGCTGCCCGCCGGGCTGCCCACGCGGATGGTCTTTGTGAAATCTCCGCAGCTCACGGTCATCTCGTCGGCGACATAGGCGGCTTTGGTCGGGAGATCCTTGGCCGTGACATTGATCTCCTGGTACCTTCCAAGGGTGCCGGCAGCGGGCTCGGCCTTGAAATGCGAGCCGTCTTTGAAGGAGACCGTAAACTCGCCCGTAGCGCCGGGAAGCTCGTTGGTGAGGCAGATGACGCCCGTCGGCTCAGCCAAGGTTATCGGATAATAGTTGAAAGCCACGATCGGCTGGGAAGAGGTGCGCGGGATAAGCTTGGCGTCCACCGCTCCGACGCGGGCCTGACCGGAACTGACGGAGAACTTTATCTTGTCGATGGCCGTGGTGGCGTCCGCGCCGGTAATGGGCAGATTCTCCTTGTGGAACGAGCCGTCCCACAAGAGCTGCCTAAGGTTCTTCTCTGTGGTGGAGATGTTGTAGCCGTAAACGAACCATTCGCCGGCGTCGGCCGTGAAGGTGTCTTTCACGCCTTTGACGTTGGGATAAGCAACGCTGACCTGACCGGATTTGAGCTTGAATTCCGTGGCGAACTGCTTGTGGAAGTCGTCCTGGCCGAAGGTCAGCGTTCCGCCGAAATCGGCGGGAAGCAGCATCTTGGCGGCGATGATGATGTCGTACTTTCTGGCCATCTCTTCCGTGAAGCCCAGCTTGACTTCGACGTCCTGCCTGCTGTTGAAATAAAGATCCATGGGATCTTCATCCGGGAAGTCGAGGATATCGTAATCAGTTTCGCTGACGATGGTCTCGACTTTCAGGTTGTCCAGGCAGAAGGTGCCGCTTCCCCAGAGGAAGAAGCGCAGGGTGTTGAAAGCGTCATTGTTGCTGTCCTGATCGCAGAAGGCCCTGCAGTTTTCGGTTTTGCCATCCACCTTGTACTGGCGCAGGATGTGGCGGTAGCGGTCGGAAGAGTCCAAAACAGGCACCGCCTCAATGATCATGCTGATCCTCGTCCAGGTGGCCTGGGGGATGTAGTTCTGGGAAACGAATTCGGAATGGCTGGTGTCGCTGGCGTTGCTGCGGAAACGGTATCCGCTGCCGGCGACGTATTCGAAATTGCCCTCGACCATCTGGGGATCCCAGAGGCCGAAGAATTTGCTGGAGGTGCCGGTCAGCATAGCGTCGAAGCTGATGCGGAAATAGCCCTTGGTGTGGCCTTCCCACCAATGGGGCTTCATCTGCTTCTCCAGTTTCTTATGGGCGCCGAAGAGGTTGTTGACGTAAGCGACTTCGCAGTATCTGTTGCCGAATCTTTCCCTCACATAGATGGAGCCGTCGCGGTCGATGGTGCCGTATCCGCTTGACCAGCCGCCGATGCCGCCCATGTTGGTGTTGCCGGGATAATCTTCGAAATCTTCGTCCAGGAGAACTTCCGTCACATAGTGGTCGAAAGCGTAGTCAAGAGTTCCGCTGTTTTCCCAGTGGGAATCGTAATCGCCGGGGCTGCCTTTCGGGAAAGACGAGAGATCGGCGGAGTAGAAGCCGTAGCCGTCAGTTTCGTTGCCGCAGGGAGCGCCCAAACGGATCCTCTTTTTTCCGGCGTTGCCGGCGTCGACTTCCACCACGCATTCCAGGAACTGGGGAGTGGCGGGAAGGTCGTGGGCTTCGACCCTGATGAAGGCTTCGTCCTTGAAGAGGCCCTCCACAGGAGAGATGGTGAAATAGTCGTCGCCCTCGACTACCTCGGCTTTGTACTTGATAGTGGTGTTTTCATTGAGGTTCGACAATTTAACGGTGGTCATAGTGGAGCCGATAGCCATCGATTCGGCGGAGAGAAAGAGATCGCCGATGCCGCTGTCAACGTGGACGTCGTCGAAGTCCGCGCCGTTCGCGCTGACGTCCTTCAGCCAGACGGAGCTGACGTAAACGTCGTCCTCGCCGGCGACGTAGCAGTCGGTGGCGGCATGGTATTCGCCGTTAACGGCCCAGCCCATGAACTGCTTGGTGCTCTCTTCGATGAAGAAGGTCCATTCCTGCCAGCCGGTAGAGATCTGCTGCAGGGCCGTGGCCTTGCTGACGGTGCCGCCCGGCGTGGAGGAGCAGGCAAGATTCAAAGAACCGGAGCTCGTCACGTAGACGTAGCAGAGGCTGTCCTTCGCGCCCCTGATGTCAAAATAGGTGCCGCCGAAGGTCGGGTTCACGCGCACGCTGACTTTGTAGGTGCCGAATCCGTTGTCGGACTTGACGTTGACGGGCTGCTGGAAGCCGTTGCCGCCCTGGCTGTGGAGATAGTAGTTGCCGCTGCTGTCCTTGATCTGGCCGACGGCGCCCAACGATATCAATCCCTGCTGCCAGGTGGCGTCGCCGAGGCGATAATCCTCGTCAGCTTCGAAGCCGGTGTTGAATTCGGAGAGCACGGGCGGCGTACGGTAAAGGGAAGCGTATTTTCTGATCTTCTGCCAGGTGGTGGCGTTCCTTGTCTTGCTGTTGTAGTAGACCGCGGAACCGCCGTAGTTGAGGAACTGTTCTGAGAAATAAGGCACCCTGTATCCCCAGTACTGGCCGTCCCAGCTGCCCTGGTAGGTCATGATCGAGCAGCATCTCTGGGTAAGGTTCGTGGCGTAGAAGTAGCAGCCCAAACTGTGTCCGAAGAGGCCGCCGTCCTCGGGGCCGGAGCTGCCGGATTGTTCGTGGGAGTGGTTGCAGCCCATGTTATGGCCCCACTCGTGTATCCAGGAATAGCTGGTCCCGCCTATGTAGCTGAGCAGAACCACATGGTAAGCCGATCCTTCAGAGCCTGTCGGGCTGCCGTGAACATAGCCAAGGCCGGCCCAGCCAGGAGTCATATACTTGGGGCAATAGCACATGAAATCGGCGCCCAGCTTGTTTCTCAAGGCCGGAACAAACTCGAAGCCATCGATGCCGGATGAGAAACGGCTGAGGTCGAGGCTGGAGTCTTTCGTTTCCTCATAATCAGAGAGGTAAGTGCCCACGCAGGTAAGCTTGGCATGGATTTGACTATTTTGCATAGCCTGGTTGCCATAGGCCATGCCGGATGCCACCTTGGCATTGGCGGCCTCAAGACTGCCAGCCTCTTCAACCGCCAGCGGGGAGAAAACAACCGCTATCGTGAGTTCGACCTCTTCGTCGTCGTCCCAGTTGGCGGCCCAGGCGGCCTGCTCCGGGGTCAGGTCCATGACGCGGGCTCCCATAAGGGAGTTCTCTTCCCAGACAGGCACCTCTTCAGGGCAGGTCAGTTCGGCGCAGCGCTCGCTGAAAGAGCATTCCTTGACCGAATAGACGCCCTGGCTCTTGGTGCCGTTGATCTCATAGAGAACGTCGGCCTTGAGATCTTCCACGACGCCGTAAAGGACGTTCGGGCCGGCCGCGACGCGCCACTGCCCGGCGAAATCATCAAGGTCGCCGGCCCGGCACACGATGCCGTTCACGTCTTTGACAGCGTAAGTGACGCTGCCATTAAGTTCGCCCTGGGGAGTCAAAAACGTTACCGTGTCGCCGATCTTTAGGGAAGCAAGCGAATACATGGCGTTCTCGACTTTCGGTTCCGGCGCGCCAGGGTAAACTGAGCAAAGCTTGGAAGCCTGAGCGTCGTTGGGGTCAAGGGTAAGACAGAAGTCCGCGGCGAAAGACGTCGCGGTCAAAACGGCCGCGCAAAGGGCGGCTAAGGCGTGGGATTTTAACATAAGAAACTCCGTGATTTTTTTATTTGTTTCCATTTTACCAAAAAACGGGGGGCGTTTGTTCCCGGCGCGGCCTCCGCTTGTCTTGTTTATGTTCCTTCTTTGTGGTAATATTACTATTACGCTTCAATAATATAATGCTAATTTCCCACTTACAAAGGAGCAATATATGAAAAAAAGAACCTATTTCGTCCTGCTGGCGGCCCTGGCCTCCGTTTCGCTTATGGCTGACGTTTTGATAAGCGAATTCACCTACGACGCCAAGAAGCCCTTCAAGAGCGACGACTGGGTCGAGATCTGCAACTACGGCGGCGCCTCCGTCGACATCTCCGGCTGGAAGCTGGGCGATGACAAATACGACGAGGGCGGCAATCTTTTCACCGTTCCGGACGGCACCACGTTAGCCCCTGGCGAATGCGTAGTCCTTTATTCCGACGCGGCCTTCACAAGCATCTATCCCACCGTTGACAATATCTTAGGCCCCACCGGCATAGGTTTCAGCAAGAGCGACGACGCCGTCGTCCTTATGGACAAGACCGGCAAAGTTCAGCACAAGATCGAATACTCCACCATTTCTGACGGCGGCGAATGGCCGGACGGCTCCGCCTACTCCAACGTTCTGGTTTTCCCCTTCGCCGACTACAACAACTCCTGGCAGACCTGGAACGTCAGTTCCTCCGAAGGCGGCTCTCCTGGCGTGAAAAACCCTGAGACCTGCGGCCTTTACGCCTCAAAGCACAGCCGCAACCCCAATGCCCCGACTTCCGTCACCGCCCCGGAGATCCATATCTGGGCCTACGACGCAAGCAGAGCTGACAAGCAAGTGAAGAGCGCCAAGATCTACTACAACACCAAAGAAAGCGGTTCGTACACTCCCGTTGACATGACTCTTGCGGAAGGCAACGAATGGGTCTGCACCCTGCCTGTCTTCCCTGACGGCACGACCGTCTTCTACTACGCCGTGGTAGAAGACCACGACGGCAACACCTTAAGGAAATACTGGAACGGCTACAGAGCCCCCTACATGTACATCGTCACCGACGATCCGGTCTATTCCGGCGTCGTCATCAACGAGATCATGTACCAGTGCCTTGACACCGCCTACACCAACTCCAAGGGCAACTGCAAGAATTACGAGTACGTTGAGCTCTTCAACCGCACCGAGGAAGAAATTGACGTCAGCTACTGGCGCTTCGAGACTGAAGACGACAAATACCGCCTCCCCGGGGACACCGTCCTGGGCGCCGGGGAGTTTTTGCTCATCACCGACCGCAAAGAAGCCATCGAGACCGTTTACTCCCTGCCGCAGGGCGCTGTGATCTATGAGTTCGACTTCGGCCTCTCCAACGACAGCGACACCATCTACCTCCAGAACGCCAACGGCCAGGAAGTCGATTCCGTCACCTACAAATCCACCTCCCCCTGGCCCACCGGCTGCGCCGGACGCGGCCCCTCGCTGGAGCTGAGCGATCCCACCGCCGACAATTCCAAGCCCGAAGCCTGGGCCTCTTCTGTCGCGGTCTACGGCACGCCCTGCGATACCAACAGCGTGCCGGAACCGGCTTTCTGCCTTTTAGCCCTTGCCGCCTTAGCCACGGCCTGCCGCAGAAGGTAGTTTGAGAGTCATAAAGTGTGGCTTTGGCTTAGATATTTCCTTATAATCGCCCTTTCCGGCGTCGTTCTGTATTTCGTTTTGCAGACTGACGTCGCCGCTTTGAAGTGTCCCTTTGAGCTCGAAGCTTCCGAGCAGTGGACCATCCAGCAGGAAAGGCCCGGAGATTTCATAGCCAAACACCTAAAAGGCCGCATGCAGGCTCTGGCCGGCGTCACCACCTTCCGTTTTGAGCGCTACGACGTGGTCAACACGGAATTGGCGCCCGGCATAAGGGAAGGCTCGCTCGTCAAGGCCGGCGACCACGTCCTGACCTTCCGCTCCCTCTACGACGAGTCCCAGAAAAAGATGCTCCAGGCCAAGGTCGAAATGTACCAGGCCACGCTTGACAATCTTTTGTCCGGCGAACTGCAGAGCCGCGTCACGGAGGGCGAAAGACTGGTCACGCTGGCCTACACGAATTACTACAGCTACCTGCCATTGGTGGAACGCCGCCGGGAGCTTTTCAACACCGGCTACATCTCCAACGACGAGGTTCAGCAGCTTGAGGAGGAGCTGAACAGCCGCTTCGCCGAGATCGCCGTGGCGGAAGCCGATCTGAACGCCAGAAAAATGGCCTGCTCATCCAACGTCATCAATACGGCCAAGGCCGAGCTCAAAGTCGCTCAGAAAGAGCTTGAGATGGTCAACGACCGCCTGGCGGCCAGGACGATAACAACTCCAGTTTCCGGCCGCGTCACGCAGGTCTCCCTTGACCCCGAGATCAAGACCATCCTGCGCGTCGTGAACGAAGATCCCATTTACGCCAGAGTTGTGGCTCCGCTCAATTTTTCCAACGAGATCCAGCCCGGTCTGGAAGCGGTTCTCACTTTCCACAACGAGGATCTGACCGTTACCGGCAGAGTGGAATCCGTTTCCATCGTCCCTGTCCCTTTGATGGGCCTTTCCGTCGTGCACGCCCTCATTCCCATCAGGGACGTCCCCTTCTCCGCCATCTCATCCATGACCGGCGAAGCTTCCATCCCTTCCATCAAGATCGATCCTTTCCACTCCTCGCTTGCGGCTCTCCGCGCTCTCTACGAGAAATTTAGCAACTCCCTTCGCAAGGAGTAAGAAATGGCGAATTTCCACGGCCGCTACGAGCTGAAATATTATCTCCCCTTCGATCTTATCGACAAGGCCATAGCTTTCGCCTCGCCCTACGTCCAGCCCGACCAGCACGCCAAGCCGAACGGTTTGGGCGTTCCCGGCTACACCATCCGCTCCGTCTATTTCGACGACGACAATCTGACGCTTTACAAGGAAAAACTCATAGGCCTTAAGGACAGGAGAAAATTCCGCGTCAGGGGATACGCCAACGTCACTCCCGAAAACAGCGTTTTCCTCGAAATAAAATACCGCTCCCGCCAGCAGGTAGGAAAAGACCGCGCGCCCATGAAGCTAAGCGACCTTCAAAAGATCATGGACCGGGAAAAGACGCTTGACGAGATCGAATTCCCCACCGATTATCTCAGAGCCAACGCCCATCGCTTCCTGCATAATTGTTTCGTCAAGGGCTACCGCCCAATGACCACGGTAATCTACGACCGCAACCCCTTCATCGGGAAAGACGACGGCGAAGTAAGGTTCACCATAGACACCAACCTGAGGGCCGTTGACCACTCTTATTCCTACGAGCTTTTCGAGCCCTACGAGGAAGAGCAGATAACGCTTCCCGGAGCGATCCTTGAACTTAAATTCGACCGCCTCATGCCGGAATGGATGCGGCGCTTTCTGACCAAATTCGAGCTCACCCAAACTTCCATATCCAAATACGCGCACTGCATAGAAAAGGTCGTGCTGCGCGAGGAGGAAAGTTGATTTATGAACCAGACTGCCGAATATGAAATGATGCAGTGGACCTTGAATGCCCTGGCGCCGACCACCTGGATAGACGTGGTCAACAATTTCGCCGTCAGCGCGCTCTTCGCCCTGCTTCTAGTTCTCCTCTACCGCTTCTGCCGCGGCGTCCACGGCAACAAGACCTTCATGCAGACGCTTGTCATGATGGAGATCATCATAACGCTTGTGATGATGGTGATATTGAACGTCAGGGGCTCTTCCGCCGTAGCCGTGGCCTTCGGATTGATGGGCGCCATGTCTGTCGTCCGCTTCCGCACCATCATAAAGGACAACCGCGACACCGCCTTCGTCTTCATGGCCGTTGCCTTGGGCATGGCCGCCGGCACAGGCCAGCACAGGATAGGCGCCATCGGATTCGTCATCATCTGGCTCTCCTTTGTCTTCACGGAATACACTCCCTGGAGCCTCCGCCACAGGGAAATAATCGCGAAGATCATCTTCAGCACCGAGAATCCCGAGAGCAAGCTTGACAGCGGCGCCGAGATCGCCGGCCGCATGAAGCAGCTGGGCACTTCCATAAAGATGCTGCACTCCCGCACCATAAAATCCGGCACAGCCATCGAGGCCACCTACTCTTTCCGCCTCAGGTTCAGAGTGACGGAAGAATACGCCACCGCCCAGCTGATGGGCTTGAAGTGCGTGGAATCCGTGAGCCTCTTCTCACCATCCGAAGTTGAGGAACCCTGATGAATCCTTACCGCAAAGCAGCGGACGCCCTTGCCATTGTCGTCCTTCTCTGGGCCGTCGCCATGCTCATAGCCTTCGCCCCCCGTTTCGCCAATTTCACCTCCATTCACGAAGAGGCCGTGGCGGCCTTCCAGAACGCCCCAACCGTAACGAATGAACTGAAAGCCAAAGTCATCGGCCTCTGGAACGCCGAGGCCGCCTCGAACGGCCTTCTCGTCATCAGCTGGAGCGGCTTTGCCGCCGCCGAGCTCATCCAGGTCGTCTTAGCCTTCATAGCGCGCCAAAAGGAAAAGCAAAATGCCTGATCGCGAACCGAACGCATACGAAGAAATACTGGCCGCCTGCCCCGCCGGCTCCAAGAAATTTTGGAACACGATCCCCGATAACTACCAGAGCATGGTTTTAAGCTCCCTCAGAGCCCGTATAGCGGGCTGTAATTTGGGAGCCATAGTGGAAGGCTGGTCATTGGAAAAGATGGAGAATTATGCCAAAGAAATCGGCGTCCCCTACCCTATGACGAACTACTGGCCCTCCTCGCCGGACCCTGAGGAGCCGCGCTACATCCTGGGCAGAAACCGCCAGTACACCGCTCCCGAGATGAAGTATTCGCCGGTGGACGACGACACCACCTACACCATCTTAGGCCTCATCATCGCCGAGGAAGCCAAGAATTTCCCCTTCACGCTTCAGGACGTGGCCGACGCCTGGCTGAAATATCTTCCCATGGCCTGCACCGCCGAGAAAGTGACCTTGGACAACCTCAAGGCCGGCATAGCGCCTGAAAAAGCCGCGGAAAAGGACAATCCCTACGACGAATGGATCGGCGCGGACATCCGCTGCGACGGCTTCGCCTACATGGCCCCCGGGAATCCGAGACTGGCCGCCAAATTAGCCTACACCGACGCCTACATCAGCCACCGCAAAAACGGCATCTACGGGGAAATGTATTTCGCCGCGGTCATAAGCTCCGCCTTCGCCCTTAAGGATCCCAAAGCCGCCCTGGAAGCGGGGCTACTTGAGATCCCGGAAAAATGCGATCTTTCGGAAGCCGTAAGATGGGCGCTTTCCCTTTACGGCAAAGTGAAAGATTACAAAGAGGCCGCGAAACTCGTAGACGAGCGCTTCCCGGATATGTCCCCGGTGCATACCGTCAACAACGCCTGCCTGACCATATTCGCCCTGGGCCTCGGACACGAGACGAAGTCCATCGACACCGTCATCTCGCAGTGCGTCGCCATGGCCCATGACTGCGACTGCACCGCCGCCACCGCCGGCTCCATTGCCGGCGCGGCCTGGGGAAACTCAACACTCTCACCGCACTGGTACGAACCCTTCAACGACATCCAGGAAAGTTACCTCATCGGCCGCCGCGTCTTCGGCATCGAAGACCTCTCGTTCCGCTTCGCCCTTCAAGCGCGGCGCCATCTAGCTCTTCAATAAGTCACGCCAAACAAAAAAGGACATATCCCCCGTTCACGGACTACGCTTGCATGGCCTTGATTTGCGTCCTCCGTGAGTTCACTTGGGGATATGTCCTTTTTTTGTTTGGCTAGCTAGTGAACTCCTTGTGCACGCGCTTGAGCTCTTCGGGGATATTGATCTTCTGCGGGCACTTCTTCAGGCAGGCGCCGCATTCCACGCAGGCGTCGGCCCTCGATTCTTTGGCAAGCTGGAAGTATTCCCTCTGCGACATCCACTTCACGAGCGATGAGCGGTAGTTGTTGTACATCTTGAAGATGTCGGGAATGACCACGCCAACCGGACAGGGCGTACAGTAGCGGCAGGTCGTGCAGGGAATCTTCCCCTCTTCCTTCATGAACTCCTTGACCTTAGCCAGAAGCTCTTTGCCTTCGTCACTCAAAGGTTCGATGGGAGAGAAGGTCTTGAGGTTCTCTTCCACGTGCTCCATGTAGGTCATGCCGGAGAGAATGGTGAGGACGTTGGGAAGCGAGGCGATGAATTCGAAGGCCCACTGCGCGGCCGTCGTATTGGGCCTCGCGTTCGTCAGCATCTCCAGCGTCTTGGGCCGGAGGTTAGCGAGTTCGCCGCCCTTAAGCGGCTCCATGACGACTACGGGAATGCCGTGGCTGGTTAGGATCTCATACTGCTCCTTCGAATAGTCATCCCAGTCGAAGTAGTTCAGCTGGATCTGGGCGAAATCCCAGCCGCCAAAGTCGGCTATGACAGCCAGGTCCTTGTTGTCTCCGTGGAAAGAAAAGCCGAGGTTTTTCACCTTGCCTTCCTTTTTCATCTGGCGGGCGTATTCCAGGGCGCCGTTGTCCCTCACGTTCGGCCAGGCGCCGCCGTTCAGAGAGTGCATGAGATAAAAATCGAAGTACTCGGCCTGGCAGCGGTCGAGTTGTTCCTGGAAGATCCGCTTCGCGTCGTCTATGCTTTTGACTTCCCAGACCGGCATCTTGTCGGCCAGGTTGTAGGATTCCCTCGGGTACTTTTTCAAAGCCTCGCCCGCGAATCTCTCAGACATGCCCTGGTGATAGACCCAGGCGGTGTCGTAGTAGTTGACGCCGCCTGCCATGGCCTTGTCGATGAGTTCCTGGGCTTTTTCCTTGTCTATCTCAGCTTGATTTTTGCGGTCCTTCAGGGGAAGCCTCATAAGGCCGTAGCCCAGAAGGGAAACTTCGCCCGCGATACTGCCGAGCTTGCGTTTCGTCATTTCGCCTTTCTTTTTCCCGTTACTGCCTTCTTTCACGTCCGTGGTTTCCTTTCCTTGCTTGCAGCCGCCCAGGGCCGCCAGCGCGGCGACAGCCAGGGAGCCTTTGATGAAATCTCTTCTGTTCATTTTTATCCTTCGATCTCTTTGTGAATGCGTTTGAGTTCCTTGGGAATTTCTATGCCCTGCGGGCACTTCTTCAGGCAGGCGCCGCACTCCACGCAGGAAGTGGCCATCGCGTCACTGCCAAGCGCTTCGTAAGCTTTCTTCGTTTGGGAGATCCTTACGCCGCGCCTGTAGTCGTTGTAGATCTTGAAGATGTCGGGGATGGCGACGCCGACGGGGCAGGGCGTGCAATAGCGGCAGGCCGTGCAGGGCACGATGCCGGCTTCCTTGTAGGTCTTGAGAGCCGCCGCCAAAGTCTTCTCCTCCCCGTCTGAAAGAGGTTCGAGCGGCGAGAAGGTGTTTATGTTCTCTATGAGATGCTCCATCTGCGTCATGCCGGAGAGGACCGTAAGGACGTTCTTTTTTCCCGCGATGTAGCGGAAAGCCCACTTGGCGGGCGTGGAGCCGGGCTCGGCCTTTTCAAGAACTTCCCTGGCGTCCGGCCTGAGCTTGGCCAATTCGCCGCCTCTCAGAGGCTCCATAATGACTACCGGGATGCCTCTCTTTTCGGCTTCCTCATACTGCTCTTTCGAAAAGGCGTCCCAGTCGTAGTAGTTGGCCTGGATCTGGACGAAATCCCACTTCGTGTAGTCCAAGATCTTCGGGAAATCCTTGTTTTCACCGTGGAAGGAGAAGCCCAGCTTTTTTATTTTGCCTTTGCCCTTCAGAGTCATGGCGAAATCCACGGCGCCGTTTTTCAAAGTCTTTTCCCAAAGCGGGCCGTTCAGGTTGTGCAGAAGGTAGAAGTCGAAATAGTCGACCTTGCATTTCTCCAGCTGCTTATTGAAGATCTCCTCCGCCTGCTCGCCGCTTTCAAGGAGGCGCATGGGAAGCTTGCTGGCCAAATAGTAGCTGTCCCTCGGATAACGGGAAAGCGCTTCGCCGGCGAAAGTTTCGGAGAGCCCGTCGTGGTAGAACCAGGCGGTGTCGAAATAGTTTATTCCGCCTTTTATGGCTTCGTCGATCAGGGCGAACCCTTTCTCTTTGTCGATCTCGGGGCCGCTGCCGGTTTTAGGCATGCGCATAAGGCCGTAGCCGAGGAGCGAGATCTTCGCGCCGATGCCGGGGAATTCGCGGTAGGTCATAGTCCCCTTTTTCACGGCTTTGGCAAGCTCTTCTTTTTTGCAGCCGCCCAGGGCGGAAAGCGCCAGGATGGCGGCGCCGGTCTTGATGAATTCTCGTCTGTTCATAATGAGGCTCCTTGGTTTGTGTCGTCAAGGTAATGTTGTATGGGTGCGCCGGCGATCTGCATGGCGCCGGCGGGACAGACATGGCTGCAGGCTCCGCAGCCGAGGCACGCTTCGGCTTCCAGTTTCGGCGTGCCGTTGGCTCTTAAAGTTATGGCTCCGGTCGGGCAGGGCGCAGCGCATTTGCCGCAGGATCCGCCCTGGAAAGCAATGCATTGCTTCGCCGTGAAGACCGCCTTTCCTATTACGAAAGTTTTCTTCCTTGCGGGCTCGATCTTTCTGAGAGCTCCGGTCGGGCAGACCAAGGAGCATTTCACGCAGTCAAGAGAGCAAGCGCCGCGCTTGAAATCAAGGCGCGGAGCGCCGAAGCCGGCCGGGCCCAAAGTCAGAACTTTTTGCGGGCATTTCGAGACGCACAGGCCGCAGGCGGTGCATTTGGCTAGGAAAGAGCCTTCCGTAATTGCGCCTGGAGGCCTGACTAGAAGCTTCTTTTCGGTTCCTTCGGAAAGGCGCTTCTTAAAGATCGCCTTGAAAAGTCCGCCGCCGGCCAATCCTATGGCCGCGCCGACGGTAAGAGAAACAAGAAATTTCCGGCGCTCCAGGTCGGGCGCCTTTTCTTTTTCAGAGCTCTTCCAGAGGAAAGAAAAAGTCGGGCCTGTCTTCGGGCAGACCGTCAGGCAGTCCAGGCACATTACGCAGTAACCTCTTTTCACTTCGCTCTTTTTTTGGTCGATGCAGCCCGTCGGGCAGACCTTTTCGCATTTGCCGCAATGCACGCACTCATCGGGGATCGCGATGCCGAATGCTGATTTTCTGGCAAAAAGGCTGAGAAGCATCCCGACGGGGCATACGCTGGTGCAGAAGAGGCGGCCGAAAAGGAGCGTAACGACAAGAATGACGGCAAGGAAAACGACGCCGAACCAAAGCGGCGCCGTAACGGCGCGGCCGAAGAGCGAATAAGGGTCAAGCAGACGGAAAACGAAAGCAAGGGAGAAAACCATAGCGCCGACAAATAGGCCGAGGATAAGCCCGCCCGTGATCGGAAAAATCTTTTTCCTGCCTTTTCTGGAACAGAGCGCGATGAAGCTCAGAGCGGAACCCAGAGGGCACATGAAGGAACAGAAAAGGCGGCCGAAGAGCAGCGTTAAAATTGCCAGCACAAGGACGACAGCAAGAGAGGACAGCCCGAAAGAAAAAAACAAGCGGAGCGCGGAAGGACCGGCCTGGCACAGGGGAAGCTGTTCCAAAAATTCGGCGGAGCATAAGAAGGCAGCCGACCCAAGAGCGACCGTCAGGGCGGAGAGAAGGAGCCTTAACCCCCACACACATCGGTAAAACACACTTTTCTTCACACTTGTTATTGTAGGAAAAGAGCGGTTTTTTAGCAAGGCAATTGTATGAAAATCCGCTCTTTTGGTAGAATAAAGAGTATGAATACCTTGAGATTATATCTATTTTTGGCCGCCGCTCTTTCGCTGGCCTTCTTCGGCTGCCGCAAGAGCTCGGAAGTCATGCTCTCCGCTCCGACGGAACCGCCCGAGCCTATCCTTAAGCCCGCCCTTTTGACCGAGACTACCGTCAGCCCGGCCGTCGAGAAGCCAATAAGCGTTCCCGACACCCCCGAAGGCCCCACCGTAACGGTTGGCAAAGAGGAAAAGAAGGGCCCTGACACCGATCTTTTGGTCCCGGCTTCCGCCGGGCTGAACGTCAGCAAGGGCTCCGCCGTCAATTCCAAGAATTACCTGCACAAATGCATTGGGGGAGACACCACGGAAAGCATCGCCAAAGCCTACGGCATCGACGAGAAATTGCTGTGCAACCTGAACGGCCTGAGGCCGGGCTCCACGCTTTCCGTCGGGAAGGTCCTTCTTTTGAGAGCCGACACTTCCGAGATCAGCCAGGCGCCGGACGTCACTACCTACACCGTGGTGCCGGGCGACACCTTCTCGAAGATCGCGAGGACTTTCGGCGTCGCCTCCGCCACTTTGATGAAGATGAACAATACCGAAAAGAGCTCCCTGCAGATAGGCGACGTCCTTTACGTTCCTCAGAAATAGCAACCAACCACCCAATCAAAGGAAACAAATATGTGCCTGAAAACCCCCTTGTATGACGTTCATGTCGCTATGGGCGCCAAAATGGCCCCCTTCGGCGGATGGGACATGCCCATCCAGTACACCTCCATAGTCGAAGAACACACCGCCTGCAGAACGAAAGCCGCTCTCTTTGACATCTGCCACATGGGCGAATTCTTCGTTTCCGGCCCCAACGCTTTGAATGACCTCAACAAGCTCTTCACCTGCGAGCTCTCGACTCTGGCCATCGGCCGCTGCCGCTACGGCTTCTTGCTCAACGAGCAGGGCGGAACTCAGGACGACCTTATCACCTACCGCCTTTCCGAGGAGAAATTCATGGTGGTCGTGAACGCCGGCACCAGGGAGAACGACGCCAAGTGGATCAGCGCGCGCCTTTCCCCGGACACCAAATTTGACGAAGCCTCCAGCCAGGTCGCGAAGCTCGACCTCCAGGGTCCCGCGTCCGCGGAAGCTTTGCAGCCGATCTGCGAATACGACCTTCAGCAGATGAAATACTACACCTTCGTCGAGACGAAAGTCCTGGGATCCCGCGCCATCGTTTCCCGCACCGGCTACACCGGCGAATACGGCTTCGAGATCTACATCGACGTCGAGATGTGCAAGCCCGTCTGGGACGCCCTGCTTGCCACGGGCGTTCCCGTTCCCGCCGGCTTGGGCGCCAGGGACACGCTCAGACTTGAATGCGGGCTTCCCCTCTACGGGCACGAGATGAACGACACGATGTCCCCTGTCGCGAGCGGCCTTACTTTCGCCATCGCCAAAGAGAAAGAGAACTACATCGGCAGGGACGTCGTCATGAAAGAATTGGCGGAAGGCACGCCGAGGAAACTCGTGGGCCTTCAGCTCACGACCAAGCAGAGCGGCCGCAACGGCCAGAACGTCCTTAGCGGCGACAAAGTCGTCGGCACAGTGACGAGCGGATCCTTGGCGCCGAGCCTTGGCTACGCCATCGCCTTCGCCTACGTTGACAAAGACTATTGCGAGATCGGCACGAAACTTGCGATCGACAACGGCCGCAAGCTTCTCGAAGCCGAAGTCGTTCCCACGCCCTTCTACAAGGAAGGCACGGCCAGACGTAAGACCACCGCTTGATGCGCAAACATCTTCTCTCGATCTTCGGCCTCCTTTGCGTCACGGCGGCAGTCTTTCACAATGTGTTGCTGCCGCCGAGACCCGTTGTGGCCAACGATTCGCCTTACCATCAGATCGTAAGGAAAGCCCAGATAGCCGCCAAACAGGACGGCGTCATGTGGTCGGAAGACGGATACCTGGGAAACGGGCACACGGCCAACTATGAGGTCTATTCCCCCATAAGAAGGTTCGTGCCGCCCGCTTTTTACAACACCGTAGTCTTTTCGCTTTGCGCCTTCCTTTCCGCGCTGGGCTTTTACTTTTTCCTTCTGGAAATGGGTTTCACGGCGCTGCCGGCCTTTGTCGGAGCGCTGTCTTTGCTTTTCTCCGGACACTACATCACCTGCGTGTTTTCAGGGCATGCCGGCACGTTCATGATGTGGGCCGCCTTCTCATTCGACCTCTTCGCGCTTGCGAGAGCGCTCAATAAAAGAAGCGTCATTGCGCTCATATGGAGCGGCATCCTTTCCGCTCTGGTTTTGCGCTACCAATTCGACATCGGCTTCATAATGCTTATAGTGCTCTTCTTCTTCGGACTCTTCCTGCTCTGGAAAACAAGGGAGAAAAAGCAGTTCGGCAAACTAGTCCTGGGCGTTTTCCTTGCCGCCATTGTCTTCGCCTCGTTCGGCTCCCACGCTTTTTTCTATGTGCTGGGGATTTCCAAGAGCGCCAACCAGACGGAAGCGCAGGCAGCGAAGGAAAGCCCCTTGGAAAAATGGGACTGGGCCACGCAATGGTCGCTGCCTGTTACGGAGACCAGTTCGCTAGTCTTCCCGGGCATCATGGGCTGGGGCAACCAGGACGAGGAAGGGCCCTACTACGGAAAGATCGGGCAGAGCCTCTCCTATCCGAAGGGCGGCATGGAGAATTTCTCCCTGAACACGCAAGCGGAAGGCGCCGCCGTAATGCTTCTGGCACTTTTGGCCATCGCTTCGCTCTTCTTCGCGAAAGAAAAAGGATTGTTGCTTTTCTTTACGATAGTGGCTTTCATTGGGCTTCTGCTTTCCTACGGCCGCTACTGCGACGTCTCGCCGACGGCCGCTTCGGGCTTCGGGCCGTACAGGCTCTTCTATCATCTGCCGATGATGAGCGACATGCGCAACCCGATAAAGTTCCTCTATCCCGTAATGCTCGCTCTCTCCTTTTTGAGCGCCGCGGGTTTCTCCATTCTCTGCAGGGAGGAAAGCCATGCTTAAGCGCTTCTGGCAAAAATTAAGCAACGGCGACAAGCTTTTCGCGATCTTTTGGCTTGTCTTGCTGCTCTGGGGAACGCTTCTCTTCCTCTCCGTTGTGAGCGGAAGCTTCGGCTCTTCCAAAAGAGCTGAGATGATCTCTGATCTCAATCAGAATCCCATGGTCCAAAGCCAAGTGCAGATCTTGAGGCAGCGCGGCGTGCCGAAGAGCGCCATAGACAGTCAGCTCGCCCAGATGACCGACGGAAAGCTCGGCTTGATCGTAGCCCAACGCTCGAGGGCGGTATTGTGGGGCAGCGTCGCCTTGATCATTGTCGGCGCCGCCATTCTGCTTCTCCGCTCAGGATCCGGCATTGGAAAAGAAAAACGAGCCTTCGTTCTCGGCGTTATCATCGCTGTCCTGATCATCCAAGGCTTGTACACCGCGACGCGCTACATCATTCCCGATTACCGCGACCTCTCCTGCCCGGACGGCATCAAAAAGCTCGCGAAGCTCGACAAGCTCTACAGGGTCCACGCCGTCAACAAGGCTTTCTTCAATCCCTGGATCTCGGAGTATTTCCCGCTTTACGACATCCCGACCATAGACGTGCCGGCCGACTCCAGGCCGAGCGTCTGGCGCAAAGCCTTCTTCTACGGCGAAGACCTTAAGATTCCGAAACGCCTGCTCTACGCCAACGTCCGCTATGTTTTGGGAGGAGCCGAAGAGTTAGGCTATCTGAAGAGCCTCGGCGTTCAATACGAACCTATAGGCACTTTCAGCTACCAGGGGCAGCGCCAAACCATCGGAGAGCTGAAGAAGACTCTCCCGAGGTTCTACGCTCCGCAAAGCGCGGTGTTGACCCCCAAGATCGAGGACGCCCTTCAAGTCATGAACAGGAAGGAAACTGATCCTCTGGCGGTCTGTCTTATCCATTCCGGCGAGCCGCTGGAAAGGGGCGAAGGCACAAACACGCTTGCTTTGGTTAACTTCACGCCGGAGAAAGTCGAACTTGAAACCTCCTTCGACTTCCCCGGCTACGCTGTTCTGGTCTGCGAACCGCTTGAAGGCTGGAAGGCTGAAGTTGACGGCGCCGAAGCCGGCGTTGTCCGCTGCAACCTGATGCAGCAGGCGGTCGCCGTTCCCAAGGGAAGCCACAAGGTGACTTTCGTTTTCTCCAAGCGCGACCTTAGCTCCGTTATCTGCGACTATTCGCACATCATCATTTTGCCCTTAATGTCCCTTTTAACTTTAGCGCTTTTTTTGCTGCCCAAAAAGAATGCCGAATAAAAGGCTTTTGATAGTCTCCTTCATCTTTCCGCCCCAGCTTCTGGCGCGGTCATTGCAGCTCCTTAAGACCGCCAACGCCCTTTCAAAAGCCGGCTGGGACCTAACGGTCTACACGGCCGATCCCAAGCTTTTGAAAGACAAGCTCGATCCGGCCCTTTCTGAAAAACTGGACAAAAGGATAAAGCTTATTCCGGGCTACACTTTCGAGAACTGGTTCTTCTCCAACGCGACCGCCAGTCTTTCCCTCGGCATGCCGGACGACAAGTACGCCTGGCGCTGCGCGGGAAAAGCTGCACTGAAAAAACTCTTGGAGAAAGAAAGCTTCGACTGCGTGGCTTCCTTCGGGCTGCAATGGTCGAGCCATCTTTTGGCAAAGGAAGTTAAGAAGTTTTCAGATCTTCCCTGGCTGGCCCATTTCAGCGATCCCTGGGTGGACAACGCCTACCACAGAAGGATCTGGCCAATCTCCGCCGTGAACCGCGCGCAGGAGCGATCAGTTGCGGAATTGGCGGACAAGCTCTGCTTCACGACGGAAGCGGCTCAGAAACTTGTTCTCGGCAAATATTCCAAGGACATTCAGAAGAAAGGCCTCACCGTCCCCCACTGCTTTGATAAAGCCCTCTATCCCGAAGCCGAACCTTTTACCGACAAGCTTCATCTTGTCCATGTCGGCTGTTTCTACGGCAGGCACAATCCCCTCAACTTTTTCCAAGCTCTCAAAATTTTCTTTGACAAGGAACCGAGATTTCGTTCACAAATCGTCGCGCACTTCGTAGGACTCGATCCCAGGAAATACCAAAGCGAAGCGAAAGCGCTCGGTTTGGAAGAGAATCTTGATTTTGTGCCGAAAGTCCCCTACCTCGAGAGCCTCGGATGGATGAAGAAAGCAAACGCGCTTTTCTCCATCGACGTCGTGAAAAACTCCCTGCTTTCAAAGCTTCCGGACTACGTCGGTTCCGGAAAACCGATACTGGCCGTTTCCGACAAGGGAAGCCCGACCTCACGGTACGTTGAAAAACTTCACGGGCTGACCGCCGAGCAGTCGGACGTCAACGACATCGCGGAAAAATTGGAAACGCTCGCGAAGACGTGGGAAAAAGATCCGGATCTGAAAGCCTACCGCTATACTGAAGAGGAGTCTTCCTTCTTCTCTTCCGAGAACACGACCGCCATTTTATCCGAAGCGCTGCAAGGCATCTGCCGATAATCGGCTATTTTTTATCGAACATGCCTTTCAATTTCGCGAAGATCTGATCTTCTTCTTCGTCCGTCACTTCATTGGGAACGGTCTCGTCATAAGTTTCGAGCAGATCTTCGTCGATCTCTTCTATGAAGCGCGACTTTTCGCAGGCTTCCGTAACGCCGTAGCGCGTCTTTTCGGCTGGATAGAGGAGGAATAGATCTTTTTTCGCCCTGGTTATGGCGACGTAGAAAAGCCGGCGCTCTTCCTCAAGGTTGCCTTCCGTGACCGAGCGCTCGTGAGGCAGTATGCCGTCGTTCACTCCGACGATGAAGACATAAGGGAACTCCAGGCCTTTGCTGGAATGGATGGTCATCATCTTGACCTTGTTCTTGTCCAACATATCCTTGTCGTCGTCATCTTCCTCGTCCTCTTCCTGCAAGTGCAGCTGCTGGAGGTAATCGTCCAGGCCGGAATTGGGATTCTCCCTTTCGAAGTAGCTTATGCTCTCTATAAGCTGGCTGACGTTCCCAAGGCGCTCCTCCCTGTCAGCAGTCTCTAATTCGCTGATCTCCTGCTCGTAATTGAGATCCTCCCAGAGGTCTCTGACGAAACGCGCGTAGTTGCCCGGCCTGACAAGTCCGCGGTAGCGCTCGACCAGGTCATGGAACGCTTTCATCGCCTCTCTAGTCTGGCCTTTTATTTCCTTGCATTCCTCTATATGGCCCAGCGCGGTGTAGAGGTCCCAGTTGTTGCTGCCGGCGAAATCGGAAAGCTTTTTCAAACTGGTCGCGCCGATCTTCCTTTTCGGGATGTTGATGACGCGCATTATTGCTTCTTCGTCGAGCGTGTTGACCATCAGCTTAAGGTAGCCCAAAAAGTCCCGCATTTCCTTGCGGTCCAGGAAACTTAGATTGCCTTTCAAAACGTAAGGTATCCTTGCCCTGCGCAAGGCCTCCTCGTAGCGCATCGACTGCGTGTTGGTGCGCATAAGTATGGCGATGTCGCCGAAAGGAACTTTCTTCGCGTGAAGATCAATGATCAGCTCCGTTAACCTCGCGCACTCCGACTCCTCGTTCTCGGCGCAGTAGAGCTTGACTTTCTCCCCGCGGCCGTTGCCGGTGAAAAGTCTCTTCGCTTTCCTGAACTTGTTGTTTTTAATGACGCAGTTGGCGGCGTCCAGGATCGTCTGCGTCGAACGGTAATTCTCCTCAAGCCTTATGACTTTGGCTTCCTTGTAATTCTTCTCGAAATCCAAGATGTTCCTTATGACCGCGCCGCGCCAGCCGTAAATGGACTGGTCGTCGTCGCCGACCGCGCAGAGGTTCCTGCTCTTTATGGTCAGAAGACGCATAAGCTCGAACTGCGCCTCGTTCGTGTCCTGGTATTCGTCCACCAGGGCGTACTTAAAACGCTCCTGATATTTCGCTAAGATATCCTTCCTTGCCTTGAAGAGCTGCAAGGGCAGGAAAAGCAGATCCTCGAAGTCGACCGCCCCGCATTTTTTCAGAGCCTCGCGATAATAGGGCCACAGGTGCTGAATGGCCCAGGCGTCGTCGGGGTCCTGGCACTCCGGCGCGATCTTTCCGTAATCGACCGTCCTCGCGCTGTTCATCTGCCAAAGTATCTTCTCCGGGTCGAATTTCTTGTTGGGAACTTTCAGCTCCCTAAGACCTTTCCTCGCGACCGCCACCTGGTCCGCGGTGTCGTAAATGGTGAAAGCGGAGGGAAGCTCGAAATAATCCGTGTTCTCTCTTATGATCTTCAAGCCGAGGCTGTGGAAAGTCGAGATCTGCATCTCTTTGGCCGCCTCCCCCGCCAGAGACCTTATTCTTTCCGCCATTTCCGCGGCAGCTTTGTTTGTGAAAGTCACGGCCAGGATGTTTCCGGGAGCGATGCCGTGCTTAAGCATATTGGCTATTCTGTAAGTGATCGTCCTGGTCTTGCCGGTGCCCGCTCCGGAAAGCACCAGAACGGGCCCTTCTATGGCCTCGGCCGCTTCCCGCTGCCGGGAATTCAATCCTCTCAGATCAACGCTCATGGGGAGAATTATAGCAAAATCTAAGACCCGCTTTTTAAGCCGCCGCCGCTTTGACAAAAAGGCGCGATATGAGTAAAATTAAAGTAAGATTATTAAACTTACATCATTAAGGATCTATGAACAGCGTTTACCTTCCCCTCCTGCGCGACCAGCTCGCGCGCTTGAAAGAGTCCGGCGCCGATTACGCCGACGTTCGTTTCCACGATTACGACGAATCCGAGTCGCTTTTCTTTTTGCAGGGCGAACTGAGAGGCTGCGAGCAGAACTCGAAATTCGGCCTCGGCGTCAGAGTCCTTGCCGACGGCGCCTGGGGATTCGCCTCCGCCTCCTCGCTTGGCGACCTTGACGCCACCTTCCAAAGGGCCCTAAGATCCGCCAAGGAAGCCGCCAAATGCCTTGAGCGCCCGGTTTCCCTCGCTCCCAGGGACGTGCTCGATAACGTCCGCTTCAAATCCCCCTGCAAGATAGACCCCTTCGACATTCCCCTGAAGGAGAAGATCGAGTTCTTCAAAAGCGTGGATGAAAAGCTTAGGAAGGATTTCGTAAAGCAGCGCTTTTTGAGCTACGAATCCGAACACCGCCAGATCCACTTCCTCGACAGCGAAGGCTCCTACGGCGTCCGCGAGATCGTCGACATCTTCGCTGGGATGCGCGTGGTGGGCATAGACGTCGATGGCTTGAGCCAGGAGCGCACCTACCATCTTACGCTTGACCCCAACGGCACCAGGGGCTGGGAACTTCTGAGAGATCCCAAATGCTTCCTCAACCACGCGGAAAGGATAGTCAACGAGCTTGAGTCCGTCCTAAACGCTCCCGTTTGCCCGAAAGACGTGCGCTCGGTCATCCTTAAGCCCGGCATCATGTTTTTGCAGACGCACGAAGTCGTCGGCCACGCCCTGGAACTAGACCGCATATTGGGTTACGAGCTCTCCTTCGCCGGCGGTTCCTTCGTAAGGCTGGAGGACTTCGGCAACCTGCGCTACGGCTCCGACAAGATGAACGTGGCGGCCGACGCGACGCTTCCCAACTCCCCCGGCTCTTTCGGTTTCGACGACGACGGCGTCCCCTGCCAGAACGTCACGCTCATTAAAAACGGCATTCTCCAGAGCGCCCTGACCTCGCGCCAGACCATTACGGAAGCCAACGAGAAGGCCGGCATGATCATCTTTGAGAAGTCCGGCGCCTCTAACCGCGCCACCGACTTCACAAGGCCCCCTATCGAGCGCATGACGAACATCAACATCCTTCCCGGCACGGACGGCACGCTGGAAGACATCGTGAGATCCACCAAGAAAGGCATAATCATGGACGGCGACCGCTCCTGGTCCATCGGCTCCAACAGGGAGCAGTTCCACTTCGCCTGCGAGATAGGCTGGCTCGTTGAGGACGGCGCCATAACGGGCATCGTCCGTAATCCCACCTACTCCAGCCCGACGCTTCCCTTCTGGCGCTCCATGTCAGCCGTCGGCAACGCCTCGACCTGCGAACTGGTCCAGGTCGCCAACTGTGGAAAGGGACTGCCCAGCCAGGTCATGCGTCTCGGACACTTGGTTCCAGTCTGCCGCTTCGACAACGTACAAATCGGTCTATAAGGAGATTTAGTGATATGAAAGAAACATTCGCCGCCGCAGCCAATGAACTCCGCAATTTCGCCCGCGAACGCAACATCGCGGCGGAATTCACCTTCCACCGCGGCGTTTCCAAACTTGTCCGCTTCGCCAATTCCGGCGTTTCCGCCAACACCAACGAGGACACTTTCTCTTTGGACGTGGACGTCACCTTAGGGCGCGCCAGAGGTTCGTTTTCCACCACCTCTTCGCCAAAAGACATCGACGGCATGAAGATCGCGCTCTTAAGAGCCGCCGAGATAGCCAAATTCGCCGTCCCCGTCAGCTTCGAACGCAAGATCCCCATTCTTCCGGAAAGACTCCCGGACGACTGCAACTTCGACCAGCGCATCGAGAACATGACAACTTCCGACGCCCTCGACCTCGTAGGACAAGCGACGGACGATCTTCTAGGCGACGGCCTCACGCTTGCCGGCATGGTAAGCAGCGGCGCCGTCTACGAAGCGCGCGCAAACACGCTTAACAACAATTTGCTCTACCACGCCGGGACGGACGCGAACATGGAGCTCGTCATAACGAACGACAAGGAGAAATGGGAGATACAGTCCTCGCAATCCGCCGTTAAGTTCAGCCAGTTCGCTCCCGAGGAGCTGAGGGAAGAGTTCGCGCTTCTCTTGGAGCAGTACAAAAACAAGGAGCGCATGAGCGTTCCCGTCGGCGAATACGAAGTCGTCTTCGGCAGAGACGCCATAGCCAACCTCATGAATTACTTCGGCTGGATCGGCTTCAACGGAAGAAGCCTCAAGCACGACATGAGCTTCCTGAAGGAAGACGACATCGGCAAGCAAGTATTCAGCCCGCTTCTGACCGTGGTCGACGATCCATCCTTCTCCGACACTTACCCCTACGCGTTCGACGCCAGCGGCATCGAACGCCAGGCCTTCCCGCTGATCAAAGAAGGCGTCTTCCAGAACTTTTTCTGGGACAAGGAGACCGTGGAAGAATTCGGCGGCGAACCGACCGGACACGACGTTCCCAGCATGTCTATCGCCATCGGCTCCGGCAACACGCCCATAAACACGCTCGGCGACCTTTTGACGGCCCCGAGGGAAAAAGACATACTCTACATACCGTATCTGCATTACATGGGCATTGTGAACGCCGCCAAGGGCATCGTGACCGGTTCCACCCGTTTCGGCGCGCTCTACCTGAAGAAGGACGGCTCGATCGCCGTCCCCTACAACATGCGCTTCTCGGCCTCTCTGAAAGACCTCTTCGCCAACATCAAGTGGATCTCGCAGAGAAGGGCTGCCCTCAACCTAACCGGTCTTTACGGCAGAAGGCATCCCGAAGCGATGCTGACCCCGCGCTTCACCTGCATAGAAAAAGTTCCCATAACCTTAGCCAACACTTCCTTCTAGGAGACGACCATGCATATAGGCTATACAGAAATTATCTTAATCATCCTTGTGGTGCTCCTCCTTTTCGGCGCCAAGCGCATTCCCGAATTGGCAAGGGCCCTGGGCAAAGCCAAAAAGGAATTCCAGAAAGCCAAGGACGAGGTGGAGACCGAAGTGGAAGAAGTCGCTTCTGACGACAAGTCCCCTGAAACCGAAGAAAAGAAAGAAAACTGATTTTCCATGGAAGAAAACACTTTTCTGGGACATTTGGAAGCCCTGAGAAAAGTCATTCTCCGCTCTTTTATTGCGGTCGCGATCCTTTTCCCGGTCTGCTGGTACCTGTCCGGAAGATTGATCCCTGTTTTCACAAATCTCCTTCTTCCCCCGGGACAGGCGACGCTTCATTATTTCTCGCCGATGGAGGCCTTCATCGCGGAATTGAAAATGGGCGCCATTATTGCCTTCGCCCTATCATTCCCGTACGTCGCCTGGCAGTTCTGGACTTTCATAACCCCCGCCCTCTACAGAAAGGAAAAGAAAGTCTTGGGCAAGGCCGTCGTCTTTTCTTCCCTCCTTTTCATCGCCGGAGCGCTTTTCATATTCTACGTCATCCTTCCCATTCTGATGCGCTTCGCCTTCAGCTTCGCCAGCCCGAACCTTCAGCCCACCTTTGGGCTCGCCAATTTTTTGGGCCTCGCAGGAGGATTGATGTTAGCCGGGGGACTGATCTTCCAGCTCCCCCTGGTCATCATTGTCCTCAACAGACTGGGCGTCGTGGAAAAGGACAAACTAAAGCGCGCCCGCCCCTATGTCATTGTCATACTTCTCATTTTGGCGGCTGTCGCGACGCCGCCTGACGTAATCAGCCAGCTGCTTCTCTTCTTCCCTGCTTACGCCCTCTTCGAACTGGGCCTCCTCTTCACGCGCTGATCAAACAAAAAAGCCCGGGACAAATGTTCCGGGCTTTTTTTGAACTAAATCGCTTTACTGATTGATCACCGGACGGAAGCCCAGACGGTCCATGTTGTGGTACGTCTCGGTGTAGGCGCGGTAAGCGGAACGGCAGGCGCTAGCCCCGTCGTTGAAACTGCCGCCGCGAAGGGTCTTGTAATCGCCTGATTCCTCTCCGACAGGGTTGACCACAGGATCGGTTCCCAAATTATCGGTGTACCAGTCGAGGCACCACTCCCAAACGTTTCCGTGCATGTCGTAGAGACCCCAAAGATTCGGCTTGCGGCTTCCCACATTGATCCGGCCGCTGGTAGGTGCGTTATAAAAAGCGATCTCCGCCAAATTGAGATCCTCGTCATCCAAATTTTTGCCGTTGTTAAACGCCGTTATTGTGGTTGCGCGGCAAGCGTATTCCCACTGTGCTTCCGTAGGCAGATCGAATCTTAGTCCGGTCTTCGCCCTGATTATTCCCATAAAGGAATCCGCGTCCACTTCGTCCGAAGCTGGCCACTCGGCGCCTTTGACGGTTCCTCTCAAGCTGTCGAAAGTCACGTCCACGACCGGGCTGGCGTCTCCGCCAGATACCATGTCCCCCGTTATAAGCTCATACTGCTTTACGGTCAATTCAAACACGCCGATATAGAAGCCTTTTGTAAAAGTCACCTTATGCGCAACTTCCCTACTTCCGCGGCCGTACTCGCTTTCCGGGGACCCCATTCTGAATATTCCCGCGGGAATATATCTCAGCCACAATTCCGTCGTTTTGCAAGCGTTGCTTTGCGTTTCCGGAGCGTCTGAAGAATATCTGTACGGCCAGCTGGCCGCCGAAGATCCGCCGCTGATGTCTATGACAAGATACGCCTCAATAAATTTCGCCGTGACCGTAGTGTCGGAAGTCATGACGATGTAAACGGGATTCTCTTCGCTTACGTTGTCACCCCATGTAAAATTGGAAAAAATATCTTTGCCATCGATCGCGGTGACAACCACGTCGTCCGGACCGACATATTCCACGCCCACAGATCCGCTGCCAACAATGTTAACTGTGAGGTCGTAGGTGCCGAAGACGGCTGCGAACTCGGAGTCTTCTTCCAGATCGGTCAGGAGATAGTCGTTGGTGATCTTTTCCCCGTTGAAAAGGAAATAACGGAATTTGTCGTTGTTTTCCTTCACTTTCAGTTCGACCTTATCAGGGCCGATGAAGCCGTGCTCAACGCTTCCTTCTCCAGTCTGGTCAAAGGAATAGTCGTACTTGTTGGTGAAGATGTATTCGCTCTCGATGATTGCCGGGGAAACGACCTGCGGAGACAGTTTGTAAGAGGCCGTGGCCTTGCCTTTCGAATTGATGGAGACCTTGACCTGCATGTACGGGTCTTTTAAGCTGAACTTATAGTTGCTGCCTTTCTTTCCCGGACTGAAAGAAAGGGAGGCCAAAAAGCCAAGTCCCTGCATGTCGCAAGCGATGTCGAAGAGAGCCAATTTCTGGGAATCCAGCTTCGCCAGCTCCTGCGTCGGGATAGTGCCGGAAGATTTAATGGTAGCCTTGGCGGAGCTTACCTTCTCCAAGCCGCTGGCAAAAGCAAAGTAAGGCGTCACGTCTTTTTCAGTTCAGGAGAACTTGCCGTTTTTCGTGCTGACGGAAACGCTCTGAGCTTTGGATTTCGTTCCGTAGCCGCTCTTGGTCTGGGGAAGCAAGATCGGGAAAGTCAGATAGCTGTCCAGGTAATTATAGATCGCCATGCCGTTTCCGGCAGCCAGGCTGTCCAAGAAGGCTTGGTCAAGCTGTCCGCTCAAACTAACCGTGGTCGAGCCTTTCACAAAGCCCTGGACGTTAACCACGCGCTGCGTGACGATCGATCCGGCGAAGAGCGAACCGGCCGTTAAAAGAACGGCGGCGAAAGTTAAAACGCGTTTCAAAATAACCTCTCTGTTTAAGTTATAAATATATTTTAGCAAAAAAATTGCAAGTATGTTTTGCGAGCCTTCCCAAACGCTTCCGAAGGTCAATGTCAAGTTGCTTTTTCTTCCTCGCTGTGGTATAGTTTAGATTTGTAAATAGTCTAAAAATAAAAGGAATTCATATGGATCCAATGAAGAAACTTTTGAACGGCGACGAGGCTATCGCCCACGCCGCAAGGGTGGCCGGAGTGAACCTCGGGATAGGTTATCCGGGAACTCCCTCCACGGAAATTTTGGAGACTTTCTCCGCCCTGGGCGGCTACGCCCAGTGGGCTCCCAACGAGAAAGTGGCGGCGGAAGTCGCCATCGGCGCAGCGCTGGCGGGCGGCAAGGCCGTGGTCACCATGAAGCACGTGGGTATGAACGTGGCCGCGGACCCCTTCTTCACCGCCGCCTACACTGGAGTGAAAGGCTCGCTTGTCATCTGCGCCGCGGACGACCCAGGCATGGCCTCCAGCCAGAACGAGCAGGACAGCCGCCGCTACGCCGTGGCCGCCGGACTGCCGATGCTCGAGCCCGCCGACTCCCAGCAGTGCTACGATTATTTTATTTTGGCGACGGAACTGTCCAAGCGTTTCGGAACGCCGGTCATTCTGCGCCTGACCACCAGAGTCTGTCACAGCAAGACTATCGTCTCCATAGGAGAATTCAAAAAGCCCGAGACTCCTTCCTACACGAAGGACGCCAAGAGCCACGTGATGGTGCCGGCCTTTGCGAGGCTGGCGCACGTTCGTTTGAGAAAAAGGCTGCATGACTTGGAAGAGTGGAACTGCAAGGAAGGTCCCTGCTCCTTCTTTGGTCCCGAGAACGCCGCGTCGGGCGTCATCGCCACCGGGATCTCCGCCATGCACGCCGCGGAAGCTTTGCCCGAAGCGCGCGTCATGCAGCCCAGCATGACATACCCCCTGCCCATGGCGAAAATCAGGGAATTCGTGAACGCTCACAATGACAACCTTGTCGTGGAAGAAGGCGATCCCATCGTGGTGGAGACATTATTGGCAAGCGGGCTTAAAGTGCGCGGTAAAAAGGAAGCCTTCCGCTTTGGGGAACTCTCCGTGGCCAGAGTTAAGAAACTGGCCGCGGACGACGTCACTCCCGATCCCGCGCCCGCACCCGGCAAACCGCCTCAGCTCTGCCCGGGCTGCCCTCACCGCCTTACCTTCCAAGCGCTGCACGACTTGGGCTGCACGGTCTGCGGCGACATCGGCTGCTACACCCTGGGCGTGCTGCCTCCTTATGAAGCCATGGACACCTGCGTCTGCATGGGCGCTTCAATAGGCGCGGCTCTCGGCATGAGGGAAGTTCTGCCGGCCGAGCAGGCGAAAAAGATTGTCTCCGTCATCGGAGACAGTACCTTCATGCACAGCGGGCTTACCGGCCTCGTCGACATGGTCTACAACAGACCGCCCCACGGGCATGTCGTGATATTGCTCGACAACTCCACCACCGCCATGACCGGCCTTCAGGAACATCCGGGCACCGGCCGCAGGCTGGACCACACGGAGACCGTTAGAGTCGATCCCGCCGCCGTCGCCAGAGCGATAGGCGTGAGAGTGGAGGAAGTCGATCCCCTGGCCATGAAGGATACTTTGAAGGACTTCATCCAGGAACAGCTCGACCGTGAAGACGTTTGCATGATAATCATGAAGCGATCCTGCCTTTTGGCTCTGAAGCATCTTAAAGACAGGGAAAAAGCAGAAGCGGAGAAAAAAGCATGAAGAACATCAATATAGTTTTCGCGGGCCTCGGCGGACAGGGCGTTTTGAGAGCATCTGACATCACCGCGGAAGCCGCCTTCCTTACAGGCTTCGACGTTAAGAAAGCGGAAGTGCACGGCATGAGCCAGCGCGGCGGTTCCGTCAGCAGCGACGTGAGATTCGGCTCCGGCATCAAGAGCCCGATGATCCCCGCCGGCACAGCTGATTTTTTAGTCCTTCTGGACGCTTCGCAAAAAGATCCGAACGCGCTATGCCGCAGCGAAAAGACCGTTGTCATCGAGCCGGAGGTAATAAAAATAGAATCGCTTCCGAATCCGAAAGGACTGAACGTAGCGCTGCTGGGCTATCTTTCCAAAATGCTTCCGGAGATCCCGGAAGAGAACTGGCAGAAAGCTTTAGAAAACAACTTCCCCGAAAAACTCCGGGAATCGAACACGATCGCCTTCAAGGTCGGCCGTGAAGCAAACAACAACTAAAAAAGAAGGCGGCGAAACGCTGCCTTCTTTTTTTAACTATTCTGTCCTTGATATTGGACGGTAATTATATAAACGATCTTATTCTTGTCATCGATTTTGTATATGGCAAGATAATTGTCTATCAGCAGTTGTCTGTATCCTTTTCCAATGAATCGTCCTTCCAATCTTTCTTGATGTGATTCAGGAAATATTTCGAGCGATTCTATGGCCGCTATTATCCGATCAGTTTGCTTTTTAGCATTTTCGGGAGATAGTTTTTCCGACATGATGTATCTATAAATATTCTCAATGTCGCGGAACGCTCTTGGATACAGTCTGACATGATATTTATCCATAATATTTCTTGTCTAGTTCTTTCTTGGCTTTCTTCAAGTCCATTGTCTTCCCGCCCTTCTCGATTTCTTTTTCCGCTTCAAAAATCGCCTGGTCTATCCTGCTGTTCCTTATGAGACGGTCATAGAGCTCCGCGCTCATGATCACAAGATCGCTGTATCCGTTTTTGGTTACGAAAATAGGTTCTTTCTTGTTGTGAGCCATTTCAGATATTTCACTGGTTTTTCTAAGGTCTCTGATTGGGATGATCGTTGGCATATGATATAACCTCCTATTTAGTTGTAGCACTATTATATCATAATTATGCCATACATGCTTTTGATATTCTGTTTGCAAACTTCTTTGTTGAATACTATTTTTGAGCATGTTAACACATGCTGCAAAAAAATAAAAGCTTTTTTGAAAATTCTATTGATCGTGATGGCTTGTGTAATAAAAAAGCTCTTTCCTTTAAATTTGGGAAGAGCTTTTTAATATTCCGGAAAAACAAAAATCACTTTAAAGCGAAAGTATGATCGACCGAGCAGTGGCCGCTTCCGTTGGGTACGGCTGATCTCAGCGCGTTGGTAAGGAAAGCTTTGGCGTTTTTAGCGGCGGAATAGATATCTTCGCCTTTAGCGAGAAAAGCCGTCAGGGCTGCCGAGAAGGTGCAGCCGGTGCCGTGGTCGCAGCGCGTTTTGATGCGCTCAGTCGGAAGATAATATTGTTTTACCGAGTCGGATTCGTTGATGAGAACGAGATCGTCGAAGGCGTGACTTCCCTGCTCAGATTTGCCGTGGCCGCCTTTTATAATGACGGCCTTGGGGCCTAGAGAAAGGATCTTCTGGGCGGCTAAAATTCTCGCTTCTTCGGAGTCGATCTTTATACCGCTTATTTCTTCCGCTTCCGGAATATTGGGAGTGACTATGGTAGCGAGCGGGATGAGAAGATCCTTGAGATTTTGGATCGCGTCGGGGGCTAGGAGTTTCGCTCCGCCCTTGGCGATCATCACGGGGTCGAGTACATAAGTAAGGCGGCGGTGACGCAGGGAATGCGCCACCGCCGCGATTATATCCGCGGTTCCCAACATGCCGCTCTTTACGGCGTCGGTCCCGATGTCATCCAAGACAGCCTCGATCTGCGCGGAGACGGTCTCCGGTTCGATCAACTGGTAGCCTTGCACGCCCAGGGTATTCTGCACGGTGACCGCTGTGACGGCCGTCATACCGAAGACCTTGAGGGCCGTGAAGGTCTTGAGGTCGGCTTGGATCCCAGCGCCTCCGCCGGAATCGGAACCCGCTATCGTAAGAGCTCTGGGCCGCACTTTTTACTTTTCGTCGAGGCAGGCCACGCCGGGGAGGACTTTGCCTTCCAGGAATTCAAGGGAGGCGCCGCCGCCCGTGGAGACGTGGCTCATCTCGGCGGCTTTGCCGCTCTTCTTGACGGCGCTGACACTGTCGCCGCCGCCGATTATGGAAACGCCGCCGTTGGCTTTGACTTTGGCGACCGCGTCGCAGACGCCGTAGGTGCCCTTGGAGAGGGGCGCGAACTCAAAGCAGCCCATAGGTCCGTTCCAGACCACGGTCTTGGCGTCCTTGAGAGCCTCGCTGAAGAGAGCGACGCTCTTGGGGCCGATGTCGAGGCCCATCCAGCCGTCGGGGATGTCGCCTTCGCATTCTTTCATCTGAATGTCAGTTGCGTCCTTCGTTTCGGGGAATTTGTCGGCGATGACGTTGTCGACGGGCAGAAGGATCTTGACGCCTTTTTTGGCGGCTTCATCCAGCATGTCCTTGCAGTAAGCGACCTGGTCGTCCTCGCAGAGGGAGTTGCCGATCTTTATGCCCTGGGCCTTCTTGAAGGTGTAGGCCATGCCGCCGCCGATGATGAGAGTGTCGACCTTGGCTAAGAGCGCCTTGACCACGGCCAGCTTGTCGCTGACCTTGGCGCCGCCCAAAATGGCGACGAAGGGACGCACGGGATTCTCGACCGCGTCGCCGAGGAACTGGATCTCTTTCTCAAGCAGGAAGCCGGAAACGGCGGGCTTGAGATAGTCGGCGATGACGGCCGTGCTGGCATGGGCTCTGTGAGCCGTGCCGAAGGCGTCGTTGCAGTAGAGGTCTCCGTAAGAGGCAAGCTTCTTGGCCATTTCCTGACGCTTGGTCTTCAGTTCGGCTTTCTTCTGCTGGTATTCTTCCTCAGTCAGATGAATGCCCTTCTTCTCGTCGTCCTTTTTGACTTTGCCGTCTTCGGCTTTGTAGAAGCGGGTGTTTTCAAGCAGAGCTACTTCGCCGGGCTTGAGGGCTTTGACGACGTCGTCGGCCGCCATGCAGTCCGGAACGAATTTCACTTCGAGGCCCAGCTTGGCGCTCAAGGCTTCGGCGACCGGCTTCAAGGTGAATTCCGGTTCAAAGCCTTTGCCTTTGGGCCGACCCAAGTGGCTCATGAGGACAAGTGATCCGCCTTGTTCCAGGACGTACTTGATGCTGGGGAGAGCGGCCACGATGCGGGTGTCGTCCGTTATTTTGCCGGAGCCGTCCTTGGCCATAGGCACGTTGAAGTCCACGCGCATGACGACTCTTTTGCCTTTCAATTCAACGTCTCTTAAAGTTTTCTTGTTCATAAAAAATTCCTTTTGAGTTTTATGAAAAAAAGGGCGGGCGGCCAAAGCCTCCCGCCCCTTTTTGGAGGTTCTATTTAGATTCGCTTACTTGGAGGCGACGACGCGGACCATTTCCAAAACTTTGTTGGAGTAGCCCATTTCGTTGTCATACCAGGAAAGGACCTTGACGAAGGTCGGATCGAGCTGGATGCCGCCCTTGGCGTCGAAGATGGAGGTCAGCGTGCAGCCACGGAAGTCGGTACTGACCACGGCGTCTTCGGTGTAGCCCAGAACGCCTTTCAGTTCGCCTTCACTGGCCTTCTTCATGGCGGCGCAGATGGCGGCGTAAGCGGCGTCTTTGTCCTCGGCGGGGGCCTTTTCGAGTTCCACGGTCAAATCGACCACGGAAACGTCGGAGGCCGGGATGCGCATGGACATGCCGGTCAGCTTGCCGTTCAGTTCAGGAAGAACTTTGCCGACAGCCTTGGCGGCGCCGGTAGAGCTCGGGATGATGTTCTCAAGGATGCCGCGGCCGCCGCGCCAGTCTTTCTTGGAGGGGCCGTCAACGGTCTTCTGAGTGGCGGTGGCGGCGTGCACGGTCGTCATAAGGCCGCGCTTGATGCCGAAAGCGTCGTTCAGAACTTTGCAGATCGGGGCCAAGCAGTTGGTCGTGCAGGAGGCGTT
>JAGCTE010000070.1 GCA_017963805.1 bacterium | reverse complement strand
GGAGACCGGTTCGGGGATAAGGGTGATCTCGATGTTGTTGTAGTTGCTGAGCGTGTAATTCTCGGCGAAGTTCTCGTAGCCGCTCTTCTGAGCCCTTATTATGACTTTCTGGCCGGCAAGGACGGGGATGGAAAGAAGCGGCGGGACATTGTCGCTATAGTTGACTATAACGCTGGAAGTGGCGCTCAGGACAAGGCGGAAGGAGTCGAGCGAGACCGTCTTCTCGTCGGTGTCCCTTATGATGAGGTCAAGGTTGTCCCCTCTTCTGCCCAGCGACCTCTTGAGGGCGACCTTGCGCATGGTCGAGGAACCGGAGAAAGTAAAGTTGGTCGAGATCGTATCGTAGCCGTCGAGGCTTATTTTCACGGTGTTCACACCCTTGGGGGCGGAAAGGTTCGAGGAGACGCCCTTGGCGTTGGTGTGCCCTTTTACTCCGTCGACGAAAACTTCCGCGTTCTCGAGGAAGAAATTGGACTCCTCGCTGACGACGGTCAGGTAGAGGTACGAATTGGGGTTGCCGGAATTCCTTTCGGGAACGATCTTGAGAGTGGCGGTCGAATCTGTTTCCACGGGCTCTATCTGGCAGGACTGTTTGGAGAAAGTGAGCGAGGTAGGACCGGCGTTCTCGGGAACGACAAGGGCGAAAGCGCCGGAATCGTCGGTCACGGTCTGGGAGCTCATGGCGCCGTTGAGGGAAGTAACAAAGGCGCCGCCCAAGGGGCCTTCGCCCCAGGGGAAGTTGGTGACGACCGTGCCGGAGAAGCTCTGCCAGTTCTCGACGTGCATGCGTTCGGGTTTGGCGTATTCGTCGGAGTACTTGACAAGGTCGAAGCGCCAGACGGCGGAATTAAGACGCTTGTAGCGGATGTATTCCTCGGCGGCGGCGAAGGAGCCGTCAGGTCCGGTGAACGATTCAAAGTCGGCGGAGGTTACGGAAGCGCCGTTGAGGAAGAAGCATTCTTCGCCGTCGGCGACGTAGAAGACGCCCTTAAGGCCTTCAACTACGACTTTGACGGCGGCCGGCAGGCTAAGATGCCCCTCCTCGTCGCAAACGAAGAGCTCGAAGTAGTAGGTGCCGGGGAGAAGTGTTTTGCTCGTGCCGGTCTGTTTGGCAAAGGGATCCGCGAGGACGTTCCTTACGGGGTTGCCGTTCCATTCGCGCCAGTAATATTTCGCCTCGCCGGAATAGTCGAGGCTGCCCTCGAAATTGAGCGTGTATCCGTAGGGGAAGGAATATTCCGAAAAGCCCTTGTCGCCGTCGATGCTGATTTCGGGAACGAGCCTCGGGACTTCGCTCCTAAGATCGAAGACGTAATCGAAGCGGTTGGTGTTGCCGAAACTGTCCTTCACCTCGAAATATTCGCGGCGGCAGTCGCCGCCCTCAAAGGAAAGCTTGATTTCGCCTTCCCCAAACCAGCCTTCCTGGATCATGGGAGTGCGGGCCTCGACGGTTCCGTTGCCAGGAAGGAATACGCTGGCGGTCACCTCGTTCCCTTCAATCGCCTTTACGCCGAAGATCATTTCCGGATCAGACTCAACGACGGTCAAGGTCGTGTTGGTGCTTGCGAGCAGGGTGTTGTCTCCCGAGAAGACTGAGAGCGTAAGGGTGTGCTCGCCTTTTTCTATGTCTCCGAGAGTGTAGTACTGGAGGTAGCTGGTTATGTCCGGTGAGAACAAGGCTTCGCCGTCGACGCTCCAAAGGTATTTCAGAGTCTGCGTCGCGGGGGTGCCGTTGGCGCTAAGGAGCGCGGTGTCTCCCCTCTTGACGACGTAGGGACCGTTGGCGTTCAGTTTGAGAGGCGTGGGCCAGGGCATGTTGGCGGCAAGGGAAACGTTGGTGAAGCCGAGGTCGAGCGTGCCGGAATACGGGAACCTGAGCAGGTGCCTGTCGATCCTGACCGCGAGGACGGCGACGCCGTTGGAAACGACGGCGTTTTTGGGATAGACTCTGAAGCCTTCCGGGAGCGCGTCTATGTTCAGCGTGTAGGGTTCGGCGCCGGAATTAATGACTCTGAGAAGAGCGGTGTCGGATTCCTTGAAGTCGAGCGTCATCGGCTCGGCGGACATCAGCGACTTGCGGGGGCCGACGTTAACGACGGCGCTGCAGGCGTTCGTGCCGCCGTAGTTGTCCTTTACGTAGCAGATCATGGTGTGGCTCGAGTTCGGCTCATCGTAGATCGTCGTAAAGTAAGAGGAATCCTGCCATTCGGTGGGTTCCGAGGAAGCGGTGGGCTTCCAGGCGAACTGGAACTTGTCTTCCGGCATGGCGTCCTTTACTACGGCGTGGAAAGTCGCCGGGACGCCGCAGTTGACGTCGTATTCGCTCTTCTCCATCTCTACTTTGGGAGCGGAGTTCATTACGACGAGCTCTGTCACGGCGCTTACGGGAGCGGCGTTGGTGAGGTTCAGGTCCTTTACGGTAAGGGTCACTTCGTAGGTGCCGGGCTTGAAGTTGTTGGTGCGGAGGAAGTCTCCGTAGTAGGGCGAGAAGTCGCTCTCGACGTTGTAGCACTTCCAGGCGTAGGTAAGCTTGTCGCCTATCGATCCTTTGGCGGAGAACATTACGTCCTCGCCTTTCGTTACGACGTAGGGGCCGCCCGCTTTGGCGACAAGCTTCGGCGCTCCGGCGTAGCCGATCGCAGATCCGACGGGGCTGGAGATGGTCGCGCCGGCGTACTGGCCCTGGACCCAGTAGTAATAGACCTTCCCGCTTTCGACGGTGGTGTCAGTGTAGCTAGCGCCGCCGCGCTGCGTTCCTATTACGGCCGCGAGGGCGAAGTTGTCGCTTTCAGCGCGGTAGACCGTTATGTCTTCAAGCGAAGCGTCCTCATCCCAGCTAAGGACGACAGATTCGGCGTTCTCATCCTGCGAGGCTGTAAAATAAGGCGCTTTCGTCGGGAGGACGCTCTCGGCGCTGAAGCCGAGCCTCAGTTCGTCGACCATAAAGTTCGCTTCGTTAATGTAGAGGGTGAGATCCTTGTAGCCGGAATAGTAGAGGTATGAGGTGTCGTTGATTATGGCGTCGGCGTCGTTTGGCGTCTCCCCTATTTTCGGGTCGATCCAGACCGTGACGCCAAGGTCGTTGTCAGGCAGCAGCCGGTAACGCACGAGCATAAGGTCGGTCTTCCCTGTCACGGGATGGACTTCCTTTAAGGGCGTGTAGGAATTGAGGGCGTAGATATCGTCGTGAGTTATGCCGACGTTGCAGCCCAAAAAGTAGACGTAAACTTTGCCGTGGGTGTCGGAAGTCGGCTTCAAGAGGCAGCTGAGCCAGATGCTCGTTTCGCCGTAGTAGTCGTAATGGATGCCCTGGTGATCCTGCTGGGAGGGCATGCGGGAACAGTACGTCGACTCGTTCTCGAACTTAAGCGCGCCTTTTGTCGTGGCGAGCATGTTCGTCCCGTCGGAATACTGGAGCGATTCATCGGTCGTCGGGAAAACGTCGGCGGTGTCGGGCGTCCAGCCGTTGTTCCAGCCCTGGCCGCCCGTCTTGAGGTCGAGCCTTTCGCCCGCGGGATAATTGAAGCCCTCGTAGGCCCATTCGCCGAAGGTGCGCTGCGGCAGGATGCGGTAGGTTTTGGCGATCTTCCTTATTTTGCGCCAGGTGAGCGTATTGTTGCGGGTGGAGTTGCCGACTAGCGTCCCCTTGAAGTAATTGTTGGAGGAGGAGAAGTAGTCGCAGCGGTGGTAGTCGCCCTGGTCGTAGGCCATGACGGTGCCGTAATGGCCGCGGTCGTTGCCGGTGAAATAATAGCCGAGGGAGTGGCCGAAGACGCCGCCGGATTCCGGGCCGGGCGAGCTTTCCTGCTCGTGGGCGTGGTTGCAGCCGATGTTGTGGCCCATCTCGTGGACCCAGGAGCTGCCCGTCATCTGCAGCACGCGGATAAGATGGTAGCTCATTTCCGGCATGCCGGTCGAAGAGCTGTTTACGTAGGCGAGGCCGCCGACGTCGTGAACGTAGGCGACGATCGTGCAAAGGTTGGCGCCCACTCTGTTCCTGACCTCCCAGACGCCTTCCCAGCCGTTTTTGGCCTGGTAGAAATTGGAGAGGTCGACGTACGAGGTCGCGGCCTCGGTGTAATTCCATTGCTGGGAGTGCACAAGCACAAGGCGCGTGTTGCTTTTGGAGTTCCTGTGGCAGAGGTTGCCTTTGGCGATGCCTTCCGCTATGAAGTAATTCATCCTAGCGTGGCTGCCGGCGTATTCCAAAGACCTCGGGGTGTAGAAGACCGCTATCCTAAGCGGCACTTCCTCGTCGTCGTCCCAGTCGACGTACTCGACGTCGTTTTCATTTTTATCCTCGAAAGACATGGGCGCTGCCGTCTCCCCTTCCGGGATGGGCAGGTCTTTGCCGCAGGGAAGGTATTCCGCTTCCGCTTCGGCAAAGGACAGGTTTTTGATCGTTTGGACGCCATTTACGTATTCCCACTTGACGTCGCGCCCGGTGTCGATGCTCTCAATGTGTCCGTAAAGCCCGCCGTCCGAAATGGTGATGAAGAAGGAACCGCCGTCGCCTTCTATGTTGCCGGCCCTCACAAGGACGCCGTTGATGTCGGTCTCAGCGATAACGACCGCGCCTTGGAAAGTTCCCTCCGGAGTGGAAAAGGATATGACGTCCCCCTCTTTGGAATCAGCGACCGCTGCGATCTGATCCTGCGGAGCGACAAAGGATCTGGTTTCCGGGTTCAATGAGGCCGGAACGCTGCCGTCCCTCAGGTCGAAATTAAGGTTGCCGGCTAATGCGGTGATCGAAACGAAAGCAAACGCTAAAAACAGGTTCTTCATGACAGTCAGTACAGTTCGATTTGATTAAGGCCTTTTTTCAAGGTCGGTTCCCAAACACGCCCGGACTCGCTGGTGATCTTTATCCGGCGTTTCTCTTTGGAATTTATGGTGAGGCGGTAGCCAAGAAGTTCTTTTTCAAGCTTCGGCTCCTCGTCTTCGAAGAAGGCGCTCGCCCTCTTCTGCGCGGGGATGACGTGAACGTCGCCGAAGGTCTCTTTGATCTCGCAGGCGGAAAGAAGCAGCGCGGCCTTTTCGAGAGGAGAAGCAGTTATCGCGCTCTTAATTTCCGGCAGGGCGGAATAAGGCTTGCAGGCGAAATAGCATTCCCTTTTTTGGATGGCATTGAGGAGCAAGTGAGCGCGCTCTTCGAACATTCTCGCGCCGCTCACACTCTGCGCGGTAAGAAGAACGGGAAGCGCGAAAGGCAGCGCGTCTTCGGAAAAGTCGAGCGCTTCAGCGCCAGCGATCAGTCCGAGGACGTTAGTCTTCAGATAATGGGGCTGGTACGTCTGCTGGCGCCCTGCGAGGCGGTAGACAAGCTTTACGCCGTTGGCCCGGTAGTTTTCCCTCTTGGTGAGGGTGAAGGCCTTGAAGGCCGCGTGAGCGGCGAAAATGAGGTCCTCCGCGGAAGCGGGCGAACGCTTGACCAGCAATTCCCTCGCAATGGTGTTGAGAAGCGGAGTGTAGATCTCCTTGTCGCAGCCGATCTCCTCGAAGAAGAGCACGGCCCAGGGAGAAATGCGTTTTTTGGAGTAGCCCTTCTTGACGTGGTTGGTGGCGGAATCGATCACTTCCGGGATGTAGCCGCCGCGGTGGCGGCGGGAGATTAGTTCTTTCTTTATGGTCTTCAGTTCGTCCTTGAAGCCTGTAGAGCCCACTTCGTTCTCCCATCTTGCGAGCCAGTACGCCGCCCTGGCGATCTCACCGAGGTTGATTTCCGTTTCGCCGGACTTCTTGAAGGTTCCGGGGTAAGGGTAATTGGCGGGAGGAAGCGCTTTGAAGCGCGGCGCCTTCTTGTAAAGCTGCAGAACTTTTTCCGCGGCGGCGGGAACTTTCTGGCCGTTCTCCTTTGCGGCTTTGGCGATGGCGAAAGCGGCGCCGATAAGTTTTCCGAAAGAAACGGGCGGTTCGGCCTGGTCCGGGGGCGCGGAAAGTTTGTCTATGAGCGTCTTCAATTCCTGAGCGGCTTCCTTTTCAAGCTTCTTGAGATCGAGGGGCGCGCTTTTGGTTTCTTTTTTGGCGAACTGCCAGGCGGTCTGAGAGAGGGCGCCGGGAAGCGTATTGACGTTCGTGCCGATGAGGTAGAAGGTGAACTCCAGTTTGCGGGATCTCGGGAAAGCGTTCAGGGGCCAGGAGCGTTCGCTATCGGTCCCGAAGCGGAGGGAGCGTTCGCCGGCCTCAATTTGCCAAAGCCATTCTTGACGTTTGGCAAACGTTTCCGGCGCTGCCAAAAACACCAGCGCGTCGTCTTTCAAAGCAAGGGCGCCATACGGCGTCGGCCATTCGCCGGAATACCAGTTCTTCTTGCTGTCAAAGGGAGTGAGCAGCTTTTGGCCTTCCCTGCCCTGGAAGGTGAAGTAGAAGGCGTCGAGCTGGGCCTGATTCTTCAGCGTTATGGAAGCTTTTATCTTCAGAGTCGCGGCGTTCTGGAAAAAGACCTCCGCTTTGGCGGAGCCGTAAGGGGAAGCGCCGCCGAATAGGGCGTGGCCCTTTTTCGCTTCCGCTTTGTCAAAACCAAGCGTTTCCGTAAAGCAGTCGAAAGCCAGGACGTCCCGCCCCCGCAGTTTCGCGGCGAACTTGAGTTCCGCGCCGCAGTTTCCGAAAGTTACGTTGAGCGATTTTTCCTTGCTTGAGCGGCCGATGTCGAATTTGATTAGCTTGTCCATTGATTGTCCCCTTAGAGCGCCAGCATTCTGTCGAGCGCCTCTTTGGCTTTAATGCGCGTGTCTTCCAGAACTTTTATTTCGTATTCGTTGTCTTCCAGAGCCCACAGGACTTTCTGGGGCGTCATTAATTTCATGTTGGGGCAGACGTTTCCCTCCAGCAAAGGATAGACGGACTTGTCGGGAGACTTTTCCCTGATGGCCTTGAGGACGCCCTGCTCGGTCCCGATGATGAATTCCTTAGCATCGCTCTCCCCCACTCTCCTTATGATGGCGGAAGTCGAGCCCACGAAATCGGCCGCGGCCGCCACTTCCTCCGGGCACTCCGGATGGACGAGGAGCTCGGCCTCGGGATGCTTGGCCTTCATCTCCTGAACGGCCTTAATTGTGAAGCGCTGGTGCGTCGGGCAGAAGCCCGGCCAGACTTCCATTTCGCGTCCGGTCGTCTTGGCGGTGAAAGAACCGAGGTAGCGGTCCGGGACGAAGAGCACAGGCCTGCCCTTGGGCAGCGAGGCTACGACCTTAGGGGCGTTGGCACTAGTGCAGCAGATGTAAGCTTCCGCTTTTATTTCCGCCGAGCAGTTGACGTAAGCTACCACGATGGTGTCGGGATGCTCCTCTTTGTAGCGCCTGAGTTCCTTGGGCATGAGCATGTTGGCCATCGGGCAGTTGGCCCTCGGGTCAGGAGTCAGGACGGTCTTCTGGGGCGAGAGGATCTTGGCGCTTTCCGCCATAAAGTCCACGCCGCAGAAAACGATCGTGTCAGCCTCCGTTTTGGCGGCCAAACGCGAGAGCTCCAGTGAATCGCCGACATAATCGGCCAGTTCCTGCGTTTCGTAAGGGGTGTAGTAGTGCGCCAAGATGACGGCGTTTTTTTCCGCCTTCAGTTTAGCCACTCTTTCTTTCAGTTCCGCGAATTCCATAAGTTTATATGAGAGCGATGTCAGTAACAAGGATGCCGAGTGAACGTTTGTCGTTTTCAGGGATGAAGGTATTGCTCAGCTGCAGCGAACACCTTAGCATGCCGGTCTCTTCGGCTTCGAAGGGAAACACAACTTCCTGCCAATCAGGGGAAGCCAAAGTCTTCGCGACCTCTTTCCCGCCGTTTATGGTCAGGACGATCTCCAAAGGTCCCGACTCCAGCTGGCGGGCGTCGGTGGCGCAACTCAGCTTCAAGCCCTTGGCCTTTTCGCCCTTCAGGACGAAGACCGCCCTTCCGCCCGTCCAGGCGGCATACGTGTCCCCTATCTTTTCCGGCGGATAGAAGCCGGAAGAAAGGAAACGGTTCTCCTCTTCGGTGATCTTGATCTCATTGGGCGCTCCTTCAAAAGCGCTCTCAAGGATCTCCTTGGCGCCGCGGCCGTCGCTTTCCGCTTTCTCAATTTTCGCCGTAATGGGAACGTTCAGAAGTCCGACGCAGCCGCTCTCGTCTTCCAAGACGACCTTGAAAGCCAGCATCCTATCCGTCCAGTCGTAGCAGTGCTCGATATGGTCACGCCCCGGGTGCGCCGCGACCGTTACGGTGTATTCGCCGGGGCCTAGCATGGGCGGAAGTTCGAACGTTACTTCAATTCCTTCACCGGCTTTCATGGCGGGCGTAGTCTTTTTTAAAAGCATGGTGTTGGTGCCGATGACCTCGTAGCCGAGGCGGTCCCTTAAGGAGAAGCCTACGGTCGGCGGCTCGATATCGTTCAGGGCCTTCACAGCCACTTTGAGTTTCGATTTGTGCCCGGCGAAAAGCGTTCTCGTTTCGCAGCCGTCGCTGATGAGGGAAACTTTTTCGATAAGAGCCTCGAAGGAACCACTGTGCTGCGGCTTGCTTTCTTTCGCCTCCTGCTTTTTCCTTTCCAGTATGAAGGACTCCTTGTCGGCGTCGTCGCGAACGAGCAGCGTGTTGTAATAATTCAATACGTTTTCCGGCGTGTCGTTGGCTATTATCCTGCCCTTGTGCAAAAGCACGGCGGAATCGCAAAGCAATTTTACGGCGCCGGGATCGTGGGAAACGAAGATCAAGGTTCCGCCCTTGGCGCGGAAATCTTTCAGATACTTCAGGCACTTCTGCTGGAAGTAGGCGTCGCCCACCGCCAGCGCCTCGTCGATGATAAGGATGTCCGGGTCAACGTTCGCGGCGACGGAGAAGCCGAGTCGGAGCGCCATGCCGGTCGAATAGATGCGCAAAGGATGGTCGAGGAAGTCGCCTAGTTCCGCGAATTCCACGATGCTCTGCAATTTCTTCTCGATGTCAGCGTCGGAAAGTCCCAAAAGGCGCGCGTTGAGATAAATGTTCTGGCGGCCTGTGAACTCCGGGTGGAAGCCCGAGCCGAGTTCCAACAGTCCGGCGATGCGGCCCTTTATCTCGACGCTCCCGAAAGTCGGCGAGAGCGTTCCGCAGAGGATCTTCAAAAGCGTGCTCTTGCCGGCGCCGTTCACGCCGATGATGCCCAGAGAACTCCCCTTCTTCACGGTAAGGTCGACTTCCCTCAGCGCCCAGTAGGCCCAGTGGAAGGACATGCCGCTCGGCGTCAGCCATTCTTTCAGCCGGTCCAGGGGCCTGTCGTAGACCCTGAAGCGCTTGGAGAGGCCTTTTATCTCGATAACGTTTTCTTCATTCATATCAGATCTGGTCCGGCAGTTCTTTCTTTAGCTTCAAATAAAAGAGATTCCCCAAGGTCGAGAAGACCAAACCGCAGAGCAAAAGGATGCCGAGAGTCGGCAGAAAGCTGCTTTGGCTGGGCAGAAGTTTCTGGGGCAGGAAATCGTAATAGACCACGTTCTCGTAAAAAAGGATCTGGAAAGCGCGGGAAAGGTAATACAAAGGGTTGACCAAAAGCAGAAGCGGGCCGAAGGAGACGATCCTTTCCGTCAGCTCCCTGAAGTAAACGATGGGCGTCATCCAGAACCAGACCTGCAGCACGATGGAAACGAACTGCAGCATGTCGCGGAAATAGGCCGTGGCGGTGGCTAAGAAGATGCCGAGCCCGTAGGTCATCAAGCCCTGCAGAACGTAAAGGACGGGCAGCCAGACTATGGAGGGCGGGAGCCTGTGCCCCGTTATGATCATCACGATAAGCAATAGGGCGTGCATGATGAAGAGCGTGATAAGCCCGCTGATCACTTGATAAAGCACAAGGATGGGATGTGGGAAGGAGACTTTCTTGATGAGGTTGCTGTGCGAAAGAAAAGCCAAAGAGTTCCTCGTCAGCGTCTCGGACAAAGTCAGCCATGGCAGAAGACCCGCGCAGATGTAGATTGAAAGCGCGTAGGGGTCCTCGACGTTAGGGAAGCCTTCCCTGCCTGGGATCCTTGAACCGACCACGCGCGCCAAAATTACGGCGTAAATGAAGATCTGCGCCAGAGGCTGCAATATGTTCCAGAAGACGCCGATGACACTCCCCGCATAGCGGGCGCGGAAGTCCTGCACGACAAGGTCCCAAAGCAGGGAGCGGAAACGCCAGATGTCTTTGACTAGCATAAGCGCGCGTAGGGGTTGAATTCTTTTTCGTGGCCGACGGAGGAATCCTCCCCGTGGCCGGGATAAACTTTTAAATCATTTGAAAGCGTGAAGATCTTATCTTTCAGGCTCTTTAGAAGCGCCTCGTAGTTCCCGCCCGGGAAATCCGTCCTTCCGATACTCTCCTTGAAGAGCGTGTCGCCCGTGAAGAGCGCCTGCTCGGAAGTTATTGGGTCGCTCGCCAGGTAGCAGGCTCCCCCGCTGGTGTGCCCGGGCGTCCACAGAACGGTCCAATTAAGGCCGGCCGCCTCGAAGGTCTCGCCGTCCTCAAGCAGTCTGTCGGCCCCGCCCAAACTTATGATCTCCGAAAAGAAGCAGGAAAGGTTCCTTTCCGGATCTTTCAGCGCGACGTCATCCTCGCGGTGCAAAAGGAGGGGCACCTCGGGAAAACACCTTTTAAGCTCGGCTACCGCCCCGATGTGGTCGACGTGGGCGTGCGTCAGAAGGATCATCTCCAGGGCGAACTCTTTGTCCTTAAGGTAAGCCACCAGCTTCTCCCCTTCCGCTCCGGGATCGATGCAGACGACCTTAGAGGAGCCGTTCCTTCCGACCAAATAGCAATTGGCCGCCAATTCCCCCAAAGGCAGCACGTCGATCGATATATTTCTCTCATTTGTCATAATATAAGATTATAGCAAAAATAAAAAAAGCCTTCCCGGAGGGAAGGCTCGTGAATTTTGAAGCGAATTTTCGCTTACTGCTCGAACTCTTCGTAGATGGCCCTGACGGCCTCCTCGAAATCGTTCAGTTCCACGCCGACGATCACAAAAATTCGCTTCATATATCTGTTATTCGCTCTTTGGGTTTGGAATACTAGGAGGATAAAAAGCATTGTAGAGTTTTTCTTCCGCCTCGGCATCATCATAATCATAATTGTCATCCAATCTGTAGTACCAATAATCTGGCTTTGCAGGAGGATTCGTATAATAACTTTTAGCAAGATCGGACCAAATCTGCATGTTTTTCAACATTTCTGGAGAATACGCCGAGTCTTTTCCTTTAATTCTCTCAAAAGTCGTATCTAGCCCTTCACATTTTGGCAAAATATAATTTTGTTTTTCCTTGTCCCACCATTCCACATACGTTGTTTTCGAGCCATCTTCCAGACACACTGTTTCATCAAAATAAATAGTGAGCGTATTATCACCGTTATTTATTACCTGGCTGACATACGGTGCGACGTGATAGGATAGGGTTTGAATATCATCTGCAAGTGCTTTAAGGATTCTCTTTCTCGGCTTTTCCTTATTGTTCTCATTTTTCCAGCATTCATACCAGTCATTCCAAATTTGAGGAAGATATTTTCTTCCTTCATACCAGAACCATGGCGTAAGATAATAACTGGAGACAATAGGTATATGGCTTGATTTAAGCCATAAGAACCCAATCATATGGTTCCTATAGCCCATTTCCAAACCGCATTTGTCATAAAAAGCAGGAAGAACTACAGTCCCTAAAAGCCCATCCCTTGAACCACCCAAAGCAAGCGACCTTCGTCCTCTTATCTTTGCGTGCGTATTTTGGAATGTATTTTCTTCGCTAGCTTTCATAGTAAAAAGCCAAAATTGATTAGGGGGTATTTCCGACAACTTGGCCAACGCTTCGCGAGCTTTAAGATAACTTTTATAATCTTCATCTGACAGCTTGTTTTTTGCCAAAGATTCCTCATTGCCGTTATTTGCCAAAGTTAAAGACGGAAACAAATAATCTCCGGCGTCGGTGACAAATTCCTTGAAATCGTCATAAGTACAAGTTTTAAAAGTTGCATTGCAAACAAATGTTGAAAGGAAAATAGCTATCAAAAAAAAGCGTTTCATAAACTGTTCCTCCTTTTGTTACATTTCCGGTTCTGGTTGGGGAATGGATTTATACATGTTAATAATATTTTGATACCCGTTGGTATTTGCCAATTGATCAGAATGATGAATTAATACATTGCATTGCAATCGGAAACTAGAAAAGTTATCGCTATCGCATAAACTAAAAGGGACAATCGTAATGTCATAAAAAACAATTTGATCTAGTGAGTTAAAATGAGTTAATCTTTCTTATCTAAAAATAGCTTCATTAAGTTTTTGCGATGCGTCTTCGCCGGAATAGTCCTGATCGTCAACTAAGTTGTAATACCAGTAATCAGTTTTTCCTCTCGGCTTTGAATAATACTCCTTTGCAGCATCAGATAACGTTTGGATCATCTTTAACATATCTTCATTAAAAAGTTCCTCCATATTCCCAAGTCGCTTGGATGCGGCATCAAGGCCTTCGCAAGCTGGCAAAGCGCAGTTCTTTTGTTCCCTTTCCCACCAAGTCGTATACGGCTCCGTCTTTCGAGAAAAGATACCGCCAACCGGCTTAACGCCTTTGAAATAATTAGTCAAAGAACCGTCACCATCCTTGATAGCCTTATAAACGAACGGAGCAATATGATAAGAAAGCTGATTTAGGTCTTCAGCGAGGAGCTCAAATACGACCTTGCGCGGTTTCTCCCTTGATTGCTCTTTCTGCCAGCACGAGTACCAATCATTCCAGATCTCCGGAAGATATTTCCTTCCCTCATACCACCAGTAGTACATAGCTCGTGGAGAACTGATGACCGGTATATTGAACTTCCTTGTCCAATACATTGCGACCGACTTGTAGGAATAATTGAACTTAAGCCCACATTTGTCAAACAGAAGTGTCTCTGCCTCGGCAGTGTAGAGGTCAGCGTTGCATTTGGAAAAAGACTCAGCCATCGTTTTCTTACCGTTTTTTTTCGCAGCCTCATCAATCTCCTTTATCCTCGGTGTTGTTTTCATACCATTGAAAGTTTGCTCTTCCAAAGCTTTTATTGTAAACCACCAAACATCTTTGGGAGGCAATGCTTTCAAATAAGCTCTTGCCTCTTCTGCATCTTTATGGAATCGCTTCGCGTCGTCCGCCAAATTTTCCCCGAAATCATTTAGATGATGCCGACTGTTGGGTGAAACAGCTATCATCCAACACCAAGAAGGGAATTTGCCGCTGGCAATTATCGCCTTTTGATATTTCTCAAACGCACCATCGTTCCCACTCGCAAAGGATATTGTTGAAAGAGTGATAATAAAAGCTAAAAACTTTTTCATAAAATTACTCCCTTATTTTCAGAGAAAATTTATAGTGGATCATATATATACATATCTATAATTAGGCCATACACGTTTGCTACAGAAGAAGCATAATGAACCATAATTGGGCCCTCCCCACATTTACTAACAACAACATCATTAATATTATAAAAACCCAACTTTTCGTTTAAATTTGCTTTTTTAGCTCCATGGTAATTGCCAAAATAATAAAAATCCGCAGCTAAATAGAAATAAGACTGAAGGCAGTGGTAAAATGTGAAAAAATTTGATCGATCAATATATTCAAAAGATTGATTTTGATTTCCAAAAAGATCCATACTGGTATATTTAACGTCATCATATATGTAAAAATCGCTTATATAGCTGTAAATCAAACAGCTGTGTGCAATAGCAAACCAATCATAATTTGGAAAAAAATCCTCGACCCAGAATCTAGATGAAGGATTAGAAGACATGTTGGGTAAAACGCAATAAGCTATACAATTATAAGTAGGGCAATACATCTCAGTAAAATCAGATTTCATTCCAAACTCACAACCGTCAATATCAGGGAAAGAGGATTCACACCACTCTCTTTCTTCTTTAACAGGAATTCTACTGAGAGCTGGGGCAAAAGTGTTGTATGGCATGTTAGCGATTTCATTGTCATTGTATTCGACAGTTATATTTATATTTCCCAAGCCAACACCTTCAACATACACTTCCTTTTTTAGAAATGAAGATATCATGACACTGCCGTCTAAATTAGAACCGTCCACTTCAGTAGTAGTGTTAGAGTCGAAAAGCAATGCATTATTACCTTTGTTAGGCGATTTCCAAATTTTTGCATATTGACTGACAATAACTTTTAGTTTTCCATATTTAACTTCTAATCCAGGAACCGAAGTAGTAATTTTAAAATATAACATATCATCTTCGCAGTCGTTTTCTTCATAAAAATTCTGAAGATAATCTTGTCCACGATATATTAAACTGCAGCTTTCTGCCGAATGATCATCATCGTCAATGTTCATATGCATTGAAATTGATGTGCTTCCTGTTGGGTTCCCACCATTTAACCCCGCTTCTCTGACTATATTAAAGCTAGGCTTCATTACTCTAATTTTTGCTTCAGTTGCCAATATATATTCATTTGAATTAGTGTTACTTCTGTATCTCACTTGAACATCAAGCCAAAAATTGGTTGGAGCATCAGTGATAAAGATCTCATAAGTATTTGTTCCGCCATCAAACAGGTCGCTGTAATCTTCTCCGCCTTCACCCGTGCAACTCCAGCAATATGAAAGGATCGTTCCGTTAAACTTCCCCTGAACATCACAAGTGTACGGCACTTTGGAGCTACCTGTCGCTAACTTTTTAGGTCCGTTGATCTGTACTGCCAAAGGAACATTAGCTTGAAGGCACAATGGCGCAACCAGCATTATAATGACTATTAATAGAACTTTTTTCATAGAACATCTACTACTCGCGATCAAGAATACTGTTGTTTAGATTCTGAAACAGCTTTGATTTAGCGAAATAAACCCTCAGCAAATCAGAACAAAACACAGAAACAAATTCCATGTATATATTACTGAACAATTTGTAAAAAAGCAATACCGCTATCAGCCAAGAGGCAGTTTCAAAATAAAAAAAGCCTTCCCGGAGGGAAGGCTCGTAAATTTTGAAGCATTAATCTCGCTTACTGCTCGAACTCTTCGTAGATGGCCCGGACGGCCTCCTCGAAATCGTTCAATTCCACGCCGACTATCATGTTGTCCTGGGTGCTTCCGAGGTCGATGACCTGGAGGTTGATGCCGCGCTTGCTGAGGCACGTGCAGAGGCGTCCCGCGAAGCCTACGCAGCGGATCATGCCCTGGCCGACGGTCGCTATGAGGGCGAGATTGTCGGTCACTTCGAGGCGGTCCGGCTGAAGCGTTCTTTTGATCTCTTCCAGAATGGAGGGAAGCTGCTCGCCGACGAACTCCTTCCTAACGATCACGGACATCGTGTCGATGCCGGTCGGAGCATGCTCGAAATTGACGCCGTGCGATTCGAAGATCTGCAAAAAGCGGCGGCCGAAACCGACCATCTTGTTCATCAGGATCTTCTCGATCTGGATGAGGTAAAAATCTTTTCTGCCGGCGATGCCGGTCACGATCCTGTCGTCCTTGGGGCGCCTGGCGACGATACGGGTGAAGGAGCCTTCCGGATCGTTGGTGTTCTTGATCTCGATGGGGATGCCCGGCTCGCTGACCGGATAGATGGACTCGTCGTGCAGGACGTTGGCACCCATGTAAGCCAGTTCGCGGAGCTCCTTGTAAGTCAGGGTCTCGATGTGCTTGGGATTCTCGACCAGCCTCGGGTCAGCCATCATGAAGCCGTTGACGTCCGTCCAGTTCTCATAGAGCTCTGCTCTCACGGCCCTGGCCGCCACGGCGCCGGAAATGTCACTCCCGCCGCGGGAGAAAGTCTTAACTTTTCCGCTCGGTGTGCAGCCGTAGAAACCGGGCATGACGACGAGGCCGTCGCCTTTCAGCTGTTCGCCCAGCTTCTCGTAAGTCTCTTCGCTTATAAGTCCGTTCGATTCTATCTGGAGATACTCAGCCGGCTCGACGAAACGCGCATTAAGCCAGGTGGCCACTATCTTTCCGCAGAGGTATTCGCCGCGGGAAGCCATGAAATCCTTGGTGGCTATTTTGCGCATGTCGTTTTCGGTCTCGTCAAGGAGAGCGTCGATATGGATGTCGACGTTGAGGTCCTGGACGATCTCTTTGTAGCGCGTCCTGATCTTCTGGAAGACGGGGGCGATGTCCAAGCCCTGCTCGAGCATATTGTGGCACAAAAGGAGCATGTCGGTTATCTTAACGTCGTCACTGAACCTTTTGCCGGGTGCGGAGACGACTACGACCTTGCGCTCGGGATCGCTATTTATTATGGCGCGGACTTTCAGGAAATGCTCGGCGTCAGCAAGAGAGGAGCCGCCGAATTTGCAGACTTTCAAACTCATGATTCAAACAAAAAAGTGGCGGGAACCGCTTCCGTGAGCGGTCCCCGCGGGGAATAAGTTACTTGGAAGCGGTGGCCGAGACAGTGGCCTTCTTGTACCAAAGCACGAACGTGAACGGGAGCCACACGGATTCCTCGCGCGGAACGACCGTCGTGAGCTGCGTCGCGCCCTGGGCCCTCGCAGCCGCGGTCAGGTCGCTCAAAGTCTCGTGGAAGTTGACTTCGCGTCCGCCGTCAGTCCAGAGAGGATAGGTCGGGAGGAAATAAAGGCCGCTTCTGCTGGCCAGAAGGCCGATGGACTGGTTGCCGTCGCAGGGCATGGTTCTGAAGGCGCTGTTCTTGGCAACGGAAACGTCGGCGCAGCCGGCTAAGACCAAAACGGCCAGAAGCACTAGGGACAGGACAACTTTTTTCATCTTTTTCTCCTATTGGTTTGGTTAGGTTAGGATGTTTTATCGGAGTGAGAGGATTCGAACCTCCGACTTCTTGCTCCCAAAGCAAGCGCTCTAGCCAGGCTGAGCTACACTCCGTCAACAGTCTTTATTTTAGCAGATTCCGCTTTGGCGGAGAGTGAGGGATTCGAACCCCCGGACCGTTGCCGGTCAACGGTTTTCAAAACCGTCGCGATCGACCACTCTGCCAACTCTCCGCAAAACAGGTAAAAATTATAGCAAAACGGGCTTTAATTCTTCGCGACGTTTTTCGTTGCGGCTTTGTAGAGGTCGGTCTCAAAATTCGCTTCGGTCTTTTTTCCGAAAACGTCCACTATCGTAAGCGTGACCTTGAAAGCGTCGCTCTTCATGGCGGGAAGGGCGATTGACTTGACCTCGGGCCTTGTGCCGGCTTTCTCGAAGACGACCTTGCCTTTGGCGTTGACGGCCCTTACCCGGTAAGCCAGCTGAGGAGTCGACTGCTCGTCGAGATCCCAGGTTAAATTCTTCTTTTGGCCGTCGAGGGAAAGCTTGGCGATCTTCAGGCTTCCGAGCTCGGGTTTTTCGGGCTGGTTGATGGTGTGCTTCGAGTGTTTCACGGAAGCTTCCTCATAGGCGGCCTGGTCCTCCACCTTGCCCCCCGTAAGACCCCAGAAATGTTCGTCAGTAGCGCCGAAGGTGTGCGCGCCGAACTTCTTCTGGTGCTCCAGTTTGCCGCCGCCGTCGCCGTAGCTCAGAGTCGTGGTGTGAATGGAGACCCAATCCTTCTTCAAATAGTCGTGAACGTACATGTTCTTGAAGCAAACGTTGCGCTCGGCATTGCAGTTCGTCTCAACGTCGCCGCCGTAGAAGTTCTCCATGAACTGCGAAACGTTCCTTATGAAGCAGGAATTGTAAAGAAGCGTGTTGAAGTAGGAAAAGAGCTGCCATTTCCCGGTCTTCACATCCTGGAACCAGAGGCCCGCGAAGGTCCTGCCGGTCTCGATGTCGTCCCAGGAATGAAGCAGCATGCGGTACCACTGTCCGGACACCCACTCGTAGGGCTGGATGCAGTTGGTGCCTTCGCCCTCGTGGGCGAACTTGCTGTGCCCTTCAGGATAGATCCTCTGGGCATGCAGAAGCTTTTCCTCACCGTTTTCTTTGTACTTCGCTTCCCAAAAAGATATGATGCCCACTCTGCGGTCGCAGTTCTGCACGCCGGCGTATCCGGACACGCCCCTGATGCCCTGGAAAGCCTTCTGCGTTTTCTCGCTCTTCACGTCCAGCGAGAAATTGGCCATAGCCCAGTAGGTGGCGTTCGGCGTCTTCTCGGCCATGAAATCGATCATGAAGGAGTCGAACCTACCGCTGGTCTCATGCATATGAGGGTCGGAATAGAAGTTGTAGGCCATGTACTTAAGCTCCTGTTCGGCCAGGCCGGGCAGGGCGACGCAAAGAAGCAGTAAAAACAAAGCAAGCGGTTTTTTCATAAAGTATCCTCTTTTTATAGCAATATACCATTTTTTTGGCCCTCATTCAACACTCGTTTACCCTTGACTTTCAAACCTGTTTCTAATACAATACTCCAACATACGATTTGTGCCGAAATGGCGGAATTGGTAGACGCGCTACGTTCAGGTCGTAGTAGGGATCCCCCTGTGGAAGTTCGAGTCTTCTTTTCGGCACCAACCGTATCAGCGCTTGAATAGCAAAAGCTCTTTTGATACCATTACCGTACTTTCTCTTCTTATGCGGGCGTAGCTCAGTTGGTAGAGCGCGACCTTGCCAAGGTCGAGGTCGTGGGTTCGAGCCCCATCGCCCGCTCCAAATAAAAACGCTCCTCGTTTTGAGGAGCGTTTTTTGTTTTACAGGAAGGTGGCGTTGCCCATGAGGCCGAAGTTGCTGAAGACGAAATTGTAGAGCTGGTTTCCGTTGAACATGTAGCGGCGCTCTACTCTGGCCGATATGGAGGTGTAGACTTCGTAGGTGATGGTGCCCATCCATTCGGCCATTTCCTGGACCGTGATCTCGCTGCCTAATTGCCTGCCCAAAAGCACGACTTCGTCTCCGGGCTTGACGACCGGTTCGTCCGGGCCGAGCTCGATGGTGGTCTGGTCCATACTGATCATACCCCTGACGGGATAGCGTTTGCCTTTTATCAAGACTTCGGCGCGGTTGGAAAGGATGCGGCGGAAGCCGTCGCCGTAACCAACCTCGATGGTCGCGATGTAAGTTTCGGATGTGGTCGTGTAGACGGCGTTGTAGCCGAGAGTCTGGCCTTTGGGAACTTTCTTGATCTGGGTCACGCGCGTTTTCCAGCTGAGCATCGGCTCGAGAGTCGTGCCGTGCAGCTTTTCTTTCTCGGCCTGGGAAAGCGGATATCCGCCGTAGATGAGGATGCCCGGGCGGACCATGTTGTAGCCGGTGTTGTCGATGTTAAGGACGGCGCCGCTGGCCTCCATGTGCCTAAGCGGTATCGACACTCCTTTTTTGAAGAGGTAAAGCAAAACTTCCTGGAACCGCTTCTGCTGGCCGATGGTCAGTTCGCTCAAAGGATGGTCGGCCATGGCGAGGTGCGTCATGATGCCGGTGACGTTGATGTGGCTCAGTTTGGTGGCTTCGTAGATGTCATCAAGCTTGTCGTAACGGAAGCCGACTCTTCCCATGCCGGTGTCTATTTTAAGGTGCGCCTGCAAGGGCATGCCGAAGTGGCGGGCGCTCTCGTTCATGGCGCGGGCGTTGTC
>JAGCTE010000069.1 GCA_017963805.1 bacterium | reverse complement strand
GTAGTGCTTGATGACCTCTATGACGCCGATGACGGAAAGCTCGGTGATGTTGTGCGTGAGAGTAAGCCCGGCTTTTTCCATCTCGGCTCCGCCGATGCCGTACAGTTCGAGATCCGGCCTCGCGGATTTTAGGGCTTTCACGGCGTGGGCACCGCAAATGTCGCCGGATGTTTCGCCCGCCACGAAGAAGATCTTAGGCATTACGGGCGCCCCTTCAGTTTGATTATGGAGTCAACGAGCATGTAGATGCCGGCAATGATCGCGAAGATACTGAAGTAGAGCTTCAGCTGAAGGGCGTCGAGATTCTTGGCGATAAGGGAGGCGAGGTAGCTGAAGATGAGCATCAGGATGACAAGCACTACGGCTATCTTGATGTCGACCCAGCCTTTCTTGTAATACTCCCAGACGGCGAAGAAGGTGACTGGGGGAAGCATGATGGCAAGGCTGGTGGCGACGGCCTCGTGCTGGCTGAACTTGCAGAAGTAGACAAGGCAGGGGACAAGTATGATGCCGCCTCCGATGCCAAAGAAGCCTGAGGCGAAGCCCGCTGCGGCGCCGATTATGATGATTATGAACCAATTGGTAGGCATTTTATTTCTTGTTTTGCTCTAGGCTGATGATGTAGGGAGAAATGAAGTTTATTCTCTGGGCGATGTTGAGAAGGTGGTCGCCGATACGTTCGATGTTGCCGATGAAGTCCAGGAAGAGGATGGTAGCGTTGGGGGAGCACTGGCCGGCTTCCAGACGTTTCATGTGGTTGGCGGTCAGTTTGCGGTGCATCTGGTTGAGGTCTTCCTCAAGGGCGACCGCGTTGTTGGCCGCGGTGCGGTCGGCGTGCTCGAGAGCGAGCTTAACCTGGTCGAACTGCTTTTGCAGGAGATCGTTTATCTCGGTCAGTTCCCTAATGGCGGAGTCGGAGAGCGAGATCTGCTCTTCGGTGCGCTTTTGGGCTAGCTCGAAGATGTTGATGGAGAGGTCGCCGATACGCTCGATGTCGTGCGAGATGTGCATCAGCTCGGGAAGGAGCGCGATCTCGTCGTCGTTAAGGCCCTGCTTGGCAAGAGCGGCGGTGTAGCTAGTGATCTTCTTGTTAAGAGTGTTGATCTCTTCTTCGCGTTTCAATATGTTTTTCGAGAAGCGGACGGTGCCCTCGCAGAAGCAAAGGAAAGCGTCGTCGACGTTCTTGTCCGCTCTCCTCAGCATGTAGAGGATCTCGGAAACGCTTTGGGTGAGCGCCAGAGCGGGAGTCTTCAGCAGACGCTCGTCAAGCAGGGCGTGCTCGGATTCCTCGCTTTCGCCTTTGACGGGGATGATCTTCTCGCAGATCCAGGCCAGGGTCCCGGTGAAGGGAACGAGGATCGCAACCATGAAGATGCTGAAGAAGGTGTTGGCCATGGCGATATGGCGGACGATGTTCTCGCTGTGACCGCCAAGGACTTCCCCGGCGGTTATGGAGTCGATGAAGGCAAGGAAGACCGGCTCGCCCTTGTATTTGACGTAGAAGAGCGGGAGCATGATGAGCGTGCCGAGAGCCTTTATTATGGTGTTGACGAGAGCGGCTCTCCTAGCCTTCCTGTTAGCGCCGATGGCGGCGAGGTTCGCGGTTATGGTCGTTCCGATGTCACAGCCTAGGACAAGGGGAAAAGCGGTGTAGAAATTGACGAGCCCGCTTCCAGCCAAAGCCATGACTACGCCGATCGTGGCAGCGGAGCTTTGGACGATCATCGTCGCCACAAGGCCTATGCCCATGGCTGCCAGAATGTGATGGATCGGCATGAAACCGTCTATGGGAGCGCAGTCGAAAGTGCGGAAAACGTTGACGAAAGTCGGCGAGGTCCTAAGCGGCACGAGCGTTTTGTTCATCATGTCCATGCCGAAGAAGAGAAGGCCGAAGCCCATTATGACGTCGCCCCAGTAGCGCCCGGCGGCTTTTTTGCTAGAAAGCCTGACGATCAAGCCGATAAGGACGGCGGGCAAGGCGATGTCGGAAAGCCCGAAGGCGATTATCTGGGTAGTGACGGTCGTGCCGATGCAGCTGCCGAGTATGACGGAAATAGCCTGCTCAAGGTTCATCAAACCGGCGTTCACAAAGCCTACGACCATGACGGTCGAGGCGCTGGAGCTTTGGACTATCGCGGTTATGACGGTGCCGACTATGATGCCGGTGAACCTGTTTTTGACGAAAAGCTGGAGGATGCTTTTAAGCCTGGAGCCGGCTACGCTCTGCAATCCTTCCGACATCATGGTCATGCCTAAAAGGAAGAGGGCAAGGCCGCCTAATATCGCGATGATGACGGAAGTGGTGTTGATGACGACGGACTGGAAGTGCAACCCTCGCATGTTGGAGACGCCCGGCATCTCCACTTCCGCGATCACTTCTGTTTCGCCGGTGGTTTTCCCCGCCGTTATGAGCGTTCCTCCCGTGCCGGATTCGTCGGTCACGGCTTCGCGGCAGGAAAGGCGGCAGCCGGAGAAGGGGTCGATAAGGAAATGGATGGGAACGCCGGATTGGGGATTGCCGTCCTTGTCGTAGACCGTAAGCGAGAGCATATCCGGGCTCGTGCGGCCGGAAAGAATCTCCTGCCTTGTGTTGCGCAAGGAAAGGCCGGAAACGATCCTGAATTCGCAGCTGACGTCGCCGAAGGGGGATTTCGCCGCGGCGCTGATGTGGTGGTCGCCCGTCGTTTTGCCGATGGCTACTTCAAGTTCCGCCGTGCCTCCGGCGTCTGATCTTGCCGTCGTTCCGTTGGGGAAGGAGATCTCAGGGTCGTTCTCGCGCTGGCTAAAGGTGACCACCGCTCCGTCGATCGGGTCGCGCTGGCCCCTGCCGCCCAAAAGGCCGGGAATGAGGGGTCCCTCGACCTTGACTCTTAAGGTCACGTTCGTTTTAGGCGGAACGCAGACGACGGCTTCCGAAACGGGGGACAGAAGTTCGGGAATGGCGTCCTGGGCTTTCGAACAGCCGAAAACCAAAAGAGACAGCGTTAATAGAAGTAAGTAGCGCATCAATCTTTTGTGAGAAGGGTTATGCGTTGGGCGATGTTGAGAAGGTGCCTCGTCATGCGGGACATGATCGTGACGGAGTCGTTTATCAGGACGGCGATCTTAATGGAGCGCATGTCGCTTTGGTCGCCGGCGGAGTATTCGCTCTGGATCTCGCTGTCGAGCTGCTGGAGGACGCGCTGGCAGACGATAAGCTTGGCCGTGCGGTCTTCGTTTTCCTTTTCGCGGCTCTTAAGCGTCTTTATTATCTCTTCGCAGTAGACGTCCATGGCGGAGAAGTAATCCTCGATGGGCTTGACGGCTTCCCTGTTGGAGAGGAGGTCCCTTTCCGCGCAGTTCTTCGCCATGTGCAGGAAGTTGACGGCGATGTCGCCGATACGCTCGATGTCGTGCGCGACGTGGATGTAGGCCGGAACGCGCTCGGCGTT
>JAGCTE010000068.1 GCA_017963805.1 bacterium | reverse complement strand
TTCCGGCCATCTGGTCAGATATGATCTGATTTTTTCTTTGGTGAGCTTGGGCATTTAGTATTAATGCTTGAAGTGGCGCATGCCGGTGAAGAGCATGGTCATGCCGTGTTCGTCTGCGGCAGCGATGGATTCCTCGTCCCTGATGGAGCCGCCGGGCTGGATGATGGCGGTGATGCCGGAAGCGGCCGCGGCGTCAACAGAATCCCTGAAGGGGAAGAAAGCGTCGCTTGCCATTACGCAGCCCTGAATGGGCTTCCTGGCCTTCATGACGCCGATCTTGGCGGAGTCGACGCGGCTCATCTGACCGGCGCCGACGCCGACGAGTTCGGTACCCTTGGCGTAGACGATGGCGTTAGACTTGACGTGCTTGCAGCACTTCCAGGCGAAGAGGAGGGACTTCACTTCTTCTTCGGTGGGCTCGCGTTTGGTGACGCACTTTAAGCCTTCGGGGCCGAGGACCGCTAGGTCGCGTTCCTGGACTAAAAGGCCGCCTACGACTTTTCTGGTCATGAAGCCGCTGGCGGGGCGTCCGTTCTCAAGCCACTGGGGCAGGTCTTCTACCGTCATGATGCGGATGTTTTTCTTCTTGGAGATGATGTCAAAAGCTTCCTTGGTGTAGGCGGGCGCGATGACCGCTTCGACGAAGACCTTGGAGAGTTCCTCGGCAAGAGGAGCCTCGACGGTGCGGTTGAAGGCTAAGATGCCGCCGAAGGCGGAATCCGGGTCGGTCTCCCTGGCTTTGAGGTAAGCGGTAAGGAGATCGTTGTCGGTGGCCGCGCCGCAAGGGTTGGTGTGCTTGACGATTATGGCGGCGGGCTCGGTGAATTCCTTGACTAATTCAAGGGCGCCGTCCAGGTCGATAAAGTTGTTATAGCTGAGTTCCTTGCCGTGAAGCTGCTTGGCGGTCGTGGCGCAGGGTTCAGAGATCTTGGCTTCACGGTAGAAGGCGGCCGCCTGGTGGGGGTTCTCGCCGTAGCGGAGGGACTGCACTTTTCTGTAGCCGAAGGTTTTCGTTTCGCCGAACATGGGCGCTTCATCACCCATGGCGTTGGCAAGGAAGTCCGCGATAAGGCTGTCGTAGTAGGCGGTCGCGGCGAAGACCTTCTGGGCGCAGGCGCGGTTGAATTCAAAGGTCGATTTGCCATCGTTCTGGTCCATGATCTCGAGAAGTTTGTTGTAGTCCGTGGGGTCGGTGATGACCGTCACATCCTTGAAGTTCTTGGAGGCGGAACGGAGCATGGTCGGGCCGCCGATGTCGATGTTCTCGATGGCTTCCGGGAAGGTCACGTCCGGTTTCTTGATGGTAGCCTCGAAGGGATAGAGATTGACGACGACAAGGTCGATGTACTCAAGGGAGTATTCCTGCATGGTCTTCTGATGGGCGGGATTGTCGCGCATGGAAAGAAGACCGGCGTGGACCTTCGGATGCAGAGTCTTGACGCGGCCGTCCAGCATTTCCGGGAAACCGGTGAATTCGTCGATGGTCTTAATGGGTACGCCTTCCCCTTTGAGGAGTTTGGCGGTGCCGCCGGTGGAAATTATCTCCACGCCGCGTTTAGAGAGTTGCATGGCTAGTTCCGCGATTCCCGTCTTGTCGGAGACGGAAATAAGAGCTCTTTCAATCTTTTTCATTTTGAAGGTCCTGTAAAGTTAGGTTGTTTCGCTTTAATATTGCTTTGAAGAGTTCGCACTCTTCCATTAGTTTCGCTTCTTCCCTTACCCAGACGTAGGGAAAGTTCCGGCACTGAACGGGCCTCGCCTCGTAGATGGTGCAGCCCTTTTCGGAGATGAAGGGGCAGGGATCGCCCTGGCCCATCCTCAGCCTGAGGTTTCTGCGGTCGTCGCTCAGCTCAAAGAACTTTTCCGCGCAGTCCCTGACGTCCATCTTGAGATAGTCCGCCAAGGTTTCCAGCTCGTCCGGCGAAAAACGCACTTCCCCGTCCCAGCGGCAGCAGGAAGTGCAGGTTCCGCAGATCTGGGAATCGTTGGCTTCCTCGCTGAAACGCGTGAGGTTTCTCACAGGTTGGTTATCTCCACTTTTCTGTCGCCTTCCGTAACTTTGCCGATGACGGCGGCGGGGAGTCCCTGCTTTTCCTTGGCGTACTTGATGACGGTCTCGGCGTTTTCGGGAGAGACGAAGATCACCAAGCCGATACCCATGTTGAAGACGCGGTACATTTCCTTAGGATCGACTTCGCCCAGTTTCTGCATGAACCGGTAGATGAAGGGGACCGGGAAAGCCTTGGCGTCGAAAGTGACGCCGGTGCCTTCGGGGAGGATACGGGGAACGTTCTCGTAGAGGCCGCCACCCGTGATGTGGGCGATGCCCTTGACCGGGATGGCGTCGATCAGGGGCAGCACGGTCGGGATGTAGGAGCGGTGCGGCTCAAGAAGGATGTCGCCTAAGGTCGGGCCGCCGGGCTCCGGCATGTAGCTGAGATCGTAACCGGCGTCCTGGAAGAGGATCTTGCGGGCAAGGGAGAAGCCGTTGGTGTGCAGTCCGCTGCTGGGGAGCGCTACCGCGACGTCGCCGGGCTGGATGGTCTTGCCGTCGATCAGCTTTTTCCTGTTGACGACGCCGACGATGCAGCCGGCCAGGTCGTACTGGCCCTTGCAGTAAGTGCCGGGCATTTCAGCCGTCTCGCCGCCTAAGAGCGCGCAGTTGTTCGTGCGGCACTCTTCCGTAATGCCGGCCACGATCTCCGTTACGCCCTCGACCGTTAAGTCAGCCGCCGCCACGTAGTCTAAGAAGAAGAGCGGCCTGGCGCCCTGGACGACGATGTCGTCGCAGCAGTGCGCGACGATGTCGTGGCCGACGCCTCTGAAGCGGTTAAGCTGCGCGGCAAGGTGCAATTTCGTCCCGACGCCGTCGATGGAGGCGACAAGAACGTTTTCGCCTTCGCCCAAGCCGGTGATGTCGTAAAGTCCGCCGAAGAGACCGATGTCAGCTAAGACAGCCGGACTGAAAGTGGAGCGGACCATGCCTTTGATGTCTTTGACGATCTGATTACCCTTGTCGATGTCGACGCCGGCCTCAGTGTACTTTGATTTCATAGCTTCCCTCATTTTATTTTTATGAACACACACTTAATTTAATAAATATATAATAGCAAAAATTCAAGTCTTGGAAACGGTAAGGAGAATGATGTTTTTGGCTCCGGCGCTTTTGAGCTGGCGGGCGCATAATTCGGCGGTCGTGCGAGTCGTGCAGACGTCGTCTATGATGGCTGTTATCATATGCTTCGGCTGGTTTCGGAAGCGCTTTTCGTACCGTTTGTCGAACTGGAAGGCCCCGAGCAGGTTCCTCATTCTCGCCTCCCTCGAAAGCGATGCCTGGGGCGAATGGTAGCGCACCCTTTTCAGCGCTTTCACGACCGGGATATTCGTTCTTTTCGAGAGCTCGTAAGCAAGGTCCTCGGCTTGGTTGTAGCCCCTTATGAGCCTTTTGGTCCAGTGCATGGGAACGGGAACGAGAGCGTAGATGTAAGGGGAAAGGACGTTGAATTCCGGATGCGCCATTATAATGTCCGTCAAAGGGTCCGCCATGTAGCGCGCTCCCCCGTATTTGAATTTCGAGATTAGGTGAGGGGCAAGGCCCGTGTAGGCGGAA
>JAGCTE010000067.1 GCA_017963805.1 bacterium | reverse complement strand
GTGGGCTTGACGTCCCAGCGCATGGATTTCGGGGAACGCAGTCCCTTTATGAGTTCGGGGATCTTGTTCTTCAGAAGATCGGAGGCGGCGTTTCCGCCTTCTTTTACGCGGGCGAAAAGATATTCCTTGCCGTTCTCCTCGACGCGTCCGACGCTCTCGATGGGAAGACCCACCTTGCTGGCGAAGCTAAGCGCGGCCTTGGTCGGTTCGCCGTCTTTGAAGGAAACGGAAACGGGCGGGCCTTTCACGTCGCTTTCTTTTACGGCCTGTTTTTCAGCCACGGCTTCGCAGAAGAAGGCGAGCCTTCTGGGCGTCCAGGCGCAGATGACTTCTTTGTGTTCCAGCATGGCGGAAGTCAGGAAGGCTTCAAGAGCCTCTTTCATTTGGGAAGCGTAGCTGGGAAGGTAGGAAGCGGGGAGCTCTTCAGTCCCGATCTCTAAAAAGAATGGTAAGCTCATTTTTCCTCCTTGTCTATGCCTTTTACGACCCTGTAGCACTTGGCGCAGTTAAGAGCCATGTTCCTGATCTTGGCGATGAAGGCGGTCCTTTGCGTGACGCTGATGGCGCCTCTGGCGTCCAGCACGTTGAACCAATGCGAGCAGTTCATGAGCCACTCGTAGGCGGCGTAGGGGATCTTCGCCTCGAGAGTCTCCTGGCATTCCTGTTCGGCCTGAGTGAAGAAACGCCAGTGCCTGTCAAGCGTCGCGTGCGAGAAACTGTAGTCGGAGAGCTCATACTCGAACATCTTGCGCATGTCGCGGTAAGTGACGCCCTCCGTCCACTCGATGTCCATGACATGGTCTTTGCCTTGGACGAAGGCGGCGATGCGTTCCAGCCCGTAGGTCAGTTCCAGCGTCACGGGCTTCATCTCGAAGCCGGCCATCTGCTGGAAGTAGGTGAACTGCGAGATCTCGGTGCCGTCGCAAAGTATCTGCCAGCCAAGTCCCGTGGCGCCAAGCGTAGGGGATTCCCAGTCGTCCTCCTCGAAGCGGAGGTCGTGGATCCTCGGGTCGATGCCTATGGCCTCGAGGCTCTTCAAATAAACTTCCTGGGCGTTCACGGGCGAAGGCTTGATGATCGCCTGGAACTGATGGTGCTGGTAAAGTCTGTTGGGGTTGTCGCCGTAGCGGCCGTCGGTCGGACGGCGGGAAGGCTGAACGTAGGCGACCTTCCAGGGGTCGGGCCCCTGTACGCCGAAAAATGTGCAAGGGTGAAAGGTGCCGGCGCCAACCTCATGGTCGTAAGGTTGGACAATCACGCAGCCGTAATCGCTCCAATATTTCTGCAAGCGGAAAATTATCTCCTGCAGGGTCGGAGCTTTTTCAGATCTAGTCATTTTTTTGCCGTTTTGTTTAACTTATAGATATTATCTGTAAATTATAGCATAAACGGCCGCGCACCGTTCCCAGGCGTTCAGGAGACTACTTCCGGTTCCGGTCCGGGGCCGGAAACGCCCTTGGGATTCGGGCCGTATTCGTTGTCGCCTGGATCGCTGTCGATAAGGTAGAAAATGATGAGAATGATGTGTCCAATGACGGGAAGGAAGATCAGAAGCAGCCACCAGCCGGTGCGGCCTGTATCGTGCAGCCTTCTGACGGCGACGGTGATGCCGGGAACCAAAAGCACGAACCAGGCGATAAAGTTGACTATTGGGATGCAGGAGCAGATGAAACATAAAAGGGCGAAGAACCAGTACTCGCTGCGGCGGGCCCTGCCTTCCAGCGTCCAATAGTTGTCCCAGGCGTGCTTGATAGCTTCGGTGAAAGTCATAGTTATCTCCTTGGTTTGAGTTGTTTACCGATATAAGTATAGCAAAAGCGGCCCTTTCCGGGAATGATGAAAGGGAAACTATTTACTTTTTAATAGTTTTATCGTACAATAAAACAATGGATATTATTATCGCCGGAATAATAAGGTTATGAAGTATTACGATTTCTTAGAAAAATACAACAGGGAAGAGTCAGCCTGGCCCTTCAATTTCGCCGTTGACGTCGTGGACGCCGAGGGGAAGGCTAACCCTGAAAAGGTAGCCATGATCTGGCTGGACGAGCACGGCAACGAGAAACGTTTGACCTACGCCGACTTCACAAGGGAATCCAACAAGGCCGCGAACGTTCTGCGCTCCCTGGGAGTGCAGAGGGAGGACATCGTCGTTCTGATGATGACGAGAAGGGTCGAATGGTGGATCTGCGCCCTGGCTGTCATGAAGCTCGGCGCCATAGTCATTCCGGTCTCCTCGAAATTGACGCCGTACGACATCCGCTACCGCAGCGGCATGACGCCCATCAAAGCCATCATCACGGAAGACAATCTCAAGGGCGTCTTCGACGAAGCCAGCAACGATCTGACTTACGTGCATCTCTTTTTATCCTACGACGGCGGCAACGAAAAATGGAAGAATATGGGAGAGCTTTGCGATTCGGCCTCCCCTGAATTCAAGGATCCCGCCGACACCACCATCCTTTCCCCGATGATCATGTACTTCACTTCCGGCACCTCCGGACTTCCGAAGATGGTGAGGCACAATTATCTCTACGCCTGGGCGCATCTGGCCACCAGCGAACTGTGGCACAAGGAGACGCCCGAATCCCTGCAGTGGACCATCACCGACACCGGCTGGGGCAAGCTCTGCTGGGGCGCTTTCATCGCGCAGTGGATGGCGGGCTCCTGCATTTTCGTCTACGAGTACAAGGGCCATTTCGACGGCAAGGACATCTTAAGGAACATCGAGAAGTACCGTATCACCAATTTCTGCGCGCCTCCCACGGTCTACCGTCTCCTGATCGCCGAGGACGTCAAGAGCTACGACATCTCCTCCCTTAAGGTGACGACCGCCGCCGGCGAGGCTTTGAGCATTCCCGACGCCAAAAAGTGGAGGGAGCTTTCCGGACTCGACATCTACGAGGGATACGGACAGACCGAGAGCACGATCTTACTTGGCAATCTGCCGGGAGAACCGCACAAGATAGGTTCGCTCGGCAGGTCGATCCCCGGCCTCGACGTCGACATCGTCGACGACGAAGGCAACAGGCTGGGCCCCGACAAGGAAGGCAACATCGCCGTCTGCATGGAAGGGAAGTGGCCGCCGGGACTTTTCCACGGGTATCTCAACGAGGAGGAGATGAACAAGGAGGTCTTCCATCACGGCTGGTACTACACCCGCGACCTCGGCATAAAGGACAAGGACGGCTTCATCTGGTTCGTCTCCCGCAGCGACGACGTTTTCAAGAGCTCCGGCTACAGGATCAGCCCGGCGGAAGTCGAGAAAGCCCTGCAGCAGCACGAAGCGGTGGCGGACAGCATAGTCATAGGCGTCCCGCACAAGATGAGGGGCTTCGTGGTCAAGGCCTTCGTTCAGCTTCGTCCCGGATTCGAGCCCTCCTTCCTGCTCGGGAAAGACATCCAGAGCTTCGTAAGGAAGAACACGGCGCCGTACATGTACCCGAGGATAGTGGAGTTCGTCGACGATCTGCCCAAGACCACCAACGGCAAGAAGTGCCGCTGGAAAATGGTCGAGATAGAAAACAAAAAGAACAATGGATAAGTGCGTTCTGCATACCTGCTGCGGGCCGTGCGCCAGCCACTGCTGCCACGTCCTCTTTGACGCCGGTAAGAAGCCGCTTCTGTTTTATTCCAACTCCAACATCAGCCCTTTCGAGGAATTCGTCAGGCGCTGGGAAAACGTGAAAAAACTGGCCGGCATCCTGGGCGTGGAGGCCGTCTGCGACCATTGGGACCATTCTCTCTGGCTGGAAGCTGTCAAAGGGCACGAAACAGATCCCGAGGGAGGCGCGCGCTGCCGCCTCTGCTTCGCTTTCAATTTGAAGAGGGCTTACGAATTCGCCTCCGCCAGAGGCCTTGAATTCACCACCTCCCTTACCGTCAGCCCGTACAAGAATTCCAAAACGCTCTTCGAAGTGGGGGGGTCTTTCCCCAATTTCCTGAAGTTCGACTTCAAGAAAAACGACGGTTACAAGCACAGCGTGGAGCTGTCCAAAGAATACGGTCTCTACCGCCAGAATTACTGCGGCTGCGAATTTTCCTTATCGCAGAGGGAGAAGAAATGAATGAAGTGGCCGGAAAAGCTTAAAGCTCTTCCGATCTTTTGCCGCCTTGATCAGGTTAAGGAAGATCTGTCCGTTTCCAACCTGCTGCTTGAGGCCGCGCCCGGCGTGGGAAAGACCACGCTCGTGCCTCTTGCCCTTATGGACGCTCCGTACGTTTCCGGAAAAATAATCATGCTCGAGCCTAGGAGGCTGGCCGCCCGGGCCGCCTGCTCGATCATGTCGAGCTATCTTTTCGAAGAGCCGGGAGGCACGGTCGGCTACCGCACCAAGCTCGACACGCTGGTCTCCAAGAAGACAAAAATAGAGATCGTCACGGACGGCGTCTTCACCAGGATCATCCAGAACGACCCGGAGCTCAGGGATTATTCCGTCGTCATTTTCGACGAGTTTCACGAACGCAGCCTGCAAAACGACCTTGGCTTCGTTCTGGCTTTGGAAGTCCAGGAAAACTTCAGGCCGGATCTCAAACTGCTTCTGATGTCGGCCACGCCGGACCCTTCGTTTTTGGAGCGCTGCGGCGCTTTCAGGCAACTGAGCGTCCCCGGGAAAATGTTCCCCGTTGAGATTTCTTACCTGCCGCCTCTTTACGGCGAAAAGTTGGAAGAGGCCGCGTCCCGCGCCGTGAAACGCTTGCTAGGCGAGGCGGAGGGCGACGTTCTCGTTTTCCTGCCCGGGCTTTCGGAAATAGAGAATACGAAAAGAATTTTGGGAGACATCGCGGGCGTTGAAGTCTTGACCCTGCACGGCTCCCTTAAAAAGGAAGAGCAGGACAGAGTTCTCTTCCCCGGGGACGGCAGAAGGGTGATACTTTCCAGCGCCATAGCGGAGAGCAGCCTGACCGTACCGAACGTGCGCTGCGTAGTGGACAGCGGGCTTAGCCGCTTTTCCGTTTACGATCCCGTTTCCGCGTTCGAGCGGCTGGTGACGCGCGGTTCTGATCTTGGGACGATAGCCCAGAGGACGGGGCGCGCCGGGCGAACGGCTCCCGGACGCGTCATAAGGCTTTGGGAAAAAGGCACGGAAAGTTCCCGCCCGCGGTCGCCGGAGCCCGAGATCGAAAGAGCCGACCTTAGCTCGGTCTGCCTTTCCCTGGCTGTCTGGGGCGAAAAGGATTTTGGCCGCCTGAAGTGGCCGGTTCCCCCGAAAAAAGAAACGATGGATCAATCAAGGGAGCTGCTTGTCTCTCTGGGAGCGCTTTCATCTGACGGCAAAGCGACGGAGAAGGGGAAGAGGATGGAAGCGCTTCCGCTTCACCCGCGCCTGGCCAGCATGCTGCTGCGCGCTAATAAAGAGGGAGCGCTTTTGAAAGCCGCCCGCCTGTCGTCCCTTATCGAAAGCGGAGAGGGAGTCAAGGGCGACCTTGAAGCGCTGCTTAAAAAAAAGATGAGCCAGATTTCCGAGCGTTCCGCGGAGCGGCTTGTCAAACTTATGAAGGGGACCGGCTGTGACAGGGCAAATATCACGGCCGGCCGTCTTGTCGCCTGGGCTTTTCCCGATCGGATAGCGCAGAAAAGGGAAAGCGGGAGCTTTCTGCTGAGGTCCGGCAAAGGCGGCGCTTTGTCTTTCGAGGGAGGGCTAAGGGACAGCGAATACATCGCGGCCGCTTCGCTGGAAGGCAAGACCGGCAACGCGAAGATCCATACCGCCGCCGAGCTGACGCTTGCTGAGATAACGGCTGACTTCGCCTCTTTTTTCACGGTCAGGGAAAAGGTCGTTTGGGAAGAGAAGCGCCAAAAAGCGCTGACAGTGAAGGAGACGAAGCTCGGCGAAATAACCTTAAAGCGCGAGGAGAAGAAGGCGGGCAGCGTTGAGGAAAGCGCGCTTCTTTTGGAAAAACTTCTGGAGGAAGATTTAAGGCCTTTGAAATGGACCGAAGCGGCCAAATCATTTATGGAAAGGGCCGAGTGCGCTCATGTTAAATTGGGCCAAGGCTGGCCGTCGTTCAAAATCGAGCAGCTTGAAAAGGACGCCGCCTCCTGGCTTCTGCCGCTGCTTTCCGGGCTCAATTCCTTCGACGAGGCTTCCCAAGCGGACCTTTTGACCGCCCTTAAGGGAAGGATAGGTCCGAAAAGCCGGGAAATGGACAAGCTTTTCCCAAAGACCTTGCCGCTGCCCTCAGGAAGGATCGCAAAGATCGACTACAGCGATCCTATCAACCCCGCGCTCTCTTCTTACCTGCAGGATTTCTACGGCATGGACTACACTCCCTCGATAGCCCAAGGGGCGGTCAAACTGAGAGTGGAGCTTCTGAATCCGGCCGGGCGTCCCGTCCAGGTCACCGGCGACCTGGCGAACTTTTGGAAGAATTCCTACCCTATTGTCAGAAAGGAACTGAAAGGGCGGTACCCTAAGCACAATTGGCCGGAGGAGCCGGCGCTGGGGGACAAAAGGCTAAAATCTTCCAAAAAAGTGGTAAAATAGAAGTATGAGAAAAATATATCCCATTTTTTTCGCGCTCCTTTGCGCCTCTGTTGCCCTAGGATACCGCTACGAACTGGCGATGCCGCTTGACGACGGCGTCTATATGGCTTTGGTGCACGTCGCCAGCAACACAAACGCCAGCGAGCGCGTCATCTGCAGCCGCTCCTTCCATGTGCCCGGCTTTCCCGAAGCCGACCCGAATCCGGATTGGGGCTGCAAGGGCCTGAAAACGGACGACCCCATCTACTACAATTCCTCCCTCGCGGGGATGCAGGCCATCGCGGCGAGCGATCTGAGGGACGAGGGCAGCTATTATCTCTACGCCGTCAATTCCGAGACGAACGACGTGGAGACCTACGTTGACGTGATCAGCTGGCCGGGAGTTGAGACCGGGCGTTACGAGGGGAAGCTGGAAGCCAGCAGCATAGAGCTCCTGGGCATCCTTCCCGCCAAGAAGAACCTTGGCATGCAGGTCGTGAACGCCTCCCAAAACAAGAATTATTACGTGAAGATGAAGTGCGTCATAGATCCTGACGACCTTGCCAAAGTCATCCAGCCCGAGACCAACACGGTCTACTCCTCGTTCGCTTTCAACGACGACGAGCTGCGCTGGCACACCCTTTCCTTCCTGAACAATATGAAGGTCTCCAAGAACTTGCGCCAGCTCTCCATCAAAGCCGGCGGCTACAAAGCCAAGGTCAACTGCAGGACGGGCGTGGTGAACCTCCAGGGAATCGCCAAGCAGTATCTCCAGGATTACAGCAAGGTGCGCTTCTTCCTCAACGTTAACGATTATTCCAACGTGGACCTTATCTGGTTCGATCACCAGAGGAAATACAACTGGATGAGGGAATACAAGCCCAAGAAGAGGAACTAGGGGATTTGATTTTAGGGGAAAATATGCTATAATCCCCTTCATACTGATTTGAACTGTAAATTTTAAACCCAAACAGGAGTTTAGCTATGCCTTGTGGACGCAAGATGCGCAAATCCAAAATGAACAAGCATAAGCGCAAAAAACGCTTACGCAAGAACCGCCAGAAAAACAAATAAGGCCGGTTTTTGGTTCGCCTGCCTATAGGCTAGTATAGGATACTTGAAGCCGCGCTTTAGTTGCGCGGCTTCTTTTTTATCATATGCCTTACTGCTGCCCAGCAAAGATCAACCTTTTCCTGTCCGTCGAAGGAACGCTTCCTCAGGGCTTCCACGCGATTAAGACTGTGATGCAGAGAATAGGGCTCTGCGACGAACTTGAAGCGAAGGCCCGTTCCGACGGAAAGATCGAGCTAGCGAGGGACATTCCCGCGACAGCCGACGCGGAAGACGACCTTGTCATGAAAAGCGCCAGGCTTCTCAGGGAATACGCCAAAAGGCCGGAACTGGGGGCGGAGATCATCTTAAAGAAAAGGATCCCGACGGGCGCCGGATTGGGCGGCGGGTCCAGCGACGCGGCCGGAACGCTGGTTTTTCTCAACGATCTCTGGAAGCTCGGGCTTGGAAAAGAGGAGCTGCTTCCCCTGGCGTTCTCGCTCGGTTCGGACGTGCCTTTTTTCCTCGGGCCTCCGGCATCCCTTTGCCTTGGAAGAGGCGAAGTGATGACTAGCCTTGAGCCGAGGGAGCTTTTCCTTCTGCTCGTGAAGCCGCCTGAGAGTCTGCCGACCGCTTCGGTCTACCGCAAGTATGACGAAAGAGAAAGAAGTTCCCTTTCTTCCGAGGCTTTTTTGAAGGCGTACGAAGAGGGAAGCTGGTCTGACATCGGAGCCAACCTTGGCAACGCCCTCTATGCCCCGGCTTCGGAGCTTGAGCCTAGGCTGGTATCTGTCAAAAAGCTTATGGAAGCCTACACGCCTTACGTTTCCATGAGCGGCAGCGGCAGCGCGTTCTTCGGGCTCTTCGAAAACCTGTCGTCGGCCGCGGAAGCCGCCGCCAAAATAAGGAGCGCGCAGCCTGATTTTACGGTCTGCGCGGCCAAAACGCTCACATGATCTTCTGAAGATGAAAAAATTCCTACTCTTTTTGCTTATTCTTATCGCGCTGGCTGCCGCCGGGCTCTACTTCGTTTTCCATAATCCGATGTACGTTTTGAAAAACGTGCCGGGACTTTCCATAGAGGACATTTCCCTTAACCTTTGGCCGCCCGGCGTAAAAGTCAAGAACGCCAGCTATACGAACGAAGAGTTTTACCTCTCGGCCGACCACGCTGTCATAGGCGCGACCATACGTTCCTTCAAGGGAATGAGGGAAAAAGATCCCCAAGCTTGCTTTATCGACGCCTACGTTTCCAACGCGGTAGTGGAGATCACGTCGGGCGAGAGCGGGGGAGAGGAGCCCCAGCCGAGAAATTACGAGGAGCTGGTAAGGACGCCTTTCCTTTTCAACGTCAGCTTTGACGACGTGAAAGTCCGTTTGAACGACCCTAAGCTCACGCTCTCCTTGTCCGGAAGGCTCGCCAACGCTTACGAGGGAAGCCATTACTCCCTGACAGGCTCCGTTTCCGCGGCCGTTTCCGACGCTTTGCTCACGTGCGGCGGCGAGAACGCGCGGCTTCTCTTGACCGGCGGGCTCGACGGGAACATCGTAAGATTGGAGTGCAAGGGGAAAAGCGCCGGCGACATCCTCGATCTGGCAGGCATGGACCGCAGGACCGTCTGCATGGACGAAGTGAAGTCGACCATGAATTTCAACTCCCGCGTGGACTGGAAACTTTTGAGAAACGCCTATCCCAAGGACCTTCCCCAGGCCTTTACGAACGTGAGCGCGAAACTTGCCATGCGCGTAAAAAACATGGAGGCCATGGCGGGGAAGATCATACTCACCAATTTGACTTTAAGGTCCGACCTTAAGACCGAGAATTTCCTCAGAGAAAGGGCCAACTACACTTCCCAGGCCTCCTGGCTCTTCCATACCATAAAGGGCGGCTTCGACTGCTCCTGCAGCGCCATAATATTGACGAACATGGCGCCGCACACGATAGAGTTCAAAGAGTCGAAAGCGGTGGCTTACCTTAAGAAGAACGGCCTTGTTTTGAGCAATCTTTATCTTTCCACCATGAGGGGGCAGTTTACCGGCCGCGCGGACATTTCCTCCAGGAAAGTCCAGGGCCAGGACACCTATCTGCCCTACCTTGAACTGGACCTCAAGAGCCAGGACATCGACATCGGCCTCTTCTGCGACCTGTTCGACCTTAGGCAGAACCGTATGGACGGAAGGCTGAGCGGGGAACTGCACACGGCCGTCTTCGGCAAATACGTCAAGGCTCTGAAAGGCAAACTGTACGCCAACGAACAGGGAACGTTCACCTTAGGGCAAGCCGAGACTTACCTTCAGGGCATGGAGGCCGGGTACGGGAAAGACGTGGCGAACATCCTTGCTTCCCGTTTGAAAAAATATCCCTACAAGACGGCTTCCGTGGAGCTCGCCTACGAGAACAAGGTGACGATCGTGACCTTCGACCTCGAGGGCGCCAACGACAACAGCCATATCAAGCTTCCCATCCACCTCCACTCTTCCTGGATGGATCTTCTCGACCTGGCGAAACAGTTCAAATAGACTATGAGAAAGGTTCTCGTTTCCATTCTGATTCTTACCGCCCTTGTCCTCTTCGGCATAAAGCTCTACTATAGCGAGCAGCTGAAGATCGCCTTCAACCGCCCGAAGTATCTCTACGACGGCAGGCATTACCTCACGGGCGACGAAAAGAGCGCCCTTATGCTGGTCAGGAACGAACTTTTGATCGCCAGGGGAGACGAAGCCTCCAACAGGTGGGAAAAGGCCGTGCGGGTCGTTCCCGGCGGCGGCATAGAATTGACAGGCGAGGACAGCGTAAGCTTCTCGACTTCCAGGAAGGGGCGCCGCGGCATGCTGAAACTGCGCCCGATGAAAAAGGAGGACGCCGCCAAAGACAAGGAAAAGCCGATAGAAGATCCCGGCGAATGGGGACTCTACCTTGAGCGCCGGACCTATGACGGCGACGAACTGACAGGGTTGGAAAGGGATCTTTTGTTCGACGGGAGCGGAGCCAGCTTCCTTACGCGCGTCCCGGTTCCTTCGAGCATGGATTCCCCGGGGAAGGAGGGCGATTTCGCCTGCGGAGACGATTACATCTACTTCTATCACAACGGCCGCTGGCTCAGGTCGAAACTCGAGAGCTGGTAACGGAAAAGCGCCTTTCAGAGGCGCTTTTTTTCTTGTTGCCAGTATGACCTGAATTAGGTATAATGAATAATAATAAACATAAATCTTATAAAGGAGCGTTTTATGCGGAATTATTATTCTCCCATAGTCATCGAGAACAACGGCAACGGCGAAAGGCAGTACGACATTTATTCGCGCCTTTTGATGGACCGCATTATCTTTTTGGGAAGCCCCATAACCGACGAAGTGGCCAACCTTATTGTGGCCCAGCTCTTGTTTTTGAGTTCCCAGGACTCTGAAAAGGACATCAGCCTCTACATAAACTCTCCCGGCGGCAGCGTCACGGCCGGGCTTGCCATTTACGACACCATGCGCTTCATTCCCTGCGGCGTCAGGACTTACTGCATAGGCCAGGCGGCGAGCATGGGAGCCGTCCTTCTGGCGGCCGGAGCCCCGGGCAAACGCTTCGCCCTGCCCAATTCCAGGGTCATGATCCACCAGGTGCTGGGCGGCTTCGAAGGCTCCGCCCCGGACGTCAGCGTCCAGGCCAAGGAGCTTTTCTACCTGAGGGACAAGCTGAACGCCATTCTGGCTTCCTGCTGCGGCAAGACGCCGGAACAGATCGGATCCGACACCGAACGCGACAACTTCATGACGGCCCTTGAAGCGGTGGAATACGGGCTGGTCGATTCCGTGGTGGAGAAAGCGGGGGAGGAGAAATGAGTCCCCGCTACCCGAAAAAATCGGAACGCGACGTTCCTTTCTGCTCTTTTTGCGGCAGGGAGGCGACCAAGGAGAATCCTCTGGTCTCCGGCCTTTACGACGACAACGTCTTCATCTGCGGCTCCTGTGCCCGCTCCTGCACTTCCATAGTCAGCGAGAACGCGACCTTCGACGGCGAAGTGAAGCTGAGGACGCCCAGGGAAATAAAGGAATACCTTGACGAGTACGTCATCGGCCAGGACTCGGCCAAGAGGGCCATATCCGTCGCGGTCTACACGCACTACCTCAGGCTCATGTCCCACCTTAGCGGCATGGGCAAGCCGGAAATGATCAAATCGCTGAAGAACGCGCCCGTCGAAAAGGGAAGCGACGTGGAACTCGACAAGAGCAACATGCTCGTCATCGGCTCGACCGGCACTGGAAAGACGCTGCTTGCCAAAACGCTGGCGAGAATGATGAACGTGCCTTTCGCCATCACGGACGCCACGACGCTGACCCAGGCCGGCTACGTCGGCGAGGACGTCGAGAACGTCATCCTGCAGCTGCTCCAGAACGCCAATTTCAACGTGGCCAAAGCGGAGTGGGGCATAGTCTACATCGACGAGATCGACAAGATCAAAAAGACCGGCGACAACGTCTCCATCACCAGGGACGTCTCCGGCGAGGGCGTCCAGCAGGCGCTTCTCAAGATAATGGAGGGAACGGTCGCCAACGTGCCGCCCAAGGGCGGCAGGAAGCATCCCCTCGAGGAATACATCAAGGTCGACACCACCAACATCCTCTTCATCTGCGGCGGCGCCTTCAACGGCCTTGACAAGATCGTGGCCAGGCGGCTTGGCAAAGGGCAGGTAGGGTTCGAAGGCGGCAGGAAGATCCTCAAGGAAACGGACGAGCTGCTTTCCAAAGTCGACCAGGAGGATCTCATCTCTTACGGCATGATCCCGGAGTTCATCGGCAGGCTGCCCGTGATCACTCCGCTCAACGACCTGAAGAAGGAAGACCTCATAAGGATCCTGACGGAACCAAAGAACGCCATCATCCGCCAGTACCAGTCGATCTTCGCCATGAGCGGCAAAACGCTGACTTTCGAAAGGGAAGCGCTGGAATGGATCGCCCAGAAGGCGATAGAAAAGAAGACCGGCGCCAGGGGTTTGAGGGCCATAATCGAAAGATTCATGACGAATCTCATTTACACTCTCCCCGAAGCGGGCGACAAATCGGAATTCGTCGTCAAGCTTGAAGATCTGAAAAAAGGAACAGACATCTGACATATGGAATTGAACAAAAACAAGAACAAAGAAAAATTGGAATTCCCCCTTACCATACCCATGATCCCGGTGAGGGACATGGTCGCCTGCCCGTATCTGGTCAGCCCGATACTCGTGGGGCGCCCGTCCTCCATCAGGGCCTTGGAAGAAGCCCAGGACAGCGGCAAAATTATTTTCATCGCCACTCAGAGGAAAGAGCAGACCGACGATCCCAAGCAGAAAGACCTCTACCAGATCGGAACGGTGGCGAGGATACTGCAGCTGCTTCGCCAGGACGAGACCGTGAGCGTCCTGGTGGAAGGCTTGGCCTGCGCCGAGATCTTGAAAACTTCCAGCAAGTTCTTCACCATGGCGACCGTCGGCGAACATCAGCTCGCCAAGAACATGACCGGCCTGGAGTGCGGCGCCATGCGCCGGGCGGTCTTCAAGCTCTACTCCGAATACGTTTCCAAGAATCCCAGGCTTTCCGAGGAATTGATGCGCTCTTTGGGCTCCGAACCGGACGACGTCAAATTCTTCTATCTGGTCGTGGGCAACCTCTTCATCAAAAATGACGAGAAGATGAAGCTTCTGGAATGCGGCGAACTGAAGGAAGGCTTCAGGAAACTGCTCGAGATTCTGTCGCGTGAGACGGAGCTTCTTACCATGGAGCACAAGATCCTCGACGACGTTAAGCACCGCATAGACGACCAGCAGAAATCATACTTTCTGAACGAGCAGATCAAGGCCATTGAAAAAGAGCTCGGCAAGAGGAGCTACAGCGAGGCGGACGAATACGTCGCCCGTCTCCAGAAAATGAAATTCCCCAAGGAAGTCGCCAAGGCCGTCGACAAAGAGCTGACCAAGCTGGACCACATGGCGCCTTTCAGCCCCGAGAGCACGGTGGCGAGGAATTACCTCGACTGGATCTTCGACCTGCCCTGGGGAAAATACTCCCAGGACAAGACGGATCTTGCGGAAGCCAGAAGGATACTTGACCGCACCCACTACGGGCTTAAGGAGGCCAAGGCGCGCGTCATGGAATTCCTCGCCGTCAAGGTGAAAAGGGAAAAGGAAAAGATCGAGTTCCAAAACGGCGAGGACAGCACGGTGCTCTGTTTGACCGGACCTCCGGGCGTCGGCAAAACGACGCTGGCCAAATCGGTGGCGGAGGCTTTGGGCAGGAAGTTCGTGCGCATATCTTTGGGCGGCGTTTCCGACGAATCAGAGATCAGGGGGCACCGCAGGACATACATCGGCTCCATGCCGGGCAGGATCGTGCAGGCCCTGAAAAAAGCCGGGACCATGAACCCTGTCATACTGCTCGACGAGATAGACAAGATGACTTCGAGCTACCACGGCGATCCGACCGCCGCGCTCCTTGAGGTGCTGGACCCCGAGCAGAACACGGCCTTCAACGACCACTTCCTGGAAGTCGACCTCGACCTTTCCAAAGTGATCTTCATCTGCACCGCCAACATCGAGGACGCCATCCATCCGACTTTGAAGGACCGCATGGAGAAGATCGCCCTGACGAGCTACACCGAAAGGGAGAAGCTCGAGATCGCCAAGAATTACCTCATAGAAAAGCAGAGAAGGATAAACGGGCTTACCCAAGCGCCCGAGATCAGCGACGAGGCGATCCTCAAGATCATCCGCGACTACACCTGCGAATCCGGCGTCAGGCAGCTTGACAGGATGCTTTCCCAGGCCATGCGCAAGCTGGTTTTGGAAATGGTGACGCAAGGCGAGGAGCAAACGCCCTCCCTCGACGAGGCCGCCATCAGAAGGCTTCTGGGAACGCCCAAGGAATTCCCGGACCTCGAACTGCCGAAGCCTCTGCCCGGCGTGGCCGTAGGCTTAGCCTGGACGGAAGTGGGCGGCGCGATCCTCAAGATCGAAGCGTTGGCGCTGAAAGGGAAAGGCGAACTTATCCTGACCGGACAATTGGGCGACGTGATGCAGGAGTCCGCCAGGGCGGCCTTGACTTATGTCAGGAAGATCTTGTCCAGAAACGAGGAGGATGAGAAATTCTTCGTGCAGCACGACATTCACATCCACGTTCCGGAAGGCGCGATCCCCAAAGACGGGCCTTCGGCCGGCATTACGTTGGCCTGCGCGGTCTATTCCGTCATAACAGGCGTTCCCCTGAAGGAGAAGCTTGCCATGACGGGCGAAATAACGCTCGGCGGAACCGTGCTTCCGATAGGCGGCGTGAAGGAGAAATTTTTGGCGGCCCACAGAGCTGGCGTCAGGGAGATAATCCTTCCCAAAAGATCCGAAGCGGAACTTGACGACGTGCCGGCGGAAGTTCTGAAAGACCTGACCGTCCACAAGGTAGAGACCATGGAGGAGGTCATCTCCATCGCTTTTCCCAAAGGCGCGGAAATGAAAAGGAAGAGCAAAGCGAAACCTAAAACCAAAAGCAAAACGAAAGGCGCCGCGAAATGAGCATTGACAACATCGACATGAGCCGCGTGCCGAAGCACCTCGCCATAATAATGGACGGCAACGGCCGCTGGGCCAAGGAGCATTCGCTCGCGACCAGGCTGAAAGGGCACGAGGCCGGCGCCCAGACGGTGAGAAGGGCTCTCAAGGCCTGCGACGAACTGGGCATCCGCTACCTTACGCTCTACACCTTTTCGACCGAGAACTGGAAGCGTCCCAAAGCGGAAGTGGACGGGCTGATGGCCCTTTTGAGCCGCTTTCTGGACGCGCACAAGGACGAACTTCTGGAAAAGGGCATAAGGCTGAGAGCGATGGGGGAGAGATATCCTCTTCCCGAGCCTCTGCTCGCCAAGCTCGACGGCGTCTGCGAAATGACCAAAAGGAACAAGAAGCTCGACCTTATACTGGCTCTCAATTACGGTTCGCGCGCGGAGATCGTCTCGGCGGCCAGAAAACTCGCCGGCAAGGTGAGGGAAGGCGAGCTTTCGCCCGAGGAGATAACCGAGGAAAAATTTTCGTCGGAACTGTACCTGCCAGACGTTCCGGATCCGGAACTGATGATCAGGACCGGGGGAGAGATGCGTCTTTCCAACTTCCTTTTGTGGCAGCTTTCTTACAGCGAGCTTTACGTCACGCCGAAATACTGGCCTGACCTCGAAACCGAAGACATAATCGCGGCGGTGGCCGCCTATCAGAAACGCGACAGGCGTTTTGGAGAAGTGAAAACATGTTGAGATTCCGCATCCCTAGCGCGCTGGCGCTCATCGCAATTTTTTCCCTGGCAGTCTGGGGGATCTACAAGCCTTACCTTTTCTGGCTGCTGCCTTTTGTCGCCTGCCTTCTGGTTTTCGCGGCGTGCTGCGAAATGCTTAAGATGATTGGAACGAACGGGGCGTTCAAAGCCTGGACGATAGCCGCGTCCCTTCTGGTTTTGCTGGGAGGCTACTGCTTTTTCCGCTACCCGAATTTTCAGCGCGTGAAAGTCGTACTCGGCTTCATTGCGTTGCTGGTCTTCACGGCGACCTTCCTTATCCCGCTGGTAACGGGCGGCGTGAAAGGCGCCGTGCAGTCCGTCTCCGCCTCCTTTCTGACGCTTCTGTACATTCCCGTCCCAATTGCCATGCTTTTGGGCGTCGCTCTCATAGGCTACGGTTCCCCGAAGCTTGACGGAAGGCTTTTCCTGCCGTATTTCGTCGCCATCGTCAAGGGCGCGGACATCGGCGCCTACATCGTCGGTACCCTTTTCGCCAAGTCCCCTTTGGGCAGCCACAAGTTCGTGCCTGAGATAAGCCCCAAGAAAAGCATAGAAGGACTAGTGGGCGGCATTTCCCTTTCCCTTGCCGTAGGTATCCTTGGCGCCCTGTATCTCCCGAACGTTTCCGACGCCATGCTGCTTTTAGGTTCGAAGATAAACGCTGACGCCGCGATAGGCCGCATAACGGGCGCCGCGGTCATTTCGCTCATCCTCTGCCTGCTTTCCATCGTGGGGGACCTGGTCGAATCGATCTGGAAACGCGACAGCGGCATAAAGGATTCCGGAGGCTACGTCCCTGGAATGGGAGGAGTGCTCGACGTGGCGGACAGCCTTCTTCTGGCCGCGCCTTTCATGTACGCGATAACCCTGACATTGAGCCGCTTTTAACAATTGAAATAAAAAATAAAAGGAGAATATTATGTTGGTCTTGACAGGCGGAGCGGGCTTCATAGGAAGCTGCCTTTTGCAAAAACTCAACGAGAACGGAATATCCGACATCATCGTGGTGGACAACCTTGCCAGCACGGAGAAATGGAAGAATTTGGTCGGCAAAAAGTTTGAGATGTATCTGCAGAAGCAGGAATTTTTGATGCTCATGAGCCAGGGCAAATTGGAGAAGATCGACGCCGTCATCCACCTTGGCGCCTGCAGCAGCACGACCGAAAAGAACGCCGACTACCTGATGGCCAACAATCTCAATTACACCAAGGCCCTGGCGGCCTGGTGCCTTAAGAACGGAAAGAAGATGTGGTACGCTTCGAGCGCCGCCACCTACGGCGACGGATCCCTGGGATACAGCGACGACGACGCCCTGACGCCGAAACTGAGGCCGCTCAACATGTACGGATATTCCAAGCAGCTTTTCGACGAATGGCTCATTAAGAACAAATGCCAGAACAAGCTGACGGGCTTCCGCTTCTTCAACGTCTTCGGCCCCAACGAATATCACAAGGAATCCATGCGCTCCATGATCCTGAAAGCCTTCCCCAGGGCCAGGGACGAAAAGAAGATCTCCCTTTTCGCCTCCGACAGGCCGGACTACAAAGACGGCGAGCAGAAGCGCGATTTCGTCTATGTCAAGGACGTCGTGGAAGTCATCATGTACTTCTACAAACACCCGGAGATCGGCGGCATCTACAACATCGGGACGGGCAAGGCCCAAAGCTGGAACGACGTGGCGAAAGCTATGTTCAAGGCGCTGGGAGCGGAGGGGACGATCGAGTACATCGAGATGCCGGACATTTTGAAGGGCAAGTACCAGTACTTTACGGAAGCCGACCTTAAGAAGCTGAGAGCCGCCGGCTGCAAGCATCAGTTCATGACGCTCGAGGAGTCTGTCGGCGATTACGTGAAAAATTATCTGCTTGAGGAAAAATACCTGTGAGACATTTCCTTTTGTTTTTCAGCCTGACTTTGGCGGCGCTGTTCGTAATAGGCGAAGAAGCCAAGGGAGACCAGAAGAAGCCGCCGCACGTCAACCCCGCCACCTATGACGATCTGGCGGACGGCGAACTGTACTGGGGCGACTGGGACGGCAGCATAATGGGCCGCGTTATAGACAAAGACAGGAAGCCTATTCCTTTCGCCAAGGTGAAGGTGCATTCCAAGGACCTTGAGACTGTTTCCGACAAGGACGGATACTTCCAGATCGACGGCCTTCAGGTCGGCGGCCACTATTCGCTCATCATAAGCTCACGCGGCATGGAGCCCGGCGTGGCCCGCTGGATCCCCATTCCCGTCCTGAAGGTGGCCAGAATCGGCGACTTCAGCATCGAGAGGGAGAAGGCCTGGACAAACTTCTGGGTCATCACGACAAATTTGATCGTGAAGACGGAAACGGACGCTTTGAGCAACAGCTACGAAAAGGTCGTCACGAATTTAACCAGCAACTACTACGACGTAGTTGAGGGCGAGACCAACGTCTACAACTATACGGAATGGTATTTCCGCTTCCATCTGAATTACCTTGAGCGCAGGGTCCTGGAGAGCCTTGGCATCACCAACGTCCCGCTGGCCAAAAAAGAGCTCATCCTCCGCGGCATCGGGTTCGGATCCGACGGCAGGCCGACGGAGCCGAAAGCCGAAGAAGAGGAAAAGGAAGTTAAGGAAGAAGCAAAGGAAGAAAAGACGGAATAAAGCATGACGACCCCCCGCTTGTTCAGAAGACTGCCTCTGTTCTCATCGCTCTTTTTGGCGGTGCTGATCGTGACTGTCGCTTTCTCGTATTCCTACCGCGACCACGCGCTCTTCACGGAATACGCGAGAATGACGGCCATAAGGGAAGGCAACACGCTTCTGTCGGGCTTTCATTCCTGGGTCGGCAGGGGACGTTTCAGGGACATGTCGCTTGACGATTTCACGAACGCGACCATGTACGTATGCCGCAATTCCTCCGCCAGCATCTACTCTTTCCTCATGCCGAACATGCAGGTCTTCAATGCCGGCATGAAAGAGCTGCCCATGCGCTACCTTGCCGAGCTGAGGGACAGAAGCGTTCCGACCAACGGCTTCAGGGCTTTCCACTTCACAAGCGGCGACGGGAAATACGTGCTTTTCTGCACCCCGGTCTTCACGTATTACCTCACTTCCGGAGCGCGAAGAAGTCCCGGTGCCAACAGTTATTCCAGCGCTCCCGAGGAGAGCGGCGACATCCTGAATCGCCGCAGGGCCGACATCCGCTATTTTTGCCGCCTTCTGACCGGCAGCTCCTGCCATTATGAGCTCCTGAACATGAAAGGCGACGATCTTCCTTTGGCGATCATCGGCATACCCACTGAAACTTATTCCGCCTTCGTTAATCCGAGGAAGGTTCACGGTCTCATCTTCCTGGCGATCTTTGCGGTCATAACCTTCTTTCTGATCTTCATCGTCAGCTTCACAAGGGAAAAGCGCAGCGTGGAGCGTTCGCTGCAGATTGCCGAAGAGCGCAACGCCGCCCTGCAGTCGGAAAAGATCTTCAATGACAGGCTCGTGACCATAGGACGCGCCGCGGCTGCCATCGCCCACGACCTGAGGAACCCCTTGAGCTCGATCAGGGGTTTCATCGAACTTTTCAAAAAGCACGCCGAGGAGACCAGGGACGAAGTCTACGAGAAACACTCTGACGTGATGCTGAGGGAAATAGACCGCCTCAACAACCGCATCACCGGGATACTGAATTTCGCCAAGCCCGACACGCTCAACCTAAGGCAGTGCCAGATAAAGGAATTCTTGGACCAGCTGGTCGCCATGGAGGATTCCGACGCCCAGTCGAGGGGCGTGGACCTCGTCATCGACCTGTCTCCCGACCTTCCCGACGTCATGCTTGACGAGGCTGTTTTCATGCGCGCCGCTTTGAACCTCTGCGTCAACGCTTACGACGCCATGCCCTACGGCGGGGAATTGCGCATCCGCTGCAGAAGGAGCGGGGAATTCCTCTCCGTGGCCTTCCAGGATTCCGGCTCCGGCATCAAGCCCGAGATCATGGAGCACATTTTCGACCCCTTCATAACATCCAAGGCGGAAGGCTCGGGATTGGGACTGGCCAGCGTGGAGAAAGCCGTCACCGAGCACAAGGGAACCATTACCGCGCGCAACGCCGCGGGAGGAGGAGCGATCTTCGAGATACTGCTTCCCGCCGTAACGGATAAGAAGAAATGACAAAGACTCACGAAACATGGATACTGGTCGCCGACGACGACAGGGCGCACCGCGACATGCTGAGGGCCAACCTTGAGCACGCCGGCTATTCCGTTATGGAAGTGACCAACGGAAGCGAAGCGGTCAAATGCGTGAAAACGCAGCATCCCGACCTTGTCCTGACGGACATGCGCATGCCGGAAATGGACGGGCTTACGGCGGTCAGGGAAATAAGGAAAATAGACGAGCGCGTGCCTATTCTGATCATGACAGCCTACGGGACGATCGAGAACGCTGTGCAGACCGTCAAGGCCGGCGCCTACGACTACATCCTGAAGCCGCTCGACATGAGCGTCCTTTTGAACACGATAAAAACAGGCCTTGAGAAACGGTCCGAGCCGGAGACGCAATCAAAACTCGCAAGCGACGACTACATCGCCGAGAGCCCGGCAATGAAGGATATTTTCGCTTTGGCCGAGAAGGTCGCCCGCAGCGAGGCGAGCGTTCTTTTGACCGGCGAGAGCGGGACCGGCAAGGAAGTGCTGGCCAATTTTATCCAGCAAAAAAGCGCCAGGAGCGGCAAGCCTTTCGTGAAAGTGAACTGCGCCGCGCTGCACGACCAGCTTCTTGAGTCCGAACTTTTCGGGCACGAGAAGGGCGCCTTCACCGGAGCGGTCGCCCAGAGGAAAGGCCGCTTCGAACTGGCAGACACAGGCACGATCTTCCTTGACGAGATAGGGGACATGGCCCTTGAAACGCAGGCCAAGATCCTGAGGGCCCTGCAGCAGGGAACTTTCGAGCGCCTCGGCGGAACGCAGACGATAAAGACGGACTGCCGCGTGATAGCCGCCACCAACAAGGATCTTGAGGCCGCCGTAGCCGCCGGAAGATTCCGCGAGGACCTTTACTACCGTCTCTCCGTCGTGCCGATGCGCATCCCGCCTCTCAGGGAGAGAAGGGAGGACATTCCCGCGCTGGCGAACTATTTCATGGAAAAACATTCCGAGAAAAACCGCAAGCACATGAAACGGATCGCCCAGGAGGCGATGGATAGGCTTGTAGCCTATGATTGGCCCGGCAACGTCAGGGAACTCTCGAACTGCATAGAGAGGGCCGTCATATTGTCCCTGGGAGACGACATAACCTTAGAATCACTTCCGAACAACATTAAGAAGACCTCCTCCGCGCCCGAAGGTGACCTCAACATCATGGAGCAGGCGGAGCGCAGCGCTATTCTGACCGCTCTGAGATCCTGCGGCGGCAACAAAAGCCTGGCCGCGGAGAAACTCGGGATAAACCGCAAAACCCTGGCAACCAAAATGCAACGCTACAATATAAGCGAGGAATGAAAATGCAAAGAATTTTACTGACACTTCTGTTTTTAACCTGCGCTTTCAACGGCCTGGCCGCGACCGGCGCGGAAGTGAAGCATATAAAAGAGATCGCCACAAACGTGGTGGAAGTCTCGGATCCTTATTACTTCCCCCGCCTGGCCTTCGAACTGGGCAAATATCCCTGCATGGAAAGCCTTGACGTCCTCAACTTGATGTGGGGCAAGTGCCAGGAGGCTCCGAACCCTTACACCAGCAGCACCACAAGAGACGACATCTATGTCGCCAGGGCTTACATTCTCTATTCCGTCGCCAGGATCGGTTCCACCTTCCCGCCGGGCGCCCAGATGCTGAAGGAGCATTCCGAGATCTCGCGCCCTCTGGGCATGGCTTTCATCCAGGCCAAGAGCAACGCGCTCATAAGCTTTTTAAAGAAGGGCGTTCCCGCCCTCATAGGCTCGGTCAAGGCCGCCTCCAGCGACACGGAGATTTACCTGATGAAGAAATTCATCCCGGGTACGGAATTCATCATTAAGAACTGCCCGGATCTCGGAGGCGAAGGCATCCGCTTCGAGGACATGAGGAGAATGCTGGAAGCCATCTGTCTTCTGGAGATGTCCGGGTCCAAGGACGCCCTGCCGCTTTTGAACCAGATGCTCGGCACGAACGATTCCCGCTACTGGGAGAAGGCGGTCTTCAGGGCGGTCTACAACTTGGACATTACGGACGAGGAAAAATTCGAGTTCTACAAGAGGGCGTACGGCATGACCAAGAACAAAACGGTCGACAAGGCGCCCAAGAATTTGAAAGGCGAGCCGGAATTCAGCATTCGTAACATCTCGGGCGAAGCGCACCTCATCCTTCTCGTCTCGCGCCTTGACATCCCGATCAAGGAGAAGGGCCAGCTCTATGAAAAATCATTGGTCAGCAAATCCTTCACCGCCAAAGAAGCGGTCGTGGACGCCATGATAAGGGAAGGCCTTTTCAAAAATCTCATGGCGGTCTTTTCCGGCCGCAACAAAGACATGAACCTCGCGCAGTTCGCCATCTACCGCCTCGGCTACGACGCTTCCGCGGGCTCCAAGGACGTTCTTAAAAAGCTCGTCAAAGGCGAGAACAAAACTTTGGCCGACACCGCCAAGGAAGCGCTGCTCATTAAATGACGGAAAAGGAAAGAAAAGCGGGCGTAATAAAAGCCGTGAAAGCCGCTTATCCCAAAGCGGGCTGCTCTCTCAAACACAAAAGCGTCTGGCAGCTTTTGTGCGCCACGATCCTTTCCGCCCAGTGCACCGACGAAAGAGTCAACCTTACGACTCCCTCACTTTTCAAAGCTTATCCTTCGCCCAAAGCCCTTGGCGAAGCCAAGCAGGAAGACGTTGAAAGGCTGATCCGCTCCTGCGGCTTTTACAAAAACAAGGCGAAAAGCCTCATCGCCGCCTCGAAAATAATTGCGGAAAAACACAAAGGCCGCGTGCCGAAAACAATGGAAGAGCTCACCTCGCTTCCCGGAGTGGCCAGGAAGACCGCCAACGTCGTTTTAGGGACGGGTTACGGCATCAACGACGGCATAGTGGTCGACACGCATGTCTCAAGGCTATCGAACCGCCTGGGCCTCAGCAAAAACATTGAGCCGGAAAAAATAGAGAAAGACTTGATGAAGATCGTCCCAAGGGAAGAGTGGACAGATTTCAGCCACCGGCTTATCGCGCACGGTCGCGCCGTCTGCCAGGCCAGAAATCCCAAGTGCGCCGGCTGCCCGCTCTCCAGCCTCTGTCCTTCAACGCTTTTTAGAGCGCATATTTAACGGTGTTTGCAATTTGCCTGAAAAACAGGAGAAATTGCTTAAGCTGATATTGATCATTGTAAAGTCGGAATTCCATGTCGTACTAATCAAGTAATTCGACGCTCTCGCTTGGGCAACCGGGAGAGAGTTTACACGATAAAGCACCCCAATTATACGGACTTTATCTTGGCTATTGACTAAGAAGATAATCTTTTATAAAATGAAGCAACCTAAAATAACTGCGGAGTTGGCGTTATGCAAAAAAGATTATTTATAATAATGTTTGTTTTAGCGTTTTTGAACATCACCCGGTCGAAGGCTGGAAGCGATTCCTATTATCAAGATCCCGCACTTAGAACATACCTGTCGCAGGCTGTTTCCGATTTAGAGACCGAAGCAAAACATATTAAAGAGCAGTATGTTTCAGTCACCACCAGACTGGCAAAACTTGAATACGACCTTCCGGAAAAGTTCCAAAGCCTTTCCAACTTGTTCCAATTTTCCAATTCAAAGTTCAGCATGGACAACGATGCTCGTCTCTTCTATGATTCTTATGGAATGAGCGATTTGGAAAAGTTTTATCTTTTTTCCGAAGGTGACGATCGTTATGTTCCGAATCCCGAGCCTTCCCCATTTGCGACTTTGGCGCAACTAATAGCGGTCTCAAACCAAGTCGTGGCTCTCAATGCGTTCTTCGCGGTTTTAAGCTCCAACTTGAATAGCCTTTCGAATGCCGTTAGTTCAATTACTTCATCCTTAGCAAATTCCCAGGGATCATTGCAGAATCTTACTATGGCCTACAACAGACTTGACGAGATATGCGACAACTTAACATCCGCCGTGCAAGTAAATGATGACGGAAGCGTAGTGATTGCCAAATCGTCGCCTATTGACGGCAGAATAGAACCTACTACAGG
>JAGCTE010000066.1 GCA_017963805.1 bacterium | reverse complement strand
TGACGACCGTCAGAAGCTCCCTTTCCTTGGAAAGCTTGATCATCGTGTCGGGGAAATTCTTCCCGCCCTTGCCGTAGAGCCAGGCCGTCCTGACGATCAGGAATTCGCATCCGCTATTTTCGATAGCCAGCTCGCCTTCCCTTTTCGTCACGGCGTAAACGCCCCTGGGGGCCGTAGGATCGTCCTCTTTCATAGGATGGCTGCCGTCGCCGAAGAAAACGAAGTCGGTGCTTATCGAAACAAGCGGGATGCCTCTCTCCTTGCATTCGCCGGCGAGATTCGCCGGGCCCTCGGCATTCAGCCGTCTTGCGAAAGCCTCGTCCTCCTCGGCCTTGTCCACCGCGGTGTAGGCCGCGCAGTTCAGGATCAGATGCGGCTTGGCGATGTCGCAGACCTTTTTAATTTCGGCCTTGTCGAGAATGTTCATCTCCCCGACGTCCGTCAGGAAGAGTTCGTGTTCCCGGGACAATCTTTCCCTCACCGCTCTTGCCAGCATTCCGTTGGCGCCTGAAACCAATATTTTCATCTTTATTTTCCTTGACTGATTAAAATTCTTTTCCCGTTGTTTTCGAAACGCGCGTCAGAAGAAGCGTCCGCCCTTATTTCCAGGTACATCTCCCTCTTCGCGCGGCCTTCCGGCAGATTAATGGAGCGCCTAACTTCCGCCGAGGCGCCGGGCTCCAGGTAAGGCAGAAGAACCTTCTCCTCTTTCTCGTCGATCTTTATGACGGCGGCTCCGTCCACTATCCTTTCCGTCCCGCGGTTCTGGAAGACCGCGACCATTTCCGTGCTCTCGCCCTGGATAAGCTCCGGGGGATCGAAATAGAGGCTCGCGAGCGCCAGGTCTTTTTCCTTGATCGTCCTCAAAGCCCTGTACAGGTTGACGAGCCCAGATCCGTACCAGTCGTCCGCCCCGGGGGACCCGAGGTCGTCGGCTTCCGCCATAAGTTTTTCCGCAACTTTTTCCGCGCTCCAGTTGGGATTCTCCGACCAGACGCTAGCCGCCGCGCCGGAAACGAGAGGCACCGCGGCGCTTGTTCCGCTCATCAATACAACGCCTCCTTCCGGAGCCGCCGCCGCGACCAGAACGCCAGGCGCGACAAGGTCTATTTTCGGGCCGTAGTTGGAGAAAGCCGCTTTCCACTTTTCGCCGTCCACCGCGCCGACGCACAAGACGCCGTCAACGGTCGAGGGATAGTTCTCGCCTTCCTTGCCTTCGTTGCCGGAAGCGGCCACTACCAAAACGCCCTTCCCAAGCGCGTAATCGATAGCGGAATCCAAAAGCGTCGTCTCCGAGGTCGTGCCCAGGCTGAGATTTATTACTTTGGCGCCTTTTTCCACCGCGTAGACTATTCCCTTGGCGATGGCGAATCCGTCGCTTTTTCCGGAGTCGTCCATGACTTTCACTGGCAGGATCTTCGCTTTGGGAGCCGCGCCAAGGACGCCGCCCTCGCCGCCTTTCCCGGCGATCAGCGACGCGCAGGCCGTGCCGTGTCCGTTCTTGTCCGTAACGAAAGCCATGTCGTTCACGATGTCATAGCCGCCGAAGGTCTGGCCCGCGAGGGAAGGATTGCCGTCGTCCACGCCGGTGTCAAGAACAGCCACCAGTATTCCGTCGCCGTCCCTGCCCTTGCCCAAGATCTCCCCGGACATAAGTTTCAGGGCCGAGCTTCCGACCGGCGTCCCCTGCCTGATGTTTTCCGCCGCGGGCGCGGGCTCCAATGTCACGGGAGCGTTCCTCACAGTCTCCGAGACCGCGTCCTTTTCCTTCAGGAATTTCTGCGCGTCGCCGACTGACATGTCGTCCGGCAGCGAAACCCTTATCAGGTCTAATTCCGGGATGTCGCCTATCACGGCGATGCCCCGCTCTTTCAGAAGCGCTATCAGTTCCGCCCTGGATACGCCTTCTTTTGGGCGCAGGATAAGCTCGCCTTCGATGTAAGGCAGATCAACGCTTTTAACAGCGCCCGCGTTCTTCTTTGCGGCGGCGCTTTCATCAGGTACGCCCGCGGCAGCGGAAGATCCCTCCGCGTAATCGGCGGAGGAAACAACGGAACCCGCTTCCTCGTCTTCGACGGGCTTAACGGTCTCTCTGACCTTAGGCAAACGCTGGCCGTTTTGAAGAGACGCTCTGCCGTCCTTTCCCCTTCCCAGCCAGAAGCCGACGGCCAGAAAAAGGACGCAGAGCAGAACTATGAAAACGCTTTTCGACATGAATTATTGCTGCTGGACCGCTTGCGTTTTCCCTTTGCCTTTCTTCTTCGCGAGGACGATCAAAACAACCGCGATTGCGATGAGCGCGATGCCAATAACAGGACGGACCGTGAGCCAGGCGATCGCCACCGTGATGAGCGTCAAAACGAGCGCGATCAGGAAAGTCGCCGTGCCCGTCACGAAATCCATGATGTTGCCGAAGAAAGGAATGATGTCAGACAGGACGTTCAGGGGACCCACTATGAGCTTCAAGCCGAAGAAGAACATCAGAAGCGCCGCTATTCTGATGAGCCAGGTGATGATGGTGTTGTCGCGGTGCGCCGCGGCGAAGATCGCCTCCTTGGACAGATTGCCGTTGTACTGCAGTATCAGTTCGCCGTT
>JAGCTE010000065.1 GCA_017963805.1 bacterium | reverse complement strand
ATGGCGCTGGCATCTTGCCGGGATCATCGCAGTACAACGTGATACTTTCAAGAAAGGTGTTTGTCGATACTCTGAATTTGCTGCAGCATCTGTCCCAGTTCTGCGCAAGCGCGTAGACATAGCCGTTTCCGCGCGGTTCAACGTTGCCGACAATCGGAGACGATTTGGCGATGACAACGCTGCCATCGACATTCACTTGCACGGCGGAAGAAAGGGTCTCGCAATGCTCGTTCAGCTGGGCATAAGCGGAGTTTAGATTTTGCAGAGAATTTTGCAGGCTTGTTTGCGAATCCGATATGGAGTTTAACGTGCTTTGGAGGCTTGCAAAGTTCGCACTTAAAGTCTGGCATGTTGCGCTCAGGGTGAAAACGAGCTCGGACAATTGATTAAACTGTTCAGTTGTCACATAACCAGCTCTCAACTGATCTCGGCTATCTCCGGCATCGTCGGACTGACTGCCCATTATGCTAACGTAATCCCTTATGTCGCGATTGTCGTAATAAATATTTCCGTCGGGACCAACGATGATATTTTGTCCTTCAAGGCAAAACAGATCGGAGAAATTTCGCAAGCCCTGCGGTATTTCCGACCGAATCCTTTCCAGACTAGACGTTATGGACACATACTGGCTTTTGATCTCCATAACTTGAGCCTGAAGGTCCTCCACGCTTCTGATAAAGTCGGCGTCGCAAATGTCTTCCGGGACGCCGTAAACTGCCGCGCTCGCGACGGGCAAAGCTAGGAAAGCAATCTTTGTCAGCAATGTAATTCTCATCATGTCATCTCAACGGTCGTTATTGTACTGGAATCATTATATTAAAACTTATCAGTTTGGTCAAGCGGGAAAAATTTTATTTCCGTTAGATCAAAAATATTTACGCAAGTATATTGACGCAGAAACATGCCCGAAGACTATGAGGCGAAAGAAGGCGTAGCCCTCATAGTACTCTTCCAGAATCTTGTTTTAGTAGTTCAGTCACTTATTGCTTTTCTTTCGGCAGCTTGAATTCCTGCGTTTCGTAGGGGATGTAGATGGGAAGGTCCTCGTCAGTGTTGACGATGTAGACCCACCAGTTGTTATAGCCCCACTTTGTGAAGCCGGGCTTCTTGGGAAGCTGCCTGAGCCACCACTGCTGGTAGCCTAATTGGTCGCCTTCCCATTCTTCTTTGCCGATGAGGCGCGCTCTGCCCCTTGAGAGATCGGGATATCCGTGCCAGGCGTTGACAAAGCTCATGACTTTGTTGGTGTTGGCGTAGTCGTAGCCATGGTCGCCGTTGGGCGGAACGTGCACGTTGCCAATGTTGGCGGTGACATTGTTTTTTTGGCCTTCCGGGATGGCGGTGAAGGTGTTCCAAGGATCTTTGCCGTAGAGTTCGGCTTCCCAAGTTCCCCTGGCGAAGACAAGGGAGAGGATGCTTTCCACTCTGTGGCCGAAACTGTGGATCATGTTGTCCGGGCCGCACTCGTAGTTGAAGCCCATGACCCAGACGGTGTGGCCTATTTCCTCGGGAATTTCATACGGGCGGTAGAACCAGGGGTTCAGCGTGGGAGCGAATCTGGCGTAGCGGTTGGGAATGTACATGGCCAATTCGTCGTAGCCGAAGCCTCCGGCACCCCAGATCCAGACTTCCGTTATGCCTTCCTCCTTGCAGCGGCGGATAAGGTCGTTCTCCTCGAAGATCAGGCGGTAATCGGAGCGGTCGGGCTGGTGCCAGGTGTTGTTTTTCCGGGCTTCCAGGAAGGTGTCCTCGTCATATTTGAAGCCGTCTATCTTCTTTGGGAAGGCATCGCGCTCGATTATGTCCACTATCTCGTAATTTACATATCCGTCGCTGGAGTCCCTTACCACGTCGCAGAGAAGCTGGCTGAGTTTTCTGGGATCTTTGGCTTTCAGATATTCCGTGAGTTTCGTGCCGCCGTTGATAAGAAGGAGGGGATCGTAGATCACGACGATGACTTTCGCTTTGACGGGAAGGCAGGCTACGCCGTGGTCGTAGGCGAAGGCGGGCGGCTGCCAGTCGCTCGTTTTAGGATCCTCCATGTAGCACTTGATGTTCTCGTCCTGGACGCCCTTCGGCTTGCGGTCGGGAAGAGTTTTCCACGCGGGCGTTGTGTTCTTCACTCCTTCTTTCACCCTGATCTTTTCCGGGTTTTTGTTGGAAGAGAAATACAAAGCGAGAGCGGCGCCGATGGCCGCGCCGATAACAAGGATGATCCAGTACTTCATGATTCCCCCAATTGTTGAAGTTTCTTAAATTCTAGCAAAAAAGCCCGCCGGATAGGGCGGGCTTTTTGACTTTTTCGGGTCTTAGAGCAGCTTTTTGCGCCAGAAGAGAATGAGCATCACGATGCAGGTCAGGATCGTGATGGCCATGATGAGGACCAAATGCAGTTTGTTGTTCTGGAACGGGATCGTTACGTTCATCCCGTAGAAGCTGAAGATAAGCGTCGCCCAGGCGAACACCAGCGATATGCTCGCGAACGTCTTCAGGATCTGGTTGACGTTGTTGTTTATGACGGAGGCGAAGGCGTCCATCATTCCGGTAAGAATGTCGTTGTATATTTTAGCGGTCTCCAAGGCCTGCCTGTTTTCGACGATGACGTCTTCCAGAAGGTCCTCTTCCTCTTCGCTGAGACCCTTCCTGAAAAAGGCCATTCTTTTGAGGCGGTCGAGCATGAAGTCGTTGGATCTTAGGGAGGTCGTGAAGTAGACGAGCGTCTTCTCCTGGGCCATCATGCCGAAGAGGTGCTTGTTGCTCATGGAGCTTTCAAGCTTCCTTTGCACGATCGAGGTGTTCGTGTTGATGTCCTTCAGGTCGCTAAGGTAGGTAAGGCTTGTCTGCCAGAAGATCTGGAGGATGAGGTAGGGAAAATGCTTGACGTACATGTGCTTGTTTTTCTGCTTGAAGAGATTGTGAATGATGTTCGTGTCTCTCCTGCAGATCGTGATCATGCAGTCCTGGACCAATACGATGCCAAGGGGAACGGTGAAATAATGGCGGAATCCCTTGGCCTCGTTCTCTTCGAAGGTCGGGATGCGGTAGATGATCATATTGTAGTCCTCGTCCGTTTCGCAGCGGGCCCTTTCGTCGACGTCCAGAGGGTCGGTTATCGTTTCCACGGGCAGCTTGAAGTACTTGGCGAGATTGTGAAGCTCTTCCGGCGTGGGGTTGCTGGCGTCTATCCAGGTCCTGGGCTCGATCTCCTGGGCTTCGACGAGAACGCCGTCTTCGGATTTGTAGATCTTCAGCATTGTTGTTCCTCCTTTTCTTCATCAGTAAAAGGTTCTACATGTATGAGCACGTCGCTCAAGGAATATTTTTCAACCAGTATGTTTCTGACGGTGTGGGCAAGCTTGTGGCCCTCGAAGACCGTCATGTCTTTGTCGACGAGAATGTGCATGTCCAGGAAAGTTATGTGCCCGTTGACGCGCGACCTGACAGCGTGGACCATCAAGACGCCGGGAACGGAGAGCGCGGTCTTTTCGATCGCCTCGAGTTTGTCGTGCGGCAAGCCCCTGTCTATGAGAGCGTCGAAAGAGCTTCTCACGATCTCGAAAGCGGCGTAGAAGATCATGAAGGCGACCAGTATGCCGCCTATGTTGTCAAGGAAATACCACTTCGGGAAAACTCGGGTGAGAAGCAGGACTATAAGGACGGGAAGCGAACTCAAGGCGTCCGTCCTGTGGTGCCAGGCGTTGGCAATCAAGGCCTGACTCTCGAGCTTCACGCCCAGGCGGTAAGTTTTCTGATACAAGATCTCTTTTACGACCACGGACAGCCCTGCTATCGCGACCATCGTCCAGGAGAAGACAAGCTCCCTACAGCCGAAAGTCATCAGGGCGTCGATAAGGATCCTGAAGGCTACGGCGAAGAGCAATCCGCCGATGAAGAAAGCGACGAGCGCCTCGAGTTTCGAATGCCCGTAGGGATGTGCTTCGTCGGCAGGTTCGCTCCAAAAGCGGGAGCCCAAAAGCAAAGCGGCGTCGGTGACCAGATCGGTCAGGCTGTGGATACCGTCGGCGAACAGCGAATGGCTGTGGCCGAGTTTTCCGAACAGGATCTTAAGCGACGCTAAGAAAACATTGCAGAAAACCCCCAGCCAAGTGACGCGCTTGAGTTGGGCTTGGTAGGTCTGGACTGTCAGGGGTGGCACTCATTTGCTCCTTTAGCCAGCGGCCGGGGGGTTATGGGGGAAAACCTTTTTGGGTATATATACCCAAAAGACTTGCGCTATTCTATCACTAACCCGCTTTAAAAGTCAACGCTGCTAGCAGCGCGAAAAAAGCACATACCCCCCGCTCACGGACTACGCGCGCATGGCCGTGATTTGCGTCCTCCGTGAGTTCGCTTAGGGGTATGTGCTTTTTTCGCGCCAAAGCTACAGCGGTGACGGAGAGAAATAAAAATTAATTACGGAGGCGGAGGGCGTTGGTGACGACGAGGAGGGAGCTTGCTGCCATGCAGGCGGCGCCGACTTCGGGGCGCATCGTGAGGCCAAAGTGGGAGAGCGCTCCGGCGGCCAGAGGGATGGTGATGAGATTGAAGATGAGCGCCCAGAAAAGGTTTTGCTTGATGATAGCGAGGGTGCGCTTGGAGAGGTCGTAAGCGGTGACGAGGACGGTGAGATCGTCTCTTGTCAGCAGCAGCTTGGCGGCGGACTGCGCGGCGCCGGTACCTTTGTAGTGGGAGATGGAGACGTCGGATTGGCTGAGGGCGGGAGCGTCGTTGATCCCGTCGCCGGTCATGGCGACGATCCTGCCTTCTTTCTGGGCTTCCCTGACAAGGGCGAGCTTGTCTTCAGGAAGGAGGCGGTATTTGACGTCGGAAAGGGGAACGCGCTTGGCGAATTCAAGCGCGGCTTCCTTGCTGTCGCCGGTAAGGAGGACGCAGTCCACGCCTCGCTTCTGGAGGTCTGCCAAGGTCTTTCCCGCTTCGGGCCTCGGCGGGTCGTAAAGCTCAAGGGAACCTCTGTAACGTTTGTTTACGGCGGCGTGGATGCCGCGGTCGCTGTCAGGCGTTTCTATTCCCTGGTCTTTCAGGAAGGCGGTTGAGCCGATAATGATTTCGGCGTCGTCGGAAACTCTTCTGCCTTTTATGCCCTTGCCGGGGACCGCCTCAAAGCCGGAGCAGGGTTCAAGCTTCAGGCCGCGCCTTTTTGCTTCCTCCAAGACGGCTTTGGCGATCGGGTGTTCGGAATATTGCTCGAGGGAGGCGATCGCGAGGAGAACTTCGTCTTCGCAGCCTTCCTTGACAGTCGGAGCGCCGTTGGTCAAGGTGCCCGTCTTGTCGAAGAAAATGGTCTTGCATTTGGAGAGAGCTTCCAGGGCCGCGGCGTCCTTGAAAAGGATGCCGCAATTGGCCGCTTTGCCAAGCCCGCAGGCGAGGGCCGCCGGCGTCGCGAGCCCCAGGGCGCAGGGGCAGGCTACGACAAGGACGGTCAGCGCGTAGGGCAGGGCGGTGTTGAAGTCTTTCAGAAGCCACCAGATCGCGAGCGTTATAATTGCCGCCGTGATGACGCCCAGGGCGAAATGCCCGGAGACCTTATCGGCAAGGAGAGCGACCTTCGGCCTGGTCGTCCTTGCCTCCTCGACGAGCCGGATCATTCCGGAGAGCGTCGTTTGATCGCCGCCGCGCTCCAAGACCATCGTGAAGGCCCCCAGGAGGTTCATAGAGCCGCCTGTTACGGCGTCGCCGACTCCTTTATCGACCGGCAAGCTCTCGCCCGTTAAAAGCGATTCGTCAAACGAGCTTCGGCCTTCCGTGATGCGGCCGTCGCCGGGGACTCTCTCGCCCGGTTTGACAAGGCAGAGGTCGCCCTCATTTAGAAGTTCGGTGGGGATGTCCTTCTCCTCGCCGTCAACGATGAGATGGGCGCTTTTGGGCAGAAGGTCGGAGAGCTCCTCGAGGGCGGAATCGGCGCGCGCTTTGGCGCGGTCCTCGAGCTTGCGGCCGAGACCGACTATGGCCAAGACCATGGCGGTGGCGCAGAAGTGATAATGGGGATGCTCGATCTGGCCGAGGGCGAAAAGCACAAGTTCCGCCAGGCTGTAAAGGAAGGCCGTGCCGGTGCTGAGACCGACGAGCAGCTGCATGTCGGGATGACGGTAGCGGACGGCCTGACAGGCGCCTTTGAAAATGTCATATCCCCAAACCAAGGCGGGGAGCGCCAGAAGCGTTTGAAAGAGGCCGTCGGCGATATGGTTCTTGGGGTGCGGGAAGAGATCCCACTCTATCAGGAAGAGAATAATGGCGCCAAGTATGGCGAAAACGAAAAGCACGTTCTTTACGACCGGGCGTTCCTGCTTTTTGAGGGGATTTTCTATGGAGGGCGTGAAACCGGCCTCGGAAGTGGCTTTCAGGATCGCTTCCTCGCCGACTTTTGTTTCATCGTAGTAGACGATGCAGCGTTTACTGATGGGATCGACGCCGCTTCTTGTGACGCCTTTTAGTTTGTCTATGCTCCCTTTGACTTTTGAGGAGCAGCCCGAGCAGCGCATGCCGGGCGCGAAGAAGATGAAACTTTTCATTTTGCTTCCAAAACCCTTTCCTCTTTCTCAAAGAGGCGGTAGCGCACGCCGTGGTAAGAGGCGGAATCCTCTTCGGGGAAGGTGACGAGCGTCCGCCCGGGCTTCTTTAAGCCGACGACGGTCCTGAGAAGGAAGTTGTACTCCAATCCGAGCGTCGTTTCCTTTTCCCAGACGGTGTCGGTGTTTTTGCCGGACGCCAGAAGCGTCAAAAAGCGCCTGGCCGTCATCAGGGCTTTTTCGCTGTCCTTTTCGCCTTCTTTGGACATTTCGGCCAGGTCAAGGAAGATCTGCTCCGCTTCCAAAAGATGGTCGGGAGTGAGAGGCGTCTTCTTATAGCTGGACATCACGCGGAAGAGGTCCAGTTCCGTGTAAAGCTCGTTGAGTTCTCTTATAAGATTCGCCAGAGCACGGTAGAATTCCGCTTCTTTTTCGACCTTGACGGACTTTATCTTCGGCCAGTCTCTCTCCTCCCTTATCTCCTCGGGCTTCTCGGCGCTGTAAACGGCCGAGCGAATCCAGCAGGCCGAAGGAAGGTCTCGGGCTTTGCTTTTGAGTTTCGCGCCGGCTGCGACGGCGCGCTCGGAAATTCCCAAATGGCCTTGCAGCTCCTCTCTCAGATCCTTGAGAAGGCCGGCTTCCGCTTCGGGAATGTCTTCCGTAACGCCGAGAACGTAGAGGATGTGCCTGACTTTGGGCGGAACGACCCAGCGGTGCAGTTCCCTGAAAGTCCTTTCTTGCAGAGCGGCCGGCGGCGGCAGGAAGAAGACGCGGCTGGTGGGTTCGCCGATGTGGACGGGGTCTTTCCAGGGCGGCTGCTCGAAACTTGTTTCAGCTTTTTGCAAAAGCGCTTTCTTCTCTTCGCCGCTCACGGCCTTCGCCTCAAAAAATTCCTTCACGGTCATGACTTTCGTCTCGCCGTCGAAGGCTTTCAGATACTTCACGGCCTCGCGGTAATTCTCGCTGGAAATGTCGCTCTTGAAAAGCGCGTCCGCAAGGATGGAAAGCGTGTCGAAAGCCTCCTCCTCCGTGATGGAAAAATAATTGTTGCCAAGGTAGGCTCTAAGCAGCGCGGCGCTGCCCCAGGGCGTGTCGGCTTTCTCCCTGTAGGCGGCGTAAACGGTGTAGTCCCTGAGCCGGTCTCCGATCTCGCCGATGAAGGTGGCTTCCTTCACCGCTTTCACCTCGTCCTCCACTTCCCTTTGCACCGCGGATGGCACCCTCGACTCGGGCAGACAGATCTTCATGCAAACGGACGCGAAAAGCAAAGCGTTCCTCGCCGCCATGCGGTCGGAACCTTCCGCGGCTTCGTAGCGGGCTTCAAGGTTCTCCACCAGATCGACGAAGAGGGAGGCGTACTGGTCGTAGAGAAAAGTGCCGTAGACGCCGTCCGCGGCCCTTTCGTAGTAGTTGCGGAAAAGCTCATAGGCCGCGTCGGCGGTAATGAAGACCGAAGGCTGCTCTCTGTAAAGACTGGCGAAGCTTTCGCCCTCGCCGCCCTGGAAAGTTTCCTCGAATTTCTGTTTGTGTTCCTGCGCCTTTTCTTCGGGCTCTTTGGGCAGCGTCTTCTCCTCCTTTTCGCGCGCTTCGTTTAGCATAGCCAGCTCTTTGTCCGCTTTCGCTTCCCAATAGAAGCGGCAGACGACGAGCGAGGACAGCGCGAGGAAAATCAGCGCGAAGATGATGAAGAGGGCTTTTTTCATCAGAGGGGAAGGTTCCTTATGCGTTCTATTAGCCCGGTGGTGGAGAGTCCCGCGACCTTCGGCATCAGGTGGATGCGGCCGCCGTATTTTTTGACCGTCGGGGCCTCAATGCAGTCTTCCCCGTACTCGGAGCCGTTGACGTGCACGTTGGGCCTCACGACTTCCAAGAACGGCATGGGCACCGTCTCGTCGAAGATGTGGACGTAGCTCACAATGGAAAGGGCGGAGAGCAGCGCGGCGCGCTGGTCCTGCCCGATTATGGGACGCAGCGGGCTCTTGTACTGCTTTATCGAGCTGTCGGAGTTGAGGCCGACTATCAGAACGTCAGCCTGCGCCTTGGCTTCCTCCAAAAAGCAAAGGTGCCCGTAATGGAAAAGGTCGAAGCTGCCGTTGCAGGTCACGATGGTCTTGCCGGCTTTGCGCAATTCTTCGCAGCGCCTGGACAACTCTTCTCTCGATACGATTTTCGATGCGGTCGACAACATGCTTTGTTCCTTTTGGTGTTTTTTGCTTAGAAAAGGCCCTGGAGAATGGTCCCGAGATCCACGCCGTAACTTATGTTCTGCTCCTGGGGGTTCCAGTCGAGGGGGTTCCACATGCGGCCCGAGATCATTTCCAGATTGACGGGGACCGTTTTGCCGCTGGCGGTCAGATCTTCGTTGGTCAGCGACGGTATGATCCTTCCCGCGTCTATTACGAAAGTGTTCCAGACACGGTTGGATATCACGCAGGATCCGGCCAGCTTCCCGTTGATGGAGAAACTGGCGGGCACCGGCCTTAGCTCCGCGTCGGGATGGCTGGCCCTGAGATAGACAAGGAGATAGCGGGATTTGATCTGGAGCGGGCGGTAGATGTGGCGCCTGGTGCGGGCGAACTTGTTACTGTGCTGGTCGTATTCGTAGTGCAGTATGCCGTATTCCAGCATGCGGCCAAGGTTGTCGTAAGGCTCGCAGCTGTAGTACTGCGCCTCGCCCTTCTTGGCGGAACGGTGGCAGAGCATAAGGAAGATCGCGAAAATTACGACGCACCCCGCCGCCGCGCCGAAGCGCAAAGCCCTGGAGCGCCTTAACGTTTCGATCCAGCCGGCCGCCTTCCGGGCAAGGAGATCCTCTTTGGAAGGATAGACGGAATTGAAAAGGGAAGAGAGCATCGCAAGGAAGACGCTCTGCAAAAACATCAGCTCCGTCACGTAGTAAAGGCTGCTCGAGAAAAGGTTGCCGAGCGCGATGGCAAGCTGGGCGGTCATAAGCCCCAGGGACAGGCTGCGCACGTGTTTGCCGCAGCATTCGTTGGACCACAATCTCCAGGCCAAAAAGACCGAGAAAACAAAGAAGAAAATGCTGACGAAAAGCCCGGGGAGCCCCATCTCCACCCAGTAGTCGAGGTAGAGATTGTGGGCGAAAGCGCTCTTATAACCGTCGCGCGGCGTTTTGTAATCTTTGTAAAGCTTGTCGAACGTTCCCAATCCGTGGCCGAAAACGGGCGCGTCCTTTATGGCCTGGAGCGAAGCGAACCAGTGGTAGGAACGGAAGGAGAGCAGTTCGTCTATCTTCCTCGGCTCTATCTTCATCCTGTCCAAGCCCTGGACCAGGCGCTGGCTCTTCAGGGCTTTCATAGTATGGTTCCCGGGAAGCGTCAGATCGCTGGCCGGGGCGAAAAACAGGATCACGCCGAGAACGGCCAGGACGTAGGGAATAGGCTTCAAAAGCGTCCTGGTGCGCGAAACGACCATTATGAACACGATGAAAAGCGCGATCACAAAGGCGTAGACCGCCGTTCTGGTCTCGGTAAGATACAGGCAGACAAAGGAAAGCGCGAAAAGGAAAATGAGCGTAAGGTAATGCACGACCTTCTTCGCGAACCAGAAACCGGAAAACGCGAGGATGCCCATCACAAGGTAATAGGTGGCGGCGGAGTCGGGGCCGTTGAAGGTCGCGTTGATGCGGCCGAAGTACTCCTGGATGCCGACCAAAAACATCTTTGTCTTGTTCTGCCAGACGCCGTATACGCAGACAAAGACAGCCGCGCCGATAAGCAGCCTAAGCACCGTGTAAACGTCTTTTCTGGTCTTCAGCGCCGTGGAGACGAAATAAAAAGCCAGCATCATGGAGATGAACTGCATGGCTTTGGTGTAGCAAAGCACGTTCTCGGTCTGGGAGGCGAAAGGCACGCCCAGAAGCTTCCCGGGGAGCTCGCTGTAGAAGCCAAGGGAGAAAACGTTCTCATAGCGGCAGGCGCCTATCACCATCCCGAGGACGACAAGCGCCATGAAAAAGAACCAGGCGGCGTCGAAGGGCGTCGCGGGAAGCCCCTGACGGCGGCGGCTCCTGGGATCCAGGGGCAGGCCGGCCACGACGTAAACAAGGAAGGCCGTGGTGATCCCGGAAAGGAAGAGCAAGTTGAAGTTGAAGGGCGGCCAGAGCTTTTCTACGCCAAGGATGGTCGGCAGCGTGTTGAAAAGGGGAAGGCAGAATATGAAGGTCATGACCGCCGTCTTCCAGCTGACCATCGAGAGCATCACGACGATGAGGAAAAGCCCGAAGACCACGGTCCTCAGCGAGTTCTGCGACTGGGAAAGATACGACCAGACGTACATGGAAGAGGCGCAGAAACCGAGAGCGCACAAAAGGTAAAAGAATATCCTACGCAATATGGACATCAATTGCCCTCCACACATTGAACGATACTTTTTTTCAGGACCTGCCAGTCAAGCTTCTCAACGACCCATTCCCTCGCCCGCTTCGAGAGGTCTTCCCTTCTCTCGGCGTCGTTTAAAAGATTTTCCAAAGCGGCGGTGAAAGCAGTTCCGGTAGGCGTCACCTCCGATAGGTCCCCTTCCTTCAGCATAAGGGGGTATTCGCCTATGTTTGTCACGACCAAAGGCAGGCCGCAGGCGATGTAGTCGCCTATTTTGTGCGGGAAGCGGGAAATGTTGGCCAAGCTGTCCACCATCGGCAGCGCCGCGACGTCGCCGGCGCAGAGGTTCTTGGGAAGATCCTCGTCGCTGCAGAAGCCGGTCGTTACGACCGCGTCGGAAAGGCCTTTCTCGGCAACGAGCTTTTTTTGGTCCTCGCGCATCCTCCCGACGAAAAGAAGCGCGACCTTTTGATCTTTTTCACGCAGCGCTTTCAAGCTTTCCAACAGCGGCGGGAAGGCCGCCCCGTCCTGCAAAGTCGTTATGATCTTGGCGTCCGCGGGAAGCCCCAATCTCGCGCGGCTCTCCGCCTTGTCGAAGGGCCGCATGTAGTTCGTGTCGACGCCTTCCCTTATAAGGACGACCTTTTCAGGGGGAACGCCGATCTCCCTGGCCTTGGCGCCCAAAAAATCGCTGATGACCGTGACAAGGTCCGCGCGGCGGCGGATCCCAGCCTCCCTTTTGGCGTCCCAGCGGTGCATCCACTTTCTGCCTTTGAAAACGTTGGCGGCGCCGGCGTAAAGGTCGCACCAGTCGTTGATCATCCTGCGGCCTCTGCGGCCGAATAAGACCGGCCAGGAAACGTTGGGATGATACTCGAAAGTGTAGATGACGTCGAAATCATCCTTGAGAAGATACTTCAGGCGCCAGAGTATGTCGATGTTGGAGCCCTTGCCGGGATAAAGGTCGAAGCCGGCCCTCGGGCCCTCTATGATAGTCACGTTGGGGCGGTCGCTGAGGAAATTCCTTTTCCAGTAATTGGCGCGGCCCGTCGTGCAGACCGTCACCTCGTGGCCGGCTTCCGCGCACATCCTCGCGAACCACAGGGCGCGGTGGTAAGTCCCTACGCCTATGAGATTGGCGTTCAGCATCAGGATCTTCATAGAGCCTGGCCTCCTTTCCGCTCCTTCTCCTCTATCAGCCTAAGGTAGACCAAACCGAAGATGCCCCAGATGAAGGGGCAGATGTCGATGGAGGTTATGCGCTGCGAGAAGGTGGAGGTGACGAGAATGTAGACTACGCAAAGGAAAAGCGCCAGCATCTTCCGCTGGTCCTCCCCGGTGCTGTTCACAATGTACCTGAATCCGTTTATCAGCGTCTGCGCCATCAGGCAAAGGAAGAAGAACAGGCCGACAAGGCCGGTGTAGCGGGCGATCTTCAAAAACTCGTTGTGCGTGGCGTTGGTGCAGAAGATGCCGGAGCTCTCGACGTAGAAGAGCGGCTCGTTGCCCATCGGCCAGCCGATAAGGGGATGCGATTTGATGTCCTCCAGCGTCTGCTGCCAGGCCATGATGCGCCAGTGCCCGGTGCCTTCCTTGGCGCTGAAGAGAGTCGGCAGACGTTCCGCCAGCGTCATGTCGTAGCGGGCGATATAAAGCGAGCCCAGGAAGAAGAGGGCGATGATGCCCAAAATTGAGAAGAGCGTCAGGTAAATTTTGGAGCGCACCCTGCCCAGGGCGAAGAACCCGACGATCGAGACCAGCATGCCGAGCCAGACGGCTCTCGCTGAGCTCACGACCGTGCAGATGAAGGAAAAACCGATCAAAACGAGGTAGAGGAAAGCGTGCTTCATCTCAAGGTCGAACATGGAGAAAAGGTAGATGAAGATGAAGGCCATGTTCGAGCAGCTGGTGTCGGAAAGAAGCGAGCTGTAGGTCGCGCGGATGGGGGAATAGACAAAGGAATAGCCGAGCCCGGTCTGCAGCGCCACCATCTCTATTATGATGAAGATCGTGGCCCAGACCGTAAAGAAGCGCATCAGCCCTTCCGTCTCGTCGGAAGTCTTGAAGAACAAAGGCACCGCCGCGGCGATCCACATGGAGGCGTAGGGCCTGAAATAGTTGAAGGCGCCGGCGCCGTAGCCGCTCTTCAAACCGTGCAGGAGCGACACGACGGTCATCAGGAAAAAGAGGAGCATGAAGATTGGAACGCAGTCCCTGACGGCGCGCTTCCTGTGCTTGTAGGCCGCGAAATAAATGAGCGGAAGAAATATCTCGTAGCCCTTGATGGAGAAAGAGCCCAAGGAAATGTTGCTGAGGCTGAGATACCGCGAGGGTTCCAGCAAGACGAAGATCAGAAAGTAAAACAGCCACAAGGGACGGCGGATGGCCATCCACAGGGCAATTAGACCCCCTATCGCGACTATGACTGGAACAAACGGACTCATCTGTCTTCTTTAAGGTTTCTTATTACTTTGGCTGGCGAGCCGCCGGCCACAACGTCGGGCGGCAGGCTTTTCGTCACCACGCTGCCGGCCGCCACCACGGTGTTTTTGCCGATGGTTACGCCCTTCAATACGGTGACGTTGGCGCCAAGCCAGACGTTGTCTTCTATGACTACAGGCTCGCAGCCTATGTCGTCGGGGTTGGAATTGTGCCTTCTGCCCATGGGCTTCACGGCATGGAAATCGCAGTCGGTTATGAGCGCGTTGGCGCCGATAAGGCAGCCTTTGCCGATCGTAACGCTTTTGGCGGCGCAGAAGGAGCCTCCGGAAATGCCGGTGTCGTCGCCGACAAAAAGCTGCGCGCCCGGACGCAGCAGCGCAAGGATGACGGGATGGTTGACGCCGGCGAAGTTGGCCTCGCTCCTGGAGCAGAGGACGCAGTTCTCGCCCAGCGAGATCGTTCCGCCCTCGGTCAGATGCGTGATAGGCCTGCCATAAAGCACCAGGCCCCTTTTGACCTTGAGGCCCTTAACGCGCAGCAAAAAGGCGCCGAATTCGGAAACAAGTCTTCTGATGATCATTAGTGGATCGCTCCTTCAAAGGGGATGTACCCTTTGCTCAAAGCCATGTTGGTCCAGTTTCTAAACCATTCCCGCTGCAGCCTCAGTTTTTCCAAAAGCAAAGGATTGTAGCGGTTTCTCTCGCTGATAAGGTCGAGCGCCTCCTTGAACTGGGCGTCCGTTCCGTATTTCATGACCATGCTGCCGTAGCGCACGGCCGATTCGACGTGCTGGTGGTTGGTGGACTTGAAGAAGCCGTAGCCCAAGGAGACCGCGGCGTTACTGTAAGCGCATTTGTCGAGAATGTCAAGGAGCAGATTGTAGTCGTACTCCGTGTTCTGGGCTCCCAGGTTTATGTCCACCAAGAGCTGCGAGATCGCCTCGTTCGTGTCGCCGGTCGGCAAAAGGACGTCCTTTACGAAGTAGCGCCTGACCTGGGATTCCATCACGGGATCGGCCTGATTGCCGAAAATGGAGAGCAGGGAGAAATAGAGCGTGCGCGCCTTTTCGTAAAGGCCTTTCCTGGCCGTGTAGATGGCGTTCTGGAAGAGCGCCGTAATGTTCGCCTTGCCGGTCTCGGATCTGGTCAGGGCGTTGGCCGTGCGGTTGCAATCGTAGATCTCTTCGTAAGCCTCCAAGTTCTGCGAGGCGACGTAAACTTCCGCCAGCGTCCTGTAGAGCATGGGGCTGTTGGGGAAGAGCGTCAGCGCCCTCGAAAGAACGCTCTTGGCGTTCTCGTACTGCCCGGCCTTCTGGAAGAAGATCGCCAGATCGCGGTAATCGACTTCCTTGGCGATGTCGGAAATGTAGTCGAGCAGCTGCTGGCTGAAGAGCGCCCTGGCCATTTTCGCCCTGTCGTCCTGCTGAAGGTAGGCCGTCTCGCCGAAGAAAAGGGGAAGCGTGAAGCAGGCCTGGTACTGCTCGGAAAGCGTCTCCCTGTAGGGCTCGGGAACGATGATGCGGCCGGAGACCAGAACGCCGTTGTAAACGAAGACCCAGACTCTTCCGTACTCTTTTATGAGATTCGAGAAATCTTTCTGAAGAGCGGCGACGGGCACGTAGCGGAAAGAGTAAACGCCCTTCCCTTCGTAGATCTGCACTGTGTAGTTCCCGTCCGGCTGGATGATGACAAGAGCGTCGCCTTCCTTTATGAAGTGCATCATGACGCCCCAGGTCTTAAGGTTCGCGTCGGAATCGTAGTTCGAGATCTCCTGCATGTACCGGAAAGGCACGCTGTAGATGCGGAGGGCGGGATATATGAGAACCAAAGCCAATATGACAAGGCCTAATTTAAGCCATTTATTCATATTCCTCCTTTGGCATTTCCCTGCCGGCGGTGTAGTAAAGCTCTATGGCCCGCCAGTCGCAGCGCATCGCTTCCCTTTGGGCGGGAGTAAGGTCAAGGGAGAGGATCGTGTCGAGAATCTCGGCGGCCTTCTCCTTGTTGGCTGACATGCAGTAGAGGAATCCGCGGTCCAGATAATTGTCCAGAAGGGCCGGGTCGGCCTTCATGCCTTCCTCGTAATACTGCGCGGCTTTTAAGCTGTCGCGGTAAGATTGGTAAATGTTGCCAAGTCCGTTGCAGTAGCGGGCGCTGGTGATCTCGTTGGTCAGCTTGTCGTATTCCGCTATCACTCTGCCGATCTCGGGGCGCTGCCTTTTGGCGCGGAAGAGACGGACGATCACGAACCGCCAGTCCCTGCTGGTGTCGCTTCCCTTGTGGTACGGCAGGCGGCGCAGCAGGGTTATGCACTGGTCGTAGCGGCTGTTGCGGTAGAGCAGGTAAATGTACTCGAGAAGCGCCGCGGTGTCTTCCTTTGACACGGTCTCGTAGATGTTGTAAGCCTCTTTCAATCTCTGCATGCAGACCAAAAGCTGGGCGGCCTGGCGCAGGTAATAAGGGGAATTGGCACGGTCTAGGATGCCGCGCTTTCTTAGGTCGGAAAGCGCCGTGTCGCGCATGTCGTCCTCGCTTACCTTGAGGACGTAGTAGTGAAGGTGCATGAAGCGGGAGTCCTGGTTCTCGGCGTTGAGGGCGAACTGCCTCTCCTCGAGACCGGGATCTTCCGCTATGATGTCGGCATAAAGGTTTTTCGCCTCTTCCGGAAGGTCGAAGCGCATCAGGGCCAGACCCTTTTCCAGGCGCCAGTAATTGCGCTGCTCTTTCGTTTCCGACTCTTCTATGAGCTTGTCGTAATTGGCGATTGCCTCGAAAATGGCGCCGCTTTTCTCCGCGGTCTTGAAAAGCAGAGCCATTCCCTGCTCCTTGGCCCCCCTGGAAAATTCCTTGCTGAAGAGGCGCTTGGCCCAGGAAGCGGCGTTCGCCGCCTGGTCGTAGCGGATCAAAAGCAGGGAGATCCTGATGTAAGTCTGCTCCCTGATGGCGTTGGCGAAATCGCTCTTCACAAGGCCCTTCTCCTCGTTGTCGGCAAGCGATTTGAGGATCGCGTAATAGCGGGAGATTATGGCTTCACTGTCACTGGTGTAGGATTCCATGCCGGTCTTTTCCACCCAGATGCGGTAGAAGGGGATGCCTTTCGAGCGCTTGGCGTAAAGCTTCATGGCCCTGTCGTAACGGGCCGATATCTCGCGCAGGCGGGTCGGGTCGCAGGCCCTCAGGTATTCGGCCATCATCGCCTCCCATTCCGGGGAATCGCCCTCTATCTCTTCCGCTTCCAAAGCGATCTTCTTCACGTCTTCGAAGCGTTTTTCCGCGATAGCTTTGCGCAGGAAATAATACGTCCTGGCCCAAATGACGGAATAGTCCCGGGAGATTGGAGCTTTGAGGGAACGCTCGTAGAGCAGCGCCTCGTGGAAATCCTCGTAGCTTGAGAAGCGGGCCGCTATGCTCTGCGGCGCCTTTATGAGCAGCCTGGCGTACGCTTCCTTTACGAAAGCGTTGGATGACGAACCGGATCCGAAAGCGGCGGCAAGCTTCTCCCACTTCGGAAGTGATCTTTCGTCGGAATCGAAAGGCAAAGGAAGCTCGGCTTTCCCTTGCAGGACGTTCGAGGAAAGGTAAGCGTTGGTCGGGGAACTTGCCAGCGCCCTCGTGTTGGTCACGACCGTCCCGTCCTCTCCCTGCGTTATGTCGAGCCTGCCTATCTCCTCGAAAAAGACCGGCGCCTTCCAGCCTTCGGGAGCCGCGACCTCGGCCCCTTCCCTAAAGCGCAGCAAAAGCGGAGCGTCGGCGTAAAGCGGGGAAACGGCGGCGCAGGCTTCCCTGTAGGCCTCCCCTGAGAAGTAAAGCTCGGCTTCCGAGGAACTCCCTCCCCCGGCTTTGTCTTTTTCGCAGGCGGACACTAAGAGGATCAAAAGCGCAAAAACGCAAAGCCTAAGCATCGGCGCCCTCCCCCAAAGGTATCACTTCCTTTTCCCCGTAGCCGAAAGCCAGCCTCAAAACGAGGTAGGGGATGGAAAGCACGCTGATGACGAAAAAGGGCGCCGACAAGGGGGCGTAGCGCTGCTGGATGAGGAAGAGCACGGCAAAGCAGCAGACGGACAGAACGCCGCAGGCGTCCTGGGAGCGCAGCTTCCCGAACCTGTACATGACAAAAGCGAGCGCGGCGCAGACAAAGGGAGCAACGGGCGCCCATTGGACCAGAAGCCCGGCGTCTTCGCCGAAAGCCCGGTAAGCCGCCAGACCGTTGGAAACAAAGAAGCGCATCTGTATCCCGTAGATCTTGAGGACAAACGGCGCGAACGCCATGATGGCAAGGGCGTAGACCACGAGCGCCATGCAAAGATGGGCGATCCTGATGTGGAAAAAAGTCCGATCCGGATGCTGGTTGAAAACGCGGTCCAGCACCCTCTGCAGATATTTCACGAATTTTTCCCTCAGTTCCTGATGGTTCGGCATGAGAATGTAAACGGCGCCCATCACCAAGACCAAAGCCAGAGAACGCAAAATAATCAAAAAGAAAGAGCTCATGTGCATTTCGCGCTGCGCGACGAAAGAATAGATCATGAGCGAAACGACCGCGAAGGTCACGCCTATGGCTATGTTGATGCCTAGGAAAACGTAAACGTCCTTGACATGGTTCTCGCCCTTGACCAATATCCTCGGCTTGAGATCGGAAGTCAGAAAGTAAGGCGAGCGGTGGTGCCTGGGAATGATCGCGAATCTTATGAGCAGCGCCGCCAGCTGCGCCCCGAACCACCACTGCAGAAGGACCGTCTCCGTAAAGAAGCAGTTGAAGAGCATCATGATGGAGGAGAGGAAGTAGAGCGCCCAGGTAAGATACGTGTTGAATTTCAGCGCGGAGAGCAGCCTGTCCCAGTTGAAGAGGACCAGAGCGGCCGTGAAGGCGCAGTTGGCCCAGTTCTGCAGCGGCATGCAGGCCATCAGGAGCGAGGCGAAAAGCCCGACGTAGGCGTTCACGCAGGCGGCCCCCACCCTGTAGACCATGATGCAGGCCAGGGCCGCGCCGATGGCGTAGACGAAGTAAAGCCCTTTCGTGTCGGGCAGCGCGTCGTCGTGATGCATCGCGTAGAAAGTCATCTGCTCGAGCCAGGAGGCCGAGTGCCTCAGGCAGCATTTGGTGACGGACAGGAAATCCTGCTCGGCGGCGTAGGGAACGGAGAGGCCGCTGTTCATGAGCATGTTGGGAGTCACCGCCTGGAAGCGGCCCGAATAGCAGCGAAAGAAAGCGAAGGCCGCGAAGACCAGCGACAATCCGATCAAAGCGTAGGTTTTCCAGCCTATTGTACGCATTTGATCTCCAGTTTCTGCAAGCCTAAGTTGCGGTCAAGCCCCTTGCCTTCATCCTTGTCGTTGGTGAAGCGCAGCGTGAAGAGCACGGGGATATGCTTGACGTCGAACTCCATTTCGTAAGGCTGGTAGCGGCGGTCTTCCGAAAGGACCCTCAGGCTCTGCGTCTCGTCGTCGAGCCAGATCTCAGCCTTGCAAGCCGGGTCGAAATTCATCTCTTTGGCTTTCTCGTGGTCCGCGCCCTCGTCCTTGGCGTAGAGCGTCAGAACGTATTTGCCTTCCGGAAGCCAGAGATACCCCGCGACGCTGCGGCCGTTTTGCATGACGAGCGAATCTTCCGTCCGCTCGACCTGGGCGTCCTCCATGGGAACGAGCCAGCGGCTGCAGGGGAGGGAATAGACCTTGGCATCGTCTTTTTTGAACTGCCCGGCAAGGAAAGCCGCGTTGGGATGATCCGGGTAGTTGAAGCTGAAAGACTGGAGATAATTGCGCGAAAGGACAAGATTGCCCGACAAGGCGTGGAGCTTGGACAAAAGGTAGAGCAGGTAGCTGTCCTTGTGCGCCCCCTGCATGACGTTGGCTAAGTTCTGGGTGACGGAGCCGGTCGCGAAACGGTAGCTGCCGTCAAGGGAATCGACGTGGAAAGTGGCTTTGTAAAATTGCGTGCTGCCGATGCAGGACGCGATCAGAGCCTCCGTTTCGAGGTTGCGGCGGGTCTTGGATTCGTCCTCGGCGGCCATCCCAAGTTTCTCCCATTCGTTCCGCCCGGCGTAATACCCGAGCTTGTAGACCCTCGCGGCCTCGTCTTCGCAAAGGGAGAAGGCGCGCATGAGCTTGTCGAAGGAATCCCGCTCTTTCTCGATGGCTTTAAGGCGGTTCATGTCGCGGTTCAAAAAGCGGGTGTTCTTGACGGCCAAGCCGACCTTGGCGCCGCCGAAGACAACGGCGTAGGCCGCGAAAACGACGAAGCAAACGACGATCGTCTCGTAGCCAAGGGTGAACCTTGCGGAACTTTGCGAGCCGTTTCTTTCGGAGTCGTGGCCCGCCGGGGCGCAAAAGCGCGCCAGAGTAAAGAAAACAACCAGCGCGGCCAGGGGCTTAAGGCTTGTCAGGACTATGTAGGGGAAAGGATTGGCGTTCCTGATCATGCCGATCGTTTCCGAAGCCGCCAGGAAAAGCAGCGCGAGCAGCGCCACAAAATAAGCCAGCCATTCGCCCAGCGGGATCTGCTTGGCGAAATTTTTGAAGTCCTGGCGGTTGAAGAGAAGCTTTGTCATGATCACCGCAAAGCACAAAAAAGCGAAGAAGATGACGACGACGGCGTAGAAGTACCTTATCGGCGCGATCTCTTTCGTAAAGTCGATCCAGCCCGCGGTCAGAGGATCGCAGGCGTAGATCAGAAAGACCACGCAAACGCCGAAGACCGCCCTGCGCCAAAGCGCCCTTGAGAAATCCTTGCGGTAACAGAGCAGAAGTGAGAGTATGAAAACGCCGAGGACGGCCAGGCGCACGTACTCCTGCAAGGACAGGAAGTAAGCGCAGGGCAGGGATGATAGAAAGATCGCGAGTATGCCCGTCAGGCAGATCGTGCGGCTCTTGTTGCTCATGGAAGCTCCTTAGCTCTTTTTTTCGTTTTCCTTGTTTTCCTTGCCTTCCGTTTTGGCAGCCTCGCGCTCCTTGAGCATCTTCTCGTAAGCTTCGAGGGCCTTGCGGCGGTTGTCGGCCGGATTGGCGGCAGCCGTCTTCACCTCTTTCTTCTTGTCTTCGTCGCTTCTGTAAGCGCTTCTGTAGGCGCTCTTGTAGGCGCTCTTGTAAGAGCTGCGGTAAGCGCGGTAGGAGCGGTAGTAGGAATATGTGTACCCGTAGCGGTAATAGCCGCCGCGGCTGATGTCGACGTTGTTCAATATGATGCCGAGGACGTTGATGTTGATCTTCTTCAGGGACAGCACGCAGTTCTTGACCTGGTCCCTCGGCGTCCTGTCGCCGTTGGCCACGAGGAGGGCCGCGTCGGTGTGCTGAGCTATTATGGCGCTGTCTGTCACGACCATGTAAGGCGGAGCGTCGATGATCACCCTGTCGTAATGCTCGCCGGCCCACTTGATCAGTTCGCCCAATCTCGGCGAGTTCAGAAGCTCGACCGGCACGGGGGGAGTGTGCCCGGCGTTGATGATGTCAAGGTTGGCCATGGTCGTCTTGCTGACCAGGTCTCCGATTTCCTTCATGCCGACAAGATAGGCGGAAAGGCCGCCTTCGTTTTCCAATCCGAAGATCTTGTGCACGCGGGGACGGCGCATATCGGCGTCGATCAAAAGGACCTTGTCGCCGGCGGCCGCCATGACCTGGGCGACGTTGGACGCGGTCGTCGTCTTACCTTCGCTCATGGCCGAGCTGGTGATGACCATCGTCTTGATCGGCTTGGAGCTCGAGAAGAGGATGTTCGTCCTGATGGACTGGTAGCTTTCCGTGATGATGCTCTTGGGGTAGAATTCCACGATGCGCTCGAGCTCCTGAACGTTGTTGCTCTTGAGCATCTTGGGAACGGTGCCCATGACCGGCAGATGGATGAAGCGCTCGACGTCGTCGGGCGTCTTCAAGGTGTCGTCCCAGTATTCGAGGAAGAAGGTGAGCCCGAGGCCCAGAAGCAGACCGGTGACAAGACCCATGATGAGGTTGTTGACGGCGTTGGGCTTTATGGGCGAGGTCGGCGTCTCGGCCTTGTCCACGATGCGCACGTTGTAGTTCTCCATATTGCTGCCCAAGGCGAATTTCGAGACCAAAGAAAGCAGATCCCTGTACTGGCTGCGGGTGGACTCGACCTGCATCTCGCGGACCTTGACGTTCTTTAATATCTCGTCAAGCGTGACGATGGCCGCCCTCTTTGTCGCGATGTCGCGGTTTATTTTGCCGTTGGCTTCCTTGAGCGTGTATTTCTCCGTTTCGGAAAGATCCTTTTCGTCTAAGCGCGCCTGGTTGCTCTGAAGCTCGTGCTGCAGATCGGCTATTTCGGTGTTCAGCAGCTCTATGTGGCCGGAGATGTTCTGGAAATTGTTCGTGCTCTTGTATTCGAGCAGAGCCTGCTCCTCCGCGATAAGCTCGGCTTTCTTGGCGTTGGCGCTGTCGTTGAGCTGATCGTAGTAGAGGTGCATGACCCTCATGCGGCTCTGGATGTTGAAGCGAATGTAGGTCTCGGCCAACGTGTTCGCGTAGATGGCCGCGCGCTTCTTGTCCTCGTCCTCGACGAAGAGCCAGACCAGATCCGTCCGCATCTCGGACTTAAGGGAGATCTTCTTGGAGAAGGCCGTGACGAGCTGGGAGTCCGTCGCCCTGCGGTTGGGGATGGTGAAAGCGGCCAGCGTGTTCGTCCTTAAAGTGTCCAGCGTCCGCTTTATGAGCTCGCGGCTGTAAAACATCTGTATCTGCGTCTGCCTTAGGGCGTAGGCGCGCTGGTCGCTGACTCTGGTGTTGTCAAGGAGGGAGTTGTCCTGGGGCTCGATGCAAAGGAGGACTTTGCCCTGGTAGACCTTGTGCATGTTCAGAGTGATGGCGACGGCCAAACCGGTCGTGATGACCGTGATGATGAAGATCAGAGGAGCGTATTTGGTAAGTACTTCAAAGTAATAGCGGATATCCCGCTCTTCCGTTTTGGCTTCCCAATTTTGCTGTTCGTTCATAGTGTGTCTGGTCTTGGATTGTTTATGGTTTTGGATTTATTGATTGTCAAAGGGATCGAGATCGTCGCGCTCGCTTTCCGGCTCGTAGCCCAAGATCTTGCAAGGCGTTTTCCAGGTGAGTTCGTAAAGAAGGCTGCTTCCGTATTTTTTCGCGACGTGCCTGCAGCCCGCAAGGTACTGCTCGTAATAATCCGGGCGGTGCGCGTCGGAGGCCAGCGCGTCGGCGAAACCGTCATGAAGGATCTTTTCCGCCGTGTCCATGGCGGTCAGGCCGTAGTGGCCGATGAAGCTCGTGGCGTTCGGCATGATGAGGGCGCCCCTCGACTGCATCTCGCCGGCGACTTCGGGGTGTCTCTGGACAAAGTAAAAGCGCTCCGGATGGACGATGACCGGGCGGAAGCCGGACAGCGAAAGCTGGAAGACGGCCGCGACGGCCGACTGTTTGTTGACGTCCGCGGTGAATTCCACAAGAGCGTATTTTTTGCCCTTGCCGGTAAGGGATACGCGGCAGGTTTTGAAAAACTCCTCCACTTCCGGATAGAATTCCGTCTCGAGCGAGCAGGAAAGGGACAGGGGGAGAAGGTTCTTGTCGCGCAGCTCTTTCGTTTTGGCGAAAGCTTCGCCTATCTCCTCGACTTCCGGGCTCAAGCTGTTCCTGTGATGCGCCGTGGCGTTGATGTGCACGACGTAGGCTTTAAGAGCCGCTTCCATCATTTCAAGCGTCATAGCCTCGTCCTTGCTGCCGTCGTCGACGTCAGGAAGGATGTGGGCGTGAAGGTCAACCTTCGGGAAGAGTTCCTCTTCCTTCGCGTCTTCCTTCTTCTTGTGCCAGAAATTGAAAAGCGCCATTAAGTTCAGATCTTGACCTGGTCAAGCTTTCCCAGGGCGTAGAGAAGGGCGGCCTTCTCAACGTGGCGGCGGTTCTCCGCCTCCTGGAAAACGCGGGAATTTTTGCTCTCTATGACGGAGTCTGTGATCTCCTCGCCCCTGTGGGCGGGGAGGCAGTGCAGAACGATCGCTTCCGGATTGGCGAGCTTCAGGCATTCGTCGTCAAGGCAGAAGCCGGCGAAGGCTTTCATCTTCGTGGCCTTCTCTTCTTCCTGGCCCATGCTGACCCAGACGTCCGTGTAGAGGACGTCGGCGCCCTTGGCCGCCGCTTTGGGATCGTTTACGACGTTTATTACGGCGCCGGTCGAGGAGGCGATCGTCTTCGCTTCCTCGATTATCTCCTTGGGCGGTTCATACCCCTTGGGGCAGCCGACCGTCATGTTGGCGCCGGTCATGGCCGCGCCGAGCATAAGAGAAACGCAGACGTTGTTGCCGTCGCCCAGATAGGTGATGTTCACGCCCTTGGTCCTGCCGAAACATTCCTGAATGGTGAGGAGGTCGGCGAAGGCCTGGCAGGGATGCTCCTCGTCGCAAAGCGCGTTGACGACGGGGATGGAGGCGTAGCGGGCGAATTCATCCAAGGTGCCGTGGGAGAAAACGCGCATGGCGGCTATGGTGACGTTCCTGGAGAGGTAGCGGGCGATGTCTTTCACCGCTTCGCGAACGCCCATCTTGATTTCATCCGGACGCAAAACGAGCGCGCGGCCGCCCATTTCCTCGGCGGCCAGCTGAAAGCTCACGCGGGTCCTTAAGCTCGGCTTTTCGAAGATCAAAGCGAGCGTCTCGCCCTTCATCAGGTCGTTTTCCGGTTCTTTCTTCAGAGCAGCGGAGACTTTCAATATCTTTTCCAGCGTCTCCTTGCTGAGATCTGTCATCCTTAGCAAATTCTTGTGATCTGCCATAATTAATTCTCCCAACGTTATATTTTGTTCTTTTAGGTAATTTAAGATTATACCAAAAACGGCTTTGAAAACATAGGGACGATTTCCCCAACGTTCAACAGCCTTTTTGCTAAAATAGAGACGGATAAAATTAAGGAGAAAAAGCATGTCCAGAATCAGTTTTTGCCTTGTTGTTTTAGCGGCGTTATCGCTCGGTCTCACGGCTTGCGATAAAGAGAAAAAAGCCCAGCCGTCAAGCGCCGACGCTAGCTCTCTCAACAAAATAAAAGGCGAACGTTTGTTCGAGCCCGAGGATCTTTCCGCCGTCACCAAAGTCTCTAGATACGCCGAAACGGACGCGCTCTTAAAGCAGGTGGAAAAGGAGACCAACGTGGTGGTTTTGGGGCAGCTGGCCACGCTTCTGAGCAAAACCACGAGCCGCGGCCCCTCCGTCAGGGCGGCCTTTAGGAAAATGCTCCAAAGCGAGAACGCCGACCTTAGGGAAGGGGCCCTCTACGCCCTCGAAGACTACGCCGGCGTAAACTTCATGATAGACGACATGATACCGCTTCTCAATGACGAGAACGAGGACGTCAGGGACGCCGCCATTGAAACGATCTCGGATTACTGCAAAGGCCGCAGGAAATACCAGATCATGATCGACTGCCTCGACAATCCCTATTCCAACGTCGTGGAAATGGCCATTTTCAACCTCGGCTTCTATACCGACGCGAATTACGAGACCGCGGAGGAATGGAAGAAGTGGTGGGCTGAAAACAAAGACACTTTTGTGCCGACCGACTAGTTGTTCCTTTTGTCGGCCAGCTGCCCGCAGGCTCCGCCAACCGTGCCGCCAAGGCTTTTCCTTACGGTGACGTTCATATCGCGCTCCCTCAGATAATTCACGAAGCGCTCTGTGTCTTCTTTCAAACTTGGCTGGAATTCCCCGCCCGGCACGTCGTTTAAGGGTATTAGGTTCACCTTGCAGTCGAAGCCGGAAAGAAGGGAGCACAATTCTTTGGCTTCCTTTGCGCTGTCGTTCACGCCTTTTATCATGGCGTACTCGAAGGTGACGAGCCTTTTCGTCGCGGCGAAATATTTTTTCAGAGCGGGCAAAAGCTCCTTTATCCCGGAGGGCGCCCTGGGAATGAGCTTCCGGCGCAATTCTTCTCCGGGAGCGTGCAATGATACCGCCAGGTTCATCTGCGGGAAATCCTGGGCGAATCTTTCTATTCCCGCTATCACGCCGACGGTCGAAACAGTCACCCTTCTGGACCCGATGCCGAAGCCTTCCCTGCAGACAACAAGGAATTTTTTCAGCGCTTCGTAATTGTAAAAAGGCTCGCCCATGCCCATGATGACAAGGTTTAGGCTCTCCGCTCCCGAATCTGGAAGCGAGCAGCGCAGACTGTCCGCCATTTCCCCGGCCGTCAGGTTTCTCTTGAGGCCGTGACGCCCGCTGAAGCAGAAGCGGCAGCCCACCGGGCAGCCGACCTGGGTGGAAAGACAAACGGTGGTGTGGCCTTCCATCGGCATCGTTACGGTCTCCGTCACAAAGCCGTCGCGCAGAAGCAAAGTCTGTTTTTTAGAGCCGTCGGGCGCGGGCTTCGCCTCTTCAGTCGACAGGCTAAGGAAGGCGAAATTGCCGTTAAGCTTTTCCCTCAGCGCCTTGGGAAAATTAGCCAGCTCCCCAAAACTCGTGACTTCCGGGCGCTTGAAATACCAATCCAACAGCTGGCGGAAGCGGTAGGGCTTTTCGCCAGCTTTGGCAAACCAGTTTTCAAGAGGCTCGAAAAGCTCCTCCGAAACGGAAGGCAGAAAATCTTCTTCCATTATTGCAGCGTCATCACCCGGTATTTGTTGGTGCAAGGCTCGAACGCGTGGGGCGCGTTGACTTTTTCAGGCTTGCCGAAAAGGCCTTTGCATTTTTCGCCGGTGGAAGCTTCCCAGAAGCCTTGCGCCGGCAGGAAAAGCTCATCGTAGGCGAGCTTCCCGTCCGCCGTTTCCAAAACGGTCCTGCCGCCGCTCTCGTAGGCCTTCCTTATGCGCCCCGGTTCGGGGCAGAAGCCGCCCAGCGAATGCGAGAGCACCTTCCAGGCGAGGGGCGGGATATTGGGCGCTATGACGTAGGGAAGGCGCGCGGCGGGGCACTTGTAGACGATCCCGGCGTCTTCCAGGTAGAGCAGCCAGATGTCGTTGTTGCCGAGCGCGGAGAAAAAGGTGAAGCCCATGTATTTCAAGCGCCAGCGGATCGCAGAATCGGGCTGCCAGAGCGCCATGGCCGCGATCTTCTGCTTCCCGTGGTCAAGCGTCTCTATCTCAAGGTCGACGCTGTAGCGGAAAACGCTGCCGGCGTTTTTTTGCTTGTTTTCCCTGATCTCTTTCACCGCGTCCTCCTTCCGGTCAGGCCCGAAGGCCGGCTCGCTGACGGGTTCAGGGGAGATCGTCGCGCAGGAAGCTAGCAGAAGCGAAGAGACAAGAAGGAAAAGCAGCCTACTTTTCATACGCCTCCTCTTCCTCTTTCGTAAGGGCGAAATGGCGCCTGTTGTAAAGGCCAAGGAGCGCGAAGACGACCGCCATGAAAACGTGCCGCCTCATTATCGGCATCAGAAGCGGCGCCTGCCCCGTCCGCCAGATCATGAGCGCAAGGAAGATCAAAAGCAGAAAGCAGAGGATAGTGTACTGGCGCTTGCGGGAGACTATGTTGGGGACCTTTTTGAAAGAAGAGGCCATCAGCCCCGTGAAATAGACTCCCAGAACGAGAAGGATGTCGAGCGCGAAAGGCGCGGCCTGGCGCGTCGTCTCGACGCGCTCCGTTTTCGCGGGGTCGTTCTTGGCCGTGTAGAGCGCAGCGGCGTAAAGGAGGTGCCCCGCGGCGAAAAAGAGCGCCATTACGAGCGCCAAGCGCGCAAAATGAGCCGGCCTCATCTAATTACTTTTTCCAGAGGCCGTGGAGGTTGCAGTAAGCCAGCGTTTGCAAAACTTCGTCGCCGGGCAGAAGCGGGAATTCCGCCTTCGGTTCGTCCGTCGGCGTAAGCGCCTTCCTCTGGTTGCCGTTCTTGGTCTGGATGGCGATCCATTCGATGTAGTGGGCTTCCGTCATGGGGTGGGCCGTTGATCCGACTTTGACGACGACCTTATTGCCTTCAAGGGAAACTTCCGGAACGTGCTTTTCAACGGCGGCGTCCGTAGTGTTGGGTTTAAGCTCTTCCATTTTCTCGCCGCAGCAGACGACGGGAACGCCGCTGGCCTTGGCGAAAGCTATGATGTTGCCGCAATGCTTGCACTGGTAGAATTTCAGTTCTGTCATATGAACTCCTTTTGGGCGTTAAAAAATTCAGCTTATTATGGAACAGTTCACTTCGCCCCGCAAAACTTTCGCGATGTTTTTGGGGGCGCGCATGTCGAAGACCATTATTTTTATCCCATTCTGGCGGCACATGGTGATGGCCGTCAGATCCATGACGTTCAGGCGTTTTTCCAAAACTTCGTCGTAGGTGAGCTCGGGAAGCCTCTTGGCGCCGGGATCCTTCATTGGGTCGGCGGTGTAGACGCCGTCCACTTTCGTCCCTTTCATGACCACTTCGGCGCCCACTTCGGCCGCTCTCAGAGCCGCCGTCGTGTCGGTGGAGAAGAAGGGGTGCCCGGTGCCGCCGGCGAAGATCACGACCTTGCCCTTGGCAAGCCATCTTTTCGCTTTCAGAGGCTGTACGAGGCTGGCCAGGCGCGGCATCTCGACCGCGGACATCACTTCCGCCGCGACGCCTTCCGCCTCGAGAAAATCTTTCAAAGCAAGGGCGTTCATGACGGTCCCTAACATTCCGATGTAGTCGGCGGAAACGCGGTTCATGGCGTGCCCCTTTTCGGAGAGCCCGCGGAAAAAGTTGCCGCCGCCGACAACGATGGCGATCTCGGTCTTCGTCTCCAAAGCTTCTTTGATCTCTTCGGCCACCCGGCTCAAGGCTTCCGGGTCAAGGCCCGTTCCGGAAGCGCCGCCCAGAACTTCTCCGCTGAGTTTCAGCAGCACGCGTTTGAATTGCATAGGATCCCTATAGTTGGTTTCAGCTTAAAAAAAAGAGCGCCCGTTGAGGCGCTCTTTTTAAGTTTTACAGCTCTTCGCCGACCTGATAACGGACGAAGCGGCGGACGACCATGTTCTCGCCCAGCTTCGCGATGACGCCCTTGATGAGGTCGTTGATCTTTATCTTGTCGTCTTTTACGAACGGCTGGTCAACGAGGCAGATCTCGGAGTAGAACTTCTCCAGTTTGCCTTCGATGATCTTGTCCTGGATGTTGGCGGGCTTGTTGGCCACTTCCTCGCGGTAGAAGGATTTTTCCTTTTCGACCACTTCGGCGGGGACCTGTTCGCGGGAAACGTACTGCGGGGCCATGGAGGCGATCTGGATCGTCAGGTCCTTGACCATCTCCTGGAACAGTTCGTTCTTGGCCACGAAGTCGGATTCGCAGGCCACTTCGATGAGCACGCCAACTTTGCTGTTGGAGTGGATGTAGCTGGCGACGATGCCTTCGTTGGTGGCGCGGGCGGATTTCTTGACGGCTTTCGCCACGCCGCGCTTCCTCAAGATCTCCTTGGCTTTTTCCATGTCGCCCTCGGCTTCCACCAGGGCTTTTTTACAATCCATCATGCCGGCTTGCGTAAGCTCGCGCAGTTCGTTGACAAGTTTAGCGGTAATTTCGGCCATATGTATATTCCTGTATCGTTGTTCGTTAATTTATGTTATTCCTGGGTTTCCTTGGGAGCTTCGGGAGCGGCCTCTTTCGGGGCTTCCTTCTCAGCTTTGGGGGCGCGGCGCGGTCTTTCGGCGCGGGGCTTGGGCTGGGACTTTTCCTGCTCTCTCTCTATGAGCTCGCGTTCCTTCCTCTGCTTCTCGACTTCCTCGAAGTAGACTCTGCCCTCGTTGATCGCCTTGGCGATCGTGGTCGTGATCAAGGTGACGGAGCTGATGGTGTCGTCGTTGCCGGGGATGACGAAGTCGGCGTTGTCAGGGTTGCCGTTCGTGTCGCAAAGGGCGATGACGGGGATGCCGAGCTTCTTGGCTTCGGTCACGGCGATGCGCTCTTTGTTGACGTCGACGATGTAGATGGCCGCCGGGGCTTCCTGGAGGTCTCTCAAACCGCAGAGGTTCTTGTCGAACTTGGCGTATTCTCTCGTCATGACGGCCTGCTCTTTCTTGGGCAGCTTCTCGAAGAGGCCTTTCTTCTGCAGGTCTTCGATCTCGTTCATGCGGCGGACGGACTGGCGGATGGTGCGGAGGTTGGTAAGCGTGCCGCCCAGCCAGCGTTCGCAGACGTACGGCATCTCGCAGCTCTTGGCGAGGTCGCTTACGATGGCTTTGCTCTGAAGCTTGGTGCAGACAAAGAGGATCTTGCCGCCTTTCTGGGCCACCAAGCGGGCGTACTGCGTCGCGTAGTCGAGATAACGCTGCGTCTTCTGCAGGTCGATGATGTGGATCCCTTTCCTTTCTTCGAAGATGAAGGGGATCATTTTGGGGTTGCGTTTGCGTTTCTGGTGACCGAAATGGACTCCGGCTTCCAGAAGTTCGGAAATTGAGATAACGGACATAAAGTTTCCTTTTGTTCGTCAGACTTCGCCGCGAATGAATCTTCGGGCTCAAGTCTTAACAGGTTAAATTGGGTTGGTTATTTAATTATGTCAAGCATCTCCCTGACCGCCTGGGCAAGCCCAGTAAAAACGGCGCGGGATATGATGGAATGACCGATGTTTAGTTCTTCCAGGTAGGGAACGTGGTGCATAAGGTGGGCGTTGAAATAGTCAAGTCCGTGCCCGGCGTTGACTCTCAAGCCCAGGGAATGAGCCTTTTCGGCCGCTATGATCAGCCTGTCAAGCTCGAAATTCTGCTCGCTTTCCCCTTTAGCGTTGGCAAAAGAGCCGGTGTGCAGTTCGATGAACTGCGCTCCGGATTTTGCCGCCGCTATGATCTGCTCCTCTTCCGGCGCGATAAAAAGACTCACGACCGTGCCGACGCTCTGCATCTTAACGACGCAGCTGCGCACCTGCGCAAGCTGTCCCGCCACGTCCAGACCGCCTTCCGTTGTTACTTCCTGCCTCCTTTCGGGGACCAGGCAGCAGCACTGCGGCCTAATTTGCAGCGCGACCTCCATGACGTCGGGCGCCACGGCCATCTCAAGGTTCAGCCTCGTTTGCACCGTCTCCCTTAAGAGACGGACGTCGCGATCCTGGATATGGCGGCGATCTTCGCGCAAATGCACGGTGATCCCGGAAGCCCCCGATTGCTCGGCTATCGCCGCGGCAAAAAGGGGTTCGGGGCTAGCGCCCCCGCGCGCCTGGCGCAGGGTGGCTACGTGATCGATGTTAACGCCCAGTTTCAAAGCAGATCAAAAATTTTTAGGTTTTTCAGTTCACCATGGGGTCGTGGGGGAGGAAGAGCAGCCTTATCTCGTTCCCTTTGCTGAGCGGAAAAACGCTGAAAGCGCAGTTCGCGCTCCCGGGAAGACCGGGCTCCCTTTCGACTTCGACGGCCTGCCTTCTTTCCAGCCACTCCATAATGAGCGTGGTCAGCCGGTCGGCCGCTTCTTTTCTATCCCAACCATTCGCCAAAAGGCCCAGTTCGGGACAGAGGGCGGAAAAGGAGCCGTCCGATTCCCGGTTGAGCCGCATGGAAAAACTCATATCACAATTCATAGGAAGGATATGTTACCAAATACCCGATCAATTTTCAAGTGCGGCCGCCGGATTCATTTGACGTCTTTGGCGCTCAAACGTACGCGGCCTTCCGCGGAGTCGCAAAGGCCTGTGTACACGTCGCATGTCCCGTCGTCATTGAAGACGAAGCCGGAAGTGAAGACGCAGTCGTCGAGGTGCGGGACTTTCGGCTCCTGCTCAGGGTAGAGCATGCGCGTGGCGACGATGCGGATGCGCGTCGCCTTGTGCGTCGCGGGGTCGAAAAGGAAGGACGCGTTGCAGTAGACGCCGCGGTTGACTCCGTTGGAAGCCTTGGAGCCGGTAAAGCACAGATGCCCGGCGACGAGCACCTTGCCGTCGTCCATGAGGTACGCCTGGTTGCATCCGCCCCATTCGTCCTTTCCCAAGACCCCCTCTATAACGGGCGCCTTCTCGATAACCTCCGGCGTCAGCTCGTTGAGGTCTTTGACCATCGTGAAGCCTATGACGGCCTCGCTGCCGTATTTTTTCCTTATTTCCTCGCTGCGCGGACGCGAGAAGACCCCGATGCGTCCGTCCTTCAGCTCTATGAGGCGGATGTCCTTCATGAATTCCGGGCCGGTCGTGAAGTATTCAAGGTGCAGCGGGCCCTTTTTGTTGTCGCGGTAGAAGGCGCCGCGGTACGACGCGATGTTGCCGGCGATCTTCAAGACGCGGGTCCCTCCCACGACGAGCTCGCCGCGGATGTACTGGACGTACGGATCCTCCAATTCGAGAGTTCCGAATTCCAAAACGCGCGTCCACTCGTCCTTGCCGGTCTTCTTGAAAAGCATCGTCACGCTCGCCGCCCACTTGTCGCGCGGCTCCACGCGCCCTAGGATATACTCCGTTCCGTCATAGGAAAACGGGATCGAGCAGTTGTACACGTCGTAACCTTTTTCGACGCCCTTGAAAGTCAGTTTCGCTGACTCGATGACTTTCGGAGGATCAGCCTCGAACGCCTCCTTCAGCTCCTTTACCCCGCCCATGCCGGCGACGGCGCAAAAAGCGCCGAAAAGAGCGATTGCCGTGCTTGCCATCTTGAACATTTCCGTGTCCTTTTTTTATTTATTTCGCGAGCGCGGCCGAAACGTCGGCGAGGATCTGGCGCAGAGCTTTAGGCACGCGGCGCGCGGTCTTTGATATTTCCTTGCTGTCCTTGGAGGGTTTGGCGTCGTATTCGTCATAGGAGGCGCCCACGGTCGCGATCTCTTTCTTCCAGCCTTCGACGTCCACCATAAGAAGATCCTTCAGGTATTTCGGGTCGACGCGGAAATTGGGATTCGGGTCGTCGTTGTTGGCAAGGTCGATGTCCTTGGCGAAAGGAAGGTTTCCGATAGCGGTCTCGTTGGCTTTTATTTTGCCCTCGATCCTTTGGCAGATCCACTTCAAAACGCGGGAATTGTCGCCGAAGCCCGGCCACATGAATTTGCCGTCCGCGGTTTTGCGGAACCAGTTCACGAAGTAGATCCTCGGGAGTTTCGAGGCGTCGGCCGAGGTCCTTTCCATCTCCAGCCAGTGCTGGAAATAGTCGCAGACGTTGTAGCCGAAAAACGGCAGCATCGCCATCGGGTCGCGCCTGACCTGGCCGATCTGGTCGGAAATGACCGCGGCGGTCACTTCGGAACCGGCGGCGGAGCCAAGGAAGACGCCGTGCGTCCAGCTCTTGGCCTCGTTGACCAGAGGAATGGTGGAGGGCCTGCGTCCGCCGAACAATATGGCGTCGATGGGCACGCCCGTGGGTTTTCCGTTATAGAGGCCGTTGAAGCCGGCCTTGTCAAGTACCGGGCAGTTCTCGGCGGGGGCGGTGAAGCGGCTGTTCTTGTGCGCGGCCACGTATCCCATTTCCTTGATCTCTTTTTTGGTCATGCCGGGCTTGGGCCCCATGCGGTAGGGGTCGTCAGAACAGACGTAGCAAGGATTGCCTTTCCAGTCAACGCCTTCCTTGGGAGCCTTTATGCCCATGTCCTCCCACCAGATGTCGCCTTTGGGAGTCAAAACCACGTTGGTGAAGATCGTGCCTTTCTTGCAGGACTTGAGGGCGTTGGGGTTGGAGTCGTTGGAGGTGCCGGGAGCGACGCCGAAGAAGCCGTTCTCGGGATTGATGGCGTAAAGGCGGCCGTCAGCTCCGGGTTTGAGCCAGGCGATGTCGTCGCCTATGGTCTGCAGCTTCCAGCCGGGGAGCTTAGGCAGCATCATGGCAAGGTTCGTCTTGCCGCAGGCGGAGGGGAAGGCGGCTGTCACATGGTACTGCTTCTTTTCGGGCGAAGTCAGCGTCAAAATGAGCATGTGCTCGGCCATCCAGCCCTGGTCCTTGGCGAGCTTACTTGCGATGCGCAAAGCGAAGCACTTCTTGCCTAAGAGCGCGTTGCCGCCGTAGCCGGAGCCGAAAGACCAGATCTCGCCGTCCTCGGGGAACTGCGTGATGTACTTGTCCTCAATTTTCTTGGCGCAGGGCCAGGCGACGTCTTTCTGGCCTTTCTTTAAGGGCGCGCCCACGGAGTGGATGCAGGGAATAAAGGAGCCGTCCTTGCCGAGGTGCTTTAAAACGTCGGACCCTGTCCTGGTCATGATGTTCATGTTGACCACCACGTAAGGAGAGTCCGTCAGCTCGATGCCGTACTGGGTTATGGGGTTGCCGATTGGGCCCATGGCGAAGGGAATAACGTACATCGTGCGGCCTTTCATGCAGCCGGAATAGGCTTTCAGCATCCGCTTTTTCATCTCTTCGGGATCCATCCAGTGGTTGGTCGGGCCGGCGTCGATCTCATTCTTGGAGCAGATGAAGGTGCGGCCTTCCACTCTGGCCACGTCGCTTTCGTGGGAGCGGGCGAGATAGCAGTCCGGGCGCAATTTGGGATCAAGCTTGATGAACTGGCCAGATCTCACCATCATCTCGCAGATCGCGATATGTTCTTCCTTCGTACCCTTTACGACGACGATCCTGTCGGGGGTGCAGACTTTGTTCCATTTGTCGACCCAGGCGAAAACTTTTTCGTTGGTGAACCTTGGTGTTTTGACTGTTGCCATAAACGTATCCTCTAGAGAGTAAAGCTTTAAAATTTGCGAACGATTATACCAAAAACCGCCAGGAAGAAAATTAAAAGCGCGGGCTCCGGCACGGGGTCCATACGGATCCCGAAAAGCCCTGAGTAATTCGTGCAGGACGAGCCGTGCAGATCGTTTGCGATGACGCGGATCCTGGCGCGGTCGCACTTCAGATCATTGGGGAAGTTTTTCCAGTTATAGGGAGACTTTAGCTCGAAGGCGTAGTCCTCGCTGATCTCGATCCAGGGGCCTAAGAAGTCGTTGGTGGTATAGGAAAGAGCGTAGGAAAGCAAACCGTCGGCGGGGACGCTTTTAATCTCCCACTTGATCTTGTTCGAGACGCCGTCATAGCGGTCGCCCTCCGTTGGCTCCGTTATCTCCAGCTCCATCGGGGCTGTTGCGGCGGGCTTGGGAAAAGCTTCCACGCTGACGACGTAGTTTGTGCTGTCGTCATAGGGACGGGAGAGCGCGTAGTCGTAGGCTTTGCCGAAAACCACATACCACCTTCCCGTAAGCGCTTTCCCGTAGCAGCTGCCCTCGCTCAAATTAAAAACGTGCTCCGTGCTGCGTTCCGATATCCATTCCTCGTAAGCCGGGCTCGGTCCGGCGCCCTGGTAGTTGCGGCTGTTCATGGGCACGTATTTCTTCCTGATGCCGAACTCCACGGGAATGCCTGTTTTGATCCTCACGACCGCCTGGGTCGTGCCGCTTGGAAGCTCGAAAGAGAAGGGGAAGAAGCCCGCGAAGTCCACGTCCTCTTGCGTAATCGTTTCCCCGACGCCTATCGGGTGCGCGGCCTTCGAGGGGTTTAGGTAGACCGCGAGCCAGTTCATCATCTGCCCTCTGTGCAGACCGACTTTCTGCGGAAAATGCTTAAACCACCAGATCTTGTGCTTGTGGTTCACGCCGTCTCCCCACTCCGAGCAGTTCATCGATCTGGCCGGGCCCGAGAGGTCGGGATAGTTGTACCAGTTGTCGGCGTAGCAGTCAACGTAGTTCTTCATGCCCCACAAATAGTCGTTGGTGGAGTTGGGGGCGTAGTGGACGGTGCCGACCTGGATGTTGTTGGTGTCGATGGCGTAGTTCATGTTGAAAAGAACGAAGTCGTTCTTCTTCGAGTAGTCTCTGGCAGGGTGGTAGTTGATGTAGCTGCAGTCCCAGCGGGTGTGCAGCATGCTTTCCGCGGCGTGGCCGAAATTCTCCATGGGCGTATCCGTCCTTTCCATACTGGGCGTGCACATCATGAAGACCTTTTCGGAATCCAGCTTCGCCAAGCCCGTGGAGTTGCAGTAATCGGCGCCCCAGCCGTTCAGCCTGCTCTCGTAGCAGCCGCCGTCGGGATGGCTGTAAAGCCAGACCTGGTCGATTATCCCTTTGTTTATATACTCCACGATCCAAGGGCACTCGTTGGTGTAGAAATACATGTAGTCGAAAGTGAAGCTCGTGTTGAAGGGCGGCCTGACGCCTTTTTTGCGGGCGTCGTAGTACATCTGAGGCGTGAAACGGTCGCCGCTCAGGTAGCGCGGCCAGGTCGAGAGCACCACGTTGGTAACGAAGGTGACTTTCACCATGCCGTGCGAAGCCTCGAACCACCAGTTGGCCTGGTCTTTGGCCATGTTGTAGCCCAAGGGCCAGCCGAAAGTGGCGTTCATTCTCCTTCCCCTCGCGATCTCGGCCACGTTCGTCATCCAGGGATTGTGGGTGACGACCGCCACCTTAAGGTCGAGGTTGCCGACGGACCAACCTTCCAAGGCGGAAAAAGCCAGCGTCAGAGCGAGAACGGCATTCAGGTAAAATTTCATTTGCCCCCCAAAAAAATAAAACTATTCTTCAACTTTGAAAATAAAGGTCGTTTCCGAACCGTCCATGGCCCGGCGGTAGGTTTTCACTATGCGCTGCTTGGTTTTGTCGAACCAGACATGGCGGCGGATGGCCACATGGGAATAATCGTTGTAGCGTTTCCTGAACCAGAGCTGCGATTCGGGCAGCAAAACGAAGTCGTAGCGGAACAGTTCGCCGTCCTGGAAGACGCCGGTGTAGTAGTTCGTAAGAGAGCCCTGGATGGGAATGCCAAGCAGATCGTCCCAGGCGTATTCGTAAGGACGGGTTATCCTCTTGTCGCTTATCTCGGAACCCGGGAAAAAGACGCACATGACCGAATTGGAGCAGGTCGATCTGAAAGCGTTCTCCCCTTCGTAATCGAGGCAGACGTAATCCTTCGGCCCGAACGTCACGGTAACGTTCGCCTGCACCGAGGAAAGCAGGCCGGGAACTATCGCGTCGCTCTCCGCTTTCCAAACGCACTGCGTTTCCGATTCAAGGTAGATCTTCTGCCAGACGGCGATGTCCATCGGCACGTTCACAGATCTCGCCGGCTCCGTCTGTTCGGCGGCGATCTCTTTCGCGACCGGAGCGGCCGCTTTCGGCGGCAATAGTTCCTCCGTCTTCGCGACAACGTTCGTTCCGCTTTCCAAGGCCGCTTTGGGCGCGGCGGCGGAGCGGGCGCTGTCCACTATCGCCTTGGCGTCCTCTTTGGAAGCCGGGTCAAGGACGACTTTGCTGGCCGAAGGATTGGCGACCGTTACGGCGGTCGTTTCCTCCGCGGGCGCCCAAGCGGCCAACAAAAGCAAAAGCAAGAAAAGACGCAAAGCCATATCGTTAACGGTGCAGAGAAGGCATGGAGATGAGTTTCAAAAATTCGTGGCGCGTCCTGCCGTCCGTCTTGAAGGTCCCCTCCATGGCGGAAGTGGTGGTGAAGGAGTCGCTTTTCTGCACGCCGCGCATGGCCATGCAAAGATGGTTCGCCTCGCACACGACGCCGACGCCGTAGGGCTTCAGGTTTTCCATCAGGCATTTCGCTATCTGGGAGGTCAAACGCTCCTGGATCTGCAGCCTCCTCGCGAACATCTCTATGATCCTCGGGATCTTGCTAAGCCCCACGATGCGGCCTTTCGGCAGATAGGCCACGTGGATCTTGCCGAAGAAGGGGAGCATGTGGTGCTCGCACATGGAATAGAAACTTATGTCCCTGACAAGCACCATCTCGTCGCAGGGGTCCTCGAAGATCGCGCCGTTAAGTATGGTCTTGGCGTCCATCGAGTAGCCGGACATCAGAAAACCTCTGGAATCATGGATCCTTTGCGGAGTCCTTATCAGGCCTTCCCTCGTCGGGTCGTCGCCCATTCTCGTGATAAGTTCGCGGTAAATGTCAAGGTCGTCCGCCGACCTAAGCATCTCTTGTATTTCTTCCCTAGAATATTCTTTCATACAAAGTGAAGCGTCACGCTGTTCTTTTCGCTTTCAGCCAAAGTTAATTCGTATAATTCCGCGCCGATCCCGGCAAGAGGGATTTCCAGCTTCTCCGCTATTTTCGCGGCCATGTTCTCCATAGTCGGAAGAACGCCGGAAAGAAACGGCACGTCGGTGTTCAGGTTCCTGTGGTCGATCAGGGAAACGACCTCTTTTTCGACCACCTCGCCCAAAGTCGAAACGTTCACCACCATGTCTGCGTCGGCGCCCTCGCCGGAAGCCTTGACCGTCACCTTCATGACGTAGTCGTGCCCGTGCACTTTTGAGCACTTGCCGAAGGCTTTTTCGTTCTCCTCGGCGCTCAGCCCTTCTCTGAAAAGCCGGTGCGCCGCCGAAAAGCGAAAGAGTCTGCTCACAGTGATGTACTTTACCTTAAGCATGCTAATATGATAGCAAAAAGCTTAAGTCAGTTGTTGCTCGATAATTCTCTTTTTTATAAAACGTTAGAAAGCTTTTTCTGAAGCTGTTCGATTGTAGGAAGTCCTAATTCATAGGTCGCGATGCCCATAGGTCGATCAATGTCGGCAAGGGAATATTCGGCTACAACTTTATTTCGTGAACGGCAAAGCAAAAGACCAATAGTTTTTTTATCTTGCTTTGTCTTTATGTTTCTGTCTATCGCGGTCATATAAAAACTAAGTTGTCCTATGTCACGAGGGTTAAATTTACCTGCTTTAAGTTCTATAACAACATAGCGGTGCAGTAAAGTATGATAAAAAAGCAGATCAAGTTCAAAAGTGTCTCCTCCAACAATTATTGGCATACCTTTGCCAACATAGGAAAAACCTGTTCCAAGTTCTATTAGAAATTTAGCTATTTTGTCCACAAGCATTGAACGAAGTTTGTTTTCCTTTACTTGTTTGCTTGTTTCAAGAAAACCGAGGTCGTATTCTCCTTTAATAGCACTGATCGCCATATCAGAATCTTCTGGTGGTAGCTGATTTTGAAAATTGGTGACAGCTTTTCCATGATCGTCAAACGCTTTTTCTTTTATTTGGCGAATCATTGCATTCCTAGACCACCCGTTCTTAACAGCCAAACTTGCATAATTCAAACGTTCGCCGCGTGATTTCAGCTTTTCCATTAAGGCAATGTGATGGTACCATGGTAATTGTGCAAGCGGTGCTTGCATAATTTCATCGCGAGCCCAGCTTTGCGATAAAGACCGCATGTATTTTAGATTTCTAACGGACCAGCCGTTCATGTTGGGGAATTCATTGCTTAGTTCTTTTGAAAGCCTATTGACTATTTTCGCGCCCCACCCTTCCTGTTCTTGTTTTCTAAGTATTTCGTTCCCGATATCCCAATAGAGAAGAAGTTGTTCAGCATTTGCAGCCAAGAACGCTTTTAATCGCGCTTCTTTTACACGTCTCTTTATGGAATCAATCCATAAAATACTATTCCTTTCATTTAAAATTTTGTTGTCTTGGTGAAGAGTTTTGGTTTTCATTTTGTACACCTTTTCCCAATGTCGTTTCACCAAGTTTATAATTTGTTACAACATTTTCCAATCTTTTTGTAAAAATCTTACATTTCTTATAGTCAATGTAAGAAAAAACCTTCCCGGTGTTGACCGGGAAGGTTTTTTGTTGGCGGTTCGCTTTAAGCGAAGGGCGGTTTACCAGAAGTAAACGTAGAGCGCGACGGTCAGCACGACCACGATGACGCCGAAAACGAGGGCGGCCGTGGAGGGCTTCATGTCAAGCTTGGAGCTGGATTCGAAGGTGACGGCTTCCGGCATCTTGAAGATCGCGCCCAAAACGAACATGATGACGAGCGTGATGATCAGGTTGTAGGAAGCGGCCCAGAGGTAGTGCATGGGCAGAGGCTCGCTGTTTTCGACCACGCAGCCCATCACTTCGGGCACGAAGGAAGCGGCGCCCGGCAGCAGGCTCCAGCCGTAGGTCGAGAGCAGGAAGTAGATGATGGGCGAAAGGACGAGCGCCAGAGCGCCGATCCAGCGGGCGCCTTTACGGTTCACAAGACCGAAGATAAAGACGGCCACGATGCCCGGTGAGACGTAGAGCTGCATCTTCTGGATGTAGGCGAAGATGGATTCGGCTTTCAGAAGGGAGGCCACCACGATGCCGACGACCAGAAGGACCACGATGGTCAGACGACCGCTCGTCACGATCTCCTTCTGGGAGGCCTGCGGGCGGATATAGCGCTGATAGATGTCCATCGTGAAGAGCGTGCTGGTGGCGTTAAGAACGGCCGCCAGTGAGGACACGATGGCGCCAAGCAGAGCCGCCAGGACGAAGCCCATAAGGCCGAAGCCCTGCGGGACGAGCCTGGTGATGAGAAGGCCCAGAGCCTGGTCGGGCTTGTCCAGATCTTTAGCGAAGAGGTTGAAGGCGATGATGCCGGGGATGACGATCACAAACGGGATGATCAGCTTCAAGAAAGCCGCCAGCACGATGCCCTTCTGGCCTTCCGCCAGGGAGCCGGAGCCCAGGATGCGCTGAGTGATGTACTGGTTGAGGCCCCAATAGTAGAAGTTGGGGATCCAGATGCCGATTATGAGGATCGTCCAGGGCATGGCGGCGTCGTTGGAGGCACGGCCCATGTGCAGTTTGGCTTCGTTAAGTTCCCTGAAGCGCTCGATGGCGGTGGAGGAAACGGCCTTGGCTTCTTCCACGGCGCCGGTCAGTCCCTCGGGAGCGGTGCTGCCCAGGGCCTTCATGGCGAAGTAGGCGATGACGGCGCCGCCCAAAATCAGAGCGGAGCCCTGCAGAAGGTCAGCCCAGGCGCAGGCTTTCAAACCGCCCACCATAACGTAGACGCCGGCCAAGCCGCCCATGATTAGACAGCAGGACCAGAACGGCAGATTCCAGCCGAGATGCTGGAAGAGCTGCTGCATGACCAGGCTGCCGGCGTAGGTGACGCCGATAAGGGAGGCCACGATCAGAATGCCCATCATGGAGACGGTCATAAAGGCGCGGGCCCAGTGGTTGTAGCGGATCTCCAGGAATTCCGGGATGGTGGTGATGCCGGATTTCAGGAAATAGGGAAGCAGCGCGAAGGCCACCACGACAAGCGCGATGGCGGCGATCCATTCCCAGGAAGCGCAGGAAAGGCCTTCCGCGCCGGCGCCCTGGCCGGACATGCCGACGAACTGTTCGGCGGAGATGTTGGCGGCGATCAGCGAGAAGCCGATGAGCCACCAGGAAAGGCCGCGGCCCGCCAGGAAGTAGTCGTCAGCGCTCTTGCCGGCTTGACCGCCGCTTTTCCAAAGGCTGACGAACATCACGCACGCGATGAACGCGAAGAAGACGATAATGTCAACAATACCCATTTTTGCTCCTTACTTGGTGCCGAAGCGATATTCGGTCGTGGTCTTGTAGACCTGGCCGGGATTAACGATGGTGGAGGGGAAGTTCGGCTGGTTGGGAGAATCGGGATAATGCTGAGTCTCGAGGGCCAGTCCGCCTCTGAACTGATAGGGTTTGCCCTGTTTGCCGACCATCTTGTCGGTCAGGAAGTTGCCGCAGTAGAACTGAATGCCGGGTTCGGTCGTCCAGACTTCCATGTAGCGGCCGGATTTCGCGTCGTAGAGGGCCGCGGCCTGGGCCAGTTCGCCGTTCTTGGAAGGATTGGTGAGGACGAAGTTGTGGTCGTAGCCGTTGCCGTATTCAAGCTGCTTGTCGCCCTTGGTGTCGACTCTCTCGCCGATCTTGTGCGGCGTGGTGAAGTCGAACGGCGTGCCGGCGACCGGGGTGATCTCGCCGGTCGGGATGAGGCCGGCGTCGACCGGGGTCATCTTGTCGCAGCAGAGCGTCAGCTCGTGATCGAGGATCGTGCCTTCCGCTTCGCCGTTGAAGTTGAAGTAAATGTGCTGGGTGAGGTTGATCGGGGTCTTCTTGTCGGGAACGGCCTCATACTCTATTCTCCAGACGTTTTCCGGAGTCAAAGTGTAGGTGACCTTCGCTTCGATTTGCCGGGGAAGCCTTGGTCGCCGTCGGGGCTCGTGGTGGTGAAGACTACGCCGACGGTGTCGCCGTTCTGGAAGGGCTCGGCGTTCCAGATCTTGGTGTCCCAGCCGGCCGCGCCGCCGTGCAAACAGCAGGGAATGCCGCCCGGCTCGTTGTTGGTCGGCAGACGGTAGGTGACGCCGTCAATGACGAAGAGACCGTTGGCGATGCGGTTGCCGTAGCGGCCGATGATGGAGCCGAAGTAGGGATCCACAGTCTCGTAGCCGGCGACATCGTTGAAGCCCAGGGTGCAGTCCTTGGATTCGCCGTTCTTGTCGGGCAGATAGAGGCGGACAACTTTGCCGCCGTAGTTTATGACATCCATGACCACGCCGCCGGCGCCTTTCAAGGTGTACTGCATGACGGTCTGGCCGAGTTTATTCTTGGCAAAGAACTTTTGGGTTACGCTGGCTTTGGAATTGGGGGCCGGCTGGACCTCCTGCACTTCCTGGACTACCGGGGTCTCGGGAGCCTCGGCGGGAGCCGGAGCTTCGCCCTCGGGGGCGGTGGCGCAGCCGAAAGTAAAGAGCGCCAAGCCGCAGCAAAGAGCGCCATAGATGTTTTTCATGTTTTTCTCCATTGATAAGGTGTTAAAGCGTCCGAAGCGAGGTCCGGACGCAGAATACGTTTTTTAGCGATTAAATTATAGTGAAAGCCAATTTTTTTTACAATTACTTGACCCCGAACCGGTACTCCGTAACGGTCCTGTAAGTCTCGCCCGGACGCACTATGGTCGAGGGGAACTGGGGCTTGTTGGGGGAATCGGGATAGTGCTGGGTCTCCATGGCTAAGCCTCCGTTCTCGCTGTAGGGAACGCCGCTCTTGCCTTTGATGTGCGGGCCTAAGTAGTTGCCGCTGTAGATCTGGATGCCGGGTTCCGTGGTCCAGACTTCCAGATAACGGCCGGAAGTCTCCTCGTAGAGCGCCGCGGCCTTGACGGGCTCGCCGTTTTGGCTGGGAGCGGTCAGGACGAAGTTGTGGTCGTAGCCCTTGCCGAACTTGAGCTGCTCGTTAGTTTCCCTGATCCTTTCGCCGATCTTGTGAGGCGTCGTGAAGTCAAAGGGCGTGCCGGCGACCGGGGCGATCTCGCCGGTGGGGATGAGGCCGGCGTCCGTCGGCGTCATCTTGTCTGCGAAGAGCGTGAGGTCATGGTCGAGGATCGTGCCTTCCGCTTCGCCGTGGAAGTTGAAGTAGACGTGCTGGGTCATGTTGATAGGCGTGGGCTTATCGGTCGTGGCTTCGTACTCGATCCGCCAGACGTTGTCGGGCGTCAGGGTGTAGGTGACTTTCACTTTCACGGCCCCGGGGAAGCCTTCCTCGCCGTCCGCGCTCTCATATGTGAAGATGATGCCGACCGTGTCGCCTTCCTGGAAGGGGATGGCTTTCCAGACTTTGGCGTCCCAGCCCTTAATGCCGCCGTGCAGACAGCAGGGCAGTCCTCCCGGCTCGTTGTTGGTTGGCAGTTTGTACTCCACGCCGTCCAGCGTGAATTTGCCGTAGGCGATGCGGTTGCCGTAGCGGCCGATCAAAGAGCCAAGGTAAGCGTCCACTTTCTCATAGCCCTCGACATCGCCGAAACCAAGGATGCAGTCCTTAACGTTGCCCTGTCTGTCGGGCAGAAAGAGGCGGGTTATCTTGCCGCCGTAGTTGATGACGTCCATTTTGACGCCGCCGGCGCCCTGGAGGGTGTAAACGTTGACGTTCTCGCCGGAACTGGTCTTCGCCAAAAACTGCGAAGCGACGTAAGCTTTCGATTCTTCCATAATTTTTCCTTATGTCTATTGATTGTTATCGACTGTCTGTTCGATATTGGTCTGCGGTTCGTTTTCCTTCGGGGCCTTGCTCAGTTCGCTTGTCAAAAACATGAGCGCCACGCTCACTATGACCGTGATTATGATCCAAAGGCGCGCGCGTTTGGAAGCTTTAAGCGCGCTCATTTTGTCGCCCATCGCGATATAGCGGTTGCATTGGATGGCGTAAAAGATGGCGACTAATCCCAGGGGCTGGCAGCAAATAATTGTGAAGATGATGGCGGCGGCCAGGCTGTTGGGAACGTAAATGTCCCTGCCGGGATTTTTGGGATCGACCGTTATGAGTCTTTGGCGGCGCTTTTCTTCCAGCTTCCTGTGATAAGCTCTGTCCTGCTCGGAAAAATACTGCTCGTTGGATTCCTCCTCGTCCTCCCTGTCATGGTAGGTCTCCCTGTCGGGATCGAAGGTAAGGACGCCGTCCTCGTCGTACAGATCGCGATCGTCCCGTTTCGGTTTGGGCGGGGCGGTCTGGTTTGGGTTGGCCTTTTTTCCGCAGCTCGGGCAGTAGGCGCTGTTGGGAGCCGCCTCTTTGCCGCAACGTACGCAACGCATATCGTCTTTCCTTAGAGTGTAAGCTTAACTTCCTAATTTTACAAAAAAGCCCCTTTTGGGTAAACAGACCGGATCGCCCCCTTTATGCTAAAATCTAATTACTATGACTGACTTACTTAAACTTCTGCGCCTGACCGCGCTTCTTTTGGCCTTCGCGCTTTCGGCTCTCGGCGCCGAAACGCTGCCCGTCTCTTTTTCGCTGCTCGGCGAAGAAGCCGGTTCCTGCCGGATCAAAGCTGACGTTAAAAAAGGGGCCTACCTTTACGCCGGCTTCACCGTAAACGGCGTCGTCCCTTCCCTTCCCGTTCCGGAAAAGAACGCGGAGGGCGAGGACGTTTACAAGAAGAGCCTTGAGTTCACCGTCGCGACGGGTACTCCACTTTCCATAAATTTCCGCTGTTGCGACAAGGATATCTGCTATCCTCCGCAGACGATCACGTTGGGCGGCGAAAAGTCTTCCGAACTTCGTATCGGCTCCAGCAAACTGCCTCCGGAGATCGACGGGTTCAAAGAAACTAAGCGCGCCTACGGATACATGTCGAGCGCGGACTTCAAGGCTTTCCTCTACGGCAAGGAGGAGGAAAAAGCCTCTTCCGGATTCGGGATCTGGGCGCTCGTGCTGCTCTTCTTCGGCGGCCTTCTGCTGAACCTTACGCCCTGCGTACTGCCGGTCATCCCCATGACGCTGGCGGTCCTCGGCGCGAAATACGAAAAGGCCGGGCCACGGCGCGGCGCGCTTCTGGGCGCGACCTACGGGCTCGGCATGACGCTGACCTACGGGACGCTGGGCGCCATAGCAATCTTCATCGGCGGCAGCTTCGGCCAGTGGTACGACCTCTGGTACTTCAGGGCCGCCCTGGCTCTGCTCTTCATAGTGCTGGGCCTGGCAATGCTCGACCTCTTCATCTTGGACTGGAGCCGCTTCGTAGGCAGGCCGCAGAACGTGTCCGGGAAAAAGGGCAGCGCCGCGCACGCCTTCTTCCTGGGCGTTCTGGCGGCGCTCTTGGCCGGCGCCTGCGTAGCCCCCGTCATCGTCTACGCCCTGGCGCAGGGCGCGGAGCTCTACAATAAGGGCAATTACCTGGGCTTGCTGCTGCCTTTCGTGCTGGGACTTGGCCTGGCTTCGCCCTGGCCTTTCCTTGGCGCCGGGCTCTCCTTCCTCCCGAAGCCGGGCGGCTGGATGGTCTGGGTGAAAAGAGTCATGGCCGTCGTGCTCATCGGGCTCGGCATTTACTACGCCCTCGCGGTCCCGCGGCTCTTCCGCGCCGAGAACTACTCGTATTCCGAAACGGAGAAAGTTCCGGGCTATTATTACAACGACAGCATCAGCGCCGCTTTTGAAAAGAGCCGCGCGGAAAAGAAACCGCTTGTCGTCGACTGTTCCGCCAGCTGGTGCGCCTCCTGCAAAAAAATGGAGCGGAAAACTTTCCGCGATCCCGAGATCAGGAACATCCTGACCAGCGACTTCGTCTTCCTTAACTACCGCGTGGACGCTGACGCGGAAAACAGACTGCTCAAAATACGTTTGGATCTCCTTCAACCCAAGGGCCTGCCGGCCGTCATAATCCTAGAGCCATGAAAATAATCAAACGCCTCCTTATCGCCGCGCTCATACTTCTCGCGCTTCTTTTCGCCGCGTTTTTCGTCGCCACCTCGTCGCCGTTCATCACGAAGGTCCTCGTTCCGGCCCTGCAGACCGAGGAATACACTTTCACCCTTGACGATATCGACCTCGGTTTCGGCGAAACGTCTTTCAACAATTTGAATTTCGTTTGGAAAAACCCCGCCGGCGAAACGAACATGACGCTCTTCATCCAGAGCTTCAAGACCGGCTACGAGCTGGCCTCGTTGGGCGCCGATCAGAAGAGGATCAAATCGCTATCCATAGTCGGCCCCAGACTGGCGATCTTCCCGACCTTCTTCGAAAAAAGGGAGGAAAAGCCCGAGGACGAGAAAAAACAAAAGGAGGATTTCGACCTCAAGAAAAAGATCGAGGAGCTGAAGCTGCCCGTCGACCTAGGCGCGCTCCACATTCCCGGCGCCTCTTTCTCCATCACGACCGCCGAGGAAAAACTCTGGGGCAGCCTCAACCTGGAACTTTTGGAATTTGCTCCGGAAAAAGAGGCCCTTCTGAAGGTCAACGGCAACGCCCGCTACATAAAGGGCGATGATGTCACGATAGAAAGGATGCCGTTCTCGCTGGACGCCGCCTTCAATTTCTCCGATTCCCTCATCCCCACCGGCGCCAAAGGCTCGCTGCTCATAACGAATCTGACCGGCAGGGCCGGCGAAATAGACCTCGCGAACTGGTACGTTCTGGGGAACCTCCAGGCGGAATGCGAAAACGTCGGCCAGGCTCTCCTCATAAAGAACCTCTCCATAGCCCTCAAGCAGGGCAAAAAAGACGTGGCCGGCCTTACCACCCAGGGACGCTACGACGTTAATTCCGGCAGCGCCGAGGCGGCCGCCGCGCTGCAGGTCATGCCCTCCGGGCTCTGGGAAAAACTCTTCGGAGACCGCGTGCCGCTGGCTCTGGGGCAATTGGAGACCGCGCTCACGTCCAGCGCCAAGTGGGACAATTCCGCCAGCACGCTTTCCGGCACGAACCATCTTTTCCTGAGGAAAGTCTCCTATACCGCCCACCCGAAGCTTCCGGCCGTGGACTGCGAGCTCGTCTCCACCACGCGCTACGAGGCCGCCAAAAAGAAGATCTCCTTCGACCGCTTCGACCTTTCCGCCCGCCGCCCCGACGGCAGCGTCATGCTGCTCGTCAAGACGCTTTCGCCGCTCTCTTTGGAATTCGACAAACTCTCTCGCGGCGAGCTCTGTTCGGCGAACGTTGCCTACGAGCTCAGGGACGCCGAGCTTCAGTGGCTCGAGCCCCTTGTCAAGGACAAGGACTTCAAGATCAACAAGGGTACGCTCTCCGTGTCCGGCAAGACCTTTTTCGATCCCGCGAAAAAAGACCTGAACGGCGTTTGGCAGCTCTCCCTGAACGACGCCGATCTCGCCATGAAAGACAAGCGCTACCGCAAGCTGAACGGCGAGGCGCTGATCGAGGGCTCTTTTTCCGACAACGACCGCTTCGCTTTCACCATGAAGCGCTTCTCGGCCGCCATGAACGACCGGAACATCGTTTCCGCCGGGATCAAGGGCGAAGGCTCCATAAGCCAGAAGAACTACTCCATTCGCTGGGACATCGGCTCGCTCTCCTCGCTCGCCTGGGATCCCGAGAACGTTAAAGACCAGCTCTTCCTGCAGTGTGCCGGCGCCGCCAGCGCCACGCTTCCGAAGATCACGCTGAACCCGACCTCGCTCTCCGTGCAGAAAGGCTCCAATCAGAAACAGAGTCTCGATCTTAACGGCGAATTCTATATCGAGCCGACGGCCGGCAAACAGAAACTGTACGTCTCTTCCAACCATTTCGACATCCAGGCTCTGACCGCCTCCCCCGAGGGAAGCGCGGAAAAAGACGCCCAGAAAAAAGCGGAAGAACCGAAGAAGGGCGGCCAGGCCGAACCGGCCAAGGGCATAGAAAAATGGCAGGCTGAGGCCACTCTCGACTTCAAGGAACTTTGCTACGGCAACTACGTTCTCTCTCCCTGCAAACTTTTCGCTGAGCTTAAAAACGGCGTGGCGACGCTTAAGGGCCCGGACCTCGGCTTCGCCGAAGGAAAGCTGGATCTGAACACCGTCTGCGACCTTAAGATCCCGGGCTACGCCTACACCCTGTCCCTTCTTGGCACCAACATCTCCTGCATGGCGGTCTCCAAAGCCGCGATGCCGAAAGGCGACACCTACATCTCAGGCCTTGCCGGATTGAATCTCCAGGCCCAGGGCCGCGGCACCGACAGCGAGGCCATAAAGAAAGATCTGACCGCGCAGTTCAAAATGGACGTGCGGGACGGCGAGCTCAAGAACATCAAGATCCTGAACGCCCTTGCGAACGTTCTGCACTACAGCCGCCTGAGCGACCTTCCGTTCCGCGATTTCGGATTGAGCGCCTCGCTTACCAACGGCGTTCTCGCCATCGACGAGAGCGAAGTCACAAGCACGGTGGTGGGCGTTAGGACCGAGGGCACCATCGACATGGACAAGAACATCGACATGGCCATCAGCCTGACGCTTACCGCCCAGGCCGTCAAAGAGATCGTGCTCTCCATGGCGCCCAAGTCCGTCTTGAAAGACAACGACGAACCCGGCAAGACTTATCCTCTGCCGCCTATCGTCGTGACCGGAACGCTTGAGAACCCGCAGATCCTTGGCCCCGAAAACGTCTTCAAATCCCTGACCAAGACCTTGGGCGACCACTGGGAGATGTTCCTCGACGTGGTCCCGACCGACAAGGTCAAGGAAAGCGTGCAGAAGGGCCTCGAGAAATTGGGCGGCGTCATCCAGTCTGACAAGAATTCCGACACTTCCCAGAAGGCCGACCAGCTCATAAAGGAAGGAAAGAATCTTTTGAAAGGCCTCTTCAAGAAGTAATGAAGCAGAAGACCTACTCCACGGAGATCCCGAAAGAGCAAGCCTTCCTCATCGGCTTTCCAAATGACCAGGAAGGCTTGGACGTCAGCTTCGAGGAGCTGAAGGCCCTGGCCGACACGGCCGGACTAGAAGTCGTAAGGACCCTGGAAGTCAAGCTCAGGGACATCAACCCGGCCACCTACGTCGGTTCCGGCAAGGTCAAGGAAATAAAGGAACTGGGCGCGGAGCATCCCGATTTGCATCTTTTCATCTTCGACACGGAGCTTACGAACGCCCAGCACAAGAACCTGGAGGACGAGCTGCAGGCCAAGATCATGGACCGCACCGGGCTTATACTTGAGATCTTCGCGCAAAGGGCCAGAACAAGGGAAGGCAAACTCCAGGTGGAGTGCGCCCAGCTCGCCTACCTTCTTCCGAGGCTGACCGGCATGTGGTCGCACCTTTCCCGCCAATACGCCGGCGCCGGCACCAAAGGCCCGGGCGAAACGCAGCTGGAATTGGACAAAAGGAAAGCGCACAAAAGGCTGCAGCATTTGAGAGAGGAACTCGAGATCGTCAGGAAAGACCGCACGCTCCAGCGCAAGGCGCGCCAGAAGAGCCGCGAGACCGCCGTAGCTTTAGTCGGCTACACCAACGCCGGGAAATCCACGCTCATGAACGCCCTGACAGGGGCGGACGTTTTGGTGGAGAACAAGCTCTTCGCCACCCTTGACCCGACTTCCCGCGTCTACAACGCCCCAAACAACGAGCGCTTCATCTTCATCGACACCGTGGGCTTCATCCGCCATCTGCCGCACACTCTGGTGGAGGCTTTCAAAGCGACGCTTGAGGAAGCCGAGAAAGCGGACGTCGTCGTCCACGTGGCGGACGCCTCCGCCCCCGACACCGAGGAGCAGATAGAGGCTGTCGACAACGTTCTGGCCGAGATCGGCGCCCAAAACAACCCCCGCGTGCTGGTCCTTAACAAGAAAGACATGCTTTCCTTCGCCCGCTATCACGAGCTGAAAGCGAAATTCCCCGAGGCGCTCTTCATTTCCGCCAGGGAAAAGGACGGCTTCAAAGCGCTTATGGACGCGATCGTCGAAAAGAGGAAAGCCCCGCGCCCCTGGGCCAGGCTTGTCCTTCCTCCCGACAGAGGAGATCTGGTCGCCAAACTCTACGCCCGCTCCACGGTCAAAAACCTCAGCTACGACGAGGACGCCATCCGTTTGGAAGCCGAGATCCCCAAGGACCTCCGGGCGGAATATTTCCCTTACCGCGAAAAGAAAAGCGAAGAATGAAGATCTGCCACGTCATAACTCGCCTTATCCAGGGCGGAGCCCAGGAGAACACGGTCTACACCGCCTTAGGCCAGGCCAAGCTCGGCCACGAGGTAACGCTTTTGCACGGCCCCGAACTGAACGGGGAGAGCCGCTTTTTAGCCGACCTTTCCGGCCTCAAAGAGGAAACGCTTCCCGGCCTTAGGCGCGCCCTTTCGCCCTATTGGGACATCAAGGCTTATTATGACCTGAAAAAATATTTCCGCGAAAATTCCTTCGACGTCATCCACACCCACTCTTCGAAAGCCGGGATCATAGGAAGGCTGGCGGCCGCCGAGGCGAAAACGAAAGCCAAAATAGTCCACACCATCCACGGCTTGGCTTTCGACGAATTTCAAAGCGCGCTCAAAAACAAGATCTTTATCGCCGCTGAAAAAAAGGCCGCCCGCGTTTCCGACGCGATCATAACGGTCTGCGACGCCATGGCTGACCAGGCGCTCCAGGCCGGCATCGGAAAAAAGGAACTCTACCACACCGTGCGGTCCGGCAGCGACCTCGCAGCTTTCCAAAACGCCAAAGGTCTGCGCTCCGAGAGCCGGCGGAAACTGGGCGTCGCCCCCAAGGAACTGCTTTTCGTAGCCGTAACCAGGCTTTTCCCCCGGAAAGGCGCGCCGGAAATTCTAAGAGCGCTCCCCGAAAACGCCAAGCTTCTCCTAATAGGCGGCGGACCCTTGCAGGAAGAACTGCAAGACGCCGCGGAAAAGGAACGCAAAGGAAAAGTCATCTTTTACGGCCAGGCCGCGCCGGGCGAGATCCCGGAACTGCTCGCGGCCGGCGACGCGCTTGTGCACGCTTCCTTTAGGGAAGGTCTGGCCCGGGTTCTGATACAGGCGCTGGCGGAAGGCATCCCCGTTGTCTCTTCCAGGGCCGGAGGAGCCGCGGAAGCGGTGATCGACGGAGTGAACGGCTTCCTCTTCCCGATTGGCGACGAACGGGCCTTAAAAACGCTCCTGGAACGTCTGGCGAACGATCCCGCCCTGCTCGCGAAGCTGAAAGAGGGCGCTCTTAAAAGCGACGTCTCGGATTACAGCATAGGATCCATGGTAAGCGGCACCATGGAGGTCTACAAAAAGATCATGTAAGATCGGCGATCGTTCTTTTGCCGAAAAACTCTTTGGTCATTTTGTCGTATTCCGTCCACATGGCGATGGTGGAGCATTTTTTCCGGAAGGCGCAGGGCGCGGCTCCTTTCGCAAGGCAGGCCACAGGCGCCACTGTCCCTTCCATCAGCTCCAATATCTCCAGGACGGTTATCTTTTTCGGATCTTTCGTCAGCTTGTAGCCGCCGCTTTTGCCGCTCTTGCCGACAAGATATTTGGCCGCCACCAGCTTCTTCAGGATGATCTCAAGGTACAGTTTCGAGATGCACTGACGGTCCGCCACTTCGCAAAGCGGCGTGAAACGCTCTTTTTCCTGGCGCGCCAGATCGACCATCAAGCGTATGGCGTATCTTCCTTTTGTCGATATCATATTCCGCTCCTTTTCCAGAAAGTATATCAAAATAGTAGGCAAATGTGCCAGCCCTCTGCCCGCCTGCCTTTATTTACATATTGACATAGTATGTGAATATGTGTATAATGATGTCCTCTTAAAAATGGAGGACCGGCCGGGAAACCGGCGGCTCAAGGGAGGGACGCCATGAAACAGCCAGCCATCGACGAAGCCATTTACAAAAAATATATCGCCCCCACGCGGAAAAAACGCGGGGAATACATCGGCATCGAGATAGAGATGCCGATCATAAATCTGGCCAAAAAGCCGGTGGAGGAAGATCTGACGCACAAAATGGCCGAAGCTTTCCGCAAACGCTTCTCCTTCAAGGTCGCCTCCAGGGACAGCGAGGGAAATCCCTACAATCTGATCGAAGAGAAAAGCGGCGATTCGCTTTCTTTCGACTGCAGCTATTCCAACCTTGAGTTCTCAATGGGCAGGCGCCGGACGATCTTCGAGATAAAGGAAAGCTTCGACAAATATTACGCCTACGTTGACAAACACCTGCGCCGGCGCGGGTATGCCGTGACAGGCATGGGCATCAATCCTCACTGCGACATCAACCACAACTATCCCATACCCAGCGAGCGCTACAGAATGCTTCTGCATTACTTAAGGTCCTACAAAGAGCACCTTGGGGAAAAGGGGAGGCGCTTTCACGCCCGCCCGGACTTCGGCACTTTCACGAGCGCCTCGCAGGTTCAGCTGGACGTGGAATATGATTCCCTTGTCGACGTCCTTAACGTTTTCGGGCGTCTTGAGCCTTACAAAGTCCTTTTGTTCGCCAACTCCCCTTCGAAGGAGTACCCCGATCTGCTCTGCTCCAGAAACATTTTCTGGGAAGAGAGCATGCACGGCTACAACAAAAAGAACGTCGGGCTTTTCAACGAGCCTTTGAAAAGCGTGGACGAGCTTGTTTCCTACATCGGGGAGACCAGCATCTACTGCGCGGAGCGGGACGGCAAATACTTCGACTTTTCCCCTGTGCCTATCAGGGAATATTTCAAAAGGGACAAAGTCATAGGAAAATATTACGACGGACAGCGCTACCGCGCGAAAGCCCTTGAACCGAGGCTCGAGGACATCAAATATTTGAGGACTTTCAAACTAGAGGATCTGACTTTCCGCGGCACAGTGGAATACAGGAGCGCCTGCTGCCAGCCCATAAAGGACAGCATGACCATCGCCGCCTTCCACACCGGCCTTTTGGAAAAGCTGCCCGAACTCAAAGAGCTGCTGGAAAAAGACCGCGTCGTCTACGGCCGCTCCCAAAACGCCGACAGGCTGCAGCATCTTTTTTCAAAAAAGGTCCTGCCAGATTTTGTCGACAGGCAAAAATTAAGGGGCCAGCTCATAAAGATCCTTTCCCTGGCGGAAGACGGCCTTAGGAAGAGGGGATTCGGGGAAGAGGTCTTCCTTTCCCCTCTCTTTTGCCGGGCGGAGCGCCTTTCCAACCCCGCCAAAGACATGCTGGAGGGCATTTCCCAGGGCTGGCGGCTGGAAGACTATGTCGAACGTTACTCGGTGCTATAATAGATGAACGATATAATGAAGATAAAAAGCGACATATTGAAAGGCTTTTTCGGTCTCGAGAGGGAGTCTCTGCGCATCGACGGCAACGGCCGCCTCGCCAGGTCGCCGCATTCTTTCAGATCGAAGCGCCTTTCCAGGGATTTCTGCGAGAACCAGCTGGAAATAATCACGCCGGTCTGCGATTCCGTAAAGGACGCCCTGAAAGCCCTGGGGAAGCTGGACGCCTACGCCAGAAAAAGGCTCGCCGAAACGGGCGAGAGCTTGTGGCTTTATTCCAACCCGCCCTTCTTTGAGAGCGAGGATGAAATACCCATAGCCAAATACAAAGGCAAGTTTTCCTTTGAATACGACTACCGGGCCTTCCTTGAAAAGCGCTACGGCAAAAGGCTGATGCTCTATTCCGGCATCCATTTCAACTTCTCTTTCAGGGAAGAATTTCTTGATTCGCAAAGCGAATCCAAAGACGAACTTTACCTCAGGCTCTTCAGGCAGCTTTCAAAGCACAGCTGGCTTCTTGTCCTTCTGACGGCCGCCAGCCCCGTTTACGACCGCTCCTTCGACAAAAGCGGAAAGCAAGGCCTCGCGCTCAACGCTTACGCCTCCCCGAGAAGCGGAAGCAAGGGCTACTGGAACACCTTCGTGCCGGTCTTGGATTACTCGTCCGTAAAAAACTATGTCAAGAGCGCCCAGGCTTACGTCAGAAGCGGCGCGCTCTACTCCGCCCACGAGCTGTACCTTCCCGTCAGGATCAAGCCCAGGGGCGAGAACTCCCCGGAAAATCTCGAAAAAACCGGCATCGACCACATCGAACTGAGGATGTTCGACCTTGATCCCTTGGAAAAACTGGGCATAGCGGAAAAGGATCTGGATTTCGCCCATCTTCTCGCTATTTATCTTCTCTCTGAAAAAGATTTCCGCTTCACCAAGGCGCTGCAGCAGGAAGCCGTCAAGAACCACCAGAACGCCGCCCTCTACGACCTCAAAAACGTCAGGATCGGAAAGAAGCCGATAATCGAGGCCGCGCTCGACATCCTCGCTAAAATGGAGCGTTATTACTCCGCTTTCCCGGAAAAGGAGGAAATTAAAAAAGTCATCGCTTATGAAAAGGAAAAACTGGCAGGCAAACGGCTCTGCGAAAAAGTGAGGGAAGCCGTCGGCTCCTCTTTGGACAACATAAGAAAACTGGGAGGGAAATGACATGTGCGAACTGCTTGGAATCTCCTCCCACGAACCCTTGAACGTCAGGCCTTACCTCGAGGCTTTCCTAAGCCACAGCCAAAAGTTTCCCCACGGCTGGGGGCTTTTGAAAAGCGGCGGGGAAATGTTCGACCTCATAAAAGAGCCAATCGCGGCCTATAAAAGCGAAACTCTCAGGGACACGCTCGACCATCTCGCCCCGCAGAACAACCTTGTGGCCCACATAAGATTCGCCACCATAGGCTCCATCAAAGCCGAGAACTGCCATCCCTTCCGCGGCAAAGACTCCACGGGGCGCGAATGGACCGTGGCCCACAACGGCACCGTCTATTCCGGCAAATACCTGACGAAGTTCCTCGGCCTCCAGGAGGGCGAGACGGACTCCGAAAGAATACTGCTCTTCATAATCGACGAAGTTAACAAGGCGCAAAGCAGGAAAACCCTCAGCGCCAGGAAGCGCTTCGACATAGTGGACGAGGCGGTGAGAAAACTCTCCCACCGCAACAAGCTGAACCTTCTCATCTTCGACGGGGAACTGCTCTACGTTCACAAGAACATGAACAATTCATTGTGTTACAAGCACGAGGACAACAGCTTCGTCTTCGCCACGACGCCTTTGGACGACGGAACTTGGGAAGACTTCCCGCTTTCCCAGCTCTTCGCCTTCCACAACGGTAAAAAGGTCTTCCGCGGACACGCGCACAACGAGATCTTCGTACCCAACTTAAACTACGCCAACATAACCAACGCTATCAACATTTAAAAATACAGGAGAAAAACCATGTCCAAGATCAACCAAAGCATACTCGACCTTGTCGGCAACACCCCGCTGGTGGAACTGAACCGCTACAAGAGCGAGAAGGGCTACAAGGCCCGCCTTATCGCGAAAGTGGAGTACTTCAACCCCATCGGCTCCGTAAAGGACCGCATCGCCAGCTACATCATCAGCGAGTCCGAGAAGAGAGGGCAGCTCGTCCCCGGCTCCGTCATCATCGAGCCGACTTCCGGCAACACCGGCATCGGCCTGGCGGCCGTCGCGGCGGCCAAAGGGTACCGCATCATAATAACCATGCCTGACACCATGAGCGTGGAAAGGCGCAACCTCCTCAAGGCTTTCGGCGCCGAATTGGTCCTGACTCCGGGAGCCGAAGGCATGAAGGGCGCCATCAAGAAAGCCAACGAACTGGCAGTCGAGATCCCGAACAGCTTCATCCCCGGCCAGTTCACTAATCCTCTGAACCCCGCCGCCCACCGTCTGACCACGGGCCCCGAGATCTGGAACGACACCGACGGAAAAGTCGACATCTTCGTGGCGGGCGTCGGCACCGGCGGCACGGTTTCCGGCGTCGGCGAATACCTGAAGTCCAAGAACCCGAACATCAAAGTCATCGCGGTGGAGCCCGCCTCCTCCCCGGTCCTCTCCAAGGGCACTCCCGGCCCCCACAAGATCCAGGGCATCGGCGCCGGCTTCGTTCCGGACACCCTGAACACCGAGATCTACGACGAGATCATCACGGTGGAAAACGAGGAAGCCTTCGCCACAAGCAAAACGCTGGCCAGAATAGAAGGTCTCTTGGTGGGCATCTCCTCCGGCGCCGCGGCTTTCGCCGCCACCAAGGTCGCCCTCAGGCCCGAAAACGAAGGCAAGACGATCGTCGTTCTGCTTCCGGACACCGGCGAGAGATACCTCTCCACTCCGGTCTTCTCGGAATAACAACAATTAATCGCGGCGGCCCAGCTGGCCGAAAAGAATGCCGCGCTTAGAGGGAGTCTCCACGAACTCCAGGAATTCCAAAACTTCCGAAGTTTAGGGGACTCTCTTTTT
>JAGCTE010000008.1 GCA_017963805.1 bacterium | reverse complement strand
GTTGGCGGGGATCTTGACTTCGTTCTGAAGGTCGAGGAAATTGTTCCTGAGCTGGAAGGTGAGCCTGAACCCGAAGCCGTTGGTCAGGATCTGCTTGTATCTCGCGCCCCACTTTTTAAGGAAGGCCGCGCGGTCTTTGGGTTTGGGGTCTTCCGAAACGAAAAGCTCCGCCATCTCGGCCTCGGCCAGGATAGGGTGCATTATGACGATGACTTCCTTGAGGTTGTTCGTCATGTTGTAGTACGCGCAGACGTCGTCGCGGTACTTCACTATCTGCTGGCGGGGAGTAAGTATCGGCTGGAGATCCCTCTCCGCGGGAAAGCTTACTTCTTCGCTGTCGTTCGTTTCCTCCGGGAAAGCCGCCAGCGGAAGGAAAAGGAGAATTAGCAGCAGGAACTTTTTCATTTAGGCCTGCTCCTCGTCGTTGAACTGCATCATGCAGAGCTTATAGTACATGCCGGATTCGTCTTTGATCAGCTCGTCGTGCGAGCCGACCTGCCGGATCCTGCCGTCCTTCATGACGATGATGCGGTCGGCGTGGCGGATGGTGGAGAGGCGGTGGGCGATGGCTATGACGGTCCTGTTTTCAACAAGGTTGTCTATGGCTTCCTGGACCAGCCTTTCGCTCTCGGTGTCCAGTGCGGAAGTGGCCTCGTCAAGGATCAGGATCGAGGGGTTCTTGAAGATGGCCCTGGCGATGGCCAGGCGCTGGCGCTGGCCGCCGGACAACCTTACGCCGTGCTCGCCGATTATAGTGTTGTAGCCGTCCGGCATCTCCATGATGAACTCATGGGCGTTGGCGGCCATGGCGGCGGCTTCGACGTCCACCATGTCGTATTTCCTAAGCCCGTAGGCGATGTTGCCGGCGATGGTGTTGTTGAAGAGGATGGTGTCCTGGGAGACCATGCCCATCTGCCCTCTGAGCGAGGAGAAGGAAAGGTTTCTGATGTCGATGCCGTCCAACGTGACGGTGCCCTTCGTGCAGTCGTAGAAGCGGGGGATAAGATTGGCTATCGTGGTCTTGCCGGAGCCGGAGGGACCGACCAGGGCTATCATCTCGCCGGGCTTGATCGTGATGTCGATGTCCTCTATGACGTTGCCTTCCGCCTCGTCGTAAGAGAAGTACACGTGGTTCAAGCGAAGTTCCTTCTGCATGGGCGGGGCGTCGATGGGGTTTTCGCACTCCCTTATTTCGGGAACGGTGTCCAGAACTTCATAGATGCGGTTCAGGGCGGCTTTGGAACGCTGGATGACGTTGTTCAGTTTGCCGATGCTTCTGAAAGGCTTGATGGAGAGGAGCAGGATCGTAAGATAGGCGATGATCGTGCCGAAAGTGGCCTCGCCGGTCATGACCGAAATTAGACGGAGGCTGCCGACCACGATGAGGCACAATATGCCGGCGAGCTCGGTCAGGGGGCTGACCATTACGTCGTTCCTGATGCCGGCCATGCGCTGCTCGTAGTATTTCCTCAGCTGCCTGTCGAAGCGTTTGATCTCGTATTCCTCGGTGTTGAAGGCCCTGACGATCCTGATGCCGGTGATGGTCTCCTGCAGTATGGAGACGATGTCTGCGATCTTCTCCTGGGTCTTTTTCGAGATCTTCCTGATCCTCTGCCCGATTATGATGATGGGCGCCATGATGACGGGGAGGAAGATGGCGGAGAAGATGGAGACCTTCCAGTTCAGGGCAAGGAGCATGCAGGCGATGAAGGGCAGGCTTGAGATCTCAGCCACGGAGTCGGCGAGGCGCGCGGAGAGCGTCGCCTGCACGACGTTGACGTCGTTGGTGATGCGGGAAATAAGGTCGCCGGTGCGGTTGACGTTGAAGTAGCGTATCGGCAGTTCCTGGAGCTTCCTGTACATCATGTCCATCAGTTTGCAGACCATCGACTGGGAAACGCCTTCCATAACCAGGTGCAGCGACACGGAGAAGAAGACTCTCAGAAGGATCATCACGAAGATGAAGCACAAAAGCATCCTGGCCAGCTTGTTGGGCTTTATGGAATTCAGCTTGGCCACGATCTCCTCGATCTTGCCCATCCAGGAAGCCGGGAGTATCTGGCGCGTGGAGTCGGGGATCCTGATCAGGAAGCTTTCATCTTTGCCTTTGCTTTCCAATTCCTCCTGATTAAGCTTTTCGTCGAGCTTCAGCTTGGCGGAAATATAGCTGTTTGTAAGCGGCCTGGCCGACCAGTAGCGCGAGACTTTGCACATCCATTCCGGGACCTCCTCCCGCTCGCTGGAAGTGAGGGCGGGAAGGATGCGGTCGGCGAAGGGCGCTATGGTTCCGACGCTGGCGAACTGCGTGGCGTTCACGCCTATCATGCAGATTATTCCCAAAAGGAGCTGGAACTTGTAGCTGAGGGCTAGCTTCGCGAATCTGAGGAATGGACTTTTCATTTCTGATGTTCTTGGTGCGCCAGGCGGGATTCGAACCCACAGCCTTCGGCTCCGGAGGCCGACGCTCTATCCAGTTGGGCTACTGGCGCGAATTTTATGCTGTGACGATTTTTGAAAGATCGGCGATCTTGGTCTGTATAGTTTCGGATATGCTCTTCAATATGGCGAGCCTGTTGGAGGCCACCGCCTTGTCGTCGGCGTAGATCCTCACGTTGGTGAAGAAAGCGTCCAATGGCCCGGCCACCCTGCCGGACAAAAGTTTCACGGCTTTCCCGAACTCGCAGTTCTCCAGAAGCGCATGCGCTTCCGGCTTTACGCTTTCCCAGGCGGACCAAAGCTCTTTTTCTTCCTTTTCCGAAAAGAGCGCGGGGTCGACGGAAACGGCCGCCCTGCCCTTCTTCTCGTCCTTCATTATGTTGACGCAGCGCGTCAGCATGTTGCAAAGCGTCAGAAATTCGGGGTCCTTTTTCATTTCCTGCAGTTCCTTCGCTTTCAGGCTGGAGACGAGAATGTCGGGCCAGGGGGAGCCGAAGACGGCCTGGATGATGTCGTAGCTGATGCCTTCCTCCTTCAGGACGGTCTCGAAGCGGCCCATGAAGAGGGAGGATATCTGCTTCTCAAGTTTCGCCTCGTCACTGTGAGGAGCGAACCAGCTTTCCGCGATCAGCCCGAGCTCGTTTTCCTGAACGGCGGCGGAAACGCCCATCTTCTCCGTGAACATGGAGACGATGTTTTTCCTGAAGGAATCGCTGTCGGCTTCGAGGAGCTCGAGGGCGATCTTTACGAGAGCGCTCAGCTTGAAGCTCAGCTTGTGGGCGATTATGGTCTTGAGAAGCCCGAAGGTCTGGCGGCGGAGCATATACGGGTCGGCGGAGCCGGTGGGGGCAAGGCCTACGGTCACGCAGCCTATGATGGTGTCTATCTTGTCGGCGATGGAAAGGATCGCGCCGGGAAGCGTTTCGGGAAGATCGTCGCCGGCGCTCCTGGGCTTGTACATCTCCTCGATGGCGACGGCCTTGGCGGGGCTCGCCTTGTCAACGCGCTCGGCGTAGATCCTGCCCATGACGCCCTGAAGTTCCGGGAACTCGAAGACCATGGCGGTGGTAAGATCGGATCTGGAGATGAGGGCGGCTTCGGAGGCGATCTCCGCGGCCTCCTCCTTCCCCGTCATTTCTCCCAGCTTCGTGGCGATGCAGGACACTCTTTCCGTCTTGGAATAGTAGGTGCCGATGTCCTTCTGGAAGACCACGGTCTTCAGCCTCTCCCTGCGTTCTTTCAGGGTGACTTCCTTGTCCTCGTTGAAGAAGAAGCGGGCGTCCGACAATCTCGCTGAGATGACGCGCTCGTAGCCGGTCTTTATCAGATCCCTTTCCATGAGGTCGTTGTTGGTGACGGAGAGGAAGGCCGCTTCCAGTTTGCCATTGGCGTCGCAGCAGGGGAAGCTCTTCTGGTGTTTTTTGAGCGTCGTTATCAGAACTTCCGGAGGAAGCTCGAGATATTCCGGCGCGATGTCGCCCTTGACGCAGTTGGGGTATTCCGTCAGGTTGGCGCAAGTGTCGATCAATTCTTCGTCGAGGCGATCCTCCAGGCAGCCGAAACTGAGCAGCTGCTCTTTTATGATGTTCCTGCGATCATCGAAGGAAAGGATGACGAAGTGCTCCTTCAGGAGTTTTTCATATTCCGCGAAGTCGGCCGTCTTCATTTCGAAGGGGCCGGGGGCGAGGAAGCGGTGGCCCTTTATTTCCCTCGAGGCTTTCAAGCCGTCCAGGTCGCAGTCTATAAGCTCATCCCCAAGCAGGCAGCAAAGCGAGCGGATGGGGCGGGCGAAGGTTGTGGGCTTGACGTCCCAGCGCATGGATTTCGGGGAACGCAGTCCCTTTATGAGTTCGGGGATCTTGTTCTTCAGAAGATCGGAGGCGGCGTTTCCGCCTTCTTTTACGCGGGCGAAAAGATATTCCTTGCCGTTCTCCTCG
>JAGCTE010000064.1 GCA_017963805.1 bacterium | reverse complement strand
GGAGTAAAGCGAAAGCGGCCTTCTTTCCCGGCGCTCTATCGCTTTGATCAGTTCCGCTTCGGGGCGCGCCTCTTTTTTCGCCTTAAGATCGCGGGCCGATCTCATTGCTATCTCTGAAAGAATGTCACGCATTTTTGCTAGCCGCTACGAGTTCGTCGAGTTTCTGTCTGGCCAAGCCTTTGTCTATGGACTCTTCCGCCATCTTTACGCCTTCCCTTAGATCCTTGGCCAGGCCGTAGATCATGATGGCCGCGCCGGAATTGATGAGCGTCACGGCCCGGTTGGCGCCCTTATCTTTGCCCTCCAGAACGTCGAGCAGGATCTTGGCGTTCACATCCGGGGTGCCGCCGCCTATTTCGCCGCCCTCGAAATTTTCGAGGTAAAGCGAAGGCTCGAGGTCGTAAGTTTTAATAAGCCCGTCTTTGAGTTCGGAGACGCGTGTCGGGACGTTGCAGCTGATCTCGTCCATGCCGTCAAGGGAGTGCACGACCATCGCGCGCTTCACGCCGAGCTCACGAAGAGCGCCGGCCACCAGTTCCGTGATGGCGCCGTCGTAAACGCCCGTCAACTGCGTGGTCGCGCCGGCGGGGTTCGTAAGCGGGCCTATCATGTTGAAGATCGTCCTGACGCCCAGGGCTTTTCTCAAGGGAGCGACGTTGCCAAGGATAGGATGCATGCGCTGCGCGAAAAGGAAGCCTATTCCGTTCTCGCGGATGCATTCCTCCATGCTCTCCGGGGAAGTCTCGAGGTTGAAGCCCAGATTTTGGAGCACGTCCGCCGCGCCGCACTTGCTCGAGACGGAGCGGTTGCCGTGCTTGGCGACGACGACGCCGGCGCCGGCCGCCACGAAAGAGGAGGTCGTGGAGATGTTGAAGGAATACGATTCGTCGCCGCCGGTTCCCACGATGTCCATGACTTCCGCCGCGCCGGTGTCGATGAACTGCCCTTTGCGCCTCAAAAAGCGCGCCGCGCCGACGAGCTCGTCGACCGTTTCGCCCTTCATTCGCAAAGCGATCAGGAAGGCCGCCATCTGTTCCGGGCTTTCCGTTTTGGAAGCCAGTTTCGAGAGGATCTCTTCCATTTCCCCGGCGCTGAAATTAGATCTCGCCAAGGCCTTGTTTATTTCTTTGTTCAGCATAACTTATTTCTCCTTATTGATGATTTCCAAAAAGTTTTTCAGCTGCCTTTTCCCGGTCGTCGTCAGGATCGACTCAGGATGGTACTGGATGCCGAAGATCGGTTTGGTCTTGTGGCGGATGCCCATAATTTCGCCGTCGTCGGATTCGGCCGTTATTTCAAGGCAATCAGGCAGCGTTTCCCTTTTTATTACAAGGGAATGGTATCTTACGACCTTGGTCTGCTGCGGGATGCCCTGGAAAATGTCTTCCCCGTTGTGCGTGATGGGGGAAAGCTTTCCGTGCATGAGGCGCTTGGCCCGCACTATTTCGGCTCCGTAGCAGTAGCCTATCGCCTGGTGGCCAAGGCAGACGCCCAAAGTCGGAAGGTCGCCTAGCATCGGGATGAGCCTTGGCATGATGCCGGCCGCTTCCGGGCGCCCCGGGCCGGGGGAGAGCACAAGGCCCGATAAGCCGGAATTCAAAACTTCCTCCGGCGTCACTTCGTCGTTGCGTTTCACGACCACTTCTTCGCCCAGCATTTGAAAGTACTGGGCCAGGTTGTAAGTGAAGGAATCGTAGTTGTCGAGTATGAACAGCATAATTACTCCTTAGAGCGAAAGCCCTTGTGAAACGAAGCGCAGCGCTTTCATGATCGCCCCGGCTTTGTTTATGGTTTCCTGATATTCGTTTTCTGGCACGGAATCTGCCACGATGCCGGCCCCCACTCCGAAGGAGAGCGTACCGTCCTTTATTTCCAAAGTTCTTATCGTGATGGCAAGGTCCATGTTGCCGGTCGAGCTGAAGTAGCCGACCGCGCCGCCGTAGGCGCCGCGTCTTTCCGGCTCGAGCTCGGAAATAATTTCCATCGCCCTGATCTTCGGCGCGCCGGACAGAGTTCCGGCCGGGAAGGAGCTGGCGACCAGGTCGAAAGCGTCGTAATTCGGCCGCAATTCCGCTTCGATATTGGAGACGAGGTGCATGACGTGCGAGTAGCGCTCGACCTGCATGAAGCTTTTGACCTGCACGCTGCCCGGCATGGCGAGGCGGCCGAGGTCGTTTCTGCCGAGGTCCACGAGCATCAAATGCTCGGCGCGCTCCTTTTCGTCCTTTAAGAGCTCGTCAGCCAGCAAGGCGTCCTCTTTTGGATCGGCGCCCCTTGGCCTTGTGCCGGCTATAGGGCGGATGGCCGCCGCGCCGTTCTCCAATTTCACCATCGTTTCCGGGGAGGAGCCGATAAGGATGCGGCCGCCCGTTTTGATGTAGAAAAGGTAAGGGGAAGGATTGATGAGGCGCAGCGCGCGGTAGATCTGGAAAGAGTTCTTCGGCGCGGGCGCAAAGAATTTCTGGGCCGGCACGACCTGGATCACTTCGCCCTCCGCTATGAGCTCCTTGGCTTTTTCGACCGCCCGGCAGTAATCCTCCTTTGTCATGTTGCTCTTCAGTTTTATCTCTTCGCTTCTCATGACTTCCGGCTCCAGTTCGGTTTGGGGCAGCGGAGCGGTCATCCTTTCCCTTATCGCGGCGATCCTTTCTTCGGCGTACTTGTAAGCGCTCTTGCTGTCGCTGAAATCGTTCTTTTTTACGGAGACTATGATCATGACGGTGTGCTTCATCGTATCGAAGACGATCATCTCCCTGGTCAGCATGAAGAGCGCTTCCGGCCTGTCTTCCTTTTTATTTCGCAGCGGGATCCTTTCGAATTCGCCAACTATTTCGTAGTCGAGGCTGCCGACGGCGCCCCCGAAAAGGGGAGGAAGGCCGGGATAAGTCAGGGCGCGGGCTTCCTTCATAAGATCGCGCAGCGCGAAGAAGCCCTTGCCGGCTTCTCCGATCGCTTCTTTCGGCTTGCCGGGAATTGAGAGGTAGGCTTGGCCGTCTTCCACCGTGAAGATCCCGTAAGGGTTCACGCCTATTATCGAGTAGCGCCCGAAGCGCTCGCCGCCTTCCACCGATTCAAGGAGGAAGACGTGCTTTTCCTCCGCGAAGCGCCGAAGCACCGAGACCGGGGTCTCGAGGTCGGCAAGGAACTCGCGGTAGACAGGAACGTATTCACTGCCTGTCCCCATCTTAGCGAATTCATCAAAACTTGGTTTCATAATTTTTATTTGGGTTGATAGTTAAGCGAAAAAAGAAGAGGGCCCCGCTTTTCCAAGCGGGGCCCTCTTGCTTCAACTCCTAATCTGGTCTGCTTTCAGCTGCGAGGAAACGACCCGGCTTGAAAAAGCCCGGCGAAAGCGTACCACCACCAGAAGTTGTTTAATTTAGCGTTCATGAAAAATCATTTCCTCGATTGTTCGCCGAAAATATTAGCACTTATTTTTGAATTTTGCAAGCGGGGGATGTTTTCAGACTGTCGCGAGGTTGCTCTTCAGGAACTCCTTGTAGGCGGCGGCGACCTTTATGGGGCCCGCTATCCTTATGCCGCCTTGGAAAGTCGCAAGCCAGGAGAAGAAGGTCGTGGAAACGGAAACGGCCACGACGGTCTCGGCTTCCGTTTCGTTTACTTCCTTGCATTCCACAAGTTCGCCGAACTGGTCGAAGATCATTTCCGCGAGATTTTTCCGGAAGCGCAGGTTCACGTTCTCGGTCTCGCCCGTGAACATGTTGATCACTTCCGACATGTATTTCGCGACGTCTTTCCTTTGCTTGAGATCCTCTTTTTTGGCGGCAAGCTTCTCCTCGACCGCGACGTTGGTCATGCGGTCCACCCGGAATTTGATGATCTTGTCTTTCTCGCCGCGGCACATGCAGTAGTACTTGTCGTCGTTTATGACGAGCGTCAGGGGAGTGGCGACGTACCTTTCGCCCCCTTTCCTCGCCACGCGCTCGCCCTTGAAGTTAAGGTCGTTGTAAACGAAAGAGATCTTTTTCTCTTTTGTCAGCGCCAGCCTTATGGCCTCGACGGAATCGAATATCTCAATGTTGTTGCGCTTCTTCACGTTGAAGAGGATGTAGTTTTCCTTCACCCTCTTGGCCAGATCCTTGCCGCCGATGTTGGATAGCTTCCTGACGAAGAACTCCGTCATGCTCTCGGAGAGGAAGGAGGCGGCCTGGACCGTGTCGATGAGCATCTTTATCTCGGTGTCGTTCAGGGCTCTGTTCAGGATGTAGTAGCCGTTCTTGCGGCCGACTTTGGTCTTTTTCACGTGGAAGGTCTCCATAAGGAGCCGCATGTCGTTGCCGAAGGTCCTTCTCTCGCACATGATGCCGTGCTTTTTCAGTTCGGACGTAATATCATCCATGGTAAGGGGATGCTTTTCGGTCGCCGAGCTGCGCAGCAGTTCCATCATGTAGAGGAGCTTAATTTTGTTTCCGTCTTTTTTCGTGCGTTCTGATTTCTTTGTCATGGTGCTACCTAATTTAATAGTGGTTGTCTCCATTTTACCATATTTTAAAAAAAATCAATAGGCTTGCTGGGAAAATATTTTCCCATTTGGAAGGGGCCCCGGGAGGGGGCTTAATTAACCGGTTGCTAACAAACTATCCACAACTTATCCACAGGAAAGTCACGAAAATATCCACACTTAGCTCGCTGCTTGCCTTACTTTTTAGCTTGTAAAGACTTAGGCCGGGAAAGGCCCGTGAACTCAAAATCAACCTTTACTTTTACCCTGCGCTATGGTAGAATGACACATATAATTTTGAACTAAAATTTGACTTAAAAATTCCACCCCCTTTTGGGAATATCATGAGTGACCGCATATTGAGTTTTATTTTGGCGATGGGCTTATCCTGCCTAACGCTGATGGCCGCCGAAGAGTCGGCCTACGCAGCCGGCAATGGCGCGCCGGCTGATTTCGCCCTGGGAACCGAACCCTGGTTCATCACTCCCGTGCCCGAAGGGGAACAGGCGGTGGTCGAAGCTTTGGAGTTTTCGTACATGAGCAACACCATCCTGCGCGCCACAGGAAACGTTGTCATGGCTTACGGCGACTACAGAGTCTATTCCGATTCCGTCGAGTACAACACGGTGACGAAGATACTGACTTCTCCCGGCTGGACGCGCGTCACTTACACAGCGCCCGAAGACCTTTACGAGGCGATGAACAAGACCTCTATCGCGGTCGACAACGAGATGGGTCCCTTCTGCTACGAGATCTTGGGCGAAAACGTCATCTTCAACTTGGAAAACTACGCCGGACAGTTCGAGAACGCGCACGCCAAGGTTGACTTCGGCAATTTCAAGGACACGGAGGAAGGCCGCTGGTACGAGAAGAAATGGTACATCTACGGCAAGACGCTCGTCAAAGACCCCTATGAAAACGTCCTGCACGTGACGGACGGCCGCTGCACCACCTGCCCGCCGGAATACAAGTCCGCCCTCTACAGCTTCGAGGCGAAAGACATCACCGTCGCGGTCCCGGACCTCAACAATCCCATGGAGCAGAGCCGCGTCACGGCGAGGAACTGCCTTGTGAAATTCGAGGGCGTGCCCTTCCTGTGGCTGCCGCAGGTCACCTACACTCCGAGCGAGGACGACAATCCCTTCCCGGTCCAGGTCAAGGCCGGCTACGATTCCAGGAAAGGCGGCTTCTTTGATCTCGCGCTGGACGTCTATCACAGCAAGGAGCTTAGGCTGACGCCGCACATCGGCTACTACTCCAAGCACGGCGTCAGTTTCGGTTTGGACGGCTCTTATAACGTCGTCTTCACGAACGTCACGACGATCGCCGGCGAATGGGAATCCTTCTTCATCGACGACACCGCGCGCCGCTTCATCCAGGAAAAGGACAAGCACAACAATAAGGACGAAAAACAGTTCCGCTACCGCTTCCTCTGGAACCATGTCCAGACCTTCGGCCCGGGCGCCGGCTGGCTTAACAGGGGGCTTCTGTCCTGGCAGATCGACGTCATGAAAGACATGGACGTCGTGCATGAATTCTACCGCGAGGACTACAACCGCTACGGTCAACGCGACACCTGGCTCGACTTCACTATCCCCATTGGCGAGGACAACGAAGTCAGCTTCTACGCCGTCAAGCAGGTCAACAGCTTCTACACGACTTACGAGCGGCTGCCCGAACTCAGGCACGTCTTCAGGAAGCGCAGGATAATGGAGCTGCCGGCCCTGAAAGTCCCCGTTTACTACGAGAGCAAGACGACCGCGGGTTATTACCATTACGTCCAGAGCGACAAGCAGGACGCGCACGCCAGCTACACGATGTGGCAGGCCCAGACGGACCATAAGATCTCGATGCCGAAGCGCTACTTCAACTTCCTCAACGTCGAGCCGTACGTCGGCTTCGCGATGGACTTCGGCAACATCAACAACTACAACGACGGCGAAGAGTACGACTACGTCTGGAAGCGCGGCAGGATCAATCCTTCGGCGCCTGGCGGCTTCAACAGAAGGCTTAAACTGAGGAACAAGACAGTCAACTTCCCGGTCAACCACTGGAACCAGGATTACAACCGCTACACGAGAATGGCCATCGACGCCTACCGTCCCCAGGACGAGGGCGCCTTCTTCCGCGCCATGCCTTACGGCGGCGTCGACGTGAACTTCAAGCTGCACCGCACCTACAATCTTGAAGGCACCTACGCCGGCGAATTGATGAGGAAATATCTGCAGTCCGACAGCGAGAAGATCCGCCACCTCATTGAGCCTAAGGGCAAGATCTTCGGCAACGCGGCCTTCGGCACTGAGTCCGGCCTGGCGGCCGGCGCCGACCTTGGCATCAGGAACGCCTTCCAGATCGAAAGGAAGGGCAACAACGCCAACCTTATCGACTTCACGGCCTTCATCAGCCAGCGCTATTATCACGACGAGGTCTACAAGTCCCAGGATTACCGCCATCACTACAAGTACCGCAGGAAATACACCGAAGGCAAGGCCTTCAGGGAATATCAGGCCAGTACGGCCGTCGGCTTAGCTTTCCAGTCCGATCCCACCGACTGGCTCAACATCCAGGGCGACCTGCTTTGGGACATGGACAAGTATAAACGCATAACGTTCGCGAACCTCGGCGCCAATATGGACGCCACCAGAGTTTTGCAGAAAGCCCTCTCCCATCCTTCTCTGCCGCGCTGGCTGAGAGGCAGGAAAGACGAGCTTATCCTGAACGTCAGCTACCGTTATCTCTACGATTACTCCAATCTTATCTCCGCGGGCGGCCGCTTCTGGTTCGATGACTTCACGCCTTGGCTCTCCTTGGAGATGCAGCAGAAGACCTGGGCCAGAGAGCTCACGAGAGGATGGGGATTCGGCAGCTACATGCGCTTCGAGGCCCAGAAAGGCGACCTCCAGGAAATGGAGTTCACGCTCTACAAGAACTGGAAGAAGTGCATCGACACGTCCGTTTCCTACCGTCTGAGAGACAACAACGATCACTCGGTCTACGCCACCTTCTGGCTGACCGCCTACCCGAAGAGCAAGCTCAATTTGGGCAACTAAGGAAATATGGAAAAATACCGCGAGCTGGTCGACTATCTGCTTAGCAGCTATCCCAATATCATAAGGCCGGCCCTCGGCGCCATTCCTTATCCTTACCTCATCCCGGGCGGCTTTTATACTCAGCAGTGGGACTGGGACGCCTACTTCATGGCCAACCACCTTTGCAGCAGGCGCGAGCCCAAGCCGCAGTATCTGAAATACTGGGTGGACAATTTCCTTTCCATCTTCGATCCAAACGAAGACACTCCCGCTTGCGTGAGAGCCGACGAGAAAGTCATCCGCCACCCCTCCCTTATCCTGAAGCCGTTCTTAGCCAGGGGCGCCGTAAGAGCCATGAAGTACAACCACGCCGAGGACTGGGGAAGGGAAGTTTTCCCGAAAGTCGAGAGCACGATCACCCGCTGGGAAAAGGTGAGGCGCGACGAACCTACGGGGCTTTTCTTCTGGTACGATTCCATGATGTCGGGCGCGGACAACAACCCCGCCATCGGTGACGGACCCGAGGACGTCAACCAGGTCCTTAGCTGCGACGTCAACGCCTATATCTACACGGAATATCTCGCGCTTTCAGAAATGGCCTCGCTCTTGGGTTACGCTGACAAGGCCGAACTTTATCAAAAGAAAGCCGAAGACTTGAAGGCAAGGATCATAAAGCATCTCTATCACGCGGACGAGAACATGTTCTGGAACAGGAGAAGGGACGGGCGGATCGTTAGAAGAAACGCTTTCAGTAACTACATTCCCTTGACGTTCGGGATCCTCGACGAGGAGAGGGGCAGGGCGCTTTTGAAAGATCATCTGATGGACAGGAAAATGCTTTCCCGTTACGGCGTAAGAAGCCTCGCACAGGACGACCCCGATTACAACAACGAGTGCATGATCGTTCCGTATTCCAACTGGCAGGGCCCGGTCTGGGTGGTCGCCAATTATCTTCAAACTGTCGCGCTGAATCGCTACGGGCTCAAAGAGGAGGCGAGGGAAGTCACGAAAAGGTTAGCCGAAACGCTTCTGAAAGACCTGCACAACTGCGGCAGCCTGCACGAAAACTATTGCGCGGAGTGCGGAGGCGGCTTGGCGCCCGACGCCGACATGAACAAGGGCAAGGAAGGCGGCTTCATTAGCTGGAACCTCCTCATCGTCGACATGCTGGAAGAAAACTTCCCGGAAGTTTTCCCGAAAGCCTGATGACAAGGGCTTTTTTTATAAAGAGAAGCGTGTTTTTTTGCTAAAATATAGAAGATAACTTTAACCTTTCAAAATTAAGGGATCATATGCAAGCTTTCTTCGCTTTTCTCGTTTCCATCGGCGTCGCCCTCGGCACGCAGCCTCTTTCCACTTCGACCGTCTTTTCCGATCACATGGTCCTTCAGCAGGGAAAGCCCGTGGCTGTTTGGGGACAGGGGACGAAAGGCTCGACCGTTGAAGTGACCTTCATGGATCAGACGAAACAGACGACCGTTTCAGACGAAGGCTTGTGGAGAGTCGATCTCGATCCCATGCCGGTCGTAAAAGTTGGGCAGACGCTGACCATTAAGTCGAGCAAGGGCGAGAAGCTGGAAATTAAGGACGTTTTGGTCGGCGAAGTTTGGTTCTGCTCCGGGCAAAGCAACATGGAGATGGGATTGGGCGCCGTAGAGAACGGCGAAGAGGAGATAAAGAACGCCACCGATCCTTTGATCAGAGTCTTCGAGCCGAAGGTCAGGGCGAGGTATTTCGTCGCCACCGACATCGACGCGACCTGGAAAGTCTGCTCTCCGGAAGTCGTACGTGAAGGCGCCTTCAACGGTTTCGGCGCCATCGCTTACTTTTTCGCGCAGAGATTGAGAGCCGAACTCGACGTGCCGGTCGGCGTCATCAACAGTAGTTGGGGCGGCACGCCGATCAGGGCTTACATCCCGCCCGAAATTTTCGACGAATATCCCCAGGTGAAAGGCAATTCGGACACCTTCTGCAAAGAGAGGAAAGAGTATGCCGACAAGGCCAAATGGTTCATCCAGAATTCCCAGAACTGGGTCAGCGACCTCAAAGGCAAACTCGCCTCCGGCCACAACGAGATCAAATACGCCCCTTCCTTCCCGGAAGACCCCGGTTCCGGAGATCCCTGCGCCATCTACAACGCGATGATCGCTCCATTGGTCCCTTACACCATAAAGGGCTTCCTCTGGTACCAGGGAGAGTACGAAGTGATCGAGCGCGCCTGCGCCCGCGCGTATTATTACAAGATGCACGCCCTGGTGGAAGGCTGGCGCAAACTGTGGGGCGAGGAGCTGCCCTTCTATTACGTCCAGATAGCCCCCTGGGCGCACTCGGGGGTCTACCAGAACAGGCCCGACATCATAGACGCCCAGATGAAGGCCCTGGACATCCCGAAGACCGGCATAGCGCTTAGCTACGACCTGGTCGACGATCTCGGCGACATCCACCCGAAAAAGAAACGCCAGCTGACGGAAAGGCTCTCGAACCTCGCGCTCAAGGAAGTTTACGGCTACGAGGATCTGAAGCCCTACAGCCCCGTGATGCAGAAAGTCGTATTCGGGAACGCGGAAGCGAAAGTTTATTTCAGCAACGTTTACGACGGGCTTAAGACCAGCGACGGCAAGGATCCCGATCTCTTCAAGGTCGCCGGGCCGGACGGCAAGTTCGTCGACGCCGCGGCCGAGATCACCGGCAAGAACGAAGTGACGCTGACGAGCGCGGAGCTTCCGGAAATAAAGTACGTGAGCTACGGCAGGGGCCTGACGGACCAGCCGAACCTTAGGAACAGCGTAGGCCTGCCCGCCAGCATCTTCACGACTTTTGACCCGAGAGTCAAGAACCTTGCTTACCATCAGCCTGTGGAAGCGGAATGCTACCTCGACTGCGACGGCTATTATCTGACGGACGGCCTCACTAACCGCCACAACGGCTGGGAAAGCTACAAGAAGAACGAGGGCGAAGCGATCGTAAAAATGAAGGAGCCCAAGGAAGCCGACACGGTCGTAGTTTATCCCTTCAGCGACGGAAGCGACTGGCAGCGTTTTGTCGTCAGCGTGAAAGGCCCTGACGGCGAATGGAAGGAAGTCGGCAAAAAGGACGATCATCGGGCCACCAAGGAAAAATACGTCTATAAATTCAACAGGCAGGAAGTGAGCGAGATCAAGCTCCAGTGCGTCCAGACCCTGAACTGGCAGCGCTCCCGCTTTAACGAGATACAGCTTTACGACGGTTATGCGGAATAAACTTTTTCTTTTAGTCTGCCTTTGCCTCGCTGCCTCGGCGGCATCCGCAAAGGACACCCCGACAAGGGAGGATTTCGACGCGGCGGCGTTGCTTAATGAGGCCGAGGCCAAGAAGCCTCCTTTGAAAGCCCCTTCGCAGGAGCCGATGCGCATGCCGAAACAGGTCGCCCCGCCGGACGGCGCGGAGGAAGTCTCCGCCAATTATCCCAACGGCAATCTTCTTGTCCACGGCTTCACGCTGAAAGACAAGAGAGTGGGCTACTGGCACTTCTTCTATCCGAACACAAGGGTCAAAGCCGAAGGCGAGATGAAAAACGACATCAGAGTCGGATTTTGGGTCTATTACCACGAGAACGGGAAACGCTCCTCGGAAGGCGAATTTGACGAGAAGGGCCTGGCGACGGGCGAGTGGAAGCGCTACCATCAAACCGGGACGCTTGCCGGCACGGGCTCGTACCTTAACGGCAAGGAGGAGGGCCTTTGGACCCAGTACGGCACCAACGGCTACCTCGCCGCCACGACTTACTACAAAGGAGGCCTCCAGGAAGGCTCGAGCTACATGTACGCGCCTAACGGCACCGTAATATCAAGGGGCAACTTCAAAAAGGGCGAGCGCTGCGGCGTCTGGGTGCTTAAAGACCCCGAGAACGGTTCGGAATTAAAGGGCGAGATGAAGGGCGGATTGCGCGTCGGCGACTGGGAAATGAAAGACGAGGCTAACAAGCTGACGGTCAGGTTCACTTATGACGAGAAAGGTCAGATGAAGAGCGCCGTCACCAACAAATGGGAATGAGCATGCGCTTTTGGCCGCTTCTTCTTTTAATCATCTGGACGGGAACATCCATGGCAGTTTTCACAAACTACGTGGCCGACACGGAAAAGGCCGTGAACGGCGAATTTTCTAAAGAGCTTAAGGAAAAATTTTACAAGGGCGCCTTCGAGATCGCCAGAAAGAAAATGGAGGAGGGGCAGAACGCCCTTAAGAACAATCCCCCGAAAAGGGAGATCCTGCCCCGTTTGGCCACAGGCGGCGGTTTTTCGGGTCTTTTCGTCTGGGACACCTGCTTCTGCGTCATGTGGGCCAAGTACGACATGAGCCTCCCTGTCACGACCTCGCTGGACAACTTCTACAATCTCCAGACCGAGGACGGCGCCATCTGCCGCGAATTCTCCTACGACGGGAAACAGGCCTGGAACGGAATACATCCCATTTCCTGGAACCCGCCGCTGCTGTCATGGGCGGAATGGGAGCTTTTTTCGTGCGGCAAGACCGGAAAGGAACGGCTGGAAAAAGTTTACCCAAGCCTTAAGAAATTCTATCTCTTCTGCGAAAAGACTTACCGCCAGCCTTCCGGGCTTTACTTCGGCGACGCCCTTGGCGGCGGCATGGACAACCTTCCCAGAATGCCGGAAAATTGGAAGGACGACATAGAAAACGGCATCAAATTCAAGCCGGAATACTGGCTGCTCGACGGCAATTTCGGAAATTCGATTGCCAACGATCCTCTCTACTCCTGGAACAAGCAGATGGACTGGATCGACATGAGCGCACAGATGGCGCTGAACGCCCTATGCATGAGCCGCATCGCGGAAGCGATCGGGCTTAGCGAGGACGCCAGGGAATTCAAGGAACGGCACGCGGCGCTGAAAAAAGTCATCAACGATTTGTGCTACGACGAGGAGCGGGGCTTCTATTTCGACTGCTGCAAAGGCAAGATCGTTCCGCGCTACCATATCGGCGCGCTGTGGGTGCTTATTGCGGAGGTCGTTCCGCCGGAGCGCCTGCCGAAAGTGATCAGCGTTTTAAAGGACGAAAAGATCTTCAACCGCCCGGTGCCCTTCCCGTGCCTTCCCCCCTGCGAAAAGCCCTACGAACCGGAGACAGGCTACTGGCTCGGCTCGAACTGGCCCTGCACCACTTACATGGTCCTAAGGGGCCTCTCCGCCGCCGGCGCCAAGGAAGAGGCGAAATATTTCGCCAAGCGCTACTACAACGCCTGCCTAAATCTCTTTTTGAAGACCGGCACCGTCTGGGAGAACATCTCCCCCGAGCAGTGCCTGGAACCGAAAAAGGCCGGGGCCGGCAGCGATTTCGCTGGCTGGGGCAATCTGGCGCCCATTGCCGTTTACAAAGAATTCATCGAGGAATAATTAATGAGTAAATTTATCAAAGAACTGCGCGAAGGGGACAAGGTAGACGATTTTTTCGTGGTCTCGCAAAGGGAGAAAAGGGAAGCCAAGAACGGCAGCCCTTATTTGAGCGTCGCGTTTTCCGACGCTTCCGGGACCATCGGCTCCACGATCTTCGATGATGTGGAACGGCTGTTTGGCGTGCTCGAGCCGAACACCATTGCCAAAGTTACGGGCAGCGTCTCTTCCAGAGAGGGCAAAACGCAGCTGAGGATCTTCGACGCCCGCCCCGTCATGGACGGGGACGAAGTGGATTTTTCCGCCCTGCGCCCGGTCTCTCCCTACGACCGCGAGGCGATGTTCAAAGAATTGGAAAGCTGCCGCGCGAAGGTAAAGGATCCCTTCGTCGCGAAGCTTCTGGCCTCTTTCTTCGAAGACGCTGAATTTGTCAAGGAATTCAAGACGCACACCGCCGCCAAAGCCATGCACCACGCGACCGTGGGCGGGCTTTTGGAGCACACCCTTGGCGTCGTAAGACTGGCCGACGCTTTCAGCGACCTTTACCCGAAGCTGGACCGCGACCTTATGCTGGCGGGCGCCATGCTGCATGACATCGGAAAGATCTACGAGATGGGAGGCCTCGTCGCGACGGAATACACGACCGCGGGGCGCCTTTTGGGACACATCGTAATTGGCAGCGAACTGGTCGGCAGGGCCTGCGACAAAATAAAGGGCTTCCCGGAAAGCTTAAAACTGCAATTGCAGCACATCATAGTGAGCCACCACGGCAAGCAGGAATTCGGCTCTCCCTGCCTTCCCCAGACGCCGGAAGCGATGGCTCTCTTCAGGGCCGACGAGTTCGACTCCCACATTTTCCAGGCTTTCCGCGCCATCGGCGACGAGAGCGAGCAGCCGGGCGAATTCACCTCGAGGGTGAAGGGCTTGGACACCGCGCTCTACAAAACGGAGGCTGCCAAGGGGAGCGGCCTTTATTCCATGGCCTTCCCGGAGGGCGGGAAAATAGAGGAGCCTTCCAAAAAAGAGCCGGAAGTCCAAACATCCTCACCCATGCAGGACGACCTTTTCAAGCAATGAAGATCGCAGTTGCGATAAGCGGCGGCGTAGACTCCGCTGTCAGCGCCAAACTACTCAGCGAGCAGGGCCACGACGTCGTGCTCTGCCACTTTTTGATGAGCGACGCCGGGGAAAAAGGGGCAATCGACGCCAGGCGCGTGGCCGAGCATCTCAAACGGCCTTTTTTTCTCCTTGACCTAAGGAACGAATTTGAGGGCTGCGTCGTAAGGCCTTTCATAGAGGAGTATCTTCGCGCGCGCACCCCGAACCCCTGCGTCAACTGCAACCCGAATTTCAAATTCAAGCAGCTTATCGCTTTCGCCGACAAAGAAGGCTGCGACCGTGTCGCTACCGGCCACTACGCCATCGTAAAGGAAGGCCGCCTCTTCCAGGCGAAGAATCAAAAGAAGGACCAGTCCTATTTTCTTTCCCGCTTGAGCGCCGAACAGCTCAAAAGGATCGTTTTCCCCTTAGGCGGATACGCGAAGGAGGAAGTCAGGAAGCTGGCCGCGGACTACGGCATCCCGGTGGCCGCCAAGCATGACAGCCAGGAGATCTGCTTCATCCCGGGCGACGACTACGAGGCTTTCCTAAGGGAAAGGGCGCCGGAATCGTTCGTTCCCGGCGACATCCTTGACACCGAGGGGAACGTCGTGGGAAAGCACGTCGGCCTTCCCTCCTACACCATAGGGCAGAGGAAAAAGATAGGCGCCCATTTGGTCAGGAAATACGTCGTCAGGATCGACAAGGAAAATAACAGCGTCGTAATAGGCGGCAACGAAGACCTGGAACAGAAAATCGTGACGCTAAGCGACACGCGCTGGCTTAGAAATCCGGAATCGGACAGTTTCGAGGCGGAGGCCAAGATCAGGTCCGTAAGCGCCCCTAAAAAATGTCTGGTAAGAGTTTTGCCCAACGGGCTTACAGAGCTGGAATTCGCCGCCCCGGAGAGGGCTGCGGCAAAGGGCCAAGCCGGCGTTATCTACCGTTCCGGCGAAGTTTTGGGAGCGGGTATCATCAAAGGCTGATTTTTGCTAAAATAAATATTCTCAAACTAGTAGAATTTTATTTTAGCGAAAATGAGTTGCTTAAAAAAAGTTAGGGAAAAATATCTCGCGGGCGAAAAACTGGTCTTTCTGACCGGCTACGACGCCCTGATGGCCGAGCTCTTGTCAGAGGCCGGCGTCGATTTCATTCTCGTCGGCGATTCTTTGTCCAACGTCATCGCCGGCTACGACAGCACGCTGCCCGTTACGATGGAGCAGATGCTCTGGCATACGCAGATGGTCGTGCGCGGCGCTCATGACGTCCCCGTTGTCGCCGACATGCCTTTCATGTCTTACGAAGTCAGCGTTGAACAGGCTCTCATAAACGCCGGCCGCTTCATCAAGGAAGGCGGCGCGACGGCGGTGAAGCTGGAAGGCGGAACTTCCATAGCGCACGTCATCAAAGCCATGACCGAGGCCCACATCCCGGTCTGCGGGCACGTAGGCCTTCAGCCCCAGTCCGTTCTGACGCTTGGCGGATATTCCGTCCAGGGCAAGGACAAAGAGGATGCGGAAAGGATAAAAAAGGACGCTTTGGCCGTTCAGGAAGCCGGCGCTTTCGCGGTCGTCCTTGAGATGATCCCCTCGAAATTGGCGGCCGAGATAACGGAAATGCTCAGCATTCCGACCATCGGCATCGGCGCGGGGCCCCATTGCTCGGGCCAGGTCTTGGTCACGCATGATCTTCTCGGTTTCAACGCAAGGAAGCTAAGGATCGCCAAACGTTACGCCGAAATGCGCGAAACCGCCCTGACCGCCCTCAAGAGTTATGTCAGCGACGTGAAGAAGGGGGCGACGCCTTCCGAGGAGAACGCTTTCTGATGAAAAAACTGGTCTTAATCTTAATCATTATCATAAGCGGCGTGTCTTTCATGCTCGTCTCGGCCTGCCGGGACTCCGCCTCCAACCTTAAGAGCGCCCTCGACGAAGCCCAGAGAGCCATAAATCTAGGCGATTACGGCAGGGCCCAGCAGATATACTACGAGCTGAAGCAGAAGTTCCCCGAAGAGCAGAAGATCCGCCTGGGACTTGGCTATTGCTATCTCAAGCAGAACCACGACGAGTACGCGGGCGGAGAGTTCTCCAAAGTCCTAGCTCTCAGCCAGCAGACCAACGGATACGCCTGGCTCGGACTTGGCGCCTATTACCAGCGCCTAAGGAAAGCCGAGGAGGCGAGGATCTGCTATGAAAACGCCGTCTTCTGCATGCCGGACAGCAAGGAGGCGCTCTGCGACCTCGGCAACGCTTTCTTCAAGGCTGGCAATTACGAGAAAGCCGCTGACACTTACATCAAAGCCATAAAAGCCGGCGACACCAGGGGCGAATTGTACGCCGTTATCGGCAACTGCTACAAGCGCGCCAAGAACTGGCGCGAAGCGGTCCGCTACCTCGAGAAGGCCGCCGCCGAGCTCCCAAAGAACAAGAAGATCCCGCTGCAGCTCGCCTACATCTACCGCGAGAATTTCGACGACCCGGTGAAGGCGGCCGACAGTTTCAGGAAATACGCCGAACTCGATCCCCAGGGCGCCAGGGCACTGTACACGACTTTCAGGCTGCCTGAAAAGAACGTGGAGGAAGAGGAGCCCGAGAAGAAGGAAGGCGCCGCTTCCGTGACGATCGTCGACAAGCCGGATCCGCCGCCGGAAGAAGTCGACCCCAAGACCAAAGCCAAGTCTGAAGCCGACACCTTCGAGCACGACGGAAGGCTCTGCCGCCTCGAGGGCAGCATGAAGGAAGCCATCAGAAATTACGAGAAGGCTCTGAAAGCCGATCCTTCCAGGGGATATCTCTACGGCGAGATCGGCGACATCTACTCCACGGAATTCCAGGACACCGAGCTTTTGAACGCCCTCAGAAGCTACCAATCCTACGCCAACTGGTGCCAGAAAGACAGCGACGCATTCATCGCTGCCAACCAGAAAGTCAAGGAGATCCAGGCCCGCTACAACGAGGCCGAGACCCAGCTGAGGCAGATGCGCGAGAAAGAGGAGGAAGCCAAAAAACTTGCCCAGAAGGAAGAGGAGGAGAGAAAGCGGGCGCTCGAAAAGGACGTCGAGCAGAAGCTTTCCAAAGTCAAATCCTACGATCAGCTTCTGGCCGAAGGCACGCGCTTCATGAACCAGAACAAGTACGAGGAAGCCCGCGACGTGCTGCAGAAAGCGGTCGCGATGAACGAAGACGACTACAGGGCCTACTACCAGCTCGGGCTCAACGCCTTCACCCAGATCAGGGGCGGCGGCGACGAAAAGATCAACAGAGCCAGGTGCGAAGAGGCCGTGCAGTATTTCGACGTGGTGACGGAAAAGAAGAGCTCGTACCCGAACAGCTACGCCCTTAGGGGCGTGGCCTACGAGATGCTCGGCAACGAGGAGAAGGCCCTGGAGAATTTCTCCTACTACCTGGAACTCGTCGACGAAAACGATAACTCAACCCTCACGAAGCAAGTTACCGCCCGCTATCAGAGGCTGGCGGGGGCTCGTTAAGCAAAAAGAGGAAACAATATGCCTAAACTCACAATACTTCTGCTAGGGCTTCTTTTAGGGCTCACCGCCTGTTTCAAAAAAGAGCTTCCCGAGACCGACAAGGCCATGAACGAAGGCGACCTGCTTTTGACCACCCAGCGCGACTACCAGGGCGCCAGGGAGCATTACGCCAAGGCCATCGCCATCGATCCCGCCTACGACAAAGCCTACCTTGCCATGGCCCAGGCTTACGAGGAGGAGGACGATTACAGAAACGCCGCCAAATGGTACGACAAGTTCGCCCAGGTGACGAAATCCGAGGATATGCGCCGCCAAGCTCTCGCTTGGAAGCAGGACGCCGAGCACAACCTTGAGCTCTTCTCAAAGTCCCAGAAGAAAGAGGAAAAGGCCTCCACCAAGAACGTCGAGGAGACCATAAAAGAAGAGCGCGAGAAAGCCGTGGCCGCCGCGGTAGCGGAAGCCAACGAGAAGAACGCCAAGCTGCTTGAGGAAAGCAAAGAGGAATCCAGGAAGCTCAAGCGCGAGATCGGCGAACTGAAAGACCAGGTCTCGCTGCTGCAGGAGCAAAAGGAAGGCCTTGAAAAGCGCCTCGTCGCCCTGAAAGACACCGACGACGTCGCCGCGCTCCTTAAGAATTTGGGCTCCACCGAACTCGGCCCCGAACTGGCCCAGCAGGTCGTGAAACTTAAAAACGACAACAGCGGACTGGCCACCAGGGTAAGAAGCTTAGACGAAGTGAACGCCAGGCTAAGAGAGGAAAACGCCTCCCTTAAATCCCGCCTCAAAAACGGCGAGGCCGGCAAGGCCCAGACCGAGGAACTGAAGACGCTGAGAAGCAAATACGCCGAGCTCGCCACCGCCAAAGCCGCCACCGAAGCCCAGCTCCAGGCGCTCCGAGCGGAAACGGCCCAGGCCCTTTCCGAAGCCAAGACTTCCCAGGACAGCGCCGAGAAAGCCCAGGCTCTGGCTCTTGCTTTGGCTGACAAGAACAGCGAATTCGCGGCCCTGCAGAAACAGCTGGCCATCAAAGACGCCAGGGTGAAAGAACTGGAAAGCCAGACGGCCGCCCTGACTTTGCCCGACGGCGTAGGCGCCAAGGACATCTCCGAAGAGATCACTTCCCTTAGGAAAGACATCGCCGCGCTGCAGAAGCAGAACACCGCCAAGGACACCCAGATCGCTTACCTCAGAGGCGAACTGAACAAGGAAAACGGCGGCGTCACCAGGATCGAAGCGGAAGACATCAAGCGCGAGAACGAGGAGCTCCAGAGAAGGATCGCGGCCGCCAACGAAGCCGCGAAAGACGAGAAGGCCAAGAGAGAGGAAGCTCAGCAGCAGCTCGCGGCCCAGGAAAAAGCCCTGCGCTCCCTGCCCCCCGTGCCGATGGACAGCCAGCTCGAGTCTAAGCCCGTGACTGTCGCCAGCAGCGCCTTCGACGTCCCGCAGACGACGCCAAAGGACAGTTTCACGCCGATCGGCGGATCCCAAGTCATCCAGACCTACAAATCCGCTCCCACGAACCCCACGCCGCAGCCCAGGCCCACCCGCCGTCCCAGGGTCTACCAGGTCCAGCGCGGCGACACGCTCTACGGCATAGCCCAGAAGTTTTACGGCGACCCCCAGCAGTGGAAGAAGATCATGCGCTACAACAAGGACGAGCTCAGGAATTCCAGCTCCCTCAAGGTTGGCCAGCGCCTTTACATCCCGGATTAATCATTAAGGAACCCAAATGCTGTTTTCGCAATACAAGTCCGCAAAAGAATTGAAAGCCCTGAAGGAAAAAGGGCTCCCCGAATTAAAAGAACTTTTCAAAACCGACCCCGAGAGAGCGAAGAGATACTCCGCCGAAGCGGGGGACTGGTACCTCGATTACTCCAAGAATCTCATCAACGACGAGATCCTGAAAACTCTCCTCAAGCTCTGCGAGGAAGCTGATCTCAGGTCCCAGATAGACGCCATGTTCTCGGGCGAGAAGATCAACAAGACCGAAAACAGGGCGGTCCTTCACACCGCTCTCCGCCAGCCCAAGGGCGCACACGTTTACGTCGACGGCAAGGACGTCGTCCCGGAAGTCTGGGAAGTCCTGGAGCACATGGAAGCGTTCGCCAATCTGGTCAGAAATGAAAAATGGCTCGGCTTCACCGGAAAACCCATAAAGAACGTCGTCAACATCGGCATCGGCGGTTCCGACTTAGGCCCTGTGATGGCCTACGAAGCCCTGAAGCATTACTCTAAGCGCGACCTTACCGTGCGCTTCGTTTCCAACGTCGACGGCACGCATATCGCGGAGATCCTAAGGGACCTCAACGCCGAGGAAACGCTCTTCATCGTAGCCAGCAAGACTTTCACGACATTGGAAACGATGACGAACGCCCAGAGCGCCAAAACCTGGCTCTTGGAAAAACTGGGCGACGAGAAAGCCGTCGCGAAACATTTCGTGGCCCTCTCCACCAACGCCGAGAAAGTAGGCGAATTCGGCATCGACACCGCCAACATGTTCCCCTTCTGGAACTGGGTGGGCGGCCGCTATTCGCTTTGCTCCGCCATCGGCCTTTCCTTAATGATCGCCATCGGCCCCGAGAACTTCAAGGCGATGCTTTCCGGCTACCACGAAATGGACGAGCATTTCCGCACGGCGCCGTTTGAGAAAAACATGCCTGTCATCATGGCTCTCCTCGGCATCTGGTACAACAACTATTACGGCGCGGAATCCCAGGCCATTCTGCCTTACGACCAGTACCTTTCCCGCTTCGCCGCCTATTTCCAGCAGGGCGACATGGAGTCTAACGGCAAATACATCACGAAAGAAGGCGAGGAAGTCGACTACCAGACCGGCCCCATCATCTGGGGAGAACCGGGCACGAACGGCCAGCACGCTTTCTACCAGCTGATCCACCAGGGCACGAAGCTCATTCCCTGCGATTTCATCGGTTTCGCCAAGACTCTTAACCCCGTCGGCGACCATCACGTCAAACTGATGGCCAACTACTTCGCCCAGACGGAAGCCCTTGCTTTCGGCAAGACCAAAGAGCAGCTGGAAGCGGAAGGCGTTCCAGAGGAACTGATCCCGCACAAGACCTTCAAGGGCAACCGCCCCACCAACTCCCTTTTGGCCAAGGAACTCACTCCCTCAACGCTCGGCCAGCTCGTCGCTCTCTACGAGCACAAGATCTTCACCCAGGGCGTGATCTGGAACATCTACTCTTTCGACCAGTGGGGCGTGGAGCTTGGCAAGATCCTGGCCAAAAAGATCCTGCCGGAACTGGAAAACGCCGAAGCTCCTCTCGCACACGACTCCTCGACGAACACTCTGATCGAAAAGTTCCGAAAATTACGAAACTGAATAGGCGATAGAAACAGCACTACAGAGAATTGCTTATCAAGTTATAATAACGTCGTGTAAAGTTTCAGCCTTATTCATTTAATCGCTGATATAGATAAAAAGTGTCAGCACTGCTGACACAATTAATCGAACATATCACAATTCGCGAGAATAAAACAAGAAAATTAAAACCGTCCCTTGATTTTTGCCAAAGTTATAGTAAATTGATGGCGTTAAATATTTAAAGCGCCTGGTTTTGTTTAGGGGGCGAAGCCTACAGTTTTTTAAACCTACTATTTTCTAGCCAGAAATAAAATCAAACAATGTCAAAACTAAAAATAATTATCGGCGTAGTCCTAGTCATAGGGTTAACTTCATTCTGCTTTGCCAATGTTCCGATAAAGCTGGATATACAAGGGACAACAATGTTCACAGACACTATTATTCGCCCTTCCGGCGGATACACCGCGGAATTGACTGGAGCTACCTCGACGGGGGAATATGAGTGGGATATCAGCGTATCCACGCCTTATGCGAATTTTGTAGGCACTCCGCAAGGAAAGCATGCAACTATCGAGTTCACAAGCGCCCCATCCACTAGTGAGGGCGAACTGATGGTAACAATTTTGTGCAAAACGTACTATATGGATGGTAATCAGAGAAAAAGCGAAAGCGCTCATTTAAATGTGACCTGGAAGTGTCCAAGATTAACCTATGGAATAAATGGCAACACAGAAGTGCTTGACGGGATAGAAGAAACATATACGGCTTGGGTCTCAATTGAAGGGAACCCAAATCCAAGTGTCATATACGAATGGCGCAAAGGAGAATCGCAAGGCAGCGGAAACAACTCTGAAACCTTCACAACAATTTTCGATAGAGCAGACGGGCAGAATGTTACTCTCTACTGCGATATAGAGGCTGGCGATATTCCTCTTAAAGCGCAAACAGAGATACATGTTAACACATATGCAATGACTGCGAAAAGATGGGACTATAGCGGAACTAACGCAATTCGCAATGTTTTTGGACGATGGAAAAGAATAATAGAACACGACAGAAGCACGGCGGACGATAATCATCAGGTTTATATCCACTACAACATCGATGACGATGACGAAAATAATAAATGTGATTTTGATCAAGAAGAATTCACAAAAAGAGGACTGGACGATGATCTGTGCGAATTAAAGATAAACATAATTGTTCAAGGCGAATTTACAGTTGATGATTTGGACAAACCGATTACGATAACGACACCGTCAGGACTAAGGCTTTGGAGAAGTCAATATAGAAGCCAAAATGATTTTTTACAGGGCGGTGGTAATAATGATAAATCTATAACCAAAAGCTGGCCGGTTAGTAGCATTAATGGACAAACAATATACGTTGAAGGAATAAAATACAATTCAGATGAAACGCTGACGATTACTTTTGGGAAAATCACCAAAACGCTAAAGTATAAAACTTGTTCTGTTGGCGATGAGACCACTCAGCCTGATCTTGAAACAAGAAAGAGAATTAATGGATGGTTTGAAAACCTGGTTGATTGCGAATGGTGCGTCATAAGACCGGAAAATCCAACATACAATTGCATAGCGTTCTCAGTTGATCCGTATCTAACAACATTTAAAGATGTTTCGTATACAAACAAGTATGAAATAAGAAACAATATGGATATTGATCCAAAATATCCTTATCCATTTAGGGTTGAAGATATAGGTCATGAAAGAATATCTCCGCCTACTGACGCTGATGATGAGAACGATAGATTTAGGTTGTTATTTTCTTCAAATAGTAAAATAAAATATCAGATCGCCAGACTAGTAACCTACTTCAAAAATAAAAACCCTGAATTTAAGGGTTGTGTGGAAAAAATAAAAGTAGGCTTTGGGATTTCTGGATATACTGGATGTTTCAAAGCAAACGCGGTAAGCTTTTATTCTCGCTATTATATTGTTCCAAACAACAATTCGCATTGGACTTATTACTTAACGATGAATGATTTCAATTCTAATGGCACTAATGAGTTTGACTGGTTTAATGACGTTAACGCCTTTTTTACTTCCGATGTTTGGAAAAAGAACAATAAAAAGTTAACATGGTGCAGCCAAAATGATATAAACAGAATAGTAACATTCTACACTGGTTTTCATGCGGCGAGACGCGCATCGACACTAGAAGGCAAAGAAAAAGTTGAAGAAAAGGATATGCCGCCTGGGTGGTATATTTTCGCTAGCAAATGTGGCGACTGGGAGGCTATTATCCATCGCGAAGAACAAATTTGCGGGGAGTCATCCGTATACGGACAAAAATATATGTCTTTCAAATTTGAAGGAAAATGAACCATGAAAAAACTAATAGCATTATGCGTTTTAACATGTATCTGTTGTTTAGGCACTGAGCTTAGACAAGAAGTAATGAACAAAATAAGAATCGCAGCCAAAAAGCCAACGGTATATGATACGTCTCCACCTGTATCATCGTATAGTTTAAACACTGTTTATGACGGTTTTGACGAAACAAATATGGCAAATATAGTTATAGCGGAGGGAATAACCAATGCCATATACAAACTATTGTTAGCGAATGGATTTTCATCCAACGACATCGCGTTGGCAATAGCTGGCCAACCAACTTCATCAGAAAGAACAAACGCTTATTGGGAAGCAAGGATAAATACGCTTACACAAGAGGCGGAGGCAGCGGATGCGTATCTTAAAGCAATACCCCCGTCAACATTAATCCCTTTACTGTTCCAAATACTGGAGGAAGGATCGTTTGGGACGAATGAGACTGTTAAAGCTTATCGCAACTGGTATGAAGGCGATTCAGAACCTATAGCTTTTAACTATAATGGGGAATCAATAAAGGAAGAGGCTGTTGAATTGTACGAGACAATCGGCGGTTATATATGCGATGATTTCAAATTAAAAACATCTGGTGATTGGAAAATGATGTCGATGGCGAGCCGAAATGCAACCACAGCGCAGAGCAGAAAACCTTCTCAATACGACTTCCACTATTATTGGTGGTATGACGGCAGGAAATACGCCACGAACATCTGGAATGATTTCTATGCTTGCTGGCGATATGAACAGACAAGAGCTAATCCTAGGCCGACGGTTTTGAAGCAGCTGGCTGATGAGATCGCCTGCATGGGAATTACGCTTTTGCCGATCGTTAAAGACGCCATACAAGGGGGAGACAATACACTTGGACCGGTACTGGAATCTCTGGCCGAAAAATTGGAAATAGGCGGAATCACCAACATGAATTATCTGGCCTGGTATCAGCAGAACGGCAGCCAATACGAATTGCCTGCCTGCGAAGGACTGGAAGCAGCTAAATTAAGGATCACGGACACAAATTATGTGAACGAATTTGAAGGAATCTTATACCCTAATATTCCAGGATATATGACTGTAAGAACTTGCGATGCTTGGCGCGGATTTATGAAGATATACGCTGATCAATTGAAATGCTTCTACACCAACCATCCAACGGTTCCTAAATATTGGTATTACAAACTTCCTGACGATGTCTTGGAAGTCGATGACAAGATCGTTTTGTCGATCGACCGGAATATCACCAATTACAATCCAAGGTTTTTGACTCCAAGTGCAGAGTAGATTACTTATACTGCTAGTCTTTTTGTACGCTTTTTTGTCAAGCGGCGAAAATGTAGGTCATTATTCTTTTGAGTATATGAAGGACTTCTTTTTGGGAAGCCCTTTGGAAACAAAAGAAGGAATTGAACTCTCTTATGAATCGTTAAGTAATAGTTTCTACAACGGCAGAGCCAGGTGGTTAGCTTGGGCGGAGGAAGAGATAAGCAACAAATTGGTCGATGGAGCCGTTTTTGAGAAATGCTATAGATGGCAGGCGCCTTCCGATTTGGGATACGGAGAAATAGCTTCCTCTGTACGCAACGCTTGGGGAAAGGGATATGCTCAGGGAGGAACGTACGGTCTGGGAGTGGAAAAGGCAATCAAGTCATTGGGACTTTTGGAAGAGTTTCAGAAGAGGTTGGCTGATTCTGGCGACAGTTTGAATGATGTTGTCAGATATCGAGATTTGCTGGGCATATCAAGCATTCCTTGGAAACTTTATTGGCTGGCTGAAAAGCTGTATTGGAACGGAAATTACGAAAAAGCCGTGACTGTCATGGCTTTTTTTCTTCTTCCGGAAAACAAGGACGGCTTCGTTCGCGGCGCGGCGCATTATTTTCTGGGAAGAAGCCTTACAAAGAGGACAGATTTTAAGACTAGGGAAGAATATGACGAGGTATCCAGAGAGGCGCTGGAACATTTTATAAAAGTGCCGAAACATCCGACCTGTCTCACCTATATTTCCTACGCATATATAGACGGAGCTCAAGAGGCGGCCTGTTTGGGAGACCACAGAGCAGCGTTAGCTTTGACTAGCATAGATGTGCCGAGTTTGGATAGAGACACCGTTTTAGCCATGAGGCATTATGACGCGGCACGTTATTGCGTCGCTTTGCGCGATTATACTAACTGCGTGCGGCATTTGCAGGAGGTAGCGGCTGCAAGCACGCATTACAACGTGTCGGAAATCGTAAGGTCCATGAATTACCGCTATGACAAAACGGAACTGTGGAATTGGTGCGCGACTAACAGACTTGAGTATATCGACACGCACAACGCCATAGTATCAGCCTTGACTAACGAGAATTCCGTAGTGGAATTCGATGACCTCTATGACGCTCTCACGATAAAATGGCCATCTTGCGAGCAGCTGCCGCAGAGCATTATGACTAATAGGGTCTTGAATAATAATTTTTTCAAACCGCCACAGGATGCGGAATATAAAAAATATGATTCTCGCAAATTGCAAGAAAAGGAGAAAGAGGAATGAAAATAAAAATGATGCTTATATTGGTTTTTATATTTGTAATGCATACTAATTTTGCAGAAGCGCTGACTATTTCCGGAGGCGTATGGCTGGTTGCGGAGAATATCGTAAGCAACGATGCTCTCAGAATGAGCTTGCAGGAAATAGAAATGCTGGCAAAAAGCGGTGAAAAGGAGAAAGCCATAAAGCTTATAGGAAAAGTAAGGGAAGAGACAAAAGATAAGGCAGTAAGTATGAAAGACGGAGAAGATCTGCCTCTCATATTGGACGCCATGGAACTTTATTATAACGGATTATCTGATGCCGAAGAAGCCACAACATTATTAGACAAATATAGAGAAAGAGCGAAAGGCAAAAGATATACAGCTTACAAGCAGCTTTATCAGATGTTGAGAAAACGTTACAGCGGTCTGAAAGGCTATAAGAATGCGGCGGAAGTCGCAAAAGAAGCGGCTCTTTACGATCCGAAAGATTATCTTTTGATCCTACCGCTTATTGACCTTGCGAAAGAATCTCCCAAGGAATGTGGGGAGTTGGACGGCTTTATCAAGGAATATACCAAAACCGGCGGAACAAAGCATGAAGAGCTCCTTCTGGCAGCAATATTAACTTCCAAAGACAAACCTGTGGCCAAGATGATGAGAGCCTGCGAGTGGTTAGACAATAACAGATCCGGTTCGGAAAAGATGTTGTCCAGGGCCTTGCCTCTGATCGCCACGCTTATAGACGCCAAATACCCTCAGACAGCCGTTGAATATTACTATGCCTTGACGAATTTGGCGGTAAGGCAGCCGTCAAACGAGGAACGCCTTACTATTTTCGCTATGGCAATAAATGAGCGACAGAAACTTATAACTGCTTTGCCGGATATTTTGCCACCTAAGCAGACGGAAGAGTAAGTGGATTAAAGATATCGCTTCGATCTCCTTGCTCATACAGCGTCAAACATTTTCTTATGGTCTCCGCGGTCGACTACGATCTCGTAGCCCGCGCAGGCTACCCGGGCGGAAAGACACTTGATGCATTCCGCCGATTCGCTGCCAGTGCAGATCTTCCCATCGTAGATCGCGTATTTGTCGCGAACGCTTACCGGCGACAGGTTCGGCATAACAACGTTCGCCCCGTGCCTCAGGCCTTTTTCGCGGCCCTCGGGATCGATCGTGCCGAGCGCGGTAGTGGCCGGAAGCAGAACGTCCGGCAGCAGAAGGCGGATGATGGAAAGAAGCTTCAGCGTAAGAAGCAGTCCGCCCTGGAGTTCGTCTTTGAAGATCGTGTCTTTATGGGGAATAAAAGGACCGATGCCGCACATGTCGGGTTTGAATTCCGCAATGTAACGAAGGTCCGCGATAATGTTTTCTAGCGTTTGGAAAGGCGAACCGACCATCATGCCGCAGCCGACCTGAAAGCCTATTTCGCGTAGCGTTTTAAGGCAGTTCATGCGGTTTTCCCAAGAGAGGTTGGCGGGATGCAGTTTCGCGTAATGCTCGGGCGAGGCGGTCTCGTGGCGGAGGAGATAGCGATCGGCGCCCGCTTCAAAGAAAGCGCGGTAGCTCGCTTCGCTCTTTTCTCCGATGGAAAGCGTCACGGCGCAATCGGGATGCATCGCCTTTATCTCACGGATCAAATGAATGATCTTGTCGTCGGTGTAAAAAGGATCTTCGCCGCCCTGCAGAACGAAAGTTCGGAAACCGAGTTCATATCCCTCTTTTACGCAACCCAATATTTCCTCATCGCTAAGGCGGTAGCGGTCGGCCTTAATATTCCCGCAATTGATGCCGCAGTAATAGCAGCCGTTTTTGCAATAGTTCGTGAACTCGATGAGGCCTCGGATATACACGGCCTTGCCGTAGATCTTCTCGCGGACTTCCCTGGCGCAGGCGGCAAGGTATGCGACAGCATCTGCGTCTTCCGTTGTAAGAAGCGCCGTGAGCTCAGCGTCCGAGATGCTGCGCCCCGCTTTTAGTTCATCGATAATCGCTTTGATATCCATCGATTCCATTGTAGCAGAAAACGCTGTTCGCTGCGCGAAAAAAAGAACGCACCCCCCGCTCACGGACTACGCGTGCATTGCCTTGATTTGCGTCCTCCGTGAGTTCGCTTGGGGGTGCGTTCTTCTTTTTCGCTCCGCGAGAATTTGCGATGAACGCGCTCTGAGCCAAATGTGGCGTGTATCCCGTAAGCAAACTTAGCGAAGCCTGTTTGCCAAGGGATATACGCCAATTTGGCGAAGAGGGAGATTATTCAAATTCGATAGTTGACGGCGGTTTCGGCGTGATGTCGTAAAGCACTCTGTTCACGCCGGGGACCTCGGCCACTACGCGGACCGCCACTTTGCGGAGCAGATCGTAGGGGATCTGCGCGACTTCCGCGCTCATGGCGTCGCTTGATAAGATCGCTCTCAGGCAGATGGCTTCCGCGAACGTGCGGCGGCCGTCTTTCACGCCGGTAGACTTGAAGCCCGGGCAGACCGCGAAGTACTGCCAGATCTGTTTGTCGAGCCCGGCGTTCTTAATTTCTTCGCGCCAGATGGCGTCCGCCTCGCGGACCGCCGCCAGTTTTTCCCTTGTTATGGCGCCGACCACTCTAACGCCGAGTCCGGGGCCCGGGAAGGGCTGGCGCCAGACCTGCTCGTCGGGGAGGCCGAGGGCCGTGCCGACAGATCTCACTTCGTCCTTGAAGAGCCATTTCAGGGGCTCCAGGAGCTCAAAGTCGACATCCTCGGGAAGCCCGCCCACGTTGTGGTGCGATTTCACCATACCTTTCTTGGAGTAGCTCTCGATGATGTCGGGGTAGATGGTGCCCTGGAGGAGGAAGTCCATTTTGCCGAGTTTGGCGGACTCTTCCTCGAAGACACGGATGAATTCCTCGCCTATGATCTTGCGTTTCTTTTCGGGGTCGTCGACGCCGGCCAGCTTGGTCAGGAAACGTTCCTTGGCGTCGATCATGATGAGGTTCATCCTGAAGGTCTCCTTGAAGATCTTCTCTATTGATTCCGGCTCGTTCTTGCGCATGAGGCCGTGGTCGACGAAGACGCAGGTAAGCTGGTCGCCGACGGCGCGGTGCACCAGCGCGGCGCAAACGGAGCTGTCGACGCCGCCCGAGAGGGCGCAAAGGACTTTCTTGCCGCCGACGGTCTTCTTGATTTCTTCGACGGCGTTGTCGATGAAGGCTTCCACGGTCCAGTCCTGCTTGAAGCCGCAGGATCTTATGAAGGCGAGAACCTCTTCGTTCGTTTTAAGGTTGCCCTTTTCGAGGACGGGGACGCCGAAGGGCTTAAGGACGGAAAGGTCGTATTCGCTCTCGTCGTCGCCTATCGCCACGATGGCTTTGGGCTTTAATCCGGGGTCGATCTTTTCTATGGGCAAAACTTCGCAGTAAACGCGCGCGGCTCTGGCCTGTTTGGCGACTTTCTGGTTGTTGTGGGCGCCGAAATCGGCGATGAGAAGAAGTTCTTTGTTCATAGTCGTGAAGGGGGATTGGTTATACAGGAAAATTGTGTCAAAATCCCCCTTCAAATTCAAGGGGGCGATGAGAGCCGATTTTTTGCTAAAATGTATATATGAATCATTTGCTATCTATGGCGCAGCTGCGCCGGTTCATAGCTATCCTGCATCCCGGGATGTGGGATATCGTCGAGATATTGGTAATGGCTACGGTCTTTTACCTTATCATCTCGTTCGCTTCCAGGACGCGCACGGTCTCGCTGCTGAAGGGATTGTGCGTCCTGGCTTTGGTCTATATTCTGGCGAACGTTCTGCCCCTTATGACGATCAGGACGCTCATATCCGATCTTCTGCCCTCCATCGTCATCTGCATCGTCATTCTGTTCGCGCCGGAACTCAGGCGCGGGCTTACCGAGCTTGGCAAGAACACGACCTTCAAGAGGACGAAGCAGACGAACGCCCCCGTCAGGGAGATCTACAACGCGGTCGTCGCCCTTTCCGAGCAGAAGTGCGGAGCTTTGATCGCCATCGAGCGCCACGTCGGGCTGCACGGATACGTCGCGCCGAGCGGAGTAGTGATAGACGCCGACATTTCCGCGCCCCTGCTTTTGAACATTTTTTATCCGAAATCCCCGCTTCACGACGGCGCGGTCCTCGTGATAGGCCGCAAGATACACGCGGCGGCCTGCCACGTGCCGCTTAGCACCAAGCAGCTTGCCCAGCTTATGGGCACGAGGCATTGCGCCGGATTGGGACTTAGCGAGGAGACCGACGCTCTGGTCATCTGCGTTTCCGAGGAGACCGGGCATATCTCGCTTTTCGAGGACGGGCGCTGGGACAGGAACGTTCCCGCTTCCGGCCTTCTGAAGCGTCTTTTGGAAGTTTACGCCTAAATGCTCTACCACAGACAATATTCGTACCTCCGTCTGATGATGTGGAGCGACGCGATCTGCGCCGCCTTAGGGTTGCTGCTGGCCTACGCTTTGCGTTTCGCTTTGTCGAGCTGGTACGCCAGCAACGCGTCCGGCATTCCGCTTTGGTTCCCGGCCATCCCGCCCTACGAGGAGGGCTTCTTTTTGAAGGAGCTTTTGTGGACGCTGCCTTCCTGCATGCTGGTTTGGCCGCTCTGCCTCGGGCACTACGGGCTTTATGACACGGAGCGCCAGCGCGACTGGAAGGGAAGGAGAATCTTGATCCTTCAGGGCTCGCTTCTCGCCACGGTCGTTTTGATGACCTTCATCTTCGTCTTCAAGCTTGAATACACCGCCCGTATCGTTATCGTCGGCACGGCCTTCCTTACGGCCGGGCTTTTGGAATTGAAAGAACTTTTCCTGAGGCGCTACCGCGTCATGAAAGACAGGCAGGACGATTTCCATCTGCTCATCCTGAGGAAGGGATTGGAGAGCGAAGAGGAAAGGCTGACGCTTGAGCGCTACAGCGAGTGGGGCGCGAAGCAGGTCAGGGTCCTGAGTTTGGAAGGACTGGACGAGGAGACGCTGACAAAGGCCCTCATAGAGGGCGAGGTGGACGAGATCGCCTGCTTCTGTCCTTTGGAAGAGCTGTTCCGCTTCTGGCCTCTTATCAAGGCCGGCGGCGTCATGGGGCTGCAGACGGTCTGCTATTTCCCGACCGACAAGGGCTTCGAGAGGATCGCGGTCTCGAAAAGCGAAGGCGTCAACGCGCTGTCTTTGAACAAGACTTCCCCGGACCTCGGCGCCCTTACGGTGAAACTGATCTTCGACAAGGTGTTCGCTTTTATCCTGCTTATTTTGCTTTCGCCTTTGTTCCTCATCATCGCGATATTGGTAAAGCAGAGCAGCAAAGGTCCGGTCTTCTGGCGCCAGACGAGAGTCGGGCGCAACGGGCACCTTTTCACGCTCTACAAGTTCCGCTCGATGGTCGCGGACGCCGAGGAAATGAAAGAAGAGCTCATGAGCCGAAACGAAGTCGAGGGCTGGGCTTTCAAGATGGAAAGGGACCCGAGGGTGACTCCGATCGGCCGTTTTCTGCGCCGCTTTTCCTTGGACGAGCTGCCGCAGCTCTTGAACGTCGTTCTTGGCTCCATGAGCCTTGTGGGGCCGAGGCCCAGTCTTCCCGAGGAAGTCGAGCATTTCGCTCCCGGCGAAAGGCGCCGCCTCTCGATGAAGCCCGGCATGACGGGCCTCTGGCAGGTCAGCGGGCGACACACGCTCCCAATCGAGCGCTGGATAAGCCTGGACTTGGAGTACGTTGACAATTGGACGCTTCTTTTGGACGTTAAGATACTTTTCAAAACGGTCATAACGGTCCTCAAGGGATCGGGGAGATGATTATGAGATTTTTTACGCTGCTTTTGTTGGCTTTTCTGCTTTTCGGCTGCGCGTCAACGCCGGACGAGAACATTGATTACAACACCATTTACATGGAGCGCTGCCTATCAAGCGGCATGATGGCCGTGGGGCTTGACGCCGTTTTAAGGGAGGAAACAGGGCTCCCCGGCATCGACGGGATGTACATCGCCAACGTCGAGCAGGGCTCGTCCGCGGCGGCCGCCCATATCAGAACCGGCGACATCCTTTTGCAGATAGGCGACGAGCAGGTCTTTGACAAGGAGTCTTTCGCCAGGGCTTTCCTTGCTGTGGAAGGCCAGAAAACGACCAAGGTGAAAATTTACCGCGGCGGCGGCATTCTAACTTTCGATTTCCCTCTGACGCTTTGAGAATGGGCCGCGTTCTTGCCGTTGACATAGGGAACACGAGAGTCTCCTACGCGATTCTGCGCGATGGAAAGGTGATCCGCAAGGGACATCTTGAGGATCTTTCCGCCGAGTCTTTGGGATCCGTGCTCAAGGAGAAAAATATAGACGGCTGCGTCTTCGCTTCCGTCGTTCCCAAAAGAAGCAAAGAGATCAAGGCCTCTTTGAAAAAGCTCGATCCTAGGCTTCGCGTTGTCCAGCTGACTTGGGAGAAGGTATCCCTTAAGCTTCCCAACAAAATAACCGTAAAGGGCATGACGCCGGGCGCCGACAGGGCCGCCAACGCCTATCTGCTCTACAGCAAGGGGGAATTCCCGGCCATAAGCGTAGACGCCGGCACGGCTTTGACAACGGAGATATTGGACCGATCGGGATCTTTCATCGGCGGCGTCATCGTTCCCGGAGCGCGTTTGCAGTGGCAGAGTCTAAGCGAGAAGACCGCCCAGCTGAAAGGATTGGAATATCCCGAAAGCACGGACGGGCTTTTCGGGAACAATTCCGAGCGCGCCATGAAGAACGGCATAGGCTCCGTGCTCGTTCTCGGCTTGATCGAACTGATAAGGAAGACCGAAAAGGAAGTGCTGAAAAGAAAGTTCAAAAGGATCGTTTTCACGGGCGGCGGAGCCGAGCTTTACCACAAAGCCGTGAATCAAAGTTTTAGAAAAGCCGAGTACGATCCCGACTTTACCCTGAAGGCCCTGGAAAGGTTTTACCTCGACGAAACGAAATCATGAGTCTCATAATCGAAAACGTAAAGAAAAGCTTCGGCCGTTTGGAGGTCCTCAAGGGCATCTCGTTCGAGGTGGAGCAGGGCGAATTCTTCTTCCTTCTCGGTTCCTCGGGCTGCGGCAAATCGACGCTTCTTAGGATAATTTCCGGCCTTGCCGATCCCGACGAGGGGAGGATAATAATGGACGGCGAGGACGTAACGAAGCTTCCCGCGGAGAAAAGGGGAGTCGGATTGGTCTTCCAGAATTACGCGCTTTGGCCGCACATGACGGTCTATGACAACGTGGCCTTCGGTCTCTTGGTCAAAAAGCTTGCCAAGGATGAGATCAAGAAAAAAGTCGCGAAGGTCCTTAGGGACGTGAAGCTGGAGGGATTGGAAAAGCGCTATCCCGCCGAACTGAGCGGCGGCCAGCAGCAAAGGGTGGCGCTCGCCAGGGCGCTCGTCATCGAGCCGAAGCTCGTTCTTCTGGACGAACCGCTCTCCAACCTTGACGCCAACCTTAGGCTGGAAATGCGCTCCGAACTCAGGCGCATACACAAGGAGCTCGGACTTACCATGATCTACGTCACGCACGACCAGAAGGAGGCGCTGTCGCTGGCTAACAGAGTCGCCCTTATGCACGAGGGAAAGCTTGCGCAGCTTGGCAGCCCGACGGAACTCTACAGATCCCCGGCCACCAAATTCGCCGCGGGCTTCCTGGGCGAGACGAACTTTCTGAAAGGCAGGGCCCTTAAGAAGAAAGAGAGCGCCTGGGAAATAGAGACGCCCTGGGGCGCGTGCGAAATTGCCTCTGACCGGGCCGTGGGACTGGAGACAGGGAAAGCGCTCACCATAAGCGTCCGCCCCGAGGATCTCTCCTTGTCCGGCAACGAGGACAGCCCGCATTTCGCGGCGAAGATAAAGGAAAACAATTTCCTCGGCGACATCACCCAGCTCGTTCTGGAAGCGAAAGGGGAGACGCTGCTTTTGGAAACGCTCTCCGCGTCCGGTCTCAAAGTCGGCGAAACCGTAAAAGTCTGGCCTGAAACCAAGGACATCATGGCCTACGGGGAATAAGATGCGCAAGGCTCCCTTTTACATTTTTGTTTCGGCGCTCGCGCTCTTCTTCTTCGCCTTCCTGATCTTTCCTTTGTTCGGGATACTGAAGTCCTCCGTCTGGGACGGGGAGCATTTTACTTTCGCTTACCTCGCGGCGGTCTTCCAGAACCAAAGCATCAGGGCCTCCTTTTTCAACAGCCTTTTCATAGGCGTCGCCGTAACGGCGCTCACGACCTTCATAAGCCTGCCTTTGGCTTATTTTTTCACACGCGCGACTTTCCCTCTGCAGCGGCTGTTTTCCGGGCTCGTGCTTCTGCCGATGATCATGCCGCCTTTTGTGGGCGCCCTTGGCATGCGCTACCTTTTCGCGCGCTGCGGCTCCGTCAACCTGATCCTGAATAGCTTTGGTATTCCGAGCGTCGACTTTCTGGGCGGCGGGGGACTCTTCGGAGTGGTGCTTTTGGAAGCGCTGCACCTTTATCCCATCATGTACCTTAACGTGACGGCCTCTTTGGCGAGCCTTGACGAATCGCTCTTGGAAGCGGCGAGGATGACGGGCGCCAAACCGCTTACCATCTGGCGCAAAATTATTCTTCCGCTCTTCCTGCCTGGCTATTTCGCGGGCGCCATATTGGTCTTCATCTGGGCCTTCACGGATCTGGGAACGCCCCTTATCTTCGAATTTAGAAATTGCCTGGCCGTCAACATTTTCGACCGCGTGACAGACATGCACTCCAACGCCGTGGGCTACGCCCTGGTTCTCCTTATGCTTATCAGCACCTGCGTTTTCTTTTTGATCAGCAAGGCGCTTTCCAAGGACGTTAGGGTCATCTCCACTTCCAAGGGCGCGCAGGGGACGGCTGGCAAAAAGCTTGGGGTGCCCGCGCTCGTTTTCGTCTACGCTTTCCTTGCGGTAGTCACTCTTTTGGCCCTCATGCCGCACATCAGCGTCATTCTCGTAGCCGTATCCGACAAATGGTTCATGTCGATCCTGCCGGAAACCTACACCACCCGCCACTTCGTCGGGGCCTTTACGCACAAGCTCGCCGTTTCCGGCATCCGCAATTCCCTTTTCCTTAGTTCGGCGGCCACATCCTGCGACATAATTCTTGGCATAATGGTCGGATACCTCCTTGCCCGCAACAAAGGCTGGTGGCGCGAAGCGCTTGACGCGCTCATCATGCTGCCTTTGGCGGTGCCAGGCATCGTGCTGGCCTTCTCCTACCTTTCCGCCTTCTCCGGAACGAGATTGGACCCCCTTAAGGATCCTACCGCGCTGCTCATCATCTGCTACAGCGTCAGAAGGCTTCCCTATATCGTGCGTTCCGTTTACGCGGGCTTCCAGCACATAGGCGAGGCGATGGAAGAGGCGGCAAGAAGCCTGGGCGCCGGATTTGCGCGCGTAACAAAAGACATAACGCTCCCCCTGCTTTCGACGCACATAGCGGCCGGGGCGATCTTGACTTTCGCCTTCTGCATGTTCGAAGTGGGGGCGACCATCCTTCTGGCGGCCAGGGAGTGGGATTACCCCATATCCAAGACCATCTACGCCCTTAACATGCGCTTAGGCGACGGGCCCTGCATCGCTTCCGCCATGGGCGTAATAGGCATGGTCCTTTTGGGCGGCTGCCTTATCGTTTCCGGGGCTCTGCTCGGGAAAAAGATGGGCGAAATATTCCGCGGATCATCCAATTGAGCCAAATCCATATCCAATTATGCTAAAATATTAAAGTTAATCTAAAAATTTGGAGATAAACATGAAAAAACTTTTGCTTTTAGCCCTTTCTTTGGTCTTCATCTTAGCCGCCTGCAAAGCTAAGACTAACGAGCCGAACGCCCAAGCCCCGTCAAACGGAGAAGCCGCGGTCGAAAATTCGGAAGAATCCCAGCAGGCCGGCGCCATGAACCAGAAGATCATGCAGATATCCATGGAAGTCATGCAGCTGATGAAGGACGCCCTGGAAAAAGACGACTACAAGGCTCTTAACGAAAAGATCGACGCCCTGAAAGAGGAGAACGCCGACGATTCTGTCATCCAAAAAGCGCTGCTCGGCGCGAAATTCACCGCGCTTCTTTTCGCCGAAGATTTCGACGCCGCCAACAAATTGCTGGAATCCCTGCCCGATCCCGAAATGAAAAAGCAGATCAGCGAGAAAAAAGAGCAGGCCTTCTCCAAGGGCAACATCAACTTAACCAAGGCTAATCTCTGCTACCAGCTCGGCTTGGAAGAAAAAGGCGACGCCCTTTTGGAATCCGTAATAGAAGAGGAAAAGGACAAAACCATCCTGCAGATGGCGATGGTTTTGAAAGCCAGGAAATTCCTCGTGACGGGAGACTCCGAGAATTTTGAAAAGACCATGCAGGCCGCCATCGACGTCGACCCGACCAGCGAGCTCTCCCAGAACATCTCCGCGCAATTGACCGCCGTCAGCCAGATGATGAAGGCCCAGGAAGAGACCGAGCAGGAAGAGACCGAACAGGAAAAGAGCGAAGAAGAGGAAGAAGCCGTAAAAGAGATCGCTGAATAAGAACAACAATCAATCAAGGATAAACGATATGAAATCATTTTTAGTCTTACTGGCTATGCTCCTTACTCTGACCGCTTGTCAGAAAGGGCAGGATAAGAACAAAATCGAAGTTAAAACTCCCGCTCAGGAAGAGACCGCCGCGGTCGACACTGAAGTCGAAGTCACGGAAACCGCCGAGACCGCTGTTGAGCCCGAGGAAGGCACCGTGATGCCGGAAGACGAAGGCATTTGGACCGTCAATTTTGAATTCGCGAAGAAGATCGCCAAGGAAAAAGACCTCAATCTGCTCCTCCTCTTCACCGGCTCCGACTGGTGTGTTTGGTGCAAGAAACTCAACGAGGAAGTCTTCAGCCAGGAAGCTTTCCAGCAGGAAGTCGTCAAAATGTTCGTGCCCGTCAAGTTTGACTTCCCCAGCAGCTT
>JAGCTE010000063.1 GCA_017963805.1 bacterium | reverse complement strand
GTTTATGAAAAATAGTTTTGTTTTCAGCTTGGCTGTGATCTTGGCGGCGCTGCCGCTTTTGGCCAAAAAAGAGCCCATCACCCCTCCGGGGGAAGGCACGAAGGATTCTCCCTACCTTATCAGCAAGATGGAGCATCTGGTCTGGATGCAGCAGGATGTGGAGAATTCCTACCGCAGATACTACAAATTGACCTGCGACCTGGACGCTTCCGAAACGAAGAGCTGGAACAATGGCAAAGGCTTCATCCCCATTGGAATGGAAACGCCCTCCAATAAGCGCTTCCGGGAAAAAGGCAAAAATTATCCTCCGTTTTTAGGCAATTTCGACGGGGGAGGGCATTACATCTCGAATCTTTACATCAGGCGCCCGGAAGAGGACTACGCGTCTTTCTTCGGCAAAGTCGGAGCGGACTGGATGCCATCGTCATCCGGTGACCAGCAGATCTTAGGCAAATTTCCCCGCGAACAAGCCCGAAGCCTTATGAATCGGGATAACGCTTACGTCATAAAAGACCTGGCGCTTTTGAACGTCGATTTTACCATCGGGATCTACGGCGCGGGCCTGGCCGGCAAATTAACGGACTGCCAGGTCTCCGGCTGCTATGTCTCCGGGACCATCACGGCCAATAAAGCCATTTCAGGACTTACCACTTTTTCATTGAGAAGTTACTTTTCCGAATGCGCCTCGAACATAAATTACGAGAATCGTTTTTGCGGCGTGGCTGGATTCACGGCGAGCGCCGACCAATCCTATTATTGCAATTGCTACAGCAGCGGCAAATTTAAATTGCCGGAAAGTTCCATTGACCCTAAGCACATAGGGGAAGTGAGAAGCAAGCAGGGCGGGTGGTCCTTCAACGGACATCACATTTGGACCATGACAGGATTGGGAAACGGAAGGGGCCTTTTTGAGAACTGTTACAGCAATATGAAGCTGCAGGGCAGCCGGCGCAGCGAAAAAGTCGTGCCTATGTTTGAAAACGAAGAAAACTGCTACTGCAGCGCCGACAACTTCGGCGTCTCCAAGGAGCCCACCAAAGGCATCGTCAGTAACGAGAACATGCGCAAGAAAGAGACCTTCAAGGGCTGGGACTTCGAGAACATCTGGGAGATGAAGTCGGGCAGGAAAGCCCCAAGCCTCCGAAAGCTTGAGAAGTGGATGTAAATTTTCTTAAAACAACAAGGCATAAAAAAAACGCCGAGCTTTCACTCGGCGTTTTTTGTTGTTTTGTTTTTTGCCGCTTACTTCCTGCGGAGGAAGGCGAGGCCGAAGAGCGCGAGCAAAGCGATCATGCCCGGTTCCGGAGCGGCGTACTCGACCTTGAAGTAATTAAGGCCGGTCCAGCGCACGTCGCTGTTGGGCCAGCCTTGAATGGCCAGGGCGGCCTGATTCGGGTTTTTCGCCAAGTGGGTGTCGTAGTAGGTGCTCCAGGGGCAGCCCCAGACGTAATCGGTGTAGCCGGCCTGGGAGGTGCCGATATTGCAGGATTCCAGGTAGGCGCCGTCGGCATCGTTGGCCACGGTGACTTTGGCGGTCACAAAGTAAGATGAGCCGTAAATGTTTCTTTCGCGGCCGCTGTAGCGGGGAGAGACGTAGGCGCCTTCCGTCCAGGTCGCGAACCAGGCGTTGGCGCTGTGGTAGCCGTAGGAGGCCTCGGGCGTGCCGTTATTGAGAAAAGCAAAATAGGTGCCGTTGTCCTTCACGATGGTTCTTATGGTAAGTCTCAGCTTGGTGCCGTCGGCGGGGACGCAGGCCTCCGGGATGTCGTAATAGACGCCGTCTATGGGAGAGCCGGTCGGTTTGTTGACCCAAAGCTTGGCGTAGGTGCCCTTTTCATCGCTTATGATCTCATCAGTGAAAGTCTCCTCGCTGCCGATCCTCTTGTAGGCCGGGTTGGCCGCGGTGAGGGATTCGCCGGCGTTGTAGCTTGAGAAATCGTCCTCAAAGACCGTTACCCAGGGAATGCGCTCTTTCTGAATGAAGGTCACTTTCAGATCGTCGAAGTAAGCGCCGGATCTTGCGGCGTTCCAGCCGTTGCCGACCGCCGTGAACTCAAAGAAAGAGGGGGCGGAGCGGAAAAATTTAAGTATAGTGGCGTAGTCGCTGGCGAAGTTGAAGGTGTCGTTGTCGGTGATCTCGAAAGATCTTAAGAAGCCGTTTTCGCAGTCAATGAAGATTGCGAAATCGCACCATGTGTCAAATTTGACGGCATCATTATACGAGGTCCTGTCGGTTACCGTTTGGAAACGAGGTTCTGCGGCATTGGCGGCGCCGGCATTGACGGCGCGGTTGTCGTTGAAATTGTAGAAGTAAGTCTTGTATCCGCCATCTTTGCCATAAGGGGAGAAGCGCATCATCCATTTGTCAGCGGAGTTGGCGAGACGAAGCTCGGCGTAGCCGTCGCCTCCAGCGGGGACTTTGAGTTTGCCGGTGATCAGAATGTTAGCGTTTTCGCCGCCATTGTAATCGACACCCTGCCAATTGAGCGGGATCCTGAGGCCGCGGTCTTTGCCGTATGAATCTTCAGTAGTTTTGGTTCTTTTAACATAGAGAACGTTGGAGGCGCGTTCCTCGTCGTAAACGATGGTGACTTCGCCGTCTCTCGGCGCTTCGTTGGTGCAGTTCACATCGGAATACATGATCTGGAAGTCGGCGTCCTGGCCGTAGAAGTTGCCGGG
>JAGCTE010000062.1 GCA_017963805.1 bacterium | reverse complement strand
TCACCTCGTGGAGAAGAAGCTGGCGCCTTCCGCCGAAGTGTACAGCGACGGCTGCGACCTGACGGGCGAATTCACCATCACGGCCAGGCTGCTGCCGGGCGTGAAAGCGGAAGAAGCCCGGAATGCGATAAAAGACGCCCTCAAGGATTTCGAGGACAATTTCTCTTCCTACGAAAAGGAGCTCGAACGCTACAAGGCGCGCTGCCTGAGGGAATTCTACTCCAAGCTCCAGAAGAGCATCGACAAAGCTTTTCTTCTGGCCTACAGCGACGAGTACGCCGGCAGCTGGAACAGGCTGAACGAAATGGCCGACCAGATGGAAAGCGTGACCATGGACGACATCAAAAGAGTTTATGAAACGTACGTGAAGGGCAAGCCCTCCTTCACTTTGACGATCCTTCCCGCCGATCAGGGCGGCCTCGCCATGAAGGATTCGACGCTTGTTCCCGAGATCAAGGAGCCCTTTGTTGACGAAAGCCGCTTCGGGCAGCCCGGCGAGGGCTGCCAGACCGTCAAGGACCTGCCTTCCAGCTTTGACCGGTCAAAGATACCGCCTGAAGGGAAACTGCCCGAAATAAAGGTCCAGAAAGTCCAGGAGGAGAAGATCGGCGGCAACATCCGCTTAATGGTGGAAAAAGACGAAACTCTCCCCATGGCGGAGATCACTTTCATACTGCACGGCGGCCAGGCGAAGGAAACGCTTCTCAATTCCGGCATCACCACGCTTACGGCGGCCATGCTGCTGGAAGGTACTGAGGATTACGACTCGCTGCGGTTCGACGGAGCGGTGAGAGATCTGGGCGTGGCGCTTTCTACCAGGGCGACCGCGGACAGCGTTCTTGTGAGAGTCCAGACGCTCTCCTCGAACGTTCCGAAACTTTTCCCGCTTTTGGAGCAGGCCCTTACCAAACCGGCCTTCAGGAAAGAAGACTTCGCGCGCGTCAAAGCCAGGCAGCTCGACCAGCTGCGCCAGGACGCGATCGACCCGGAATGCCTGGCCGACAATCTCTTCTATGAAAACATTTACGGCCGCGTTCCCGCCGCCATGCCTCTGAACGGAACCATAGAGAGCGTGGAGAGAATAAGCGAAAAAGACGTTGCCGATTACTACAAAAACGTTTTCGCCAATTCTCCTCTCTCCATCGCGGCGGTAGGGGACATCGACATTGAGGAACTGAAGGAACTGTCCTCCGGCATCATCGAATTCTATTCCAAAGCGAAAGCGGAGAAAGCCGCGCCGCCGGTCTTTGAAAAATTCATACCCGGCAGGAAAGTCCTCAAAAAGAGCGAGGACGCCGCGCAGAGCGAAATAAGGGTGGGACTGCCGGCCATGAGCTGCCAGGATGAGGAATACTTCAAATCGCACCTTATGAACTTCATGCTGGGCGGCTGTTTCTCCGCGAGGCTCAACATCGTCCTTAGGGAGGAGAAAGCCTACACCTACGGCGCCAGCTCGTACTTTGACGCGGAAAAAGATTACGGCGCCTACGTTATCTCGACCGCCGTGGACGCCACGCATACCGAGGAATCGCTCGAGATAATCAACGATATCGTCAAAAAATACGCCGACGATCTTTCCGAAGAAGATCTCGCCTATACGAAAGCGACCGTCGCCAAGTCTTTGGTCAGGCGCGGCGAAACGGTCAGCGACCGCCGGCAGCTTCTCGAGACCATGCTGCGCTTCGATTATCCGATCGATTACCTGTTGAAGCGCCAGAAGATCACGGAGAACGTAACGCTTTCCGAAATGAAAGCCCTGGCGAAAAAATACATCGATCCCGCGAAGATGACGACGGTCGTGGTCGGCCCGAAAGATGAAACGACCATCTTCGATCAGATCAAGAACGAGGACGGGGAATTGTTCTCCTTCGAACTTGACGGCAAGCCCTACAAAGGCTTCGCTGATTTCCCGACCATAGAGGAAAAGTCGGAACAAACAAAAGACGGCGAATCTTACTCCAAGAAGGTCAAGATCAGCGACGAGCTGGTGGGGGAGATCCAGGCGAAGCACAACGATAAGTACGATGAGACGGAATACACCATCTATTTCACCAACGTGGGCGACAAGCCTTCACCTGTCATCTCCAAACTGAGAGCCCTGGACACCGTCTTCGCCGGAGACCATCCTGTGCTCAGAGGCATCGGCGGCGACTTTCAGGAACATCACAAGCCCTACGAACACGACCTCTCTCAAGGCGAGGGCAAGGTGGCTTTCTTAAGCTTAAGCGGCCGCCCCACCCACCAGACTTTCCCGTATTACGATCTCGTGTTAGGGGAGGGAGGAATATTCATCGCCCTTGGCTGGGCCGGCACCTTTGGCGCCAGGTTCGAACGCGAGGAAGGCGAGACTCGCGTCATCTTGAAGTCCGACGTTTTCCTCGAGGCCTCGCTGCTTCCCGGCGAAAAGATCAGGACCGGATTGGTAGTCCTGCTTCCCTACGAAGGCAGGGACAAGACCAAGGCCTGGAACTATTGGCGCCGCTGGTTCATCGAATGCAACATGCCGAGAGCCAACGCCCAGGGCGACCCCATCAAGCCCTTTACGGCCGTGGGCTTCAATCCCGACGCCGGTAAAGAGCACATCGAACAGTGGGACGGCTCCTCCGCGGAAGACAGCACGACCTGGAAGAGGACGCTGGACAAGCTCGTAAAGGAAGACCTTGTGGCCGACGTGCACTGGTTCGACGCCGGCTGGTACTCGGACCCCGAAGGAAAGACGGCCGGGCTTTACTGGTACACCAGCGTCGGCAGTTGGGAAGTCGACCCCGTGAAGTGGCCGGGCGAAAGCTTGAGGGAATACTTCGACGCCTGTCGCGAAAAAGGCATGGCGAACCTCATGTGGTTCGAGCCTGAGCGGGTGACGAACGTCGACGGCCTGGTGAAGAATTACGGTTACAAACCCGAGTGGGCCATAAACGACGGCGCACAGAACCGCCAGACCACCAACGACCTCGGCAACAAGGAATGCTTCGAGTGGACGAAAGGGAGAGTCTTGGGCACCATGAAGCGGGTGGGCGCCGACATTTACCGGGAGGACAACAATTTCTCCCACGCCCCCAACTGGAAATTCCACGACGAGGAAGAGTCCAAGCGGCTGGGCATCCCGCGCCAGGGCCTCACCGAGAATTTCCTCATCCAGGGCCACTACGCCCTCTGGGACGCCATAATAGACTTTCAGAAGACCAGAGGAGGCTGCACCTACGTTGATTCCTGCGCCAGCGGAGGCGGCCGCAACGATATCGAATCCATGCGCCGCGGCATTCCCTTTATGCGCTCCGACGCCGACCGCACGACTTCCGGGCTTAGGCTCTCCATGACCTCCACCCTGCCTTACTGGATCCCCTTCCACGGCAGCAGCAACAAGGAGACCAAGGGAGAACTGGATCCCGCCGCCGGCAGAGGGCCTGACCAATACATTTCCCGAGCCTCGTACCTTCCGGCCGCCTGGCACATAGGCGGGCAGGTCACGCAGAATCCCGAACTGGACCTGAAGCTGATGAAGGACAACCTAAAGGAGTGGCGGTCCCTAAACGACCTTCTCCTGAAAGACTTCTACGTCCTGACCCCTTACCACGCGGAAGACGACCTCAAGGGCTGGACCGCCTTCGCCTACAACGATCCCGAAACGGGCAAAGCGGCCGTTCTGGCTTTCCGCCAGGACGAATGCGAAGAAGCCGACTGTATCCTGAAACTTCCCTTCGCTGATCCGGACAAGACCTACGAGATCAGAGATGAAGACAGCGGCAAGGTTTGGGAAAGCAAAGGCAGCGAATTGAGAGACGGCGTAAAGGCAACGCTCCCCGAAAAGCGCTCCTCGCTCCTCTGGCGCATTAAGCTCCTGTGATTTTCTCGGCGAAAAGTCATATGCCCTTTCTCCGGCAACGGCATGTGTCCCCGGCTCACTACTGCCACCGCGATTTTCGAGGAACGCTGGCTCCCGTGTGTTCGCCTTGGGACACATGCCGCTTGCCGTCGATAGATTTTCGAGGCGAAAGAGTCATGTGCCCGTAAGCAAACTCAGCGAAGCCTGTTTGCCAAGGGCATATGACTTTTCGCCGAGAAAAGCGTAAAATAGAATGAAGTAAGCAATATACGGAGCGTTTATGAAAAAAGTAATCCTTGCGTCCCTTGCGGCGCTTGTTTGCCTCACCGCTTTATGCGACGAGCTCTGGTCGGATGATTTCCGCTTCGACGGAAGCGAGATCACCGCGAAAGCCATCCTTCTGAAGGACACCGACAAAGTCTGCTACAGCACTTACCTTGCCAGGGGCGAGCTCGTCTCCATCGTCGTCACGGCGGAGGATATCGAAAATCCCGAGATCAACACGACCCTTTTCGCGGACTATTACGGGATCCCCAGGGAGGGCTTCGTCTACTGGCCTTACAAATCCGAACCATACAAGGATTTTCCCCTGGACGACACCTATCTCCTCAAGCATAGCGTCGAGACCGAATTGGGCACCATAACGCTTGATAGGAGAGTTACGCTCCTTCCGGAACCCGCGGGCTTAATGCTTCTAGCCCTTTTGGGCATTGGCGCGTTCTTCGCGCGCAAACGCTTCAAAGGCCTGGCGGCGATCGCAGCTCTGGCCGCCTTGTCCTCCATTTCCGCCCAGGCCAACTGCATCAGCTACGTCAGATGTTTGCAGATCTGGCCCTTCTCAAGAAGCGTCTCCATAACTTACGCCCTTACCTCCGAAAAAGACGACCCCACCTACAACATCAAGTTCTACGGCTCCATCGACAACGGCGAAACGCTTTTCGACCTTTCTGAAAAAGGTTCGCTGGAATTAGACGGCGCGCTCGGCACGGTGACGGGAAGCGGCGAGCACAAGACCCTCTGGATGCCCAACGATCAGTTTTACTTCACGAAGATCGACAACATGAAGATCAAGGTCGTCGCGGATGAGACAACCCCGAACGAGGGATACGCCGTCATTGATCTGTCCGGCGGACCTGAGGCCGACAGCTTCCCAGTCACTTACTTGGACAGAGTGCCTGAAGGCGGCTGGACGGAAGAGTACAAGACCACCAAGCTGGTCCTTAGGAAGATCGAGCCGGGAAGCTGCGTCATGGGCAGCCCCGCTTACGAAGTTGGCAGAGTCGAGGCAGAGACCCAGCATGAAATTACGCTGACGAACGATTATTACATCGGCGTCTTCGAGACGACGCAGAAACAGTACGAGCTTGTCACCGGATCTAATCCCTCGATGTACAAAGGCGATTCTCGCCCGGTGGAATGCGTTTCCTACAACGACCTCCGCGGATCCGAGAATGGCGCTTTATGGCCGAAGAGCTACGACGTGGACGCCAACACCTTCTTCGGCATCCTCCGCGCCAAGACCGGCCTGACCTTTGATCTGCCCACCGAGTCACAGTGGGAATACGCCTGCCGCGCCACCACCACAACGGCTTTGAACAGCGGCAAGGATCTGACGGAAGAGGATCAGGACTTCAACGTGGAGGAAGTGGCCCGCTATTATTACAACCGCAAAGACGGAAAGGGCGGCTTCGAGGAACACACCACGGTCGGCTGCTACGAGCCGAACATTTGGGGCCTCTACGACATGCACGGCAACGTGAGCGAATGGTGCCTCGACACCTACCAGCCCAGCCTCGGCACCGATCCCCTGACCGAGCCCGTTGGCACGAGCTGGGGATTTTACCGCGCCATCAGGGGCGGAGCTTGGTCCGCCAGCAGCGACCGCGCCGGCAAATGCCGCTCCGCTTTCCACGACAGTCTCAAGTCTGAACAGGTCAGCATGTACTGCGGCTTCCGCGTCGCTCTGATAACGAGCCCCTTTGAGACTCAGCCAGACCGCGCCCAGAGGACCTTTGAGTATGAAATTACCTCCGGATCGGAAAACTCTCTACCTGTCTTCCGGGTCTCCTTCTTCGGCAAACTGAAAGACGGCAGCGAAGAACCGCTGGAGAATCTTGGCAAAATTGAATATGACGGCGCTTGCGGAATTGCGGTTGGTGCTGGAACGCACAAACTGACCTGGACGCCCGACGACGCTTACGTCGACCAGATGGGCGACGTCGTATTAAGGGTCGAATTTGAGGAAGTGACCGACCAGGCCACCTATCTCGTCCTCGACACCTTGACGGGAACAATGCGCGTTTCCGCTTCCGGCCCCGCGGTCAGCGGCGACAAGTGCCGCACTGACGAGATCTGGCTCAGAAGGATCGAATCGGAAAGTTTGAGCAACGCCTGCTACGTCGGCATTTTCGAATTGACCCAGAGGCAGTGCCTGAACGCGGTAGGCGGCAATCCTTCCGTCTTTCCCGGCGACACGCGCCCTGTTGACAGCGTCTCCTACGACATGCTCCGCGGAGCAGATTTGGGTTCCGCTTACCCGGATAACCGGGAAGTGGACGAGTACAGTTTCTTCGGCAGATTCAGGAAGATCTTCGGAAACGGCTTCG
>JAGCTE010000061.1 GCA_017963805.1 bacterium | reverse complement strand
TCATAAGCGGTTTTCAAGACCATGAAGCCCCGGTAGGGCTCGAGAGTTTTTTTGTCCAGGTCGAAAAAAGCGCTAAGGCGGTCGATCTTCCAGTAAGGCAGAAAGCGGTTGTCGCCTTTCGTGACGCCCGTGAAAACGAGGCTTTCTCCCAGAAGCGAATCGCTCCTGCGGGAGCGGTCGACGTCGAGTTCGTCCAGAAGCGAGGCCGCCAGATGCTCCGCGCCCTCCTCGCGGCCTCTCTCGCTGAGAAAGTCTTCGCAGACTTCGGTTATTAAAAGGGAATTCCCCTCCTCCGCGTCCAGGACTGCCAGATTCGCCGTTTCTTTTCCGGCGGCGTCCCTAGGGGAAGTCAGCGGCGGGAAGTCGGGGAAAATATCTTCCCCGCTTTTTATCTGATCCTCAAAGCGGAAGCGGTATGTGACCTTGCCTCCGTCATCGTTTTGCCAGCCGGAAGAAAACGTTTTGTCAAGCCCTTCGTTGGAGGGCGCGGCGTCGCAGAGCGCCAGGGCGTGGGCCAACACGGCCTGCTCCCCGCTCTCCGCCAGCCCCTCGCGCAAAAAGTTTTCGCTCTGGCCCAAATGCAGGGAAAGCATGGTGCTGAAAAAAAGCGCCATGAGTGAAAAAAATCCAAGGAGCAGCACTGTCATGATCAGCGCCGCTCCTTTGGCTTTTATTTTCCCGTTAAAAATCATCTTCTCCTAATGAGCCAAGCTAAAACGAGCGCGAACGCGAAAAGGCAGGCCGGTTCCGGAATGGGAGCCAGCGCGCCCAAGTAATACTCGCCCCTATCCGCGTCGGAATCATAGTTGGGACGGAGGAAATCAGCGTCCTCTGGATCGAGGGAAACGAACTTCGCCTCGCCGACGACGGGATAATCGCCGTAGGAGTCGACCTCTTCGAAAAGGTTGTCCCTGAATCTGACCTTTTCGCTCCAGAATTCCTCCGCGAACTGGACGGCCGTTTCGCCTTTCTGGAAAATGTTGTCCTCGACGTAGGTCGTTCCCCTCGGGTCAAGCCCCGTGTCGGTGAGGGAAACGTGCGTGCCGGAAACGAGGACGCAGGTGTTGTGGCTGAATTCCAGATCGTCGCAGACGCCGGAATACAAGACCGCGCTCTGCTGGTTGAAGAAAAGGTTCTGCTTGATCTTTATGTTTTCCGTGAGCCTGGAATAGACCGCGTTCGTCCAGCCCTCGAAGACCATGGCTCTTCCGCCGCCTATGAAGGTGTTGCTGACAACGAGAGCCTTTTCCTGGGAGGAAAGGTGCATAAGGTCGCCCTCGCCCTCAAACTTGCAGTTCCAGACCATTGACCAGTGGTCCGCGTCCACAAGAGCCTGGTTATGGCGCTGGTCCAGGTCTCTCAACCTGAAGCAAACGTTGCCGTTTGTGGCGTAGAATTCGCAGTTCCTGACGCCGAAGCGCATCTTTTCAGGGGTTTCCCTGACAGACTCTTCCCAGGAGACCCAGACTTGAACGTCGGCGCAGTAGCAGATCCCAGCCGGAGCCGCGATATCGTTTCTGACGATCAGGTTCTCAAGGCTGACCTGGGCCGGCGGCATGCAGGCGTAGAAGGGACTGGCGTAATTGTCGCCGCTCTTGATGACGGTCTGCGCCACTTCGCCGGTGACGGTGATCTCAGGCTTCACTTCGCCGTAACCCTTCAAGCGCATGGCGTTCTTGTTGGGGATCTCGATGGGGCCGTAATACGGTTTGTCCGTACCCTTGATCCAGATGGTGTCCGCGGAGAACGTCGCGTTGCTGGCTAAGGAGGCCGCCACGGCTTCCTGGATAGTCTTGAAAGGTGCTTCCTCGGTTCCTTTGGATTCGCCTTCAAAGGTGTTGTCGACGTACCAGTCGATCCAGCCGGCGCCCTGGAGAGTCAAAGCTAAGGAAAGGACAAAAAGAGCTGCCAAAAGTGTTTTGCGCATAATTTTTTTAGGTTGTTAGTTATATCGTGTTACATTTTACCTAAATCGTGTCACACAATCAAGAACGCAATTTTTTCGTTTTCGCGACCGCTTACTTATACAAGGAGGACCAAACATGAAAAAACAACTATTTTTCGCGGCCGCGATAAGCGCGCTTTTGAATTCTTTTTCCCTTATGGCGGAAAACGTGATCATCGCCAAATCAAATTTCGGAGACACTTCCGTATGGGAGTATGTTTCCAATCCCGGCCAGTACCAGGAGGAGAAGTCGCACTGGGGCGTTCTTACGGAACTGAACGAACACACGGCGGACGGGAACGTCCCCTTCTGGGGCGTCAGCGGTCTCGCGAAGAACAGCGAAGGGAAAAGCTATTATCATACTCTTAGCTTCTTGCCGCGGCAGATCGTCGGGGCGACCAACGTAACAATGGAATTTTCCTATTTCGCCGAAGGGCTCGATTCCGGCGAGAACATCCAGTGGTGCCTTTTCTGCGACACCACCAACCTCTTCGGAAGCCTCGCCAAATCAAGGCTCGACACCAGCAACGAGTGGGAAACGGTTTCGATACCGGTTCCGAGCGACGCCGATTCCGCCGGGATCATATTCAGGATCAAGCAGCAGGGCGCAACCGACTTCGCCGGCATCGGCGACCTTACGCTAAAGGGGGAAGCTTGCCCGGAGCGCGGCGCCTCTCCCGTCCTTAACGTAACCACCGCCAACTGGGACAGGGTGGAGATCAGCTTAGACCTGAACGAAGACATGAACCTGCTCTGCCGTTCCGCAAACAAAAACTATTTCGTCACCAACCGCCCGCAGAACGAAAGCTCTTATGAAATTGGAGGCAGCCTTGGCAGGATCGTAGTGGTTTCCGTGAATGAAAAAGAATTCAGCGACGCTGACGTCGCTCCCGGGAACACCTATTATTACAAAGCCTGGGGCTGTTCCCCAGAGGGAAATTTTTCCTGCGGCAGCCCGATCAAGGAAGTGACCGTTCCGGAGCTTCCCGTTGTCGACATGGCGGTGCCGAGCATCGAAGCGGGAACGCTGAACGACGAAACGGCCGTTCTTCTGAGGCCGGAAGTCGACGAGAAGCTGACCGTCCTGGTCGACGTCGCAATTAGCAGAGATTTTCTCCCGAACCCCTATCTCTTCTTTTCCGAATATGGCAAAGGCTCAGGCAACAACCGCTACTTAGAGATATACAATCCCTGTCCGGAAGACGCTGAACTCGAGGGCATGAGCGTCTGCATCTTCAAGAACGGCTCCGTCGCGGCAGCACAAACGCTGCCGCTCTTCGGTTCCCTCCCTTCTTACGGGACGCTTTTGATCTGCAACAACAAGGCAGACGCAGAGCTTACGAACTCCGCCGACCTTGTCAGCGCGAAAATAGACTTTACCGGCAACGACGCGGTGGCCCTGGCAAGGGGCGACGAGATAGTGGACATCATAGGCGTGATCGGCGAAGATCCCGGGACCGCCTGGCCAATTGGGGAATACGCGACCGGCACCGCAAACCACACCATCATAAGGTACCCGTATGTGAACCGCGGATCGGCGGTCTGGCGGAGCAGGGAGTGGGAAGTTCTGGAAAAAGACTTCTTCGGCGACTTAAAGAACCACGAATGTTCGGAAAAGCGGGAAGGGACCATCGTCTACGAGGCTCTTAGCGTCCCTGAGGACGGCCTTGCGCTGACAAACCTGTCGGTCGGCAAACTATACTACCTCAGGGCCAAAACCGCCTACAAAGGCGCCACAGGAGCTTACGGAGGCGTCTGCGGCCCCTTCCAGCTCATACCGGAGCCTAGCGCGCCGCTTTTGCTGGTCCTGCTCCTAATAGGGGCTTCTTCCTTGCGTTCCTTCCCCCTTTAAGGTAGAATTATAACTATCAAAACAAGAGGAAAAGCATGCAGCTGACATTACTGAAAGGAAAGATCCACCGCGCCAGAGTGACGGAATGCGACCTGCACTACGCGGGCAGCATCGGCATAGACGAAGATCTCATGGCCGCCGCCAACATACTCCCCTACGAGCGCGTTTCCGTCGCGAACGTGACCAACGGGTCGCGCTTCGACACTTACGTCCTCCCCGCCCCCAAGGGCAGCGGAACGATCGCCATTTACGGCGCGGCCGCCCACCTTGCGAAATTAGGCGACATCATAATTATTTTCGCCTGGGCCAATATGGAGGAGATGGAAGCGAAAGGTTTCAAGCCGTCCATCTGCCTCGTTGACGAGAACAACAAGGCTAAGTTCTAACGGATCTGTTGCGGCAATAAAAAAAGGCGGGCATTCGCCCGCCTTTTTTGTTTTTGCTTTTTCCTTTTGTCAGCGCCTGCGCAAAGCGAGAGCCAGCGCAAGGACCGCGAATCCCATCGAGATGGGCTCGGGAACGCTGACGTCGTGAGCGGAAAGTTTGGAGAACCAGACGCCGGTGGCGTACATTTCGTCCGGGCCGTCGTTCTGGGTCTTGATGCCCACGCTCTTAAGCGGCTGATCGTCGAAGCCGCCGTTCAAAGGAACGTCGCCTTCCGCGAAGTTGGTCACGACGCCGTTTACGCTGCAGGAAAGCGCGCAGCCGTAGGCCACGTCGGTGTCAAGCGTGAAGGAAAGGGTGTTCCACTTGTCAAGCGGCGCCCTGAACCATTCCATGAAATCCTCGCCGGACATATAGCCTATCAAGGCTTCGTTGTTTTCCTTGTCGCGGCGGATCCTAATCGGCAGGAAACCAGTCTCGCCGTTCTGTGTCAAGTCGACGTAAGTGGTGTTCTCGTTCTTCTCCATCAAAAATTCCGCGTTGACGGTGAAGGTGGAGCCGACCGGGCTGAGAGCCGGAACGGAGGCGAAAGATGATTCGGGGAAATACACGGCGCGTTTGCTGTCCCTTTCACTGACGTAGGGAGAAGCGCCCTTGTTCTGGACTTCCCAGTAATCCTGGCCCTTCAGGTTGCCTTCGGCGTAGAAGGGGGCGCTAAAAGTCGTGTCGTAGTACCAGCCGCCCTTGGCAAAAGTGACAAGGGAGGTGATGGCGTTGTCAAGCGCGCCGCCGACAGCGCCGTAAGCGTAGCGCATCCTGGAGCGGAAGAAGCCGTCATCCAGGCCGTCCCTCTTGACGCCGACGCTCAATTTTCCGCTCTCCTCTATGACGCCCGTGGCGTTGGTGGTGACGAAGACGTTTTCGGGATAGTCGAGGAAGGTCACTTCGTATTGGAAGGGAAGCGATCCGCCGTTCACAACTGTGTCTTCGATGACCGTCTCGGTCTCGCCGAAAGCGTAAACGCCGTTCAGCTGGGGCTCATAGGTCTCGGGACGCGGAATGTCCTCGAACTTCAGGTCGTCAATGAGCCACATGGCGTCCGCGGAGTTGACGCCGCAGTTCATGCAGAACTTGGTGAAGCGCTGGATCTGATCGACCCAAGCGGAGGCTTTCTTGGAAAGCTCCACGCTGGTCCCGAAGTTCGTGGTGAAGTCTCCTAAGGTCAGATCGGTCATAAGGTAGCGCCTGTAGTCGACCGTGAAGGAGAAATCGAGCCAGGTGTCCAGCGGGAACTTCCGATCGCCCAAAAGATTGGTCTTCTGCGCCGGGCCGTTGCCGAAACTGTAGAGGTAGAAGTAATCCTGCTCTTTTTCCCTGACGAACCAGAAGCTGACGGATCTGTACCAGACGTCATTCTGGATGTAGAAATAGTCGGCCTCGGAGTCGGCCGCGCTGCCCTTGTACATCTTCATGCTGACCGTGAGTATTCCGCCCGTGGGGGAATAGACGTCGCACATGTAGCCTTCGTAGCCGCCGGATCTCACGACGTAGCCGCAGTTGCCATCGAAGCCGTAGGCGACGTTGGTGACCACCATCTCATTGCCTTCGTGCTGATAATCGCCCACCCAGGTGTTCTGGCCGTCGATGCCGCCTATGTGCATGTAGGGAGACTCGAAGTTCTCGGCGTAGATGACGCTGCCGTTGGGGCAGCAGACCGGGATGGTCTTGCTGCCGTATTCGCCGCCGTCAACGGTCACCATGGCGCGGTAGTATCCGTTGCTCATGACGCTCCTGTCGACGGAAAGCGTAAGCTCGACGGCGCCTTCGCAGGTGCCGGCAGCGGGAGTGACGCTCAGCCATTCCGGCGAATCCTCGACCGTGGCGGTGTATTCGAAAGAGCCCGTCGTCTTGTTGGCGACCGTAAGTTTCACTTCGGTCGCGGTGCGGGAGAAGATGGGCTGGGAAGGCGTGATGTCGAATTCCTTGTCAGGAGGCAAGGGGCAGGTCTCCACTTTGAAATTGTCGAGGGCGCCGCTGTTCATGACGCGGACGCCGTCAGGCAGATTGCCGCAGCCTTCCGTGAAAGCGCTCTTGTAGAACATGCCATCTTCCCTGAGGATCTGGTCGGCGATCCTGATCTCCTCAATAGATCTGGTGGCCGGGGAGATTATCGCGCTGCAGTACTGGTACGAGCCGGCTTCCAGACCGCCGACGTTGAATGTTTTTTGCCCGGAGGCCGTGCCGTAAGTCACCTGCCCGTCGCCGCTGGCCTTGAGCTGAAGCTCGATTATCTCAAGATCGTAAGCTTTGCCACTTTCCCCAAGCGAGTGAAGCTTAACGAAAAACGGCTGGGCGGCGTCCTCGGGGACAGAGGCGAAGAAAGAGAGCTGCAGTTTCGCGTTTCCGGGGCATTCTTCGGAGACGTCGAAGGAAGTCTGATGGTTGATGCCGTCGCAGAAAAGGAACTGGTCGCCGTGCTGCGCGGCCGCGGCGTTGTTGGAGATTATCAGGTTTCCTCCGGCTCCCCACCAACTTTTCGCCCAATTGTTCTGGCCCACGGCGTCGCCTGCCGCGTAGCCTTCGCTCGTTTCAAAATCGATCGTGAAGATCGTGTTGGTCTCCCCGGCCAAAACGGTCACAACGCCGAGAACAAACAATAACAGTAATTTTTTCATAACTTATCTCAGTTGGTTAATTTGTTAAGGTTTAGAACAGATAAATAGGATGCGAATCGGGATTCTTGCCGAAGAGCGTGACGTCGTCGATCTTTTTGATGACCGGCCCCTTGAGG
>JAGCTE010000060.1 GCA_017963805.1 bacterium | reverse complement strand
TTCCACCGTTAGCCCGCTTTCGTTGAATGTGAAACTTTCATCATCTGTGAATTTGAATATAGACCAAATATCTTGCGAAGTATAAGTCAAAGACCAGTAATCGCTCAAATATTCATAAAAACACTGCTGAGGTGTCAAGCCGCTGCGAGGCATGTCTCCGCCTCCCCTAGGCTCGTCAGAAGCGCCGTATGGTTTATAAAAATCGCCATATCTTATGTTCGAACAAGTATATACGTAAAGAGGAGCGTTACCGGTCCTTTTCACGCAAAGCAAATAATCCCTGTCTGATGAGATTGGCACGGGTGACGAAAACGAATAAGTGATTCTGGGAAAACTAGAGGTGTTTACTGAGGATGAAGCGTACTCAATTATTTGAGGGACACCATAGTTGACTTCGCAAGAGGATATATAAACATTTTGTGGCGATAAGATCCTAGCAGCGTTATCGCAATATAAAGTCACATTTTCAAGTTGGGTATCACGAGAAACACGGAATGTATTGCCTGCTCTGTCCCAATTGCCATCAATAGCAGGCTGCCAGCAGCTTGCTCCCGAAGTAGGTTCTATTCTGCCGTCAATAGGCGACGATTTGGCAATCACTACGCTTCCGTCATCATTTACTTGCACGGCGGATGTTAAGTTGTCGCATATCTCGTCAAGTCTGTTGTAGGCAATAGTAAGATTCTGCAATGATCCCTGTGAATTTGATAAAGATGCCGTTATTGAGCTAACGGTATTTGAAAGGCTAGTCAAGTTGGAACTTAAAGTCGCGAAGGAAGCGTTGAGCGCCACAACTTGGTTTGAGACCGCTATTAGTTGCGCCAAAGTCGCAAATGGGGAAGGCTCGGGATTCGGAACATAACGATCGTCACCTTCGGAAAAAAGATAAAACTTTTCCAAATCGCTCAGTTTGTACGAATCATAGAAGAGATGAGCATCGTTGTCTATGCCGAACTTTGAATCGGAAAGTTGGAACAAGTTGGAAAGGCTTTGGAACTTTTCCGGAAGGTCGTATTCAAGTTTTGCCAGTCTGGTGGTGACTGAAACATACTGCTCTTTAATATGTTTTGCTTCGGTCTCTAAATCGGAAACAGCTTGTGACAGGTATGTTCTAAGCTCATGATTTTGATAAACGCCATCATTTTCTGCCGTGGCTGACAAAACACACAAAATTGTGCAGATCAAAAGGAATAAAAGAGTGGAAGTCTTCCTCATAATAGCGCCTCTATGTTAATTATTGTGTGTATTTTACAACATTGCATAATTTTTGTCAATGTGGAAACACAGACTTAACTGTCTTTTTCTCTAGCCTCTAGTCCATTATGGTATAATTTCAAATATGAGCAACATTTCTGTAAACTACGCGAAATTGATGGAAGAGATCGGAGGGCGCGCCTCGCTCGTCTGCGTGACGAAGCTGCACGAAGTTCCTGAAATCGAGGAACTCCTTGCGTGCGGAGCCAGGATACTTGGCGAGAACCGCGTGGAGGAAGTGGAAAGGAAGTTCGGAGACGGCGAGCTGAAGAAGCGCTATCCCGGTTTGGAACTGCACTTGATCGGGCACCTTCAGAGCAGAAAGGCCAAGAAAGCCGTCGAACTGTGCGACTGCATAGACTCAGTGGATTCCTTGGAGCTGGCGGAAAAGATCTCCCGCTGCGCCGCGGAACTTGGAAAAACCGTTAAAGTCATGCTGGAAGCGAACGTCAGCGGCGAAACGCAGAAATACGGGCTGTCTCCGGAAGACGTTCCCGCGGTCGCGAAAGAAGTCGTCAAGCTGCCCAATCTTGAATTGTACGGGCTGATGTGCATGGCCCCCTTTGTGGAAGACGACGCGCTTATCAGGGGCGTTTTCGCGGGGCTGAGAAAATTGCGGGATGAAGTTAAAGCGAGCGTTCCCAGCTGCGTGAAGCTCAGCATGGGCATGAGCCACGACTATCGCCTGGCTATAACGGAAGGCAGTGATTTTTTAAGAATAGGCAGCAAACTTTTCGCCTGACAAAAGCGAGGAAAAACTATGGCAAACGGATCATTCATAGTGCAGGGATCGAAGCCGCTCTCAGGCTCGATAGTCGCCAACGGCAACAAAAACGAGGCGCTGCCGGTCCTGGCGGCCTGTCTTCTGACCTCAGAGACCGTCACGCTTCACAACGTCCCTCTTATCGGCGATATCAAGGTCATGTCCGAGCTTCTCGAGGCGCTGGGCGCGAAGATCGAAAAAGACGAAAACGATCCGCATACCTGGCGCGTGACAGCCGAGAGCGTATTGTCGAGCGAGATCCCGGAAAAATACTTCACCAAGATCAGGGCCTCCATCTGCCTGGCCGCGCCATTGCTGCTTCGCTGCGGGAAGATGCGCCTTCCCCTGCCGGGCGGCGACCAGATCGGCGCCAGGAGCATAACCACCCACTTGGTCGGCCTGCAGAGCCTGGGTGTCACGATCTACGACGACGAGAACGGGCTCATGCTTCTGAACCGCGGCGGACTCCGCGGGACGGACATGCTGCTCGACGAAGCGTCTGTGACCGGCACGGAAAACCTCATCATGGCTTCCGTCCTCTCATCCGGCCAGACCGTCATCTACAACGCGGCCTGCGAGCCGCACGTCCAGCAGCTCTGCCTGATGCTCAACAAGATGGGCGCCAACATTTCCGGCATCGGCAGCAACAGGCTGGTGATCCAGGGCGTCACGGAATTAAAAGGCTGCGAGCACACGATAGACACCGACTACATCGAAGTCGCGAGCTTCATAGCCCTGGCGGCCGCGACCAAGAACGCCATAACCATAAAAGGCGGCAACTGCGGCGCCGTGCCTGTTTTGGCGAAGGCTTTCGCCAAGCTCGGCGTCACTTTCGAAGTGAAAGGCGAAGACATCTACGTTCCCGCCAAACAGGAAATGGAGATACGCCCAGGCTTCCGCGACATGATCACAAAGCTTGAGAGCGCCATCTGGCCGGGCGTCCCGGCGGATATTCTTAGCTTGCTTTTGACCGTGGCGACGCAGTGCAAAGGCACCGTGCTTATCCACGAGAAGATGTTCGAATCGAGGCTGTTCTTCATCGACCGCCTTATCAGCATGGGCGCGAGGATAGTTCTTTGCGACCCGCACAGGGCTGTGGTTATAGGACCCGCTTCCTTGAGGGGCGAAAAGATAACGAGCCCGGATATCCGAGCCGGCGTGTCTTTGCTCATAGCCGCCCTGTGCGCCAAGGGCAAGAGCCGCATCGACAACATCTACATGATCGACCGCGGATACGAGAAAATAGACGAAAGGCTGCGCCAGCTTGGCGCTGACATAGAGCGAGTGGAAGAATAATTAAGGAGCTGATATGCTTATTCAATTCTTGGGCGGCGCCATGGAAGTCACCGGCTCCACCCACGTCTTATCGACGAAAAAGAGCCGCGTCCTGAGGGACGCCGGGCTTTTCCAGGGACGCAGGGCGGAATCACGTCAGAAGAACGAAACGACCTTTGTCAATATGGAACCTGTGGACTGCATGGTTCTGTCGCACGCCCATATCGACCATTGCGGCAACATTCCCCTGCTCGTCAAAAACGGCTACGCCGGACCTATCCACACGCACGCCGCCACGAAAGACCTCTGCGACCTGATGCTCTTGGATTCCGCGCACATCCAGGAGCTGGACGCCGAATATCTTAGCCGCAAGCTCGATCCCGACGATCCGCTGATCGCTCCCCTTTACAGCGAAGAGGAAGCCGAAGCGTCTTTGCAGTACTTCGTCCCCCACCATTACCACGAGCGCGTGCAGCTCACCGAAGACATCGGCGTGACTTTTTTGGAAGCCGGGCACATCCTGGGCTCCGCCTCCCATATCTTCGACATAAAAGAAGGCAGAAGAAAAATTAAGGTCGGCTACGCCCTGGATCTGGGCAGGAAGAATCTGCCGATAATAAGGGACCCGGAGTATCTTACGGACATCGACGCCCTCGTTATGGAAGCGACCTACGGCAACCGCTACCACAAGGACATCAACCAGGCGGAAGACCTCCTGGCCGGCGTCATCAACAGGACATTTAAAAGAGGCGGCAAAATTATAATCCCGGCCTTCGCCCTTGAAAGAGCCCAGGAGATCATCCATACGCTGATGAAGATGTACGACGCGAAATTGACCCCGATGCTTCCCATCTACATCGACAGCCCCTTAGCCTGCGAAGTGTCCAAAGTCTTCGGCAAACATCCGGAGACCTACGACGAGGAGACGCTGGAGCTCGCCAAGAGCAGGACGAGAATGTACATGAGGGAATTCGTCCATCTCATCAGCACCGTCGAGGAATCGAAGGCTTTGAACGACGACCCAAGTTCCATGATCATAATCTCCGCTTCCGGCATGTGCGAGAGCGGAAGGATACTGCATCACCTTAAAAACAATGTCGAGGATCCTAGGAACGCCGTGGTGATAGTGGGCTACCAGGCCGAAAACACCCTGGGCCGCCGCATCGTCGACAGGGCGAAAGAGATCAAGATCTTCGGGCAGTACTACAGAATGAACGCGGAAAGAGTCGTTCTGAACACTTTTTCGGGGCACGCGGACAAAGGCGACCTAATGGACTTCGTCTCCCACGTCGGCGACCGCTGCAAGACCTTCGTCCTTGTCCACGGTGAACGGCAATCCATCATGGACCTTGCGGAAAACATCCGCGCCCTGCGCCCCGACGCCAGAGTCCTAACACCCGAACGCTTCGACACGATTTCAATCTAAATATATCGAGGAATTTTTATGAGCGAAAACTGCAACCACGATTGTTCAAGCTGCGGAGAGAATTGCTCCTCGCGCAAACAGGATCCCAACGATTTCAGAGCCCCCGCCAATCCCGGCTCCAACGTTAAGAAAGTGATAGCCATCATGAGCGGCAAAGGCGGCGTGGGAAAATCCCTCGTCACAAGCATGCTGGCGGTCTTGGCCCAGCGCCGCGGCGACAAGACCGCGATCCTTGACGCCGACATAACCGGCCCCTCCATTCCGAAGATGTTCGGCCTAAAGGAAAAGGCGGAAGCCATAGAAGGCGGCATGCTGCCTGTCGCTTCCAAATTAGGCACGCAGATAATGTCCCTGAACCTCCTGATGGAAAAAGAGGAAGACCCGGTGGTCTGGCGCGGTCCAGTCGTGGCCGGCGTCGTCAAGCAGTTCTGGTCAGACGTGATCTGGGGCGACATCGACTATATGTTCGTTGACATGCCTCCGGGAACGGGAGACGTTCCCCTAACCGTCTTCCAGTCCCTTCCCATCGATGGCATCATCATCGTCACTTCCCCGCAGGAACTCGTCTCCATGATCGTCAGCAAGGCAGTGAACATGGCCAAGCTGATGAAGATCCCCGTCCTCGGCATCGTGGAGAACATGAGCTACGCCGTCTGCCCGGACTGCGGCAAGATCATCACCATCTTCGGCAAGAGCCAGCTCCCGGAAGTCGCCAAACACTGGGAGCTCCCGATCCTTGGAAAGATCCCCATGAACATCAAACTCGCCGCCGCCTGCGACAAAGGAACCATCGAGCTCTTCGACGGCGACTGGCTCGACCAGGCTTTGGAAAGATTATGAAAATCAAAATCTTGTCTTTAGTTTTGCTTTTGGTTCTTTCCGCCGCGGCGGAAGAAGCGAAATTTGAAGACAAGCGCCCGGCGGCCGAGAAGCGCTGCTTTCGCAGCGAGGCCGTGGAAAAGCAGATCGTTGACTTGAAAGATAAGCTCACGGCCGTCGATCCCAAGCTTTACTGGATGTTCGCCAACTGCTTCCCCAACACGCTGGACACGACCGTTCGGTACAGCAAGAAAGATGGCGACGACGACACCTTCGTCATCACCGGCGACATCGACGCCATGTGGCTCAGGGACAGCGCCGCCCAGGTCTGGCCGTACCTGCGCTACGCAAAAAAAGACGAGCCCTTGCGCCGTTTGATCCGCGGCGTCATACGCCGCCAGTTCAGCTGCATCCTGATCGACCCTTACGCCAACGCCTTCAACGACGGACCAAAAGGAAGTCATTGGCAGAGCGACGAGACGGAGATGAAGCCTGAGCTGCACGAACGCAAGTACGAGATAGACTCCCTCTGCTACCCAGTCCGCTTGGCCCACGCGTACTGGAAACGTACCGG
>JAGCTE010000059.1 GCA_017963805.1 bacterium | reverse complement strand
TTTTCCTATGAGGCCAGAGACGGGAAAGTCTTCGTCAAAGGCGAGAACGATCTCGCTATCGTCCGCGGCTGTTATGAATACCTGAAGGATCACGCGGGCGTGATGGTGACCTGGCAACAGAGGCATCCTATGATCAAAAGTTATCCGGACGCCGAATTGACGACAGGCGGGACGCCGCACAAGTTTCGCCATCATTTCAACGTCTGCACTTTCGGATATACCATGCCGTATTGGAAGTGGGACCGCTGGGAGGAAGAGCTTGACTATCTGGCGCTGCACGGCGTCAATATGCCTCTGGCGATGGTGGGTTACCAGGCGGTGGCTAAAAAAGTCTGGACTGACTTGGGAGTGAGCGAAAAAGGATTGAAGGATTATTTTCCCGGTCCGGCCTTCGCGCCCTGGTTCATCATGGGAAACCTCTACAAACACAACGGCCCCTGCCCGGACAAATACATCGACGAGACGAAAATCCTTCAGGACAAGATACTCTCAAGGATGCGCGAATTCGGCATGACGCCTGTGGTTCCCGGCTTCGCGGGTTTCGTTCCCGAAGAGTACGCCGAAACGCACGGCAAGACGAATTTTCACCCGAGGGCGCACTGGTGCGCTTTGCCTGGCGAATGCCAGTCCTGGTGGATAGAACCGGGAACGCAGACGTTCGCGGAGCTGACGAAAGTATGGATGCAGACCTACACCAACATGTTCGGGCCTGTGAAATATTTTCTCGCGGACAGTTTCAACGAGATGGAGATCCCGGTGACGTCAAGTTTGAACGAGGATCTTCAGAGATACGGAAGGGAAAGCTATGCGGCTATACACGCGGCGATCTCGGACGCGGTCTGGGTGATGCAGGGCTGGATGTTCTTCTTCCAAAAAGACACCTGGACGAGGGAAGCGGTGCAGTCGTTCTTAAAGGACGTTCCCGTAGGGGGGATGATCATAATCGACCTGGCCAACGACAACATGCAGGTCTGGAAGGAACACGACGGTTTCTACGGGCATGAGTGGCTTAGGTGCATAGCGCATACCTTCGGAGGCTTCAACGATCCGCACGGGGAACTGCAGAAGAACTATTCCAAGATGTTCGATCAGGAAGGCGATCCCGACAAGGGAAGACAGGTGGGCGTCGGTTTGACGCCGGAAGCGCTGGACAACAACGAAGTGGTCTTCGAACTTTTGAGCGATTCGTCCTGGCAGGAGAAGGAAGGGAAGCTGGGCGATTGGCTTTCCAAATACTGCCGGGCGCGCTACGGAGCTTACGCTCCCGCCGTTTCCAACGCCTGGAATCATTTTTTGAAGAGCTTTTACAAGACGAAAGGCGACCATTATCATTTCCAGGGCAGCCCGCATATGTCGGCCTGGGCCCGCAATAGTTTCGAGGAAGGCTGGAAGGACGGCGTGCCTAATCTTCTGTCCTGTTCGAACGAGTTTGCGAAGAGCTCTCTGTATGTCGACGACTGCGTGGAATTCACCATGCGCTACGGAATGGTGGCGGCGGACAGGATCATAATGGAGGCGGCTTATCTTTATCTGTTCGGGAAGACGAACGAGATGGTCGCGGCGGCCGACAGGCTTGATCGGCTGGCCGGCCTTATGGAGAAACTGGCGGCGGCCAGGGAGCATCTTCTGCTGTCACGTTGGGCGGACAGGGCAAGGGAGTGGGGCTCTACCGAGGAGGAAAAGAAGTACTACGCCAGCGACGCCAAGAGATTGGTGACTGCCTGGGGCGGATTTTTGAACGGCTACGCCACCAGAGCCTGGAGCGGGATAATCTATTACCACAACAGCGAGTGGCAGCATTATCTGAGAAGGCTGGCGGCGGGAACAAAGGAAGACGACGTCCAGTGGGAGCTGAGGGACATCGAGAAAGACTTCTGGAACGCCGGCCAAGACAAGGAAGGTTACAGGGAGATCAATTCCGATTGGCAGGGCGCCTGCAGGGAAGTCTTGGAGCAAGCCGAGAAGGATTATGAATATTCGGCTGGCGTCGTGGATGAAATGCTTTTGCAGGACAGGGGAAAACAGTACGCCGGCTTCGGATTCGGCGACAGTTCGGAACCGATCACCGGGAAATCTTTCGATCTTCCGGAAGTATTTGAGGACAAACTGGAAATAACGGTCATCGTAAAGGGCCCGGCGCACGCTGTGCCGATGAAGGTCTATTTCAAAAGGGAAGGGAAACCGAGGCTTGTTTTAAAAGCGCTGGAATATAAAAAGGATTTCGTGCACGGCGACGAGCACCGCTATACGCTGAAAACCAAGAAGCCGCTCGGAAAAGGAAAGATCATTCTGGAATTTGACCGCGCCCTGGCGCAGGGCGACCACTGGGCCGGAATATACCTGAAATAAACTAGGAGCGCAGCTGCCGCTCGGCGTCGACCACGCCGCGGTCCATAAGCCGTCTTAAGTCTTCGGCGGTCTTCACGATCTTTTCAGACACGTTGGGGGCCTGCGTCAGCTGCCTGGCGAGCTGGATGATCATCCTGAAGTAGCGGATGAGTTCGCCTTCGTCTATTTTGGAAGCCTGGACGGCGTCCTGGAAGCTGGCGTTCTTGAGCCAGAGTTCCGCGGCCTTCATAAGGCTGGGTTCCGGGGCTCTCACGGGATTCTCGATACGGTAAGAGCCTTCCACTATTTCGATCTGGTAGTAGGCTTTTGTGACTTCCCTTAAGATCCTGTTCAGGCGGTTGGGAAGATGCCTTACTGGAGGGGAGCCCGGTTTCGCTTCGTAAACAAGCGTGGCGAGCGCCAGGCCAAGTTCCACGGGATCCCAGCGGTCAAGGAGCCCTTCCATGAAGAGTTCTGACATGATGAGCTCGTAGCCGAAGAACCAGCAGGCGAAGCGTCCCTTCCCCGTGAGCGCGTCGTTCCTGATGCAGCCGGTCTTTTTAAGGACCTGCAGCCGGTCGAGGAATTTCTGGCGCTCTATCCTCCTCTGGCGTTTGGAGGCCTGGAAATAGTTCAGCGTGCTGGGATAAATGCTGATGACGTCCTCGCCGTGCTTGTCGTAGAGGTTGAGAAGCGTGGCGTAAGAGGCGTTGAACTGGGAGAGGACGGGCTGCGCTTCGCCGTAGACGCAGTTCCTGACCTGCTCGGCTCTTACCTGCCTCGGGTTGATCCTTAGGTAGACTCTTCCGAAGTCGTCCATGCCTCTTCTTCCGGCGCGCCCGGCCATCTGGAAGAAGTCGCGCGTTTTCAAAACGTCGAACCCGCCGGGGTAGTATTTCCTTATGTTGTCGAAGATGACGGTCCTCACCGGCATGTTGAGGCCTAAGGCGAAAGTCTCGGTCGCGAAGATCATCTTAAGGCGCTTCTCGTTGAAGAGCTGCTCCACTATTTCCTTGGTCGTCGGAAGCATGCCGGCGTGATGGTAGGCGAGGCCGTTTTTTACGAGCGGCGTGAGCTTCTTTATGGTGGGCTCGTTTTGGACGGCGTATTTTTCGCAGAGCTCACGGAAGCGTTTTTCTATTTCTTCCTTTTCCGCTTTGCAAAGCTGCATGTTCGGGAGAGAATTGCAGGCCAGTTCTTCCGTCAGTTTTCTGCCGAAGGCGAAGTACAGGCAGGGGAAGCCGTCCTCTCCCTTTATGCGCTCTATCAGCCTGGGAAGGGAGTTGGGAGTGACGAGATCTTTCGGGCGTCTGCCGAATCTGGTTCTTCTCGGCTTTTTGAGTTCCTTGTAGGCGTCTTCCTTGAAATCTTTGAAGTCGGTGTAGAATCTGTTCTGGGCCTGAAAGGCGAAAGTGAGCGGCACGGGCCTTTTGGTTTCCTCGACAAGAACCATCGGGCGGTCCAGTATCTGCTCCATCCAGTCGCAGAGCTCCCTCGCGTTAGGTACGGTCGCCGAGAGCGCCAGTATCCTTGTCTGCTTCGGCGTGAAGATTATGGCTTCCTCCCAGACGGTGCCTCTTTCCGCGTCGTCGAGATAGTGCACTTCGTCGAAGATGATCCAAGCGACGTCTTCTATCGTGCTGCCTTCGTCAAGCAGCGTGTTGCGGTAGATCTCCGTCGTCATGACGATGATCTGGGCGTCGCGGTTGATGTTCACGTCGCCGGTCAGAATGCCCACCGAGCTTTCGCCGTACTGCCTTACGAACTCGCGGTACTTCTGGTTGGAGAGGGCTTTGATGGGAGCGGTGTAAACGACGCGCTGGTGAAGCGTGATGGCGTCCGCTATGACGTGCTCGGCGATGACCGTCTTGCCGGAGCCGGTCGGCGCGGAGACGAAAATGGAAGCGTTACCTTCGATAGCCTCGATGGCTTTCTTCTGGAATTCGTCGTAGGGGAAAGGATGGAAGCTTTTCATTTCGCTACTGCCAGGAATTCTCGTATTCCGTTATGTCGAAATAAAAAACGCTCTGCGTGTTTCCCTTTGTTTCGACAGTGACCTCTTCCAAGGTCTTGCAACCCACCGGTCTTACGGAGGTGTTTTTTATTTTCCAGTCTTCGCCTTCCTTGCCGAGCTTTTCGGAAATGAAGTCGCTCTCCGCTTCCATTTTCCCCATCCTTGTGAAGACGCCTTTAATGACGGCGGGGGAGCTGAGCGAACTGCCGGGCCCCGACACTTCCGGAAGCGGATCTTCCGGAGTGAGGCCGTCTTCGGGATTGGCTTCCGCGAAAGCCTCAGGGTGCATAGGGTCGTAGAGTTCGGCGCTATCCTGGTCCGGAGTGATCAGATCTGCGGGAGGAACGCTTTCCTGCCGGCAGGAAACAAGCAGAAACGAAGCGAGAAGAAAGAGAAGGACGCTTTTCTTAGGCATGCAGATTGTGGTTTTCAAGAAGCTTGCCGATCTTGGCGCTGTTGTCAAGGAGCTTCGCTATCGACTCGTTGCGGTTGAAGAGGTCGATGTAAAGCGAGACGAGCCTTGAAATGGAGACCTGCGTATACCAGGGGGCCGCCAGGAGCTCCGGCCTTGTGTAGGTCGCGTTCGTTCCGAAGATCCTCGTGATGACGCCGTCTTCGTAGGCCTTCTGGAATTTCTCGACGCCGCTCGTGAAGAGCATGAATGTGCAGGCGACGTAAATGTTCCTGACGCCGGCTTCCTTCAGCTTGTAGGCGACCTCTATGACGGATCCGCCGGAGGCGATCATGTCGTCGACGACGATGGCGTCCCTTCCGGCGATGCTGCCGCCCAAGAATTTGTGCTCAAGCACAGGGGCCTTGCCGTCAACCACTCTCGAGAGGTCTCTCAGTTTGTAGAAGCCGGTAAGGTGCGTGTGCAGCTGTTCCGCGAAGTAACGGCAGCGCGACATGCCGCCAAGGTCCGGGGAGACGACGATCAGATTGTCCGGGCCGATCCTGAAATCGGGGACGGTGTTTATTATCTTCTTGATGATCTGGTAGGCGGCGTGCAGGTTTTCGAAGCCGTGGTAGGGAATGGCGTTGTGGACGTGCGCGTTGTGGGCGTCTATAGTCATGATGTTGTTGACGCCCAGATTGACGAGCTCCTGAAGCGCGATGGCGCAGTCCAGGGATTCCCTTCCGGAGATGCGGTGCTGCCTGCTCTCGTAGAGCATCGGCATGATGACGTTGCAGCGGTGACCCATGCCGCGGGCCGCGGCCACCAGGCGCTTAAGGTCCTGGAAGTGTTCGTCCGGCGCCATCGAGACGGTCTCGCCGTTGCGGTTGTACTTCATGCCCCAGTTGCCGATGTCCGTTATGAAGAAGAGGTCGAGGCCCCTGACGGAAAGGTCTATGACGGCTTTGCCTTCGCCGTTCTGGAAGCGCGGGTTGTCGGAGGGGATGATGAAGGTGTCTCTCAAAAAGCCCGGGAAACTTTCATAAGGGGGATATTCTTCCAAAAGCGCGAGGCGTTCCTTAATGAGTTCCTTGTCGATGGATTCCGCGAGCTCCCGTCCTCCCGGGGTGGCGATTATACCGATAGGGGCTTGGGGGATGTGACGATAATCTCTTCCGAACACATGAGAAGTACTCATAAATCACTCGCGTTTTTTAGGGTTTAAGAGGATTGAACACACAACCAATATGATACCTTTTTGCCCCTTTCCTGTCAATTTAAGGGTCGTGCCCGGCAACTCTCAGGATAAGCGTGTAGGTTCCAAGCTCATCCGTCCTAAGGATCTTGCAGCCCAAACGCTCGTAAATTTCCATAAGTCTCTTGTGTGGATGGCCATAGGGGTTGGGACCGACGGAGAGAAGGGATATTTTGGGCCTCAGTTTGGCCAAAAAACGCTCGTTCCCGGCCGAACTTGAGCCGTGGTGGGGGATCTTGTAGACGGCCACGGGCGGAAGACAGTCCTCACAGCCTCTCAGAAGGTCAAATTCATAGGTTTTGGGCAGATCCCCGGTCCACATAAGGGAATACCCCTTAAAGGGCGTCAGGAGGACCAGGGAGCGGGAATTGCTTGTGGGGGGCAGGGGGTCAAAAGGGGGCCAGAGGGCAAGGGAGTTCCCGATCCTTTCGCCTCTCGTAAGGGTGATCCACTTTACGCCCAGCTTTTCCGCCAGGCGCATAAGCTCCCAGCCGTTGGTCTCGAAAGGCATAATGGGCGGGGCGATTATCGTTTTCGTCCTTATCCCGCTGATGATGTCCTTGGCGCCGCCCATGTGGTCGTCGTCGTAATGCGAGATGTAAAGGCAGTCGATCTTCTGAACGCCCAGACTGCTAAGGTAGGGGACGGCGACCGTTTCGCCCTTGCTTTTTGTTCCCATAGAGCGCCCGCAGTCCATAACGAAGAGAGGTCCGAGGTCGGAGCGCATAACGAAGCAGTCGCCCTGGCCGACGTCGAGCGCGGTCAATCTGAGTGCGTCGTCAAATACGGGCGGTTTGAAGGCGACGAATGACAAGACAAGGGAAAGGCAGAGGAAAATATCCCTGTGAAGCCTTTCTCCTGTCTTGCGATGCAGCGCGAAAAAAGCGATGGCAAGATAATAGACGAGCGCGGTGAAAACGGAAAAGGGAGGGACGTTGACGGTGAGCCAGGGCGTCTCGCCGAACAGCGCAATATAAGGCATGATCTTTTCCCAAAGCCACAGCGCCTGGTCGTAGAAGAGCGAGGAAAAGGAGGCTGGCGTCACGTAAAAGACCGCCAGCCGCCACAACCCGGCGCTGAGCATCACGGCACACAAGGGGATTATGCACACGTTCATAAGAAAGCCTAGAGGCGTCACCATATGCAGCATGGCAAGGATGACGGGAAGAGTGAAGAGCGTGACGCAGAAAGTGATCTTCAGGCTCTGCAGAAAATACTCCTTTGTGAAACGCCAAACCTTTTTCAAAAAGCCAAGGTTCTCGTCCTTCGCCGAAAACTTCGCCGCGAGATCCGGCAGGATAACAAGCAGCGCCGCGGTCGCCGAAAAGGAGAGAAGCGAGGAGTACGAGAAGATCTGCTTAGGAGAGATCAGACTGTAGAGCCAGGCCGCCACCATAAGGAAATGCAAGGAGAGCGTCGCCTTGTTGAAGACTCTGCCGAGGACGATCAAAGTCATAAGGATGACGGCCCTCAGAACGGAAGGCCGGTCTCCCAAAAAAACTACGTACCCCCAAAGGAAAGGCAGAAGCGGGACTTCGAAAGCGAGCCTTGAGATCCCGAGCGTCCTCAGAAGCATGATCCAGACTCCGCTGATAAGCCCGATGTGCAGTCCCGAGACCGCGAGGATGTGCGCGACGCCGCTCTTCCTCAAGCCTTTCTCGATGGGATCAGGCAGAGACTCCTCGCTGCCCAGAAGCATCAGCCTTAAAAGCAGGGCGGCGTTGGGATACTTTTCGTTTTGCAGCGCGGCAAAAGCTTTCTCACGCAGCTTCCTCATGAGTCCGGGCTCTTTGCAAGCGCTTCTGTCAAGCGTTATCTCATGCCCTTTGACCGTGCCTTCGCGGTAGATGTTTTGCCGCCCGTAGTAGGCGCGCCTGTCGAAGCAGCCGGGGGCGTCCCTGCCTTTTATGGGCCGCAATTTCACTTTCGCCTCGATCCTTGCCCCGGCTTCCAAATCTATCGGCTTGTCGGCGTAAACAGAAAGCAGAAGTTTCTCGCCTTCGCTTTTCGCTTCCAATCTCGCGTAATATTTCCGCCCGTCCTGACCTCCCTGCCAGGAAGCGTCCCGCAGCAGTTCGCAGCGCATGATCTTTTCCTCGGCGTTGCCGTTCGGGGAAACGTCCACCGCGGCGTAGTTGACAAGCCCTCCGACCAGCCCTCCGAAATAGATGGTAAGACATTGCCGGAACCGGCTCCTTTGCCGCAGCGCGAAAAAGCTTGCGAGGAAGAAGAGCAAAGACAAGGCCAAAAGCAGCCACAAGGGAACGGGGGAGACGATCTCAGACAGCAGCGTTCCGGAAAGCGCCCCCGTCAGTATGAACAAAAAAGGCGTAATCATGGCCCATTGTGGCAAAAGTTAGTGCGCTTTGGCAAGCTTTTGGGAAAATTCTAGTTATTTCACATTGCGTTTGTCGCTTTTTCACCTTATCAGGGGATCGGCCAATATGGTATAATCAAACTATGTACGATATAGAGAAAAACCAATTGGCGGAGATCCGCGACCGCCTTACGCATCTTTTCGCGGGACTCGACCTTGACAGCAAGGAGAAGCGCCTTGCCGAGCTGTCCGAACTCACTTCGGCCCAGGATCTCTGGAACGACCCGGAGAAAGCCAGAACGCTCCTTCAGGAACAGGACTCTCTGAAGAGAGTGACGACGGAAGCCCGCTCCCTAGAAAAGCTGATGGTCGAGACGGAAGAATTCCTGCAGCTGGCCGACGCCGAGAAAGACGAATCCCTAGCCGACGACCTCAGAGCCGAACTCGCCAAGCTGCAAAGCGGCTACGACGAATTCGAGTTCCACCAGACCCTGAACGGCGAGACCGACCACAACAACGCCTACCTTACGATCCACTCCGGCGCCGGCGGCACGGAAGCCTGCGACTGGTGCGCCATGCTCAAAAGGATGTACGAACGCTGGGCGGAACGCCACGGAATGAAATGCAAGATCCAGGACTTCCTCGACGGCGAGGAAGCCGGCTTCAAGTCTGTCACGCTGCACATCGCCGGCGAGTACGCCTACGGCTACCTTAAGTCCGAGATCGGCGTCCACCGCCTTGTGCGCATTTCCCCCTTCGACGCCAACCAGAGGAGGCAGACCTCGTTTGCTTCCATCGACGTCACTCCTGAGATCGACGACGACATCGACATAACGATAGAAGAGAAAGACCTCCGCATCGACACCTACCGCAGTTCGGGCGCCGGCGGCCAGCACGTCAACAAGACGGAATCCGCCATCAGGATCACGCACATTCCCACAGGCGTAGTCGTCAGCTGCCAGAACGAACGCTCGCAGTTCAAGAACAAGGCCGAAGCGATGAAGATGCTGAAAGCGAAACTCTACCAGCTGGAGATGAACGAACGACTCTCCAAGCAGAACACCGCCTACGCCAACAAGCAGAAGATTGAATGGGGCAGCCAGATCAGGTCCTACGTCCTGCATCCTTACAACATGGTGAAAGACCTGAGGACCGACGTCGAGACCAGCAACACCGGCGCGGTCTTGGACGGCGAGATCGACATGTTCATAGAAGCGTATTTGAGAGCGACAGCCACGCTTTCATAACAAATATAAAAAAGGATCGAATATGAAAAAAGTCTTCGCGCTTATTTTATCCTTAGCGATCACAGTGACGCTCTTCGCCGCCGAAGAGGCGGTGTTGAAGACCGACTATTATCCGAACGGCAACCTTCAGTACGCCGGCTACACCGTCGTAAAGGGAGAAGCCGGCCAGATCCCCCACGGCTACTGGCAGTACTTCTATCCCAACGGCTTTCTGAAGAGCTGCGGCTACTTCAAGGAAGGATACCGCGCCAAGGTCTGGACGAACTTTTTCAGCAACGGCAAAGTAGAATCCTACGGCCCTTATGACGAAGGGAAGCAGGACGGCCGCTGGTACTTTTTCTATCCTGTCGGCGCCAAGAAGGCGGAAGGCAAATTCTCTGACGGCCTCGCCAAGGGCACCTGGACTTACTGGCACACCAACGGCGTCCTTGAGACGGAAGGCGACTTCAAGGAAGGCAAGCGCGTAGGCAAGAGAGCCTACTACGACGACCGCGGGAACAAGCTCTGGTACGGCCGCTTCAAGGACGACGAGAAGGACGGCGAATGGCGCCTTGACGAAAAGGACAAGACCACGGTCGCCACTTACAAAGCGGGCCTCCTGCTCGGCCAGAGAGAGGAGACATACTACGACGAGGACCACGACGACATCAAGACCAAGACTGAATTCGAAGTGGTGCACGGCAAACTTACCGGATCCCAGATCGTCACGACTTACGACGAGGACGAGAACATCACTTCGCAGGGCCTGCTCTTCAACAACACTCCCTACGGCGTCTGGCGCTACTACGAAGACAAGAACATGACGCAGCAGGAGAACGGCGCCGTTCCCGACGCCTTGAAAGAGCGCCGCAGGGCCATCGAGGAAGAATACCAGATGAGGATCCAGCAGAAGGCCAGGGAAGAGGCCCTGAAAGCCCAGGGGCTCGATCCCTCGAGCCAGCAGCAGGCTCAGTTCTACAACTCCGGCGAGCCTTTCGAATACGGCCCCAGGAAATTCCAGGTCATCATGCAGGCGCCCAGCCAGCTCGACATGACCGTGACGACCGACTCCGGCCGCAGCGTCGACCTCAACCAGAATAACTACGACGTTGTGAAAGAGAATCCCGGCAGCTTTGAGTCATTGAAGCAGCAGGCCCTGCGCGCCCAGGCCGCCAAGATGACAGAAAACATTGGGGAGGGAAATGAGAAATGAACTGGAAGGAAGAACTGACAAAATTCTTCAAGGAGCATGAAGAGGAAGGAATAGAACTCCTCAAGGAACTCGTTTCGAAAAACACCGTCAATCCTCCCGGCAACGAATACCTCGTCGCCGACGTATTGAAAAAATACTTCGACGAACTGAACATTCCTTACGAAACGTTTGAGAAGACTCCCGGAAGGACCAATCTCATAGCGAAAGTGGGGGAGGGACACCCTATCCTTTTCGTTCCCTGCCACGCTGACGTAGTCCCGGTCAACCCCGACTGGGACCACGATCCCTTCACCGTGAAGATCGAGAACGGCACCGCTTACGGCAGAGGCGTGGGCGACGACAAGGGGCCTATGGTCTCAGCTTTCCTGCTCGCGAAATTCCTGAAGCAGCACGAAGGCGAATTCAAAGGCACCTTCCTCTTCGCTTCCGTCGCCGACGAGGAAGTCGGCTCCACGGACGGGTTGGTCTGGCTCACCGAAACAGGCAAGATCAAAGCAGACTACGCCGTAGTTCCCGACACCGGCTCCGGCATTTATAAACTCTCCTACGGCGAGAAAGGCCTTCTTCGTTTCCAGTACACCTTCCGCGGCAAGGCCGGACACGCTGCCTATCCCGACCACGGCATCAACTCCATCTGGCCCGCCGTCGCATTCCTCAACTCCGTCAAGGAAAGCTACACGGAAAAGATCGGCTTCCTCAAGGAAAAAGACCAGCCCAACTTCAGCCCCACGACCTTCACCGTCTCCGGCCTTGAAGCGGGCAGCGCCTACAATATCATCCCCAAGGAATGCAAAGTAAGGATGGACATCCGCTACACTCCGCAAAGGAACCTTGAGGAAATAAAAGCCTGGACCGACGGTCTTGCCAAAGCAGCCTGCGAACAATATCCAGGCACTTCCTTCACTGTCGAGATGCCAGACCACATGACGGCCTTCGAGATCGATCCGGATGGCAAGCTTTGCAAGGCCGCAATGAAGGCCACCAAGGATCTTACCGGCAAGGACGCCGTGCTCTTCGGCATGAACGGCACGACCGTCTGCAAGCAGCTTCTTTCTGCCGGCATTCCCTCCTTAGGCTACAGCCAGGACGACGACGGCTCCGCACACCAGACCGGCGAGCACATCAAGCTAAGCGAGATCCCGCTCTTCGGAATCGCTCTCGGTTTGCTTTTCGCCGAACTTGCTGATTAAAATAGTCAGCGGAATAAAAAAAGCGCCTCCTCTTGCGAGGGGGCGCTTTTTTTATTGACAAGAAGTTAATTATTACTTCTTGGCGGCCGGCTTCTTCGCAGCGGGCTTTTTGGCCGGGGCCTTCTTGGCAGCGGGCTTCTTAGCAGCGGGCTTCTTGGCCGGAGCGGCTTTCTTGGCCGGGGCTTTCTTGGCCGGGGCGGCTTTCTTGGCGGGGGCCTTCTTCGCCGGAGCAGCTTTCTTCACAGCGGGCTTCTTGGCCGGGGCGGCTTTCTTGGCGGGAGCCTTTTTGGCCGGGGCGGCTTTCTTGGCCGGAGCAGCTTTCTTCACAGCGGGCTTTTTGGCCGGGGCGGCTTTCTTGGCCGGGGCTTTCTTGGCAGCCGGTTTCGCAGCGGGTTTCTTAGCAGTAGGCATAGTGTTTCTCCTTATGTTTGGTTGAATAAAAAGTCGTCACTTGACAACTATTTTTTTAATGAGCTATTTGTATGTTCTGACAGATCACGTTTGACCTGCTGTTTTCTTTTCACTCCATCAACCAAGCGAAACCCGTTATTTTTCCTAGCACTTCCATCACTTCACATTCATCTCTTCAAATATGAATAGCGGATAATTCACTTAATCTATATAAATTTTATCACATGTATTTTTAAAAATCAATCAGCGTTTTCGTTGACCGCGAAAAATTTTTCTGTTAGAATTTTCCCGAACATGAAATACTTCGATTTCCATACCCACGCGTTCGTAGATTCGCTTGCCCAAAGAGCGGTGGGACAAATAGCCGCGTTGAGCGGCGACGTGCGTCCCCACACCGACGGAACACTTCGCGATCTTCTTCGCGCGATGCGCGACGACAACGTCAACGCGAGCGTCGTCGCCTCCATCGCGACAAAGCAGCCGCAGTTCGAACCGATACTGGAGTGGTCGAAGCGAATCAAAAGCGAACACATCTTTCCTTTTGCTTCCGTTCATCCGGACGATCCGGATCCAGCTGGCAAAGTGCAGATGATAGTCGACGCTGGGTTGAAGGGATTGAAGATCCATCCCTTCTACCAGAACGCCGCGGTCGACGACAAAAGATGGTTCCGCCTTTACGACGCCTGGCAGGATACCGGCCTTCCCGTTCTCTTTCACACCGGCTTCGACGTCGCGTTCCCGGAATCGGACATCGCGGCTCCCTGCCGTTTCAGAAAGGTCTTCGACAATTTCCCGAAGCTCAAAATGGTTTTGGCGCACATGGGCGGCTGGATCTGCTACGAGGATTTTTTAATGTCGGACATGTGCGGCGAGAATGTTTTTATCGACACGAGCTGCTCGGCGAGATTCTGTCCGATCGATTTGGGAGCGGAGATCGTAAAAAGGCACGGGGCCGAAAACATTCTCTTCGCGACCGACTGTCCCTGGGGAGTGCAAAGGGAGCACATCGATTTCGTAAGGAAGATCTGTCCCGACGAGAACGGTCAGGAGATGATCTTCTATCGCAACGCGGAAAGACTTTTGGGAATAGAAGTGACGGAGAAACTTCCGAAATAAAAAAAGCCCCCGGTTCATTACCGGGGGCTTTTTTGTTTTCGCCTTACGCTTACTTGATGTCGGCGTGGTATTCCTGGATGCTCTTCAAAGGAGCCGAGCCGTGCAAAAAGGCCTTGATGCCGAGGGCCGCGTTGTGGGCCGCCGTCATGGTCGTGATGTAGGGGACCTTGTATTTGATGGCGGTCTTCCTTATGTAGGAGTCGTCGTCCTTGGAGCGGCAGCCGATCGGCGTGTTGACGATGAGGTTCACTTCGCCGTTGGTGATGGCGTCGACGAGGTTCGGCCTGCCTTCCAAACGTTTGAGGACCGTTTCGGCCTCGATGCCGTTCTCTTTCAGATAAGCGCAGGTGCCCTTGGTCGCGAGGATCTTGAAACCGAGTTCCTTGAAGAGCGAGGCGGTCTCAAGCAGCATCCCGTCGTGATCGGCGACCGTCATCAGAACGGTGCCTTCCGTCGGGAGCTTCTGGTTGGCCGCGACCTGGGATTTGAAGTAGGCGAGCCCGGGGGAGGTGGAGATGCCTAAGACTTCGCCGGTGCTTCTCATTTCCGGTCCTAAGACGGGGTCGACTTCCGGGAACATGTTGAAGGGGAAGACGGCTTCCTTGACGCCGTAGTGCGGGATGGCCTTCTTCGTGATGCCGAGTTCCTTCAGGGTCTTGCCTAACATGACCTGAGTAGCGATCCTCGCCATCGGGATGGAGCAGACCTTACTGACGAGAGGAACGGTGCGGGAGGCTCTGGGGTTCGCTTCCAGTATGTAGACGACGTCGTTGCAGATCGCGTACTGGACGTTCATGAGGCCGACCACGTGCATCTCCAGCGCCAGTTCCTTAGTGTAGCGCTCGATCGTCTCGATGTGCTTTTTCGGAATGGTGACGGGCGGGATGAAGCAGGCGGAGTCGCCGGAGTGGATGCCGGCCTGCTCGATGTGCTCCATGATGGCGGGAACGAAAGCTTCCTTGCCGTCGCAGATGGCGTCGGCTTCCGTCTCGGTCGCGTTCTCAAGGAACTTGTCGATAAGGATGACGTTCTCGCCGGCGGCCTGCAGGGCGTTGTTCATGTATTCGACCAGCATCTCGTCGTTGTGCACGACTTCCATGCCGCGCCCGCCCAGAACGAAGGAGGGACGCACCATCAGGGGGTATCCTATCCTCTTGGCGGCTTCAAGCGCGTCTTCGACGCTGTGCGCCATGCCGGCTTCCGGCTGCGGAATGCCGAGCTTCTGCACGACTTCGTGGAAGAGCTCGCGGTCTTCCGCCAGAGCGATCGTCTTCGGAGATGTGCCAAGGACCTTGACGCCGTTGGCTTCAAGGTCGTGCGCCAGATTAAGCGGAGTCTGCCCGCCGAACTGAACGATGACGCCCACGGGTTTTTCCTTGCGGTAGATGGCCAGAACGTCTTCCAGAGTCAGCGGCTCGAAGTAAAGCTTGTTGGAAGTGTCGTAGTCGGTTGAGACGGTCTCGGGGTTGCAGTTGACCATGACGGACTCAAGCCCGGCGTCCCTGATCGCGAAAGCGGCGTGCACGCAGCAGTAGTCGAACTCGATGCCCTGGCCGATGCGGTTCGGCCCGCCGCCCAGGACCATGATCTTGTCCTTAGGCGAGATCTTGGTCTCGTTTTTGGCGTTGTAAGTGGAGTAGTAGTAGCAGGCGTCCTTCACGCCGGAGACGGGGACGGCGAACCAGTTTTCTTCCATACCGTCGGCTTCCCTGGCCTCCCTCACTTCGGTCTCGCCAACGCCGAGGATCTGCGCGAGGTAGCGGTCGGAGAAGCCGTCCTTCTTGGCCTGGATGAGGAGGTCTTTGGGAGGAAGCGAGCCTTTGTGCTTCAAGATCTCTTCTTCCAATTCGACCAGCTCCTTCATCTGCGTGAGGAACCACTTGTTGATCTTGGTGGCCTCGTGGAGCTCGTCAACGGTCGCGCCTTTCCTTACGGCTTCATAGAGCATGAACTGCCTGGTGGAGCAGGGCGTCCTGACGGCTTCCACGAGCGCTTCCTTCGTCCACTTGTCGTAGCCCTTGTAGAAGCCCAGGCCGTAGCATTTGTTCTCGAGGGAGCGGATGGCTTTCTGGAAGGCTTCCTTGTAGTTCTTGCCGATACTCATCACTTCGCCGACGGCGCGCATCTGCGTTCCAAGCTTGTCATAGGAGCCGTGGAACTTCTCGAAGGCCCAGCGCGCGAACTTTACGACCACATAGTCGCCGGAGGGGACGTACTTGTCGAGCGTGCCCTCTTTCCAGTAGGGGAGCTGGTCCAGCGTTATTCCGGCCGCGAGGTAGGCGGAGATGAAGGCGATGGGGAAACCCGTCGCTTTGGAAGCGAGGGCGGAGGAGCGGGAGGTTCTCGGGTTGATCTCGATGACCACCACGCGGTCCGTTACCGGGTCGTGGGCGAACTGGACGTTCGTGCCGCCTATCACCTCGATGGCGTCCACGATGTCGTAGGAATATTTCTGCAGTCTCTTCTGCAAGGATTCGGGGACCGTCATCATCGGCGCGGTGCAGTAGGAGTCGCCGGTGTGCACGCCCATGGGGTCGACGTTCTCGATGAAGCAGACCGTGATCTTCTGGCCTTTAGAGTCGCGGATGATCTCAAGCTCCAATTCTTCCCAGCCGGCCAGGCATTCCTCGATCAATATCTCGTGCACCAAGCTTTCGTTCAGGCCGCGGTTGGCGATCGTTTTGAACTCTTCCATGTTGTAGACGAGTCCGCCGCCCGTGCCGCCCATCGTGTAGGCCGGGCGGATGACGACGGGGAGCTTTATGGTCTCCAGGACCTTCTCGGCTTCCTCGTAGCTTCTGGCGATGGCCGACCTCGCGCACTCGACGCCTATGGACTCCATGGTGTCCTTGAAGGTCTGACGGTCTTCGCCTTTTTTGATGGCGTCCAATTTCACGCCGATGATCTGAACATTGTATTTCGCCAGTATGCCTTTCTCAGCCAGGTCGGCGGAAAGGTTCAGGGCCATTTGCCCGCCGAGGTTGGGGAGCAGGGCGTCCGGGCGTTCCTTGGCGATGATCTTTTCAAGGCTTTCGACGTTCAGGGGCTCGATGTAGGTGTGATCGGCCATGTTGGGGTCGGTCATGATGGTGGCGGGATTGGAGTTCACCAGCACGATCTCGTAGCCAAGCGATCTTAAGGCTTTGCAGGCTTGCGTGCCGGAATAGTCGAATTCGCAGGCTTGGCCGATGATGATGGGGCCGGAACCGATGATCAAAACTTTCTTGATGTCCTGACGACCTTGCAGCATATATTTTTATGTCCTCCTTACACGATATGGGGAAAAAATCCCCTAAATTTGAAAAAGTTTATTAAAATTTCCCGAAAAAAGCAACGAGAAAGCCGAATGTCAGATTTTATGCGGATTCCCGTTTTTGTTATAATGTATGGTTAAGAATGGTTAAGAATCAGCTTAAGGAACACGCATGAAAACATTTTTGAGACACACCCCGAAGGGGCCGACTCTGAGGGAGCTCTACACGAGGCCTTTGACCTACGGGCAGACCGTGGGGGACATGACATTTTCCGCCGACGGGAAGATCCTTGCCTTCCTGTGGAACGAAAAGGGCGGAGCGGTCAGGGACATCTTCGTCAAACTGGAGGACGGCAGCGTAAAAAAGCTGACTGACGCCGCCAAGATCAAAAATTTTCCCTGCGAGGACGACGCGCGCGATCCAAGTGACGTCGCCTACGCCGAGATCATGTACACCGGCGTCAGCGAATTCTCTTTCGTCAACGACACCTACGACCTCGTTTTCCTTTGCCGCGGCAATCTTTTCATCTGCGACCTCAGTGGCAACGTCGAGCGCCTGACGCTGACCAGCGGGGGACAGTACAATCTCTGCGTTCCGGAAAAAGCGCCCGAGGCTTTCTTCGTGAAGGGCGGGAACCTCTATTCCTACGATCTCGACCACGGCACGGTGAGGCAGCTGACCTTCCTTTCTAAGCCGCACACCTCGGTTGGCGGATACAGGATCTCGCCCGACGGAAAATACGCCGCGGTGCTCGTCGAGGATTCCTCGACATACGAAGACATCAGGATGCCGGACTACACTCCCGAAAAGGAAGTCAGGATCAACAATCTGAGAAGGAACAACGTCGGGAAGCCCCTGGCGCTCTTCCGCTACGGTTTCCTCGACCTAACAAAGGACAGCGCGCTCTTAGAGTATCCCGAGCTTCCGAATTTTAAGAAGGAGGAATGCAGGAAGGGGACGACGGTGCGGCCGCACGCCGCGGCCTGGTCGCCGGACGGATCGACTTTCGCTTTCGCCTACGTTGAGGACGACTACCGCACCTACCATCTCTGCGAAGCTTCCATAAAGAAAGGTTGGAGCGTCAAGGAACGCTTCAGCGACTACCTTGAGCCCTGGATCGAATGGTCGCCCATTGCTTACGACAAGGCTGGGACCATCTACTTTTTGAGCTACCGCGACGGCTGGCTGCAGCTCTACGCGCTGAAAGCCGGGAGCAAGACGCCGAAGAGAATAACCGATGGCGGCTACGACATCGCGAGTTTCGCCGTCTGCGAGAATGGCAGGATCTATTTCACCGCCCTCAAGCCCGATCCGAGGAAGGCCTTCCTCTACGCGAAGAAGGACGCCGCCGATCCCGAAAAGCGCGTGAAGTGTTCCGACCGCTGCTGGGAAAGCTTCGCCGTGAGCCGCGA
>JAGCTE010000058.1 GCA_017963805.1 bacterium | reverse complement strand
TCTTCGCGGGAGCTTTCTTCACGACCGGTTTCTTGGCGGGCGCTTTTTTCGCAGGCGCTTTCACGACCGGCTTTTTGGCCGGAGCTTTTTTCGCGGGAACGGGCTTCTTCGCGGGAGCTTTCTTCACGACCGGTTTCTTGGCGGGCGCTTTTTTCGCAGGCGCTTTCACGACCGGCTTCTTGGCCGGAGCCTTTTTCGCGGGAACGGGCTTCTTCGCGGGAGCTTTCTTCACGACCGGTTTCTTGGCCGGAGCGGGCTTCTTGGCGGGAGCCGCCTTCTTCGCGGTTAGAGGCTTCTTGGCCGTCTTGGCGGCGGCCGGTTTTTTCGCGGCGGGCTTTTTGGCCGGCGCGGGCTTTTTGGCTTTACTGTTCTGAGCTTTGGTCACAGTTTTACCTTTAGGTTTGCTTTGCGAAGATCTCGCGTTAACTTTTTGGGGTTTCTTTGTTGACATAAGGTCCTCACAAAGTTTGTTTAGGCGCTTTTAATAGCGCGCGCAATTGCGGCATGACCAGTTTGTAGGCCGCGCCGCGATGAGAAATTAAATTTTTTTCCATTCCGGATAGCTCCGCCATCATCCTGCCGTCCGGCAGAAGGAAGACGGGGTCGTAGCCGAAGCCGTTGGCGCCCCGTCTTTCCCTGGCGATAGTGCCGGGGCAGTCCCCTTCGACCACGAAAAAGTCGCCGTTGGGGAAAGCGAGGCACAAAGAGCAGACGAAGCGCGCCTGGCGTTTGCCGTCCGGCACGTTCTTCATGCATTCCAAGAGTTTTTCTATGTTGGCGTCGTCGTTATGACCGTTTCCCGCGAAGCGGGCGGAGCGCACGCCCGGCGCGCCTCCCAAGGCGTCCACGCAGAGTCCGGAGTCGTCGGCCAGGACTATTTCGCCCAGCGCTTCCGCGGCGGTCACAGCCTTTATGCGGGCGTTCTCGTCGAACGTTTCGCCGTTCTCCTCGGGAGCGCGGTAGCCGGGATAGTCCATAAGGCCGCCAACATTGATGTCAAGGTTGGCCTTTGACATCAGATCTGAAAGCTCCCGGACTTTGCCGGAATTGGTTGTCGCCAAAACGATCTTCATATCTTCGGGGTTGTCAAATTGTCCTTGCCGCCCGCTTCCGAAAGCGTTCCGTCCTGCAGCACGAGCGTCCTGCCGAGCGAAGAAAGCTCCCGGTTGTGCGTTACGAAAAGCATGGCGAAGCCCATTTCCTTCTGCAATTTCACAAGGAGCTCGGTGATGTTTTCGCTGTTTTTGCGGTCTAAGTTGCCGGTCGGTTCGTCCGCGAGCAGCAGTTCAGGAGAATTGATCAGGGAGCGGGCGATGGCCGCTCTCTGCTGTTCGCCGCCGGAAAGCTGAGCCGGGAAATGCTTCTCCCTGTCTTTCAAACCGACCGCGCACAAAAGTTCTTTTGCCCTCGCCCTGGCTTTGGCGTCCTCGTGGCCCATTATGCGGGCCGGCAAAAGGACGTTCTCCAAGGCCGTCAGCTCGGCCATTAAATGGTAGAGCTGGAAAACGAACCCGAGCTTCCGGTTCCTCAGGGCCGAGATCTTCCTGTCGTTCAGGGCGTAAAGATCCTCGCCGTCAAGATAAACTTTGCCGGAGCTCGGGGGATCGAGCGCGCCGATGATGTTTAGAAGCGTGCTCTTGCCGGCGCCGGAGGAACCCAGGATCGTCGCGGCCTCGCCCTTTTCGAGCGAAAGGGAAACGCCTTTCAGAACGGCGATGCGGTTTTCTTCGCCGCCGAATTCCTTCACGATGTTTTCGCAGACCAGAAGACTCATAATTTTATCTCCCCGGAAAAAACTTCCGTCGCCGGACCGGTCATGAAGACGGACTTCCCTTCGCCTTCCCAAACGATGGTAAGCGTTCCGCCGTCTAAGATAACTCTGCCGGCCGCGTCCGCGTAACCCCTAGATATCGCCGCGACGTACGTCGCGCAGGAGCCGGTGCCGCAGGCCATGGTGATGCCGGCGCCGCGTTCCCAGACGCGCATGCGGACGGTCTTCCTGTCAATTACCTGCGCGAACTCCACGTTCGTTCTGTTCAGGAACATCTGGTGCCTTTCGACTTTGGGGCCCCACTCCGCCACGGGGAAATTTTCCGCGTCCGGAACGAAAAAGACCGCGTGCGGGTTCCCCATGGAAACGCAAGTCATGGGAGGAAGTTCCAATCCTTCGGGAGGAGCCGCGGCCGCGCCGCTTATTTTCGGCTTGCCCATGTCCACCCGGACTTCATCCCCCACGATGACGGGGCGCATGATCCCAGCCGGCGTCTCTATCGTCATCTCGTCTTTTCCGACGAGGCCTTGCCTTCTCGCGAAGAGCGCGCAGCAGCGGATGCCGTTGCCGCACATTTCCACTTCGCTGCCGTCGGCGTTGAAGATCGCCATGCGCAGATCGGCCTTGTCCGAGGGATAGAGAAGCAACAGCTGGTCGGCCCCTATTCCGAAGTGCCTATCCTGCAGAAAGGAGGCTTCCTTGGCCGAAGGCCGCCAGTTTTTCAGTTCCCCGGTGGCGTCAACGACGACGAAGTCGTTGCCGAGTCCGTGCATTTTCGTGAACTTTATCAGCATATCTTTTCGTTTCTCACTTGGTCTTCGTAAGTTTCCCTTCTGCGGATGAGGGTTGCCTTATCGCCTTCCACGAGGACCTCCGCCGCGCGGCCGCGGGAGTTGTAGTTGGAAGACATCGTGAAGCCGTAGGCTCCGGCGGAGCAGATCGCGAGCAGGTCTCCTTCCCCCACTTTCGGGATCCTGCAGTCCTTGCGGAAAAAGTCGCCGCTCTCGCAGACCGGCCCGACCACGTCGCACACAAAGGTCTCATCTCTGTCTTCCACCGCGACGATCTCATGATAAGCGTCGTAAAGCGCGGGCCTGATAAGGTCGTTCATGGCAGCGTCCACGATGACGAAGGTCTTGTCGGGATTCTCCTTCACGTACTCCACTTTCGTAATGAGCAGCGAGGAGTTGCCGACCATGTAGCGCCCCATCTCGCTAACGAAGGTCATGCCCAATTCGGCTATGGGCGGCAGGATCTCCTTTATGAGTTCGGCGGGCGTGGCCACCGTTTCGTCTTTGTAAACGATGCCCAATCCTCCGCCGATGTCGAAGTATTTGAGCTTCGTTCCCTGCGCTTTCAGTTTTTTAACGAATCCGGCCGCTTTCAAAACGGCCGTCTTGTAGGGCTCGGTCTCCGTTATCTGGGAGCCGATGTGGATCTGCAGTCCCACCGCCTCGACATTCGGATATTTTTCCTTGAAATTTTTGAAGATCTCTTCCGCCATGTCGGCCGTCAGGCCGAATTTGTTTTCGCTTTTGCCGGTCGTGATGTATTCGTGGGTGTGCGCGTCCACGTCGGGGTTGACGCGCAGGGCGACTCGCGCGGTTTTTCCAAGCTTTGAGGCGACGGCGCTGATCCTTTCCAGTTCCGGAACGGATTCGACGCCGAAATAGAGGATCTCCTTTTCTACGGCCAGTTCGATCTCCTCGGCGCTTTTGCCAACGCCCGCGTAGACGCATTTCCTAGGGTCGCCGCCGGCGTCGATGACGCGCCTCAGCTCGCCGCCCGAAACGATGTCGAAGCCCGCGCCCGCCTTGGCGAAAAGCTTGAGGATGTTTATGTTGCTGCAGGCTTTCACCGCGAAGCATATCTCGCTCGGATACCCTTCCAGGGCTTTCGCGAAATTGCCGTAGCGTTCCAATATGTGCGAGGCGCTGTAAAGGTAGAGCGGCGTCCCGAATTCGCGGGCCGCTTCCTTAACGCTCACTCCCTCGCAATAGAGCTCTTTATCCTTCCTTCCGAAATATTCCTGCTTCATGTCGTCCTTAAATTAAAACGCTCCTTCCAAATACGGTTTCTGCAGTTCCATCAGTTTTTCGCAGCCCTTTTTACCGAGCCGCAAAAATTCCTCCAGCGTGTCCTTGGGGAAGGGCTTGCCTTCCGCCGTGCCCTGGATCTCTATGAATTCGCCCTCGCCCGTCATGACGAGGTTGCAGTCTACTTCCGCCCTGGAGTCCTCGGAGTAATCGAGGTCCAATAGGCTTCTGCCGTCCACTTCTCCGACCGATATGGCTGAGATCGTCCTGATGAGCGGCGATTTCTTCAGCACTTTCTTCTGCAGCAGATCCTTGACGAGCAAGGCCAGCGCCACGAATCCTCCTGTTACGGAAGCCGTCCTCGTGCCGCCGTCAGCCTGCAGAACGGTGCAGTCTATCCAGATGGTTCTCTCGCCGAGCGCCTCGAGGTCGACGGCCGCTCTCAAGGAGCGCCCGATGAGGCGCTGGATCTCATGCGTCCTGCCGCTAATTTTCCCCTGGGAAACTTCGCTGGCTTTCCTTTCGCCGCCGGCGAAAGGCAGAAGAGAATATTCCGCCGTCAGCCAGCCGTGGCGCTCCACGCCGGGAGCCATCAGCCAGCGGGGAAGCTTCTCCTCGCAGGTCGCGACGCACAAAACTTTCGTGTCGCCCATTTCGATGAGAACGCTGCCGGGCACGCGGTTAAGATATGGAGCGGTTATCTTAGCCTCCCTTAGCGCGTCGGCGGGGCGTTTGCCTCCGCGTTCGATAACTATGTCGAGGTCTTTCAGACTTTTGATTTCCATTATCCTTTCACCACGATGTTCAAAAGTTTGCCGGGAACGAAGATCTCTTTCACGATCTCTTTGCCTTCCAGCCATTTTTTCGCGAACTCGTTTTCCTTGGCGGCCTCAAGGGCCTTTTCCTTGTCCACGTCCGCCGGGACCTGGATCTTGGCTCTCACTTTGCCGTTGATCTGCACAACAAGCTCGATGCTAGCGTCCACGGTCTTCCCGGGATCATAGCTCGGCCAGGACTGCTTGCAGACCAATCCTTCTCCGCCCGTAAGGCTCCAGAGCTCTTCCGCGATGTGCGGGGCAAAAGGCGCCAGGCAGAGTATCAGAGCTTTCGCGTCCTCCTGGGAAAGTCCCTTTTGGGATTCGTTCACGAAGATCATCATGGCGGAGATCGCCGTGTTGAAGCGGAAGCCTTGGATGTCCTCGCCGACTTTCTTGATCATCTTATGCCGCCTGATCTCGGTTTCGGGGTCCTGGGGCACCCTGTCGCTCAGGACAAGCCTCCAGGCGCGCTGCAAAAAGCGCGAGACGCCTTCGATGCCCTTGGTGTTCCAGGGCTTCATCTGGTCTAAGGGGCCCATGAACATTTCGTAGAGCCTGAGAGAGTCGGCGCCCACTTTCGCGATGACGTCGTCGGGGTTGATGACGTTGCCGCGCGATTTGCTCATCTTTTCGCCGTCTTCGCCTAAGATCATGCCCTGGTTCAGAAGCTTCATGAAAGGCTCTTTCGTGGAGACCACGCCAAGGTCGAAGAGCACCTTGTGCCAGAAGCGGGCGTAAAGGAGGTGCAGCACCGCGTGCTCGGTCCCGCCGACGTACAATGAAACGGGCAGCCAGTATTTTTCCTTTTCGGGATCTATGAGCTTCTCGCTGTTTTTGGGATCGCAGTAGCGCAGGTAGTACCAGCTGGAGCCGGCCCACTGCGGCATGGTGTTCGTCTCGCGGCGCGCCTTTTTCCCGCACTTCGGGCAGGGCGTGTATAGCCAGTCCTCTATGCCGGCCAGGGGCGATTCGCCGGTGCCGGACGGTTCGTATTTCTTGACGTCGGGCAGGCGCAAAGGCAGGTCTTTTTCATCCAGCGGCACGATGCCGCAATCTGGGCAGTGCACGATGGGTATAGGTTCGCCCCAGTAGCGCTGGCGGGAGAAGACCCAGTCCCTAAGGCGGTAGTTCACGGCCTTTTCGCCTTTCCCCTGCTCGGTCAGCCATTCCGTCATCTTCGCTTTGGATTCCTTAACGTGCAGTCCGTTCAGGAATTCGGAGTTCATCAGTTCGCCGTCGCCTTCCCAGGCCGCTTCCTCGATGGAGCCGCCCGCTATGACCTGGATGACGGGAAGACCAAATTTCTTGGCGAAATCGTAGTCGCGCTGGTCGTGCGCCGGAACGGCCATGATGGCGCCCGTGCCGTAGGTGATAAGAACGTAGTCGGAGATCCAGATAGGGACCTTCTTGCCGTTGACGGGATTGATGGCGTAGGCGCCGGTGAAGACGCCGGTCTTGTCCTTGGCCAGGTCGGTCCTGTCGAGGTCGGACTTCAGGGCCGCTTCCTCGCGGTAAGCCTTGACGGCCTCTCTTTGCTCGGGAGCGGTGATCTTGTCGACCAGAGGATGCTCCGGGGCGAGGACCATATACGTGCAGCCGAAGAGAGTGTCGGGGCGCGTCGTGTAGACTCTGATCTTTTCGCCGCTCTCGGTCGTGAAATCAACGTAGGCGCCCTCGGATCTACCGATCCAGTTTCTCTGCATCATCTTGACGGGCTCCGGCCAGTCGACCAGATCAAGGTCTTCCAAAAGCCTTTCCGCGTAGGCGGTGATCTTAAGGTTCCACTGCTTCATCGGCATCTTGACGACCGGGAAGCCGCCCACTTCGGACTTGCCGTTCACGACTTCCTCGTTGGCCAGCACGGCCTTCAGCTCGGGGCACCAGTTGACGGCTTTCTCAGCCTCGTAGGCCAGGCCCATTTTGTAAAGCTGCAGAAAGATCCACTGCGTCCACTTGTAGTAATCGGGGTCGGTGGTGTCTATCTCCCTGTCCCAGTCGTAGGAGAAGCCCAAGGCTTTGATCTGCTCCCTGAAGCGGTGGATGTTCTTGTCCGTGCACTGCCTGGGATGCGTGCCCGTTTTGATGGCGTAGTTCTCGGCCGGAAGGCCGAAGGCGTCCCAGCCCATGGGGTGCAGCACGTTGAAGCCCTGCATGCGCTTGAAGCGGCTGTAAATGTCGGTCGCGGTGTAGCCCTCGGGGTGTCCTACGTGCAAGCCCGCGCCGGAAGGATACGGGAACATGTCCAAAACGTAAACGGGCTCTCTTGTCTTGTCGCAGTCAACGGCCGCGTAAGGTTTCTCGGCTTCCCACACTTTCTGCCACTTCGGCTCTATGCTTGCCGGATCGTAATTCGGGATCTCTTTCATTTCGCTCTCTCTTATTTGAAGCGCGCCAGCCATTCGGCGCGCAGTTCCTTGTATGTGTCAAAATCCCGGGCCTCCAGGATCTTTCGGCCCGCGGTTTGGCAATCGCTGAGTTTCGTTTTCAAAAGCGCTCTCTTCAGAACGGACTGGGCTTCCGCCGGCATGGAGAGCGAATCGACTCCCAAGCCCAGGTAAAGCAGCCCGCTTTCCGGTTTGCCCGCCGCCGCGCCGCAGCAGCAGACTTCGATCTTTCTTTCCCCATTGTGCGCCGCCGCGACCGTCATGGCGATGAGACGGAGCACCGAGGGATGCAGGGCGTCGTAAAGTTTCGCGACCTTGGCGTTGCCGCGGTCGGCCGCCATGGTGTACTGCACAAGGTCGTTCGTCCCGATCGAGAAGAAATCTACCTGCCTGGCGAAATGATCGGCCATCACGGCAGCCGCCGGTATCTCGACCATCATGCCGCAGGGGATGTATTCCTTGACGCTCTCTCCTCTTTCCTCGAGTTCCCTCTTGGCTTCCAGAAAGAGCGACTTGGCGTGCCTGAATTCCTCGACGGTCGCGACCATCGGGAACATGACCCTGACGTCGCCCAAGTTCGCCGCCCTTATGATCGCCCTGAGCTGCGTGCGGAAAAGTTCCGGCCTGTCCAAGGAGATCCTTATCGCGCGCCAGCCGAGGAAAGGATTGCTTTCCCTGATCTTGCCGAAGGAAAGCGCGAACTTGTCGCCGCCCAGATCCAGCGTCCTTATGACGACCGGGCGTCCTTCCGCCGCCAGAACGGCCTTGGCGTAAGCTTCGTACTGCTCCTCTTCGCTCGGCAGTTCCCTTTTGCCCATGAAGAGGAATTCCGTCCTGTAGAGGCCTATCCCTTCCGCGCCGTAGTCGATATGCCTTTTCGTCTCTTCGGGGATGGCGATGTTGCCCAATAACGTCACGGGCTTGTCATCCATGGTCTTCGCCTTGACGCCGCGCAGCGCTTTCAGTTCTGTGCGTTCCTTTCTCTGCTCCGCCAATATCTCGCCGTAAAAAAGAAGCGTTTCCGGGGCGGGGTCCACGATAATCTCGCCTTTCGTTCCGTCGACTATCATTTGGTCGCCGTCCTCTATGTGCGTGAGAAGGTTCGCGACTCCCAGGACCGCCGGCAGGCCCATCGCCTGGACCATCAGGGCCGTGTGCGAAGTCGCGCCGCCGTATTCCGTGACCAGAGCCGCCACTTCCTGCTTTTCAAGATCCGCGGTCTGGGAAGGAGCCAGCTCCCTGGCCACCACTATGCCGCCCTTGACCGTCACTTCCGCCGGGCCGCCGCCCAGATTGTTCAATATCCTCGCGGTTATGTCCCTCACATCCGCGGCCTGCCTTTCGGCCGCCGGCGTTCCAAGCTTCTCGAAGACCGCCAGGCAGCGGTTCATGACGTTGTTAAGGGCGCCTTCCGCGGAGTAGCCTTTGGCGATGGCCTTCTTTATCGGCCCCAAAACTTCCGGGTCGTCAAGGAAGAGAGAATGCGCCTCGAAGATCGCGGCCTCTTTTACCTTGCCTTCCTGATTCAGTCTCTGCCGCAAGTCCTCCAGCTGGGCTTTGGAATTCTTCAGCGCCTCCAAAAAGCGCGCTTCCTCTTCCGCGGGAGTCCGCAAAGACATGGCGTTTTCCTGCTTCTGGGCGTGCACGTTCACAATGGCGCGGCCGATGGCCACGCCCTGGGAAACTCCAAGCCCTTTCATGCGGATCTCTTTGCCTTCAGACATATCCTTTTTCACTCTTGAAATAATTAGAGATTTTATCAAAACAGGTCTTTGAAAGCAAGGGCTTTCTGAGTCAATACGAAGCCGCAAAATCTTTTTGTTTTGCTATACTTTTTCCTATGAGTTACCCGATTGAGATCTCCGAAAAATTAAAACCCCTTATCGAGGCTATGCACAAGGGCCTTTATTACAACTCTTCCGACGAAGAGCTTGTGAAGGTCCAGAACCTTTGCTTGGAAAGGCTCTACGCCTTCAACGCCACCAAGCCTAACGAGCCGAAGCTCAGGGAGCAGCGCCTTAGGGAGCTGCTGGCGGAAATGGGCGAAAACTGCTACGTCGAGCCTCCTCTGCACGCCAATTGGGGCTGCCACACCCATTTCGGCAGCAACGTTTACGCCAACTTCAACCTGACGCTGACGGACGACACCCACATCTACGTCGACGACAACGTCATGCTTGGGCCCAACGTCGTTCTGGCCACGGCCGCCCACCCCTTGGACCCCGAGGGCAGGAAGCTTTTCCTTCAGAAAAACGAGCCCATACATATCTGCAAAAACGTCTGGATCGGAGCGGGCGTGATAGTTCTCCCCGGCGTCACGATCGGTGAAAACACCACGATCGGCGCGGGCTCCCTCGTTACGAAAGACATTCCTCCTAACGTTCTGGCCTACGGCTCCCCTTGCAGGGTGATTAGGCCCTTAACAGAAGCGGACAAAGCCTGGCGGGAAAACACTTATGGAATTTGAAGTTTTAGACCTTGGCCTGACAAGGTACTCCGAGGCGCACGCCAAGCAGCTTGAGCTCCTCCAAAAAAGGATCGCGGGCGAAATACCCGACACCTTGATCCTAACGGAACACCACAAGGTCTTCACCTTAGGCAAGACCGGGCACATAAGCAATATCCTCGTCCCTAAGGAAAAGCTGGAAAAAGAAAATATCGAGGTCGTCAACGTTGAAAGAGGCGGCGACATCACCTACCACGGCCCCGGCCAGCTCGTGGCCTACCCCATCTTCTTTTTGCCAAAAGGGAGAAGAGACCTCAAATCTTTTTTGCGCCTGCTTGAGCAAAGCGTCATTGAGACCGCCAAAACTTTCCAAGCCAAGACCTGCGTAATAGACGGCCTGACGGGCGTCTGGGAGAGCAAAACGGGCGAAGAGCACCTTGGCGTCTGGCGCGGCGAACGAAAGCTTACCTCCATGGGCCTGGCCTTCAAAAACTGGGTGAGCTTCCACGGCCTGGCCCTCAATGTGGAGGCCGACCTCACGCCCTTTTCATACATGAACCTCTGCGGACTCGTCGGCAAAAAACCGGTTAACTTAAGGGAATTGACGAACGCCTCCTTTTCTTTCGGCGACGTGAAAGATGCGCTTGTCGAGGAAATCAGAAAACAAGTAAAAGATTGGTGATCTTATGACGGACAAAGAAAAACGCCCCGTAAACAACGCTGAAGAAAAAGCCAAGGCTTTCCTTAGGCTGAGCGCCGTTATCGCGGCCTTAAGAGCCCCGGACGGCTGCCCTTGGGACAGAGAGCAGACTTCCTACAGTCTCGCCCCCAACTTCCTCGAGGAAGCTCACGAGCTGATCGACGCCATAGAATCCGGTGAAACGAAAGACATCATAGAAGAGGCCGGCGACGTCATCCTTCACGCCCTCATGCAGGCCCAGCTCTTCGAGGAGCAGGGCAAATTCGACTCCGCCGACGTATTGAACGCCGAGAGCGACAAACTCGTCCGCCGCCATCCCCACGTCTTCGGCACCCTCCACGTCAAGGATTCCGAGGAGGTCATGAAAAACTGGGAAGCCATCAAAAAAGAAGAAAAATCCGCCGAAAGGAAATCCGTCCTGGACGGCCTCTCCAATACGCTTCCCGCCCTGGCCGCCGCCGCCGAGATCCAGCGCAAGGCCGCCAAACAAAACTTCGACTGGACCGAGATAGAACCGGTCTTCGACAAATGTGAGGAAGAGTTCAGGGAGCTCAAAGAAGCCCGATCCGAAAACAGTAAAGACCACATAGAAGAAGAATTCGGCGACCTTCTTTTCGCCCTGGTCAACCTTTCCCGCTTCATGGACATAAGCGCCGAACAGGCCCTAAGAAGAGCCAACAGAAAATTCATCGCCCGCTTCAAAAAGATGGAGGAACTCCTCCAAAAAGACGGCCTTTCTATGCGCGACCAGGACCTCCCCACCCTCGACTCCTACTGGGAAAAAGTGAAATCCCTGGAAAAATAAAGATAACTCCTGACGATTTGCTATAATCGTTATTTGGGAGATTATCATTATGTCCGAAAAGAAAAATGAGAAACTGTGGGGCGGCCGGTTCCAGGACGCGGCCGATCCTTTGATGGAAGCTTTCACGCAGTCCGTCTCTTACGATCAATTGCTGGCTAATTTCGACATCGCCGGATCAAAGGCGCACGCCTCTATGCTGAGGGCCGTGGGCCTGCTTAACGAAGAAGAGTTCGCGGCGATCGACAAGGGCCTCGATACGATCGGAGAGAAGATCGGGAAAGGCGAATTCACGTTCGATCCGAAAAAGGAAGACGTGCACATGAACATAGAGTCCGCCTTGAAAGAGATGATCGGGACGCCGGCCGGAAAGTTGCACACCGGCAGGAGCAGGAACGACCAGATCGCGCTGGACGAGAGGCTGTACCTGTGCTACGCCGTTTCCTGCATGCAGGTCTACATAAGAAACATGCAGAGCGCTTTGGTCTTGCTGGCTGACAAGAATTCCGACGTCATTATACCGGGCTTCACGCATCTGCAGTACGCCATGCCTGTTTTGGCCTCGCATCACCTTTTGGCTTACGTCGAGATGTTGGACAGGGACTTCGGACGCTTCAGCGACCAGTTCTCCAGGCTTCTTAGGTCGATGCCGCTTGGCGCCGGCGCGCTGGCGGGCAGCGGGCTTCCGCTGGACAGGGAGCTGGTGGCTGAGAAGCTGGGCTTCCATTCGGTTGCGCACAACTCGATGGACGCCGTGGGCGACAGGGACTGCTTGTTGGAGTTCCTCAGCGCCTGCTCTATTTGCGCCATGCATCTTTCCAGGATGGCCGAGGATCTGATCCTCTGGATGTCGCAGCCCTTCTCCTTCATCGACATCGCCGACCGCTTCTGCACGGGAAGCTCGCTTATGCCGCAGAAAAAGAATCCCGACATCTTGGAGATCGTGAGAGGCAAGACCGGGCGCGTTTACGGCGACCTCGTGGCGCTTTTGACCGTGACGAAAGGCCTGCCGATGTCATACGACCGCGACCTGCAGGAGGACAAGGAGCCTGTTTTTGACGCGGCTGAAACGCTTTTCTCCTCCTTGCGGATCCTTGCCGCCATGCTACCGACCGTGACTTTCAAGCGCGACAATTGCGCTTCCGCGGTGAAGGATTCCTTCCTTCTGGCCACGGACTGGACGGATTACCTCGTCAGAAAAGGCGTGCCCTTTAGGGAAGCGCACGGCCTGGTTGGACAAGCGGTGGCCTTGGCCGTGGGGAAAGGCTGCGGTCTGACTTCGCTGACAAAAGAAGACCTTTCCGGGATCTCCCCTCTCATGGACGAAGGCATACTTGAAATATCGAGCGCCGAGCAATCCGTCAAGGCGAAAAAGACTCTTGGCAGCACGAATCCCGAGATGGTCAGGCGCGAGATCGACGAGTGGAAGAAATTCCTCGTCGAGGAACAGAAAAGATACACAGGCAATAGTGAAAATTAATTGATATGCAGTCAAATCTTACTCCCAGAGCCCAGCAGGCTATCAGAAACGCCAAGAAAGAAGCGATCTTTTACAACGATTGCTTCGTGGCGCCCGAGCATTTGCTCCTTGGGCTCCTTATAATACCCGGCGGCCCCACCGGCGAATTCTTAAGCTCCTTCGGCGTTACCGAAGAGGCTTTGCGCAGGGCCGTGGAAGGCAAATACGCCGGCAGCGACGATGAGAAAGTCATCGGCGAACCCGTCTTCTCCCAGGCGGCCCGCGACGCCCTTACTTACGCCGGGGTCTACGCCAAGAATCACGGTCATCGCCAGATCTACGATATGCACATTCTTCTGGGCCTTCTGCACGAGGGCTCTTCGCTGGCCTGGGAATACCTGGACAGCGCCGGGATCACGGAAGAGAAAGTCCAGAATTTCATCGAGGAAAGATTGGGCAGCGGCCAGAAGAACGAAAAGGACGAAGAGGAGAATTCCCCCAGGATAAGGGTGGAATTCATCCCGCTGGACATGAAGAAGGTCAACCCCAGCGATCTGCGTTACCTGAGGGAACTGCGGCGCCGCGGCCTAACGCCTCCGGGCGCCGGGGAAAACTTTCTCCCCGACGAGGAAGCGGAAGAAAAGCCCGACCCCTACCAGATCCTTTCGACTTTCGGCGTCGACCTTACGAAGCTTGCCAAGGAAGACAAGTTCGATCCGCTGATCGGCCGTGAAAAAGAGATAGACCGTCTCTCCGTCATTCTGTGCCGCAGACAAAAGAACAATCCCGTGCTTCTGGGCGAAGCCGGCGTCGGCAAGACCGCCATCGTGGAAGGCTTGGCCAAGAGAATCGTGGAAGGCAAAGTACCCGAACCGTTGCTTGGCAAGAAAGTCTTCGCTTTGGATCTTTCGCGCCTGATGGCCGGAACGGCCTACCGCGGCCAGTTCGAGGAAAAGGTCATCAAGCTTTTGGAAGCCCTCAAGAATGACGGCAAGACGATCCTCTTCATCGACGAGATGCACACCATGCTTGGCGCCGGTTCCGTCCAGGATTCCGCCAACGACGTGGCCAACATGCTGAAGCCCGCTCTAAGCAGAGGCGAATTCAACTGCATCGGCGCCACCACAAGGAACGAATACAGACGCTACGTGGAAAAAGACGCGGCGCTGGAAAGACGCTTCCAGCCCGTTTCCGTCGAGCCTCCCAGCCCTGAGGAAACGCTTGAAATTTTAAGGGGCCTTAAGCCCCGCTATGAAAAGTTCCACTCCGTCGTCTATTCCGACGAGACTTTGGACGCTATCGTCAAACTAAGCGCCCGCTACATCGTCGACCGCTACTTCCCCGACAAAGCCATCGACGTTCTTGACGAAGCCGGCGCCAGGGCGCAGCTGCGCAGATTGGAGCTGAAAAAGGAAAGCCCTATGGCCGTTACGCCCCGGGACGTCGCGAACGTTATCGCGGGCTGGGTGAACGTTCCGGTCGAGAACCTCGAGGAAGAGGAGCGCCAGAAATTAAGGCGCATGGAAAAGGAACTGCACAAGACCATAATAGGCCAGAACAAAGCCATCGACGCGCTGTCCAGAGCCCTGAGAAGAGCAAGAGCGGACTTAAGGGACCCCAGTAGGCCGATCGGCACTTTCCTAGCCCTTGGCCCGACGGGCGTTGGCAAAAGCCTAATGGCCCGCGCCCTGGCGAAGTTCCTCTTCAACGACGAGAACGCGCTCATCACGCTCGACATGAGCGAATACATGGAGAAATTCAACGTCTCCAGGCTCTTCGGTTCGCCTCCGGGCTACGTCGGCCACGAAGAGGGCGGACAGCTGACGGAAAAGGTCCGCAAGCGCCCCTTCTCCGTTATTCTTTTGGACGAAGTGGAGAAAGCCCATCCGGACGTTCTGCACGCGCTCCTGCAGGTCCTTGAGAACGGCCGCATGACGGACAGTTTGGGCCGATTGGTCGATTTCCGCAACACGATAATCATCATGACCTCGAACCTGGGCGCCAAGGAATTCCAGGAAGGCAAGACGCTGGGCTTCGGCTCACCCGACCCCGCCGGCAACTACGAATCGCTGCGCTCCAAGCTGCTTGAGAAAGCGCGCAAGACGCTGCGTCCGGAATTCATCAACAGGCTCGACGACATCCTTATTTTCCAGTCTCTGAAACGCGATGAGCTCCTCCAGATAGTCGATCTGGAAGTCGAGAAAGTCGCCTCCCGATTGGAAGCCAAGAACATAACCCTGAAGCTCACCCCGGCCGCCAAGCAGAAGCTCTGCGATATGGGCAACACCTCCCGCTACGGCGCCAGGGAGATCAGGAGAGTCGTGGAAAGCGAACTGGAAGACAGGCTTGCCGAGGCTTTCCTCGGTCAGGTCATCCCGGAAGGCTCCGCCGTTACGGTCAAAATAAAGGAAGGCGAATTCGTTTTTGAGACGGCTCTGCCGGTCCCGGAAACGGCCAAACCCAAGATGCAATAATTTCCCAAAACACCCCTCGTCCTGTTGCTTTTTTCCCCAAAAGCAGCCCTCCTAAAAAGAATTAACTTGCTGAAAAACAGCAAGTTAATTTTTTTGGCACGCTATTTGCTTTATACTAGTCGGTCATCAAGAACTGTTTCACCCCAAAAAAGGAGGGACAAAAATGAAAGCTCAACACGAACACACTCAGAAAAAGTGCCTGAAATGCGGGCATAATTTCAAGTCTGTCAGCCCGTTCAATCGCTTTTGCCCCCGTTGCAAATATCGCCGTATTCCGGGCTGCTACGGCACCTACACGGTGCACTCCCCCGTCAGTTGTTGATAAGACTCCATTGGTTGTTGGTTAAAGGTTAAAGGGCCGCGCGAAAGCGCGGTCCTTTTTCTTTATGCTTTGGCGTCAAAAAACAACATGTATCCCCTGCTCACGGACTACGCGTGCTTGGCCTTGATTGGCGTCCTCCGTGAGTTCGCTTGGGGATACATGTTGCTTTTTTGACCCAAAGCGGAGGGATTCAAACAACTAATAGGTCTTGAGGGTCTTTACTCTCAGGGGGTTGTGGATGTTGGAGGCGCCGAGGAGGTAGAGCTTGTCGCCGACTAGGGTGAGGCGGCTGCCTTCGTCGGTGGGCACCGGCAGCGTCTTAACTTCCCACTTTCCGGTGTGGAGGTCGAGGATCATCAGGTTGTTCTTGTGGCAGTCGACGTTAAAGCGCTTGCCGTCCTCGTGTTCGATCCAGGGGCGGCGGATGCCCTGGCCGCCTCTTGTTATGAGAAGCTTCGCGTGTTTTTCCTTGGAGTACTTGGCGGGCAGGAAGACCATGGAGCAGCCGACGCCCGGCGGGTAGGGAGTTTGGTCCAGGACCATCTGCTCGCCCTTGCTGTTGACGACAAAGACTATGCCTCTGGGGTTCTTGGGATCGCTGCCGTCGAATTTGACGAAGAACGCTCCGGAATTGCCGTCGCTGGCGGCGGCCCATTGGTAGGAGGGCCCGCCCGGCGCTTTGGAGAAGGGCTTCATGAGGCGCTTCTTCCAGTCGGTGACAAGGCAGACGTGGTCGGAGCCTTCCTCGGCCATGAAGAGCGTGCCGTCGGCCACGGAGGCTATTGCCGCGCCGTTCGCCGCGCCCTTTACGTGCCGGCCTTCCTCCCATTTGCCGGTCTTGGGGTCATAGAACGCCAGAGCCGTTTCGGTGTAGCGGTTGGAGTCGGCGTCCATAAGGTAGTAGCCCAGCGAAGTGATGAGGCCGCCTTTGTAAGGGGCGAGCGCCGTCATGTCGTCCCTTCTGCCGCAGGGCATGTTTTCAAGGGGCTGCCAGGCTCTGCCGGAGCGGCGGAAGAAGGGGCTCATCTTCACGTTGCCTTTGGAGAAATAGTAGTCCTTGCCGTCGGTGCCGGCTTTCACGCAAACCAGCCTGTCGCCCCAGGCGTCGTCGGCGCAAGGGACGTCGTACATCTGCCATTCGTTTTCGGTGTTGATGGAAAACGGCTTCGAAACGGCGGAGGCCGTCCTGCCGTAGCAGTCCTCTATTTCCACTTTCACGCAGGCTCTTTCATAGGAGCCTTCCGGCAGGAACCAGCGGTAGGGGGAGGTGAGCTCGAAGGCGAAGTCGTGGCAGATCGGTTCAAAGGGACCGGAGGGGCCGTTGGCGCTGAAGGAGATCTCGACGCCCCGCAATCCGACTTTGGGTTCCGTGGCGGTCCAAGTGATCCGCGCCTCGTCTCCCTCTATCTTTTCAGGCATGGTGACCGTTACTTCCAAGGGCTCCGCTTCCGGTTTGGGAAGGACTTCCGCCGTAACTTTCAGTTCGCAAAGCCCCAGCGGAGAGTTGGTCGGGTCGCCGCCGCCGCAGATGAAGAACCAGTTGCCTTCCATCTCTTTGGCGTATTCCTTGTCCGGCGTGATGACCCAGGTCTTGTCGGTCGTCCTTTCCTTGGGTTCCGTGAATTCGGCGTAGGCTTTGCCTTTTTCTTCCTGGCCGAAGCGGTAGCGCTTGGGGATGTAGTTTTTCCTAATGCCGCTGTGCAAGGGCCACTTCGGGCTCTCGGCGCGGAAGACCACCGCGGTGGTGCCGGCGGGCGCGTGGACCTGGAAGGTGAACCAGCCCCTGGGATCGACTTCCTGTACAAGCGTTTCTCCCGGAGTCAAAGGATAAGCGGCGGTGTTGAGGTTCAAAAAGATGGTCAGCCAGTTCATAAGGTGGCCCCTATAGATGCCGTAGCGCTGAGGCGCGTGGTAGAAAAGCCACTGCTTCTGGTTGAAATTGACGCCGCCTCCCCAGTAGCGCGTGTTCATGGGAACAGGCGGATACTTCAGCATGTCGGGATACCTGAGCCAGCCGGGAGCGTAGGAATAGACGATGGTGTCTTCGCCCCAGAGATAGTCTCTGGGAGTGTTGGGAGCGTAGTGCACGTAGCCGACATGGCAGAAATTGGCGTTGGTGTTTGCGCTTTGCCTGGTGAAGAGCGTCCACTCGTTGCCCTGGGGATTGTAGTTCCAGTCCGTGCTGTTGCTGTAGTAAGTGGAGATAAGCGATTCGAAGGCGTGGCCGAAGTTCTCCATCGGCGTGTCCTGGCGTTCCGTGGTCGGATAGACCGACATGAAGCAGTGCTCTATTGGCGCGTGGCGTCCCCAGCTGTTGCACCAGGAGGCGCCCTCGCCCTGCATCAGCGATTCCCAGCCGCCCGGAGCGAAGGGGAAGACGACCTGGATGAGAAGGTCGACTTCCTTATTTTTGATCTTTTCCCAAACGTAGGGCACGTCGTTGGTCAGGCAGTACTGCTCGTCCTGGTGGCCGACGCTGAACTCTTTCCTCGCCATGGCCGCCTCGAAGACTTTCTCTATAGAGGGACGGTAAGCCGGTTTGTCTCTGTCCGGCATGTTCTTCATGACCTGGAAAAGGTTCGTCCAGTAGACCACTTCAAGATTGACCATGCCGCGGGAGCACTGGCGCCACCAGTTCACGATGTTGTCGACGGTGTTGGTAGCGTTGCCCCAGCCCATCTCTTCCGAGAAGATGCCGCCGTGGGCGTTCGCGATGGTGTTGGTGACGATCGGATTGTAAACGACGACCGCGGTCTTCAAAGTAATGCGGCCGGTGGGGTAGGGAGTGGGCTCAGCCTGAATCGAAAAACTCGCGGCCGCGGCCAGAAGGCAAAGGAAAAAGAATGGCTTTCTCATAGAAGTTCCTTAAGTTTTTTAATTGTTATCTCAATGCAACACTCGAGTAGATTCTACCATTTTTGCAAACGCCGCCCAAGGCCGAAATTTCTCGTGTTGACCGCCGATAGCCATTAGCGTATAATATAAAATGGTTTTTTATCCCCTATTTTTAAAGCATATGAAGAAAGAAAAACGCATTTTGACTTCCGGGGCGGCCTTTTTGGCCGTCTGTCTTTTCTCTATTTCAGCCTTTGGCGCGTTCCAGGAAAAGGTCGGCGACCTTGTCTGCAAATACAATTGCGACGAAACTCCCTCTTTTGAGATAAACGAGACTGACGACGCCCTTACCTGCAGCATGACCATAAAAGGCGGCAAGTCCGCCACGATCAACTTCTCGACCGGCAAGGGCGTGAAAGGCCTCACAAAGCCTTACACCATCAATGTCGAGTGCGGCGCCGACACTTTGAAGAACCTGACGGTCAACATGGGCAAAGGCACGACCGGCGCGGTCTCCGTAACCGCCAAGAACATCAACGCCGTCAAGACGACCACCTGCGACCTGAAGATCACATCCTCCGGCCTCAAGGTCGGTGTCATCAAAGCCGATCCGGGCCTTTCCGAAGCGAACGCCCCCGACGCCAGAGTCAAATTCATCCAGGTGACGCAGTACATCGGCGACCTCGACCAGGCCGACACCTCCTTTGAGGATCCGATCCCCGACAGCTGCGTGATCTTCCGCTCCATCGACAAGATCAAGACGCTGAAGTTCAACAAATACAAACAGCATTGGGTAAGCCAGATCAAGGCCGAAAACATCGGCACCATCCGCGCTTCCTCCATCTCGCACCTCTACGTTGACCAGAAGATCCGCGCGCTTAGGACCTACAACCTGACCGGGCACATCAGGGTCGGCTGCCGCGAGGACGATCCCTCTACCGGCACCAGCGCCACCAACGTTTACTTCAAAGGCAAGATAAACAAGATCTTCGTCGCCAACATGTACGACTGTCAGATAAGGGCCGGCGTCCCCGACCTTCACGACAGCGACGACCCCTACTACAGCTACGACACGATACCCGCCAAGGGCGTCATAAAAAAATTCCGCGTGGCCGCCATGGTCAACTCAATAGTCGCGACCGGCAAAAAGATGAAGATCCCCGGCAAGCGCCACCGCCCCTACTACGGCAACAACTGCGAGATCTGGGAAAACTGCAAGCTGCGCAAACTGACTTTAAAGCAAGGCGGCAATTGATGAACAGCAAAACTCCTCTCTTCCTCGCCGTCTCCCTGCTCTTCGCCCCCTGCCTTTTCGCCGCTGAAATAGCGGAGCCGACCAACGCGCCTCCCGCCAAAACGGAAAAGACCGTGGAAGCCCCGAAAAAGGAGGAAAACCCTGTCCAGAAAGAGCTGGACGCCAGGGACGACAGGAGAGCCGACCGCGAAACGAAAAAAGCGGACCGCGACACGAAGGGCATCGAGACTTACACCGACACCGTCGGCTGGGAGACCGCCAACGGCTTCGCCGTCATGCAGGACTACGTCGCCAGACTGAAAAAAGTTTTCGAGACCAGGATGCCCGGCCTTATTGACAAAGTCGCGGGCGGCAAGAAAGGCATCCTTCTGGTCGTGACCGACAAGGCCAAGCGCAATTTCTTCCTGGCCCAGGAAAACGCCTCGCAGCTTCTTGAGGCCATAGTCGACGACCTCGACACGATGCCCGAGCCCGTTCTGCTGCAGTGCACCGTCAATTACCGCAACGTGCCGATCATCGCGTGCTACAGGGAAAACGGCGAGAACAAGGTGGAGTATTTGAAGTGAGCGAATTTGAGTTCGTTTACGGCATCAATCCGGCTTTCGAAATAATGAAAGCCAAAAGGCGCCAGATCTCAAGGATCTTTCTTTCCGAGAGCGCCAAGGGAAACCCAAGGATCGTAAAGATCGCGGAACTTTGCAATAAGCGCCAGATCCCTATGGAGTGGCAGGAAAAAGGCCGGCTTATCAGCATGTGCGAGAGCCGGGACAACCAGGGCGTCGTCGTTTGCTGCTCCCCTTACCCTTACGTTCCGTCCAAGGAAATGGGCCTCGCGCCCAGGACGCTGCTAATGGACAACCTGGAAGACCCCCAGAACGTGGGCGCCATTCTGCGCAGCGCCGAGATCTTCGGCTTCACGGAGGTTTTTCTGCCGCTCAAGGGAACGCCGGGCGTCTACCCTTCCGTCGTCAAAGCCTCCGCGGGCGCGTCCGAACATCTGAGGATCGCCCAGGACCGCAACGCCAACCAGTACGTCAAAGCGGCCAAGGAGCTCGGCTACAAAATAGCCGCTCTTGACGGCGCCGGCAAAGTCGAGCTGGACGAGCTGGCCAAAAGCGCTCCCGAAAAATTAATGCTCGTGATTGGCGGCGAAGACAAGGGCGTCGGACAATTCATCCTTAACGAAGCCGACTACGTCGTCAAGCTTCCCCAGCAGGGACGCGTAAATTCTCTGAACGCCTCCGTGGCGGCGGGCGTAGCCATGTACGCCTTGAGACATGCTTGATCTTATCGTTATTGGCGGCGGCGCCTCGGGATTAATGGCGGCCATAGCCGCCGCCAGGCGCGGCAAATCCGTGCTCGTCCTGGAAAAGACCGACCGCTGCGGGAAAAAATTAGCCATTACCGGCAAGGGCCGCTGCAACATCACCAATTCCGAGCTAATAGACGATTTTTACGCCCATTTCGGCAAGAACGGCCTCTTCCTCAAGGACGCTTTCAAAACCCTCGACAACAAGTCCCTGGAGGCCTTCTTCCGCCATCTGGGACTTATGACAGTGACCGAACGCGGCGGAAGAGTCTTCCCCGAGAGCCAGGACGCCCGCGACGTCGTACAGACTCTTCTGGACGAAGCCTGGGATCAGGGCGTAGAGATAAAAACGAATTCCCCTTGCGCGGCCTTCCTTCAGGACGAGGAAACGAAAGAAATAAAGGGGGTGCTTCTCAGAGACGGGAAGACCCTCGCCGCCAGAAATTATCTTCTTTCCTGCGGCGGCGCCTCGTACCCGCTCACGGGTTCCGACGGCAGCGGCGCGAAATTAGCCGAAAAGCTCGGGCACGCGATCGTGCCTTTGCGTCCGGCGCTCGTTCCCCTTGTCGTGGGAGGCGACCTTGCCTCCCGCTTCCAGGGCGTGAGCCTTAAGAACGTCAGAGCCTCGCTTATCGTGAACGGCAAAAGCAAAAAGAGCTATTTCGGGGAGATGCTCTTCACGCATTTCGGCCTTTCCGGCCCCATAATCCTCTCCCTTTCCGAGGAAGCGGGGGCTTATCTGGAGAAAGGCGCAAGTGTAGCGGTATCCGTCGATCTCAAGCCCGCGCTCACGGAAGAGCAGCTGGAACTGCGGCTGCTGAGAGAAATAGCCTCGCTCGGCGCCAAGCAGATCAAAGCTCTCTTAAAAGAACTCCTGCCCGCCAAAATGATCGAGCCCTGCCTTAATGACCTCAAGCTCTCCCGCGAAACGCGCGTCTCCCAGCTCGACCAGAAAAAAAGAAGAGCGCTGCGCTCATGGCTTAAGGAACTCGTATTCCCCATCTCCGCCACACGTCCCCTGGAAGAAGGCATCGTGACATCCGGCGGCGTGAAATTGAAGGAAGTCGATCCCAAGACCATGCGTTCGAAAATAGTCCCCAATCTTTTCATCACCGGCGAAACGCTGGACCTATCCGCCGACACCGGCGGCTACAACCTGCAGGCCGCGTTCAGTACCGGCTATCTGGCCGGAAGCCAAATCTAAAAAATCCTTATGAACACCCATACCATTCCAATCGTTCCCCGTCATTCCGAAGTCGACATCAACGGCAAAGTGAAACTTAGAGCCGTTTTCGATTATCTCCAGGAAGCCGCCGCTCAGCACGCGGAGCTCTTGGGCTGCGGCATGCGCTTTTTAGCCAAGGAAAAAAAGATCTGGGTGCTCTCGAGGATGCGCGTAAGCTTCGAACGCCCCTTGCTCCTGGGAGAAAAACTTTCGCTTCTCACCTACCCTAGAGGCTTCGACAAGCTTTTCGCCCTGCGTCCGCTCTGCATAAAAGCCGAGACCGGCGAACCGATCGTCAAGGCCCTTTCCGCCTGGCTGCTCCTAGATATTGAGAAAGGAAGAATTCTACGCCCCGCCGAAAATTTAAGCTGCGAGATGCCAAATAACAGCGATCTTCCCGGCTTTTTCGAAACGCCGGACAAGCCGAATATTCCTGAAGAAATGCTCAAGGAAGTTTTCACTTCCACCACCCGCGACGCCCAGATAGACCTGAACCGCCACATGAACAATTCGGAATACGCGCTCTACACTCACAGCGCCGTGGCCGAAATTTTAGGCCGCACTCCGCTCTTCAAGGACCTCACCGTGAATTTCGCGAAAGCCACCAAGAGCGGCGAAACGCTGCATTGGTTCGCGGCAACAGACAACGCGAACTTCTTCGTCGCCGCCAAGGACGACGCGGGTTCCGAGCGCTTCCAAGCCTCCGGCACATTGGCGTAGTTGCTTTCGCTAGCGAAAAAACAACACACATCCCTCGCTCACGGACTACACTTGCATGGCCGTGATTAGCGTCCTCCGTGAGTTCGCTTAGGGATGTGTGTTGCTTTTTTCGCGAGAGAATGCGCTACTTTCGCCAGACCTCGTTCGTCACTGTCGTGCCGTCGCCTCTGAAGACCGTCAGCGCCAGCTCGTTTTCCTTGACGTCCAGGCGTTCCACGGTTGCCCTTTCCAGAGGCTTGGTGTCGCCGACGACATAGGGGAAGGAAAAGCCCAGTTTCTTGGCGTCTTCCTTGTTGTAGTACTGGTAGCGGTGGTCGTGGCCGCAGAGGACGATGTCCGGCTCCGCTTTCACAAGCGTCGGCACCTGATCCTCGAAGTGGGGCTTCGCCCTTTCCCAGGTGTCTTCGCCCGTCTGCGGCGGGATGTGCATAATGACGACTTTCCAGGGAGCCTTCTTGTATTCTTCGGAAGCGACTTCTTTTCTCAGCCATTCGCCCTCCTCGAGCATATAGGGGTCGAAGTCGATGGAGCCGCCATACTGAATGTTAAAGTCCGCCCTGTCGTCGCCGGAATCGAGGAACAGAACGCGGGCGAAGCCTAAGTCGGCCGTGCCGTAATACTGGTCGTTCCTTAGCGTGATGTAATTGGGAAGATACCTGGCGTGGGAGCCTCTCGTCTCATGGTTGCCTCTGACAAAAGTGGCCATAATTCCCTTCTTGGCGAAAATGCCCAAAGGCCGACCAAGCAATTTGACGATATCCTCTTCGCTGTTGAAGTAGTGGCAGGGGTCGCCGTTGGAGACCACGAGAGTCACATCCTCGCCCGCGAGTTTCAGAAGCGGCTCGTACATGTCGTTCTGGCTGTGCACGTCCTGGAAGACCGCCGCGGTCCAGCTGCCGTCGGGTCTGACGACCGGCTTGATCATTCCTTCCTCGGACCTGACTTCCGGATGATACTTGGCGGTGAAGAATTTGAACACTATGACCTCGGTTGCCACGAAACGGTACCATATCGGTTTCTTGGGATCGTAGTCTTTGACATAGGCTTTGTGATAAAGCGTATTGCCGTCCTTCAGGCCGTATTTGGAGTAAAAGGAAACTTTCCATTCGGAGTTGGTGTCCTGGCGGTATTCGAGCCAGGAGTTGGCAGGCTGGGTGGTCATCCAGTTGAAACCAACTTCATGGGAGCCTGTCAAGAGGATCCAGGGCGTCGATTCAAACAAGTTGGTAGTTGGTGTTTCTCCTGCCAGGGCGGCGCAAGCCGTAAAAACGCATAAAACGATTAATTTTTTCATGTTTTTGCTTGTTTTGGGCGATTTTTTGGCAAATTTAGCGCATTTTTCGCTATTTTACCCCAAAAATCCGTTTGTTGAGGATTGTTTTTATGAAATTATTCTGTTTTGTGCTTGTTTTTGGCAAAATTTAAGCGATTTTTGCTTGTTTTTTGTCAAAAACGCGCTAAAATGCTATTCCTTTTAACGATTATGGCCGTTATTGAGTCTTTTTAAGGCTTTTTTTATTGTTTTTGCCTGTTTTTCTCAATTATTTGCCAAATATCGTTGATTTTTGACCAAATATCGTTGGATTTTTGATTGTTCTGGGAAGAAGAGGTCTGCTTTTGATCAACTTTTTTAGTCTCCCGCCAGTTTTCTTTGGGCAGATACAGCTCGCCAGGGGCTATCTCAAGTCGCTGCGCCAAATCGGCCGTCTTAAAGCTGCTGCCGCCCCCGCCTATGAGCACCGGAAAATCCAGGTTGTATTTTTTCGCTTCCTCTTCGTTGAGGAAAGATTCCTTGTGTTCGTGACCCGAGATCGCGAGGTCGACACCCTTGCCGACCAGGCAGGGCGCGAAGATCCTGGCGCCGTTCTCCGTCACGGGATAGCTGTGCTCTTCGGGAGATTCTCTGGGTGGGATGTGCATGAAGACTACGCGCCAGGTGGCCGTCTGCCATTCGGCGCTCTCCACTTCCTTCTTCAGCCACTCCGCCTCTTCCTGCAGATAAGCGTCGAAATCAATAAGGCCGCTGTATTCGGAATGATCCTTTGGCTTGTCTTCGCCGGTGTCAAGGAAGACGATTCTTGCGCAGCCTAAGGTAAGGGCGCCGTAGTAGCGGTCGTTGGGGCGGGCCAGATAATCGGGAATGTCCCTGGCGGCGGCGCCGCGGCATTCGTGGTTCCCTCTGACGGCCAGCGTTATCAAGCCGTTCTTGGAAAGCGCTGCCATTGGCGTCGCCAGATAATTGATCAGATCCGCGGTGGAGTTGGGCGCGTCGCAAATGTCGCCGTTCAGAACGCACAGCGAAAGATCGTCTCCCACCGCCTTCAGAGTCGGAAGCAAGCGGGGAAGCTGGTTGTGCAGGTCGCAGATGACCCCGAGTACGATGCGGCCGTCCCTGGACATGGGCGCTTTGATCTTTACTTCCTTGCCTTCCTTGGCGCCGGAAAAACTGACGTTGTAAGCGCCGAAGCTTTTTATCGGCTCGCTCACAGGCTTGATGTAGATCGGCTTCACGGGATCGAAGCCTTTTATGAAGGAGCGCTGGATCGTGCCGTTCGCCACAACGAGGCCGTCTTTGGTTTCCGGAGCGGCCGTGCGCCACTCCTCGTTTTCGCCCTGTCGCCAAAATACGGTGCCTTTGGCCGCGCCCCCAGTAAGGAAGGTCACCGCGAGGGTGTCGGTGGCTATCAGCTGCACCCAGGGCTCCAGATTGCCCACTTTGTCAAGAGGCTGTGATTGAGTTTGCGCGCCGAAAGAAATAAGCGTTCCCATAAGAATTGCTAATATTGATCTTTTCATAGAGGTTTTGGGGTTTAAGCATATATTACCTCTACGATTATAGCAAATCTTAACGCTCCTCTAATGGCACGTATTTGTTTTCGTCGGTGACGCAGCGGTAGGCGGGACGGATGATGCGGCGACCCTGGAAATTCAGTTCCTCGTTACGGTGCGCGCACCAGCCGACGATCCTGGACATGGCGAAGAGGGGAGTGTAGATCTCTTCGGGGATGCCGATAAGGTCGTAGACGAAGCCGGAGTAAAGGTCGACGTTGGCGCAGAGGTCTTTCTTGCGGCCTTTCACCTTGTAGATCGTCTCGGCGGCGATCTTTTCGAATCTTAGCAGGAACTCGAATTCCTCCTCCCGCCCTTTTTCCTTGGCCAGTTCGGCGGCCATCTTTTTAAGGAGTTCCGCCCTGGGGTCGGAAAGCGTGTAGACCGCGTGTCCTATGCCGTAGATGAGCCCGGCGCCGTCGAAGGCTTCCTTTTTCAGGATCTTCGTGAGCAGTTTTTCCAGAGCCTTCTGGTCGCTCGTATCTTTGAGATGCTCCCTGATGTATTTCAGCATGGCTCTGACTTTCAGATTCGCGCCGCCGTGCAGAGGTCCTTTAAGGGAGCCTATTCCCGCCGCGATGGAGGAGTAGGTGTCCGTGCCGGCGGAGGAGGTCACTCTCACGGTGAAGGTCGAGTTGTTGCCGCCGCCGTGCTCCGCGTGAACGATGAGAAGAAGGTCGAGCGTCCTGGCTTCCAGGGGCGTGTAATCGGAGCCTTTCAGCATGTAGAGGAAATTTTCCGCGAAGGAGAGATTATCCTGCGGGTGCCTTAAGTGGAGCGTCTTGCCCTGCTCCGCGTGGCGGAGCATATTGTAAGCGTAAGCGATGGTCGCGGGGATCTTGGAAATGAGCTCGATACTTTGGCGCATGAGGTTGTCCCTGGAAACGTCGTCGGGATTCTTGTCGAAGGTGTAGAATTCCAGAACGCTCCTGGCCAGGATGTTCATGATGTTGCTGCCTTCCAGTTCTATGATGTGCAGGATAGTCTGGTGCTCGAGGGGCATGTTGTCCCTCAAAAGGTTCTGGAAGGAAGTCAGCTCTTCAGAGTCGGGCAGTCTGCCGGAGAGCAGAAGATAGGCGACTTCCTCGAAACCGAAGCGGCCTTCCTGCATGGCCGTGGTCGCGAGGTCGGAGACTTCATAGCCCCTGTAGTAGAGGCGGCCGTTTATGGGGATCAAATTTCCGTTTTCGTCCCGTTCATAACCTACGACGTCGCCAATATTGGTAAGACCGGCCAAGACTCCCGTCCCGTCCTCGTTTCTAAGCCCGCGCTTAACGTCCAAACGTTTGAAGAGCTCGGCGTCTATCTTCGTCGCGCCCTTCATTTCGTCGGATAATTTGCAGACTAAATATTCTGATCTGATCTTATTGTCGCTCATAGGTCTCTCCTGCGAAAAAAAGCGCCCTGAAGGTCTCCCCCCAGAGCGCTCTAAAATTGAACTGGCAGCGTCCTACTCTCCCAAAGTCTATTCTTAAGTACCATCGGCGCTACAGAGCTTAACTGCTGTGTTCGGAATGGGAACAGGTGTACCCTCTGCGCTATAACTGCCAGTAAAAATATCGGAAAG
>JAGCTE010000007.1 GCA_017963805.1 bacterium | reverse complement strand
CCTGAAGATGGCCCTGGCGATGGCCAGACGCTGGCGCTGGCCGCCCGACAGTCTTACGCCGTGCTCGCCGATGATGGTGTTGTAGCCGTCCGGCATCTCCATGATGAACTCGTGGGCGTTGGCGGCCATGGCCGCGGCCTCGACGTCCACCATGTCGTACTTTTTGAGACCGTAGGCGATGTTGCCGGCGATGGTGTTGTTGAAGAGGATGGTGTCCTGGCTTACCATGCCCATCTGGCCTCTGAGCGAGGAGAAGGAGAGGTTCCTGATGTCGACGCCGTCTATGGTGACGCTTCCTTGCGTACAGTCATAGAAGCGCGGGATAAGGTTGGCTATAGTGGTCTTGCCGGAACCGGAAGGACCGACCAAGGCTATCATTTCGCCTGGCCTTATCGCAATGTCGATGTCCTCGATGACGTTGCCTTCGGCTTCGTCGTAAGAGAAATAGACATGGTTTAAGCGGAGCTCTTTTTGCATGGGCGGAGCGTCGATGGGGGACTCGCACTCCCTTATCTCGGGAACGGTGTCCAAGACCTCGTAGATGCGGTTGAGGGCGGCTTTGGAACGCTGGATGACGTTGTTCAGTTTGCCGATGCTTCGGAAAGGCTTGATGGAAAGAAGCAGAATGGTCAGGTACGCTATGATCGTGCCGAAGGTGGCCTCGCCGGTCATGACCGAGATCAGAAGGAGGCTGCCTACCACGACGAGGCACAAGATGCCGGCCAGCTCGGTCAGGGGGTTGACCATAACGTCGTTTCTGATGCCCGACATACGCTGCTCGTAGTATTTTCTAAGCTGCCTTCTGAAACGGCCGATCTCGTATTCCTCGGTGTTGAAAGCCCTGACGATCCTGATGCCGGTGATGGTCTCCTGAAGGATGGAAACGATGTCCGCGATCTTCTCCTGCGTTTTCTTGGAGATCTTCCTGATCCTTTGTCCGATTATGATGATCGGCGCCATGATGATCGGCAGGAAGATGGCGGAGAAGATGGAGACTTTCCAGTTCAGGGCTAGAAGCATGCAGGCGATGAAAGGAAGGCTTGAGATCTCGGCCACCGAGTCGGCCAGGCGCGCCGAGAGCGTTGCCTGCACGACGTTGACGTCGTTGGTGATGCGGGAAATGAGGTCGCCCGTCCTGTTGACGTTGAAATATCTGATCGGCAGTTCCTGCAGCTTGCAGTACATCATGTCCATCAGTTTGCAGACCATGCTTTGGGAAACGCCCTCCATAATGAGGTGCAGCGAGACCGAGAAGAATACTCTCAGGAGTATCATCACGAAAATGAAGAGCAAGAGGGCGCGCGCCAGTTTCGTGGGATTGATCGCGTTCAGTTTGTCCGCAACTTCCTCAACCTTGGCCATCCAGGAAGCGGGCAGCACCTGGCGGGTGGAATCGGGGATCTTTATGAGGAAGCGTTCTTCTTCCTTTTCTTTTTCCTTAGTTTCGCCTTTCTCCAACTTCTCGTCGAGTTTCAGTTTGGCCGAGATGTAGTTGTTGGTCAGCGGTCTGGCCGACCAGTAGCGCGAGACCTTGCACATCCATTCCGGCACTTCTTCCCGGTCGTTTGCGGTCAAAGCGGGCAGGATGCGGTCGGCGAAGGGGGCGATCGTTCCGACGCTGGCGAACTGTGTGGCGTTCACGCCTATCATGCAGACAACACCCACCAGGAGCTGGAACTTGTAGCTCAGGGCTAGTTTCGCGAATCTGAGGAAAGGACTTTTCATTTCTCTTTTTCTGGTGCGCCAGGCGGGATTCGAACCCACAGCCTTCGGCTCCGGAGGCCGACGCTCTATCCAGTTGGGCTACTGGCGCTCAAATTATGCTGTGACGATTTTTGAAAGATCGGCGATCTTGGTCTGTATCGTGTCGGAAACGTTCTTCAATATGGCGAGCCTGTTGGAGGCCACCGCCTTGTCGTCGGCGTAGATCCTCACATTGGTGAAGAAAGCGTCCAGGGGGCCGGCCACTTTGTCAGCCAAAAGTTTCACGGCTTTGCCGAACTGGCAGTTCTCGAGGAGAGAATGGGCCTCGGGCTTCACGCTTTCCCAGGCGGACCAGAGTTCTTTCTCTTCTTTTTCCGTGAAGAGATTGGGATCGACTTCGGCCGCGGCTTTGCCCTTCTTTTCGTCTTTGGCGATGTTGACGCAGCGCGTCAGCATATTGCAAAGCGTCAGGAAGGCGGGATCCTTCTTCATTTCCTGAAGCTCTTTGGCTTTCCGGCTGGCGACGAGGATGTCGGGCCAGGGGGATCCGAAGACGGCCTGGATGATGTCGTAGCTGATGCCTTCCTCCTTCAGGACGGTCTCGAAACGGCCCATGAAAAGGGAAGAGATCTGTTTCTCCAATTTCGCTTCGTCAGAGTGAGGCGCGAACCAGCTTTCCGCGATCAGGCCAAGCTCGTTTTCCTGAATGGCGGCGGAGACGCCCATCTTTTCGGTGAACATGCTTACGATGTTTTTCTTGAAAGATTCGCTGTCGGCTTCGAGAAGCTCGAGGGCGATCTTTATGAGAGAGCTAAGCTTGAAGCTCAGACCGTGGGCTATTATGGTCTTCAATAGTCCGAAGGTCTGGCGGCGCAGCATGTAGGGGTCGGCGGAGCCGGTGGGGGCGAGGCCGACGGTCACGCAGCCTATTATCGTGTCGATCTTGTCGGCTATGGAGAGGATCGCTCCGGGAAGCGTCTCGGGAAGATCGTCGCCGGCGCTCCTGGGCTTGTACATCTCCTCGATGGCGAGGGCCTGCTCACGG
>JAGCTE010000057.1 GCA_017963805.1 bacterium | reverse complement strand
GAGTCTTCAAGGGAGTCTTTCAGCTTCACACACATCTCGGCCGCCTTTGCTTTGTCCTGCCTTGCGATTATCTCTATTTCTCTGAGTTTTCCGCCTATAGACGGATTGCCTGTCATGTTTTTGGATACGTTCCATACCCCTTGAGCAATCTCAATGCTGCTTGAAAACACTGTGCCTGAAGATAAAAACAAAAGAATCAAAAATACACCCAAATACAATTTTCGCATGATTATTACTCCTACTTCCTTTGACGATATTTATTCATTTCTTTATTGTGCAGAGTCTTGAAGAAATTATTGTTGAGCACTCTGTTCGTTCTGGCGTTTTCTGGCAGTTCCGCTACCTTCGGCCACTCTATAGTCAGAATGTCGTAAAGCTCATCAATTTCAACAACTGCGGTCTCGTTGGTAAGCGCATCCACAATGGCGCTGTATCTATCCGTTTCAGAGAGCTTATTCGTAAAGCAATAATTCCACAAGCTTTCCTCATCGAAATACGGTAGTCTCTTTATAAATCCTTCTACTTCAAGTTTTGGATTGTACCGCTGCGCTTCCTGGATATGGAGAACGCAGTTTGTGTATTTTTTTAGCTTATAACTAGCCAAGGCGGCATAATAGTGACTTTGGGCTGCGGCAAAATCGTGATCTACGCAAGGAACATCCATGGAAGCCAATGCGTAAGAAGACTTGTAATCGCCTAGGCGATAGGCCATATCAGCGGCCATAAAATACGAATAGGATATGTAGGTAAGGCAAGTTGGATACAAAGGCGTTTTCAAATAATGTTGCAGCGCTTCCAAAACCGTGCCGCTTGACATTTTATGGCCAAAATCCTCGCAGGAGTGCGCCCAAAGATTGCCCAAATAATAGTGTGCGGCTCCGATTGAGAACCCATCTTTGTTCTCCGGCAGAAGGAAAAAATACATGCACCGATAAGCCTTAATATATTTGCCTCGCCAAAATATCTTCTCCGCTAATTGGTAAAGCTGTCCAGACAGCCCAGGCAACAGATGCAGATCCCTGTAATCGTTGATATCGGAAAGCGGGTCGTCATCATCCTTAAGCCTTTCTTTAAACTCCTCGATCTTATTCAATGCGCTGATAGTTTTATCGACTGATAGCCCGTTATGCTTTCTTTGAAGATAGAAGGCGCTCCAAGAATACTTGATATTGTCATCTATTTCTTTATATGACAAAAGTTTGAATTGTTCCTTGCTCAGGAGAGACTTTCTCTGTTCTATCTCCTGCTCCATTAAGGGTAGCGCTTCTTTCCTTGCTTTATCATATGCATCCCTAAGATCTTTGCCTGAATGCAGCTGCTCAGACAAAGAACACTTTGTTTCCTCACCGCAATAGGGAAGCAATCTTTCGATCATAGAAGAGTAGTCTTCGTCGGTCAATACGAAATTGATCGATGCTTCCTCTCCGGATGCCGCTAAAGCAAAACAGCAAAGAAACAGAAAGATAAAGAGCAAGCACTTATTCACTTTTGCTTCTAAGCTTGTTTAAAAGGCGCTTGTTGATTTTATCAACACTTAAAGCCTTATAAAAATCTGAGATACTTTTAACAACCGCTTCATCAGGAATAGAATAATACCAATAATCGGGAGGAAAATCCCTGTTTTTATAATAATCTTCCGTTTCCCACAATATCTGCTTGAACATTTTCCTGTCAAGCTCGCTGAAGGCCCATTTGTCTCCGTACTTTTCTTTGTCATCATATGTGCCTTCGCCTTTCAGTTCAGAGAGAATATACGGATCAGTCACTCTTTCGATGGTCTTCCTTATGCCTTCGCAGGGAGGATAATCGTACTTGAAATGATTCTTTTCATACCATTCGCAGAATTCATTTACCGATGGCAAAGCAACATCTGTTTTGATTTTAACCGCTTTTAAAACGGAAGCTAATGAGTCGTCACCTTCTTTAATGGCCTCATAAATATAAGGGAAAAGGAAGGTTCCAAAGCAAGAAATATCATCTATCAATTCTTTTATAATAATCGGCCTTGACTCTTTCCTGGACAGTTCGTGTCTCCAACAGGGGTACCAATCATTCCAGATCTCCGGCATAAACCTTCTTCCTTCCAGCCACCAGTAAGCCTTTAAATCTCCAACATATGACGCCTTGGCAACCCTTTTGATAAATGGTCCATCAAGATATGCTTCGCAACGCAAATATCTACCCACATTATTAGTGATGTGCCTTTTCTTTTTTACTATCGGCTTGCCATTCAAAATGTACAGATATGATGATTCATCATATTTCTCTGTGTCCCAAGATTCTATTGAGGCATAATATTCGACGTTACAGTCAGACCTAAACTTCCCTTCTAACTTAAGCTCATAATATGCCGGAATAAAAACCGATGGTGGAAGAGAACTGAGGTATTCTATAGCTTTATATGCCCCTTCCTCGTACTGAATTATTGTTTGGCGAAGAGTTTCATTTGTTATTGAATAAATATTCTCCCCGAATGGAATGTGAGATACGCTTATGTCTGGTTCCTTGGCCTGAGCAACTATAGCGTCATAAATTTTGGCCTTTTCTTCTTGCGTTAAACAAAAAGCGTTTAGAACGCCTAAAAACAATATAATCATCTTTTTCATAATTATTCTCCTTTTTTCCCTTTTCTAATTTATTTATACGCTTTTGTTGGTTTGCCGTATTTGTTTGATATCTGGTCTTCTAGATGAATAAGCAATTCTTTTTCCTTGCCATCTTTACTTGCAACAATATGCCAATCGTAGGCCTTGTTTTCGATTATTTGCTGATGGGTAATTTTCCTAGCAGCGTGATAACCATTTGTCCCTATGCCGTTATAATAAGTGATTATTCTATTATTATCATTTGTATCGCATCCATTCAATTTGTGACTATTCGCTTCTGTCCAAAGGGGAGAAGTAAAAAAACAATCAACATCAGCAAATGTAAAAGTGTTTTTATCACCGGTGTTAAAAAGATTCATCGTAATGGAATAGTCTTCAAAAGTTAGAGCGCCCCTTCCTAACGTATTAATAGTTTCTTTAACTTGTGTTTTAAAACAGTTGTCGTATCCAGCAAATTCATAAAAATCTCCATTAAGTTGCTTTGGATAATTGTTTTCGAGGCCGATTTGGACAATTAAATCAAGAAGATTCCATTTATTTGCCGGAATCTTAAAATTTATAAAATGCGGCTCAACATTATTGGTTGTATATAACTGAAAATCATAATCTATCCCCAAATATATTGGATTTACCCAAAAGGCTCCATTAAACGGATTGATAAGATTTTGCTTATTAAACACAACTAGATTCGGATCCACGGAATATGCTATACAATTGAATTTCTTTGGATGAAAATTGTTGGTAATTTCCTGAACGCACCATTCGCAGCCCACAAGCCCGGAAAATTTGCTGGTGTATTTTGTCCTTAGAGAGCCTTCTGGTTGATCATCTATTCCGCCCACAGAGCAGCAGAAATAGGGCAAATTTAATTCATTGCTGCCAAAACTTATGATTAGATTATGACTGCCAGGACATACCCCTTCGACATAAAAGCCGTCTGTTAATATTGAAATAAGTTGGGGCCTTTCTGTATTGTTACCAAAAGAGTAGCCTCTTTTTAGTGGTTTTTTATTATCGTTTTCAATAAATATATTAGTGCGACTAGAAGACGTCCATAATCTTAAACCTACAGGTACTTCAAAAAACAAAGTGCCGTCTGTAATATCTTCCAGATCAATATTGTCCCCTAAGCTTATTTCTATTTTGCATAGATCGTCATCAACTTTACCGTCTGCAAATTCTTTTTGTTTGCAATCGGTTCCTCTTTTATCGTTATTATCATACGATATGTCGTCATCATCAATATTGAAATGTATGTAAACAAGATTTGTTCCTGATATGACAGCGCTGGTATAGTCTTTGTAATCAGCTCTCAATGCTGAAAGCTCAACTTGGGGCAGCACTTTAATATACATCTCTGCGGTAACTTCTTGATTATTGCTGTTAGCATCTTTATAACGAAGTGTGCATTCTAAATGATGCGTTATATTGGTTACAAAATGTATATTTATGCTATTTCCAGTTGGTGTTCCACCTATATATCTCCAAGAAATTGTAGGAACTCCATCGTACCCTGTGTAATTGGCGGAATATGTTTTTGTGCTGTTGATAGTAACTTCGCCAGGGCCGTTAATAGACAGGGTCACGACTGTGTTTGTCGCCGGCTGTTGGCAACTAATATTTTTGCTGCTAGAAACTGGTTTTATTGTTCCGTTAAGTATAACGTCTGCATCGCATTTTAAGATAAGAGATCCAAAACTGCGATAAGTAATTTCGCATTGATTCTCGTCCGGCGTCACAAACGGACCTGGTCCGGAAAAGTTCAGATCTGAGGTTGACCATCTGCAATTGGTTACTTCGCCATTATTTGCGCTTGCGCTATAATGGGCTGTGCCTATTTGATTGATTGTTTCGTTTCCGTTGATCGTGAGACTAGTGCCGTCGTTTGCTTGGCACAAAAATGCAGACAGCGCTAAAAACGCCGAGACAACGCACAGCGGCAGCAGAGGATTTTTAAACATTTTTATTCCTTTCTTGTCGTGTTCTTTATTAACTTATCTCAAGTGCATCGCTACTTCTTGCTATTATGCTACATAAATGTCGATAAAAAGTCAATATACAGAGCTTTTTATCTTTTTTTATCTGAAAAATTCAAATCGGCGCCCTATATTATTTGGCCAAACTGTAAATCTAGCATAAAACACTCCGGCGCCGCGGCTTTCGCCGCCACCAAGGTCGCCCTCAGGCCTGAAAACGAAGGCAAGACGATCGTCGTTCTGCTTCCGGACACCGGCGAGAGATACCTCTCCACCCCGGTCTTCTCGGAATAACAACAATTAATCGCGGCGGCCCAGTTGGCCGAAAAGAATGCCGCGCTTAGAGGGAGTCTCCACGAACTCCAGGAATTCCAAAACTTCCGGGGTTTGGGGGACTCTCTTTTTTATCTCCTCTATGGCCACGGACATGGTGTGCCCCTCGGTGTAGAAGATCTTGTGCACTTCGTGCATGGCGCGGATGGTCTCGGCGCTGAAGCCCGCGCGGCGCATGCCCACCACGTTGATGGCTCTGACCGAGCCGTTGCGGCCGTCGGCGATCATGAAGGGGGGGAGATCCTTGTTGATGACGCTGCTGCCGGAAATCATGGCGTAGCGCCCGATGCGGCAGAACTGGTGCATGCCGGAGAGTCCGCTTATGATGCAGTTGTCAAAAAGACGGGTGTGCCCGGGGCAGCCGGAGAAGGAGACCATGATGACATGGTCGCCCACGGTGCAGTCGTGGGCTATATGGGTGTTGGCCATGAGGTAATTGTGGCTGCCTACCGTCGTGGTGGCGTTCTCCTCGGAGCCTATGGTCCCGCAGTGGATCGTCACGTTCTCGCGGATGATGTTCTCATCGCCGATCTTGACATAAGTCACCATATCTTCCGTCCAGCCCACGTCCTGGGGAGGCGTGCCAATAGAGCAGTTGGGATAGATGCGGTTGCCTTTGCCTATCTCCACGTAGCCGTCGACGTAAACGTAAGCCACGAGCTTGTTGTTGGGGCCGATCTTGACGTGTTCGCCAATGACGCAGTAAGGTCCTATTTCGGTGGTTTCGTCGATCTGGGCTCCGGGAGCCACGACGGCAGTGGGATGTATTGACATAAAAGCTCCTGTATTTTTATTAGGGAAATTATAGTTTTATTCCGTTACGCTGTCAACAGAATCGGCTTGCGGCACTTGCAATCAAAGGCTCTTTTTAGTAATATCTTCCTACTTTCAGTGGACGTTTAGCTCAGTTGGTTAGAGCGCTACCTTCACACGGTAGAGGTCACTAGTTCGAGTCTAGTAACGTCCACCATTTTTGTTTCAGGGGTAAAATCGTCTCTAAAATTGCTAAAATAGAGATATGGAATCAAAGACCGAAAGCATCTGCCCCGTCTGTCTTAAGACTGTTCCCGCCCGAAAGATCAAGAAGGGCCGGGATATCGTTTTGGAAAAGGCTTGCCCCGAACACGGAACGTTTTCTGCCATTATCGCCAAAGACGCCCAGCGCTTCCTGGACAAGACTTTCGACGTGGAGGGCCAGCCTTTCCAGCCCGTCGCGGAATTCAAGGGCGAATGCGGCACAGACTGCGGCTGGTGCGGCGAGCACCGCCAGCACATCTGCACGGGGCTCATCGAAGTTACGGAAGACTGCAACCTGAGGTGCGCGATCTGCTATTTCGGCAAAAAAACTCCGGAAAACATTTCCCTCGAGGAATTCAAGCGGCGCCTAGACACGCTCCTGACCGTCGAGAAAGGACACCTGGACGTGCTGCAGCTGTCCGGCGGGGAATGCCTCGTCCATCCCAAGTTCGATGAGCTTCTCAACGCCGCTCTGAAAGCCGACGTCGGCCGCGTTCTCATCAACACCAATGGCCTTGCGCTCCTCGATGACGAAAAGCTTTTCGCGCTTATAAAAGATCACAGGGACAGGGTGGAAGTTTACCTGCAGTTCGACGGCTTCGACGACGAGGTTTACAAAGCTCTGCGCGGACGCCAGCTTCTGAAAGAAAAGCTTGCGATCATAGAGAAACTGAACGCGGCCGAGATAAAGATCTGCCTGGCGGTCACGGTCTATCAGGGCAACCTGAAAGAGATCCCCAAGATCCTGGACCTTTCCGTAAAGACAAAACACATTTCCGGAATAACATTCCAGCGCCTGACGAAAGTGGGCAGCGCGAAAGATTCCTCCCTTCCTTCCGTTTTCCAGGAGGACATATTGCTTGCCATAGCCGGAAGCGGGCTGATGTCCTACAAGGATCTCATCCCGCTGCCCTGCTCGCATCCCAACTGCACCAGCCTGGGCTTCCTTTTCTGCCAGGGGGATAAGGTCTATTCTTTGGGCGACTACGTTGACTTCACGAAATGCAAGGGAACCATATCCAACCGCATCGCCTTCGACAAGACGATCCTCGACTACATGAAAAAGAACGTCTGCAAGTGTTTCGTTGGAAAGGTCCTCGGCTCCTCCTTCATGCTGGAGAAGCTTCAGGAGTTCGCGGAAGGGGACGGCTCCGTTCACAAGGACATGAAGATCGTGAGGATCATCGTCAAGAATTTCATGGATCTCGATAATTTCGACTGGGAGCGCGCGAAAAAGTGCTGCACCGGAGTCTCCGTCGGCAAGGGCAAGGTGATCCCTTTCTGCGTGCACAATCTTTTAAGATTCACCAGGGAGCAATGACATTTATGGACGAAGAAGACGTTAAATATTTGAAAGAACTTTCGGAAGAAAGACAAAGCGAAAAAACGGGCGAACAGAAAGAGCCCAATTACGCGAAGTCCGTGGCAAAAGGCGCGCTGGGCTTCATCCTGACCTTCATCGGCATACCGGTCGTTCTTTTCGGCACCTGCCTTTTAAATTTTGCGATCTACGACGGAGGCAAGGTCAACGAAGCCGTGCTCACTGTCATCTGGCTTGGCTTCCCGGTGGTTTTGTGCATCGTTATCGCCTGGCTGACCAAAAACATTTGGGTCATCTGGGGGCTTTTGTCTTTTATTCTGGTCGTCGTGCTTTTGTGGCTTACCAATTTGTGATAATCTTCAAGTGAGACTCTATGGAAGAACAGGAAGTTAAAATTAACAAGAATCCCGTCCCGGAAGCGAGCGGCAGACCGGAAAGCAAAGACGAGTCGAATAAGGTCATCAAAGGCTTGTTGGGGTTTTTCCTTACGATCGTAGGGATCCCGGCGGTTATGTTCGGAACTTGCTTTTTGAACATGCAGATATATGACCATCTCGGCGAGGACTATATCTTTCATCTTTATATCGTCTGGTTCGGTTTCCCGGTCCTGCTTTTCGGATTTATCGCCTGGCTGACCAAAAACATTTGGGTCATCTGGGGATTGTTGTGTTTCATTCTTGTGGTCGTGATTTATTTGCTTGCCCAACAATGACCTTAGGAATTTACAATCTCTTTGAGATCTTGGGCGTTGTTCTTGGCCTCTTGGCCGCCAGATGCCTGTCTATTCCCAAGGCCGAAAACAAGAACGGGCTGAGCGTCTATATTTGCCTACTTTTGGGGCTAATAATAGGCATGAAGCTGCCGGTCATAATAAGCTACGGCTTTGAGGGCAACCTTGGCTTCACCGGGAAAAGCTTTATGGGCGGCGTCCTCGGAGCTTTCACCGCCATCAACCTCTATAAGATCTTCACTCATCAAAACCAATCATCCTTCGGCGGCCGTTTTGTCATTCCTTTGGCAATAGCCGCAGGGATCGGAAAGATCGGCTGTTATTTTAACGGCTGCTGCGCGTCTTGTTGTGGCATTCCCGTCCAGCTTATCGAAAGCGTATTCCAAATTATCGCCGCTTTTTCGCTCTTCCTTTTTTACAGGCGAACAAAAAGGGCCGATCTGCTTTTCCCCGTCTATCTCTTGTCTTATTTGATCATGCGTTTCCTGGTGGAATTCATAAGGACCGAACCGCGTGTCATTGGCCCTTTCACCATTTACCATATACTGGCTGTCATATACATTCCTATCGTTTTTCTAGTTTTAAGGAGGCGTCGCCGTGCTGGAGTTTGTCAATAGATTAGCGGAGCGTTCAATAGACCCGGCGCTCTTTTTCATTGGAATGGGCTTTGTTTACGCAACGGGCGTCGTTCTTCTCGTCGCCGTCGTTTTAAAGTTCATCGAGCACGCGAAAAACCGCCAGAAACTCGACAAGGAGGCTCAAAACTGGTTCGCCACCAGGGAAATGACGATCCTGGTCATCCTTTTGTTTCCCTTCTGGCTGAATTCCTTCGGCCAATTCAAAATAGAAGACAATGTCACTCGCTATATCTTTTTCGCGATCGGCCTCGTTGCGCTGCTTTTCGCCACCTTCTGGCACATCTGGGCCAAAGTCAACATCGGGAAACTCTGGTCGGATGACATCGAGATAAAGGAAACGCATCCCATAATCATCCGCGGCGCCTTCTCTTTGGCCAGGCACCCGATGTATGCCTCGCTGCTTCTTTGGTGCGCCGGCTGCTCAATTTTGCTTTTCAACTTCATGAGCTTCCTGGCGGTCGCGCTCATCTTCCTGCCCTTAATGTACAAAAGGGCCAGGGACGAAGAGCAGATGCTTATCCAGAAAGATCCCGACTATCTTCTCTACCAGAACAACACCCGCATGCTGACACCGACAATTGCCGGCTGGTGGTCGATCATGGTTCGCGTCGTTCTGGTGGGGTTGTTGGCTTATTTTGTGATCGCGGACAAGATGACGCTGCCAGCACTCTTCTTCCTATCCTTCATGCACCTTTATTTCGGCTACTGTTTCCTGCCGGAGAAGGTGGCTTTCTCATACCGCTCAAAATCCGGCATGATCGCCGTCATAGGCCTTATAAGCTTGTATCTCTGGCATCCTGTCATCTACCTCAACTACGTCATAATGGCCATGTGCCTCTACGGCCTAAGGTGGAACTGCCCCTGCATGCTGGTCTACGAGAAATACCACGGCTGCCCCTGCTTCGCCCTTGTTAAAAGCTGCCTGAAGAAGAAATAATAAAAAGGTCGTTCAGGGGACGAGGGTGACGCGGAAGCCGAAATAGTTGTAGAAGCCGTAGCCGGGATCGCTGGCTCCTCTGGCCGCCGAGCGGCAGTCGTAGGCCGTTTTAACGTATCCGCCGCCTCTTATTACGCGGTAAGTTCCGCTCTCTCCGCCGACGGGATCGGTTGCGTCGCCATCATATCCCGCGTACCAGTCCAGGCACCACTCCATAACGTTGCCGTGCATGTCATAGAGTCCCCAGGCGTTGGGAAGATAAGAACCCACGACCGTGTGCTCGCCGAAGCCGCCTGCGCCGTCCTCCCTGTTCGCGCCGTAGCGGCCCAGCTTGGCCAGGCTGCCGTCCACGAACTGGTTCGTCAAATTGCTGCCGTCGTTCAAGGCGGTGGTCGTTTCCGCCCGGCAGGCCATTTCCCACATGGCTTCCGTAGGCAGGTCGAAGTTCATGCCGGTTTTGGCGCGCAGTTTTCCCAGGAAGGAAGCATCGTCCACCTCTCCGTTCGCGGGCCAGGCGGCGCCTTTTTCGGAGCCCCTGAGCATCTTGTAGGAGACGTGTTCCACAGGGCGCGCGCCGCCTTTGTATTCCGAGGGATCGTCGCCCGTTATAAGCTCGTATTGTTTCTGGGTGATCTCGAAAACCCCGATGTAAAAATCCTTGCTGATCGTTACGGTGTGCGGCGTTTCGTTGCTCGCTCGGCCCAGCTCGTCCTCGGGGCTTCCCATGGTGAAAGTCCCGGCGGGGATCTTTCTTAAGACCAGTTTGGTCGATTTGTATTCCTCCGGCCAGCCGCCCTCCGGGGCTTTGGAGCGGTAGCTTATGGAATCATTTTCAAGATCCACCACCATGTAGGTCGTAAGGTCACCCTGCTCCTCGACTTCCACCTTTATTCTCATATCGTCCGTCACGACTCCGAAAAAGGAATCGTCCGGCCGCCAGATGGTCTTATAACATCCGGAGCCCGCGATCGTCCCTTTCGCGCCGTCGCGAGAAAGCACGCCTTTCTCGGAAAGATCGAAACTCGTTTTCCCACCGTCTAAGCTTCCCAAAAACTTTATGGAATATTCGCTTCCTTCTTTCAGGTCAAGCTTGTAGTTTATGACGACGCAGCGGTCGAAGGGCCACATCTGCAGCCCGCCGACGTCCGAAACGACGGGAGGAGGCGGCGTTCCGAAGGCCGCGGCGGCCAGAAGCGAGAAAACGAGGAAACAAACAAGCTTTTTCATACCAACGATTATACCAAAGGCCGCGATTCCTGCCAAAGAGAAAAGCCGCCCTCGCGGGCGGCCCTTTTGTTTCGTTTCAGTTGACTACAGTTTGTAGTCGGCTCGTTTTTTTTAGCCTTGGGCTTTCAGGCGCTTGGCGGCCTTGTTGATGACAAGGCGGTTGATGGCGTTGAGAAGCGCAAGGGCGCTGGCTTCCAGGATGTCCGTGCTGGCGCCGATGCCGACGGCGGATTTGCCGTCCTGCTCGATCTGCACCATCACTTCGCCCATAGCTTCCCTTCCCACGCTGCAGGACCTGATGGTGTAGTCCTTGAGCTGGAATTTGAAGCGGGTGGCGGCTTCGATGGCGGAGAAGATGGCGGCCACGGGGCCGTTGCCGATGGCGGATTTCAGGACGGACTTCTTACCGCGCTTGACTTTTATGGTGGCGGTGGCGATCTGACGGTCGCCAGAAGTCACGCTGAAATACTCCATCTTGTACATGGGCTGGGCGTCCAGGTCGGCGGCGGTCTTGACGATGGCGATGAGGTCCTCGTCGTAGACGTGTTTCTTCTTGTCGGCCACGTCCTTGAAGCGCTCCATGCACTTGGTGATCTCGTCGTCGCTGAGGTTGAAGCCAAGCTGCTTCAGGCGGAAGGAGAAGGCGTGGCGGCCGCTGTGCTTGCCCAACACCAGGCCGCTTTCCAGATCGTCGGACTGAAGTCCTATGTCCTCGGCGGACATGATCTCGTAGGTGGCCTTGTTGGCCAAGAGGCCGTGCTGATGGATGCCGGCCTCATGCCTGAAGGCGTTGTAGCCGACGATGGCTTTGTTCGGGGCCACCGGGAAGGAGGTGATCTTGGAGACGAGACGGGATGCCGGCATGATCTCCTTGGTGTTGATTCTGGTGTCGATATTGAAGGCCGCGCTGTGCGTCTTGATGGCCATGACGATCTCTTCAAGCGAGCAGTTGCCGGCTCTTTCGCCGAGGCCGTTTACCGCGCATTCCACCTGCCTGGCGCCGTTCCTGACGCCCGCGAAAGAGTTGGCGGTGGCAAGGCCAAGGTCGTCGTGGCAGTGGGTGGAGAAGCAGGCTTTCTTGAAGCTCGGCACGTGCTTCTGGAGATACTGGAAATAAGCCGCGAACTCTTCCGGAGTGGAGTAGCCGACGGTGTCCGGGATGTTGATGGTGGTGGCGCCCTGCTGGATGGCCATTTCGACTACCTCGGCAAGGAAGGCTTTGTCGGAACGGGAGGCGTCCTCGGCTGAGAACTCGATGTTCTTGCAGAGCGAGTAGGCGTAGGCCACCATTTCCTTCACCTGTTTCAGAGCCTGGGCTTTGGTGATCTTCAGTTTGTACTTGAGGTGGATGTCGCTGGTGGCGAGAAAGACGTGGATACGGGGCTTCCTGGCGTCTTTGACGGCCTTGTAGGCAGCGTCGATGTCTTTGGTGAGGCATCTGGCCAAACCCGCGACTTCCACGTCCTCGGTGATTACGCCGGCGATGGCTTTGACGGACTCGAAGTCCTCTTTGGAAGCGATGGGGAAGCCGGCTTCGATGATGTCGACGTTCAGACGCTCAAGCTGCTTGGCGACTCTCAGTTTTTCCGGGAGCGTCATGGTGGCGCCGGGACACTGTTCGCCGTCTCTTAAGGTCGTATCGAATATCTTGACGTGATCTTTTTTTGTCATGGTCTTTTTTTCGTTTGGCCCGATTGTGCAGTCGGGCTTATTAGGGGCGGAGTCCTTTTGAGACTCCGCCCTTGTGTGGCGTTGCTTTTTTGCTTACTTTTTGAGCCAGCTCATCATCTTTCTGAGATTGGCGCCGACTTTCTCGATCAGGTGTTCCTTTTCCTGGGCGCGGCGGGCGTTCAGGACCGGGCGGTTGACGCGGCACTCTAAGAGCCATTCGCGGGCGAAAGAGCCGTCCTGGATGTCGGCGAGGATGTCGGCCATGGCGTCCTTGGTGTCTTCCGTGATGACCATGGGGCCTCTGGTGAGGTCGCCGTATTCAGCGGTGTTGCTGATGGAGTCGCGCATGCCGGCGAAGCCTTTCTTGTAGATGAGGTCGACGATGAGCTTCATCTCGTGGCAGCATTCGAAGTAGGCGATCTCGGGCTGATAGCCCGCTTCCACCAGCGTTTCGAAGCCAGCCTTGATAAGGGCGGCGCAGCCGCCGCACAAAACGGCCTGTTCGCCGAAGAGGTCGGTCTCAGTCTCTTCCTTGAAGGTCGTTTCAAGCACGCCTGCACGGGTTCCGCCGATGCCTTTGGCGTAGGCCAGGGCGATCTCTTTGGCTTTGCCGCTGGCGTTCTGATAGACGGCGATCAGGTCGGGGACGCCGCCGCCTTCCACGAAGACGTCGCGGACCAAATGACCGGGGCCCTTGGGGGCGATCATGATGACGTCGACGTCCGGGGGAGGAACGATCTGGCCGAAGTGAATGTTGAAGCCGTGGGCGAAAGCAAGGGCTTTGCCGGCGGTCAGGTAAGGCTTGATATCTTTGTTGTAGATATCGGCCTGGCATTCGTCCGGGGCGAGGTTCATGATGATGTCGGCCTTCTGGGCCATCTCGGAAACGGAGACGGGCTCGAAGTTGTGCTGCTTGGCCAAGTCGTAGTTCTTGGAGCCGGGACGCTGGGCGACGATGACTTTGACGCCGCTGTCCCTTAAATTCTGGGCGTGGGCGTGGCCCTGGGAACCGTAGCCGATGATACCGACGGTCTTGCCGTTAAGAAGGCTAAGATCGGCGTCCTTGTCGTAGTACATGACTGCCATAATGTTTCTCCTTTATGAGTTGGGTTAAATTTTTTAAAGTCTTATTTATTATATCACCTGGTCATGGCGATGGAGCCTGTCCGGACGATGTCTTTTATGCCGAAGGGGGCGAACATTTCCAAAGCCGCCATGAGCTTCTCGTTGGTGCCGTAGATCTCCACGATCAACGACTTGGGGGAGAGGTCCACGATGTGGCCGCGGAAAATGTTGGTTATCTGCACTATCTCGCTCCTGGTCTGGGCGGTGGCGTTGATCTTGACCAGCATAAGCTCCCTCACCACGATCTCGTCGCCGGAGTGGGTGATGACCTTCACAACGTCGATGAGCTTGTTGAGCTGCTTGTTGATCTGCTCTATGACGGCGTCGTTGCCGTTGACAACTATGGTCATGAGCGAGTAGCCCGGCTCGTTGGTCTCGGCCACGCAGAGGCTGTCGATGTTGTAGCCGCGTCCGGAAAAGAGGCCGGCGACGCGGGACAGAACGCCCGAACGGTTGCGCACGTAAACGGATAAAGTGTGTTTCATCTTTTCCTCCTTAGACCAAACGGCCCATCATCTGTTCCAGGCTGGCGCCCGCGGGCACCATCGGGAAAACGTTAGCTCTCGGTTCCACCACGAATTCCAAAACCGCCGGGCGGCGTTCTTTTCTGGCTTTCTTGATTGCTTCCGCGATGGCCGGGGCGACTCTCTCCGCTTTCGTCACTCTTTCGCCGATGCAGTCGTAGGCTTCCGCGACCTTGATGAAGTCGGGGATGTAGCGGGGCTCTTTTTCCGGCTCCAACAGGGAGTCGTTGGTGGTGTCCGTGATGCTCATGGCGTAATGCTTGCTGTAGAAAAGCTCCTGCCACTGTCTGACCATGCCGAGGCAGCTGTTGTTAAGGACAACGCAGACTACGGGCAGCTTGTTCAGGCGGCCCACCGCCAGCTCTTCTATCAGCATTTGGAAACCGCCGTCGCCGCAGATGGAGAAGACGGTCTGATCGGGTTTGCCGCACTGGGCGCCCAAAGCGGCGGGCAGACCGAAGCCCATGGTGCCCAATCCGCCGGAACTCAGGAAGGTCCTGGGCTTGTCGATCTGGAGGTACTGGGCCGACCACATCTGGTGCTGGCCCACGTCGGTCACGAAGACGGCGTCCTTGCCGGCGGCCTTGGAAACTTCCTCTATGACGTACTGCGGCATGATGCAGCCGTCCTGGGGCTTGCCGTAAGCCAGGGGGAACTCTTTTCTCCAGGCTTCTATCTTCTCCCACCACTCCGTCAGATCCGGCGCTTCCACGATCTCGTTTAGCTTGGTCAAAACGTCTTTCACGTCGCCCACCACGGGGATGTGCGCGGTCTTTATTTTCGAGATGGAGGAGGGGTCGATGTCTATCTGGACGATCGTGGCGTTCTGGGAGAAGGTGGAAACGTTGCCGGTCACGCGGTCGTCGAACCTTGCGCCGATGGCGATGAGAAGGTCGCAGTCCTGGACGGCGTAGTTGGCGTAGCAGGTGCCGTGCATGCCCAGCATCCTGAGGTTCTCAGGCTCGCTCTCGGGGTAGGCGCCGAGGCCCATCAGCGTTTCGGCCACGGGGATCCTGGTCTTCTTTATGAACTTGTAGAGCTCTTCCGTCGCGCCGGCTATGATGGCGCCGCCGCCCACGTAGGCCAGAGGCTTCTTGGCCTTCTTGATAGCAGCCGCCATTTTCCTGACCTGGTTCATGTTGCCTTCGTAGTTGGGCTGGTAGGTCGGGATGTCCACGGTCTCGGGATAGGGGACGCTGGTCGTGGCTTTCTGGACGTCCTTGGGCAGATCTATCACCACGGGGCCTGGACGGCCCGTGGAGGCGATGTGGAAGGCCTCCTTGATGACGGAGGGCAGCTCCTTGATGTCCTTGACCAGATAGTTGTGCTTGGAGACCGGGCGGGTGATGCCGGTCACGTCCGCTTCCTGGAAGGCGTCGTTGCCGATGACAGAGGTGCCCACCTGGCCGCAGATGACCACCAGGGGAACGGAGTCCATGTTGGCGGTGGCGATGCCGGTGACGGCGTTGGTGGCGCCCGGGCCGGAAGTGACGACGACCACGCCCACTCTGCCGGTGGCTCTGGCGTAGCCGTCAGCCATATGGACCGCGCCCTGCTCGTGCCTGGCCAGGATGAAGCGCAGCTTGTCCTTGGCGAGGTAAAGGGCGTCGAAGGTGTCGAGGATGGCGCCTCCGGGATATCCGAAGATCACGTCCACTTTTTCCTTGATCAGCGCTTCCGCGACTAACTGCGCGCCTGTGCGGGATGTCATAAAAAGCTCCTGTGTTAATTAAAAATTTTTAAAGCAAAAAAGGGCGCCCCTGGTCGGGCGCCCTTTCTTATTCCTTCTTTGTATGAACAGACTTTACTTGGACATACCCGACCTTTACCGCAGCGTAAGCAGCAGCAGAACGTTAATAAGGAGGACGGAAAGTCGAAGGGTGCTATTCATAGTGTGGAAATTTTACCAAATGTGAGGTTTTAAAGTCAAGGTTTCTGGCGTGCGCGCTAAGCACATATCCCTATGCGCGCATCGTGAGAACGCAGCATATACCCCTCGCTCACGGACTACGCGTGCATGGCCGTGATTTGCGTCCTCCGTGAGTTCGCTTAGGGGTACATGCTGCGTTCTCACTTTGCGCAGCAGCCTATGCTAGTCAGCGCGCTATCCCGGCAGGAAAAAACAAGCCCCTCAAGATTTTGTTACGAAGTAAAATCAAGAGGGGGTTGTTTTTTCCTGACGGAAAGCGATGCTCCGCTTCGGCTAGCGGGTCAAATTCAATCTTCCTGATGGTACGTGGAGAGGAAGTCGCCAAGGTCCTGCATGGCTTTGGCAAGCTCGTGCGCTTCCGGCAGCATGACGATGCGGAAGTGATCGTTGTAGGGCCAGTCGAAGCCGCTGCCAGGGACCATGAGGATCCTCTTGGCATGCAAAAGGTCCATGGCGAATTTTTTGTCGCTCGTGATGTTGAAGCGTTCCTTGTCCAGCTTCGGGAAGCAGTAGAGGGCGCCTTTGTTCTTGACGACCGAGAGGCCGGGGATCTTGGCGATCTCGCGCATGGTGGCTTCCCTCTGCTCGTAGAGGCGGCCGCCCGGGTTGATCATTTCTTCGGTGTAAGCGCTGTCAGATAAAGCCGCGGGAATGACCAGCTGAGTGAGCGCGTTGCCGCAAAGCCTCATGGAGGTTAATTGCACCATGCCCTGGAAGAACTGCTCGGTCAGGTTCTTGGGACCGCTGATAGCCATCCAGCCGCAGCGGAATCCGCAGACCACGTGCGATTTGGAAAGGCCGTTGAAAGTCACGAAGGGAACGTCGTCAGCGAGGCTGGCCAGCGCGGTGTGCTTGTAGCCGTCCATGACCAGGCGGTCGTAGATCTCGTCCGCCAGGACCAGGAGGTTCTTCTCCCTGGCGAGGTCGACGACCTTCTTAAGGAATTCATCGGGATAGAGCGCGCCGGTGGGGTTGTTGGGGTTGATGATGACGATGCCTTTCGTTTTCGGCGTCACCTTGCTCTTGATGTCCTCGAAATCCGGGCACCATTCCTGCTTCTCGTCGCAGACGTAGAAGACCGGTTTGCCGCCGGCAATTAGGACCGCGTTGGTCCAGAGGGAGTAACTGGGGCTGGGAACCAGAACCTCGTCGCCGGGCGAGACCAAGACCGTCGTCGCCATGGAGGCCATTTCGGAAACGCCGTTGCCGATGAAGATGTCGTCCGGGGTGACGCCCTTGACGCCTTTGCTGACGTGGTAGGCGGCGATCGCTTCCCTGGCGGCCTTCATGCCGCGGAAATCGCAATAGGCGACAGCCTTGTCGACGTTCTCAACGAGCGCCTTCCTCATGCTCTCGGGGAGCTTGAAACCGAAGGTGGCGGGGTTGCCGGTGTTGAGGCGCAAAACTTTTTCGCCTCTCTCGATCATTTTCAAAGACTCGAAATAAAGAGGCCCGCGGATGTCGGAATGGACGTCCTTCAAGGTCGTGGATTTGACGATAGGTTCCATATTTTTTCTCCAATAAAGAAATTATCAAGCGGATATTTTACCACAAAACTTCCGATAGGTCTTAGTAGCCAAATTCAACTCAAATTTAGCTAGTATACTAGCTAAATTTGGCTATTATAAACCGCCACTTTGCGGTTAAAATTGCTTACAAGAAAAATTTAAGTCGAACGGCTTTATGTCAAGACCGTTTCGAGCCAAGTTTTAACGTCTTCCGGCTTTTTCACAAGCTTTTCGCCGGCGATCTCGGCGCCCTTCACATAAGGGGCGAGCTTTTCCGCGCTCTTGCCCATTCCGCCGCCGCCGGAAGTCGCGAAGAGGAAGATCTTCTTGCCGCTCCAGTCGTAAGCCTGGCAGAAAGTGTTCACCACGTTGGGCGCGCAGCCGTACCAAATGGGGAAGCCCAAAAAGACCGTGTCGTAGTCGGAGAAGTTTTCGACCTTGCCAGCGACGGGCACTTCCTTCTTTCCCATCTTTTCCCTGTTGCAGCGGGCGAAAGGATTGATCCAGCGAAGATCCGCCTTGGAATAGGGTTGGGCGGGCTTGATCTCAAATTCGCTCGCGCTGATGGCGTCCGCGATCGCGTCCGCGACGGCGGCTGTGCGGCCTTTTTCCGCGGAAAAATAAGCGACAAGAATTTTCATATTGTCTTTCCTCCTTTTTCATAATTTTACCAAATAGCGGCCTCGTCCCTGAGCTTTTCGGCCAGGCGTTTGGGCCAGGCTCTGTAGCAGCCGCGCCTTGGGTTTTTGACTTTCTTGAAGCACAGGTGATAGACGTCGCTGTCGTCTAACCGCAGCGCGAACGTTCCCCAGGAGGTCATCATGACCGTTCTGGGGTCAAGGGGTTTCCCGTTTTCGAAAATCACGTCCTCGGTGATCTCCCAGCCTTCCGGCATGCCGACCGCGGCTTTTTGGGGCTTGTGTTTCAGGATGATCTCCGCGGCCTTCTTCCAGTCGATGACGTGCCAGGAGCCGTCCGCGATGCGCGGTTTGCTAGCAATAAGAGTTACGCTTTCAATAGTGGGTGCCAGCGCGACGATTCTTTTTTTCATTTTGCCTCCTTAATTAGGTTATGCAGTTATTTGTGCCTAAAAAGAAAGCGAAAAACGCCCATCGTTACCGACGGGCGTATCAAGCGCCTATCGGTCAAGCTTTGGCACCTTGCCTATGGCAGGTTGTCATGCGGTCAACGAGCTTGTCTCTCGCGCATTCTTGATAGGTGATTCTATTATGACATAAAAAGGGGCGCCGGTGGCGCCCCTTCTTGTCGCGAAATAACGACATTAAAATTCGTATCAGTCTTCCTTCGGCTCGTAGTAGAAGACGCGGGAGGCTTTGAGATTGGCGCCTTCCTTGGGATTGAGGAGCTTTAGGGTCACGGTGTGCGGGGCATAGGGGAGATCGTATTTCCAGCAGAGCGTGTCGATCTTCCTGCGGTAGTCGGAGCTGTTGGGGAAAACCTTCACGGGCACGCCGTCGACAATAAGCTGCAGCTGGGATTCGTACTGGGGATCTGGGCAGCTAAGATGGCCGTGGATGGAGAAGCCTTTGCCGGTGAAGGTGAAGGTATTCTGCTTGCATTCGGGAGTGCCGAGGAATTCCAGATCTTTGGCTAGTTCCACCGGGCGCATGTTGGGAAAGCACTTTTCAAGACGGACGGGCTTAGGCTCTTCCCTTACGATCGTGACTTCGGTCTCGTTGGTGGAGCCGTTGTTCGCGAGGACGTTCTGAATGGCCAGGTCATAGACAGCCTGGTAGGTCTTGTTAAGGGAAAGCTTCGTATAGATGAAATCGATGTCCTCGCACTCCCTCAAGTTCGGCATCCATTCTTCCGGGATATTGGAATAGCCGATCATGGTGGCTAGGATACCGGCTGCGGTGGAGGGGTTGCAGTCGGAGTCCTGGCCGCAGCGGGTCGCGATCTCCATGGTCTCCTTGAAGTCCTTGTTGCCGAAGAGCAGCCCCATGAGAACGTAGGCGCTGTTCATGGTGGCGTCGATGTTGCCGGGGGCGAGGATGAGTTCCGGGCAGCCCACGTCTTCGCTGTATTTCTCGTTGTAAAGTTTCCAGCAGCGCTTCCAGTCTTTGGGATCTTCCTTATACCACTTGATGACGTCCTGCTGGCACTTGTAGAATTTGCTCTCACGGGGGATGGTCTCCAGAGCTTTTTCCACCACCGTCAGCACGTTCGTCTCGAAGAAGGCTTCGGCGTACATGGCGCCCACCAGAACGCCGCCGTACCAGCCGTCGCCGTAGTTCATGATGTGGCCGACTCGATCGGAGATCTCGGAAGCCGCGTTGGGCATGCCGGGGGACATCAAGCCCGCGAAGTCGCTTTCGATCTGGTAGTCGATGCAGTCGGCATGAGGATTGTTAAGCCAGTGGCCGGATTCCGGCGGCATGATGCCGTGCAGAACGTTGTAGCGGGCCGCCTGGTTGGCGTGCCAGAGGCCGTAGTCGCGGTTGGCGAACTCAATTGCGAAATCTTTCGCGTCCGCGTGAATGCCTTTCTTCTGCATGACTTCCACGAAGGTCAGGTCCATGTAGATGTCGTCGTACAGTGTCGGGATCTTGTCGCAGAAATATTTCAAATGCCCAGCGGGATATTCCAAAATACGATCGTCCGGGATCATCACGCCGCGGTAGCAGAATTCCGTCGGCCCGCCGTAGGCGCAGCCGATCATCTGGGCGGCCCAGCCGCCTTTAATTTTGTCCATGAGTTCCGCTTTCGTAATAGTCGCGGTCTGGACCTCAGGCACTACGGGACATCTTACGACTTGAACTTCCTTGGTCTTGCAGCCGGCTAAAAGAGCGATGACAACGAGCGCGCAAAGCAAACTTCCTTTCTTCATTTCTTGTTTTCCTTAATAAGTTCTTCGCAAAGTCTGGCGGCGGTGCCGACGCAGCGTTCGCAGGGGCGGTTAGAGTAATATTGGGTTGTCCTGGCCTCCGGATTTGGAGGCGTAGGGGCTTCTTTTTTCAATTGCAGTATCTCGCGGCAAATTATGGAGCCGTGCTCCGCTTTGAATTTTGCCGCCAATTCCTGGATGAGGGCGTAGTGGGCGGTCTTCTCTTCCGGCGTCTCGTTGTCGGTATAGCCTCTAACGAGCCCGGCGATCATACAGAGCCCGGAAAAGGCCCCGCAGACCTCCCTAAGCCTTCCTATACCCCCTCCGAAGGAAGAGGCTATTTTCAAGGCTGTGGCTTCGTCTACGCCCAGTTCCGGCGCAAAGGTGGCGAAGACCGCCTGGGCGCAGTTGCGGCCCTCTATGAATTTCTTCCTGGCTAATTCTTCTTTTTCCATCATTAATCTTCCGTGAAGCGCGGTTTCAGGATAAGGATCTTGAACTCGTGGGGCTCCACGAGTGTTTTATAGACTGTTTCCTCCGGCTTCTTAGGGGTTATTATACCTAAACTTTCTCCGCTCCAGAGATCGGTTAGTTCCGCCTCCCAATCCGCTTCCAGCTCGATGTCCCGATACGTGAAGGATAACTCCTTTTTTTCGGAGGATCTGTTGAAGAGCGCTACGGCCCAGCGCAAAGAACTTAGCTCTCTTCTCCATACTTCGTAACCGTTGGTAGAGGAGTATTCCTTGCCGTCAAAACCGTACTTCTTATAGCAGCGCCCCTGCACGCACAGGGGGTCCTGATCCAGGGCGATGTAGCCTTTATGCGTCAGGATCACCTTTGCCGTGGCGTCCAGCTTCCTCGGATCGCCGCCGATCATCAAAGGCGCGGCCGTGAAGCACCAGAGCCCGAAGTTGGCGCGGTATTCCATATCTGTGCAGCCCGGCCCCATCCAGTCGTTGGCATGGCGCATTCCGCAGACCAGGAAATCCGGATCGTTGTAATTGCCCGGCCTGGCGTAGTCCGCGATAGACTGCATGCCTTTTTCCATAGCGTCCGTCACGGACCACAAGCCCGCGTTGCCGTCGAACTGGTCCCTGATGTCGTAGCCGATGCGCCACATCGGCCCTACGCCGTGCGCCCACAGCCAGGGCTTGCTTCTGCCGTGCTCGCAAAGGTTGTAGAAGATCTTCCTCCCAGACGCCCTAAGCGCGGCTCCCATCTTCGTATATTCCCTGATGAAGTTGCGCTCCGGATCTCCTTCCGCCGGATGATAATCGTATTTGAGGTAATCGAAGCCCCAGTCCGCGATCTGCTTCGCATCGCTGAACTCATGCCCCAGCGTTCCCGCATCCCCATGCCAGGTGGTCTCGCCGCAGCCCAGATAGATCCCGGCCTTGAAGCCCAGAGCGTGCAGCCTGCTCGTCAAAAAGCTCATTCCGCGCGGGAACTTGTCTTTCCTCGCAACAAGCTGGCCCAGCTCATCGCGCTCCTTTTCCAGCCAGCCGTCGTCAATGTTGATATAATTGTACCCAGCCTTCAGGTATCCGTTGTCCGCCATACACCTCGCGATCTCGAGAACGTCCTTCTCCGTAGGATCGCAATTCATCGTGCAGTAAGAATTCCAGCCCATGGGCGGCGCCGGCTGCGATAACGCCGGATTGTCATAAAAAGCGTCGATGCTCATTGCCTTCTCCTTTTTCCCCAATTCGCTGCTCTTTGTCTTTTTCTTCCTCCAATAATTATATTCACCCAAGTTTCCCGAACGAAAAGAACTTAACATGTCTTCGTCGCTTTCCTCGTCAAACTCGCAATCGTAGCGTAAAAAACGATACCAATAATTTGTAAAAAAAGCCCCGGATTCATAGTATTTTTTTATTTTCAAACACGCGTCCCATTCCTTATCCAACTCACTCCGGCCGTACGCAGTATCCCTGCCTTTCAGCCTTCCTTTAGCAACCCTATATCCTTCGCAGGGAGGAAGCGTGAAATTGTCTTTTTCCCTTTCCCACCAAACCATAAACGTTTCGTTGGTCTTGCCTTTGGGCCAAAGCGCGCTAAAATGCTGTTCTAAAGATTGGTCTCCCGCTTTTATGGCATTGTATATGAAGGGTGCAAAATGATATCCGAGCCCATAAACGTCTTCTCGCAACGCTTTGATGATCACCACCCTTGGTTTTTTCCTATTGTTTTCGTTCTTCCAACAGCCATACCACAAATCCCATTCTTGCTGCAAATGCTTGCGCCACTCGTACCAGAAGCGAACGTCGGTCAAGCCAATCGAGCTCCAAATTGCCCAATAATGAACGGACATTCCCAATCCGCTCTCTTTTTCAAGAATATCTTCAGCTTCCCTGTACGCGCGGAAATCTTGCCAGTTTGATGGTGGAGCGATTACATCCGAACGAAGCCTCATTGTCATATCTTCCCAGGAGAGTTCCTCATTAAGCCGCATGACATAAGTCCAAACTTGAGCCGGACTAAATTCTTCGAGCTTTCGAGTAACATTCGTCATGTTTTCAGCGCTCAATTCAACTTTTTTGTCCCACCCAATCCAAACACCTCCACCTGTTGCCCTCGAAGAGAGCCCGTCCTTCAAATACGCGTTTTCATATACAAGTTGCTTGAATTCCTCATAAGTCAGGTCCGACGCGTGCGCGAAGCAAACGAACAGAAGCAAAAAGAAAAGCAGGGCTTTTTTCATAATCACTGGGCCTCCCGGATAGTTACCATATTTTACTACCTAAGAAAATTATACTAAAACATTGGCTGTCCCAATATTAATCCAAAAGATAATATATTAGCCTTAAGGCGCGCTTGACGCGCCTAACGGGCACAATATTATCTCTTAAAAAGCAAGAAAAAAGGAGCGCCCGGCCTTGCGGCCGGGCGCTGATTCGCGCTATGGTTTGTATTGAACTATATGGAGTGAACTTGTTGGTTTGCTTTTTTAGAGGGACTTATTGAGGATGACGCGGTCGACGAATTTGTTGATGGCGTTTTCTTCGTCCTCGCCGTTCTTGATGTCGTCGACGAGATGGTGTTCCCTGGCGTTCTCTTTGCCGACTTCGCAGGGGGTCAGGAGGATCAGGATCTCGCTGCTCTTCTTGACGTCGATCTCATGACGGAAGAGGTAGCCCACGAAGGGAATGTAGCCCAGGATGGGGACGCGCTCGTCGGCCTTGGTGACGTAGTCGCGGCGGAGGCCGGAAATGGTGATGGTCTCGTTGGGGCGGGCGTTGACGCTGGCGGAGGTGTTCCTGTGGTTGATGATGGGCAGTCCGCCGGTGGTCCAGCCGACCAGGGAGTGAACGGAGGCTTCCACTTCCAGGTTCATGGAATTGGCGGCCAGATTCGGCAGGATCGTCATGACGACGCCGGTCTCTGCCTGCTTGTCCATGGTGTTTTCCGGATCGCTGTTGTAGCCCTTGTAGTTGACGTTGTCAACGGATTCCACGGTGGCCAGCTTCCCGTTGTTGACGACGAGCGTCGGACGGGAAAGGACCTTGGCGTAGCCTTTGCGGACAAGGTAATTGATGAAGTTGGCGACCGCTTTGGGGCGCATGCCGGAAAGCTGGACATTCTGGGCGATGGTCCTGGCCCAGCCGTCAGGCGAGCCGTTGTTGCCCTGGCGCTCCTTGTTCCAGTCGATGGTCATGTCGACGCTTTCGGGCAGGGCTTCCTTCCAGGCTTCCAAGGCCAGGCCGAAATTGAAGTCGTCGCTGTCCTCCAGTTCCACTATTTCGCACTCGATCCTGACCTGGCGGGTGGGAACGTCGAATTTGGGGAGCTGCTCCTGAACGCAGGCAAGGCTGGTGGGCGTGTCGTTGATAATGACCTGGTTGAGGTCCTCGTCAACGACGATGTCGCCGTAACCGGAGAGCATGGTGTCCTCGACGATCTCGGCGAGATCTTTGCCCTGGCGGTTCTTGAAGGAGTAGACCAGAGTCTCAGTTCCGTCGTTGTCGAAGCTGACGCCTTTCTTGTCGAGCCTTTCGATGGCGTTCTCAATGTAGGGCATCTGGAAATCAGGGGCGGTGACGATCAAAGTCGCCTCTTCCGTCTCGTCGTTGATGGAGGCTCTGATGTCGCCTCTTTCGGCGTCGATGGCGGCTTTCAGGATGCCGACGATCTCGAAGGCGCCGTCAGGGTTCTTCAAAGGGAAGACCTTGACTATATAGTCGGTGTCGTCGTGGGATTCCACGATGCGCACGGCCTGGCCGACGCCCGGAGCGCTTGGCACGGCGTGATAGTAGGTGCCGGAACCGGAGGGAGCCGCCTGAGGAGCGGCGGTGTTAAGGTTGACCTGGGTGTGGGCCGCCATAAGGGAGCCGGCGGCGGCAACCGTTAAAAGAACTGCTTTGATGTTGGTTTTCATGTATGTATCCTTGTTGTTAGTTTAGGCTAACTTTTGGGGGTTAAAAATTAGTTAGCGAAGGCTAACTGATATTATATTACTAAATCGGATTTTCAAAATCAAGAGGGGCAAAAAAACAGCCGCCCTTTGCGGGGCGGCTGATTTTTTGTTTACTCAAGCGCTTTCAGGTCGTTTTCCGTCATGCGCTTTATCATCTCCTCGAAGGTGATGGAAGGCTCCCAGCCAAGCTCTTTCCTGGCTTTCGTCGAGTCGCCCACGAGACGGTTGAGCTCGACTCTGCGCATCAGGCTCTGGTCGATCTTGACAAAGTCGTGCCAGTCGAGGTCGAGGGTGCCGAAGGCGATGTCGAGGATGTCCTTTACGGAGTGCTCGATGCCGGTGGCGATGACGTAG
>JAGCTE010000056.1 GCA_017963805.1 bacterium | reverse complement strand
TTCCTCCCGCCCCTCCGGCAGTGACAAACAGGTTGTACATGGTCATCGATCTTTCGGGAGGCCCTGACGCCGAAAGCTATCCGATAAGCTATCTAAACGGAGTTCCCGAAGGCGGCTGGACGGAGGAATACAAGACCACGAAGATGGTGCTTAGCAAGATCAACGCCGGCAAATTCACCATGGGCAGCCCCGAGGATGAACTTGGAAGGGACGAGGACGAAGTCCAGCGCGAAGTGACTTTGACAAAAGATTTTTTCATTGGCGTGTTTGAGACAACTCAAAAACAGTACGACCTGATAATGGGATCAAATCCGTCAAATCATAAAGGCGATGCCAGACCGGTGGAATGCGTTTCATACAAAATGATTCGAGGAAGGGAAGAAGGAGCCGGCTGGCCTGAGAGCAGCGACGTTGACTCGGATTCTTTTCTTGGCGTTCTGCGCGCCAAGACCAATCAGGCTTTCGACCTTCCCACGGAAGCGCAGTGGGAGTACGCCTGCAGAGCAGGCACTACCACAGCTTTGAACAGCGGGAAGAATTTGTCTATATTTGATGAGTGCGACGAAATGGCTGAGGTCGGCCGCTATTGGTACAATGGCGGCAGCGATAAGGATGATGACGGCAATTACATCGCTCATGCCAAAGTTGGTTCATATCTTCCGAACGCCTGGGGATTGTACGATATGCATGGCAACGTGGTTGAGTGGTGTCTGGATTGGTGGGAGAATTGGAACAGAGATCCGGCCACAGACCCGCATGGCGGAGAAGAAGGAGATAAGCGTATTGTCCGGGGCGGAAGCTGGGGCAATCACGCCGCCTGCTGCCGCTCTGCTTTCCGCATCTTCTACAGCCCTGGCTTCACCTCCGACAACCACGGCTTCCGCGTTGTCCTGGTTCAAAGCGAGTAGATGTGATTTTAACTTTTCAAGGCCCGCGTCCGCGGGCCTTTTTTTGATACAATTTTTACGGTACAAAGCAGCACACTTAACGCTCAACGCCCGGAAAACAAAATGAAAAAAGCGATCCTTTTGGCCGTCTCCGCTCTGTTTTGCCTTGCCGCTTTCTGTGACGAGAGCTGGTCGGAAGCCGGCAGCTTCGACGGAAGCGAACTTACGACGATAGTCCTTAAACCCACCGATCCAATAGCCTACAGCAGCGCCCTGTCGGACGGGGCTCCTGTCTCTTTGACCATAGAGGCGGTCGACGAGTCGGACGAGACCATCGTCGCCGGAATCTTTTCCAACGCCTCCGGAACGGCTTTGGAAGGAACGACTGTCTGGAACTACTACGCGCCCGAGTATTCTCATCTGCCCAAGAGCGACACCTACGAGATAACCGAGACCGTCACCAGCTCCAGGGGAAGCGAAGCCTTCTCCTGCACCGTCACCATTTTGCCCGAGCCGGCGTTTTTCGCGCTTCTTTCGCTCGTTTGCGCGCTTTTATGGCGCGGGCGCGTCAAAGTTACCGCCGTTTTCCTGGCGCTTCTCTGCGTTTCAACTTTCAGCGCCAAAGCCGACGGAGCGGTCGGCAGCGTCAGCTTCCTGCAGATCAAGCCCTGTTCCAAGAACGTGATCATAAATTATACGATGACTCCCGCGAACGCGGACGCGCTTTATGACATGAAGTTCTACGGTTCCGTTGACAACGGCGCGACGACCTTCGAGCTCAGGGAAAAAGGCACGCTTCAGGGAGCGCTCTATCCCTCGCTCAACGAAACTTTCTGCGGCGCGGGAAACCACAAAGTCATTTGGATCCCGGACGAAAGCTTTCATTCAATCAAGACCGACGCCTTCAAAGTTAAGGTCCAGGCCGAGGCGTTTGACAGCTCGAAGACTTACATGGTCATAGACATTTCCGGCGGAATAGACGCGGAAAGTTACCCGGTCTCTTACCTTTCCGATGTGCCCGAAGGCGGCTGGACGGAAGAGTACAAGACTTTGAAGCTTGTTTTGCGCGCTATACCCGCGGGAACATACATTATGGGAAGTCCGGAAGGCGAGGTCGGCAGGGCGGCCAACGAGATCGAGCATAAAGTGACGCTGACCAGACCTTTCTATGCCGGCGTGTTCGAAGTCACCCAGAAGCAGTACGAATTGGTCATGGGCATCAACCCGGCTGAATATGAAGGCTACACGAGGCCGGTGGAAAAAGTTTCCTACGACGATATCCGCGGGTCGGAAAAGGGCGCCGGCTGGCCGGCTAACAACGCGGTGGACGAAGATTCCTTCATGGGGATACTGCGCGCCAAGACCGGGCTCGCTTTCGATTTGCCCACGGAAGGGCAGTGGGAGTTCGCCTGCAGGGGATTGACGACCACGGCTCTCAACACCGGGAAAAACCTTACGGGGGTCGACTTCTGCCCGAATCTGGGCGAGGCGGCGCGCTATTGGAACAACGGCGGAGAAGGCTACCAGCATTACGCGGTCGGCTTTTACGTCCCAAATTCCTGGGGCTTGTACGACATGCACGGCAACGTTTACGAGTGGTGCCTCGACTGGAACAAGCAAAACTTGGACAGCGATCCCGTTACCGATCCCGCGGGGGAATCAAGCGGAAGCTTCCGGTCTATCAGAGGCGGAAGCTGGTACGACAACGCCCAATACTGCCGCTCCGCCACGCGCCGCTTGCGCAGGAGCCTTCCCGGCAACAAATACAACGACCTGGGCTTCCGCGTTTTCCTTACAAGGTAAGGTTCAGCCTTACAGCGACGTGATGAAAACGCCAACAAGGATCATGATCGTTCCCAGAACGCTCATGAGGCAGGGCGTTTCCCCGAGCAAGGCCCAGGCCAGCAGCACCGTGAAGACCGGGCAGAGATAAATCCCAACGGCGCACTTTACGGTGCCAATGATCTGGGAGGCTTTGTTCCAAGCTACGAAGCTGACGGCGGAGGCCAGGACGCCCAGGAACAAAAGAGGCAGAAGATATTTCAGATTCGCGAAGCGGGAGAAGGCGAGGCTCAGGCCGAAAAGCCCGTGCAGCCCTTCCGCCCGGCTGAGGAAAAACAGCGGGAGAAGTATCAGGAGCGCCCAGAAGAAAGAGCGTCTGATTTGGAAGAATTGGTTGTATCCCTTGGCGTTCAGCTTGTCCATGACGATGGAGTAGAAGCCCCAGCAGAGCATGCACAGGAAGGCCAAAAAATCGCCCAGGGGATGGAGCTGCAGGTTGAAATTACCCCTGGTGCTGACCAGCACGATGCCGGTCAGGGCCAGCGCAAGACCGGGCCAGAAGGATGGCCTGAGCCTCGTCTTAAGCCAGAAGCGCCCCAGGACGGCCGTCATGACAGGCGCCGCGGCCACAATGATGCTGACATTGGAAGCGGTGGAATAATAGAGCGCGCAGTTTTCCAGCATCTGGTAGAATGCTGCCCCGGTCATGCCCAGAAAGAAGAAGAGCCATTCGTCACCCTTCTTGATCTTGTCGACGCGGGGGTAGATCGCCCAAAGGATGGCGTAGGCCAGAAGGAAGCGGAAATACTGGATCTCCAGGGCGGAAAAAACGCCAAGAAGGTATTTTGTCGCGACGAAAGTCGCGCTCCAGACGATAATGGCCACTCCGGCCAGGAAAAAACCGAACAATTTAAATTTGAAAGTCATACTAGGCAGAAAATTATATCAAATAATGTAATTGAAGTTTTTGCTAAAATAAATGAATAGAGACTGTAATTCCTTTAACCTCGCACTTCAAAGGTGAAATTATGTCAGACAGCTTCACAAAAACCACCACGACCTCTTTGGGGTCAAGACTCGGCTCTTCGCTGATAGGCGTTGTCATAGGCATCGTGCTGTTCATCGCGGCCTTCCCCGTTATCTTCTGGAACGAAGGCCGAGCCATCAAAAGGACAAAAGCGTTGAACGAGGGCGAAAAAGTCTGCGTGACGATAGACGCCGCGGCTCCGGCCGCGGATACGGAAGGGAAACTGGTGCACTTGGCCGGAATGGTGAAGACTCCCGACCGTTTGGGCGACGAAGTCTTCGGCGTCTCCGTTTCCAATTCGCTGCGTTTCGCCAGAATAGTGCAGATGTACCAGTGGCAGGAAACGAGCCATTCCGAAACGAAGAAGAAGACCGGCGGCGGCACGGAGACCACCACGACTTACACCTATTCCAAGATCTGGTCCGACGAGCCCATAGACTCCTCTTCCTTCGAGAAGCCGGAAGGCCATGAGAATCCCGTCGACTGGCCAGTTAACGGCGAGAAGTGGCAGGTCCCCGAGGCTACGCTTGGCGTTTTCTCGCTGACCGCCGACCAGATCGAAAGGGCCGGCAAAGAGGCCCCCTTCACGCCTTTTGTGACGAACAATATGCCGCTGCCAAGCGGGCTTGACGCCGCTTACGTAAGGATCCCCGGCGGCTTCTTCCTCAGCGCTTCCGTGGGCTCCAGCGTCTCCGCTCCCAAAGTGGGCGACGTCAAGGTGACCTTTGAATCAGCTCCCGTCTGCGAGATCAGCATGGCCGGCAGGAAAGAAGGCAACACGATAAGGAAATACCAAACGGCCAACGGCGAACTGATACTGCAGTACAACGGCAATCTGTCCAAGGAGGCGATCTTCGCCGCGGCGCACCGCGACAACACCATCATCACCTGGCTCATCAGAATAGCGGCGCTTCTGATGTTCTTCTTCGGCTTGAAGCTCATA
>JAGCTE010000055.1 GCA_017963805.1 bacterium | reverse complement strand
GTCGCAGATGCGGTAATTGCGCTCGCTGCGCCTCAAAAAGCCGTAGTTGTTGAATTTCTGGATGTCGAGGACGCCCTTGCCGAAGCGGAAGCCGAATTTCGCGTATTCCGTCTTCATGATCTCGTAGATGAGTTCCGGGCGCCTAAGCTCCTGCACGCGCCTCACTTGGTTGGCGGACGCCATTTTCCTCAGCTCCTCGTTCGTCTGCCTTAAGAGAAAGGAAATGTTGACCAAATCGCTCTCGACGTTGACGTCGTCAGGCGTGCATTCGGCGGGTGTCTCGGGCTCTTTTTCGGCAGCCTGCTCCTGGTCCTGATTCTGGTCCTGTTCCTGTTCCTTGTCCTCGCCCTCTTCTTTTTTGGCTTTGGGGTGGCGATGTCCGTGGCGCCTTGTGTAAGTCGGCTCCTTCGCCTCGACGATGGGTATGGGGCGCCCGACCGTCACTTCGGAGGGAGTCTCGTTCTCTATCGTTTCGCCTTCCGTAAACTCCGCCGTCGGGTCCAAGGGATTGTACGGCACTTTTTCGATCACGTTCAAGGCTTTGGGCTTGCGTCCCCTTTTCTTCTTTGCCGGCCGCTCGACCATTTCGTCGCCCGGCTTTTCCCCCGCGATCGGTTCGCCCTCAGTGAATTCTATGGGGTGCTTTTTGACAGCCTCCTCCCATTTGCTTTGCTTTTCGTCCTCCGGGACGAAGACCACTTCGTAGCGGTCCGTCAGCTCTTTCGGGATCTCTTCTTTGGTTGCGTAGCGTTTGGGACGTCCGGGAGTTCCGGTAAGTACTTTGTAATATCCGTTCATAATTGTTCTCTTAAGAAAGTTTTTATGGCTTCCTTGAATTCTTCTTTGGTTCCGTTGTTCTCTATAGTGTGGGTGGCGTAGCGTGATCGGGCCCAGTTGGCCCATTGGCGGTTGAAACGCAGATTGATGCCGGCGGCGGAAAGCGGGCGCGACAGCTGCAGCCTGCGCTCCCTGATCTCGTTGTCGGCGTTAATGGTGACGGTCTCGTCGAAAAGGTACTGCAGTCCGCACTCGAAAAGCAAGGGAACGACTACGAAGACGGTCTTCTCCCCTTCTTCTTCCCTTTGTTTCATCCAAAGCTGCAGTTTCTCAAGGATCATTGGCTGCAGGACCGTTTCAAGCGCGTTTATGATCTGCATGTTCTCGAAAGCACGCGAGGCCACGGCTCTCACGGCCTGGCTGGTGAATTCGTCGCTGAGGTACCCGTAGTCCCTCAGCTTCAGGCCGATCTTTTTCACGACGTTTTCGTCCTGCCAGAGCTCTTTGGTGACGTCGTCGGCGTCCAGGGCTTTGAAACCCGCTTCCTTAATTGCGTCGAGGGCGAAGCTTTTGCCGCATCCGATGCCGCCCGTTATTCCTATCTTCTTCATTAGAAAAGCTCCTGTTGCTGCGGTTCAGAGGGCTCCGCTTTCCTTTTCACAACCGGCGCGCGCAGGGACTGGAAGTCGTATTTTTCGCAGAACTCGTTCACAAGGCAGGAGTCGCAATCGCAGCGGACGGTGTCCTTGAGTTCTATTTTAAGGGGAGCGTCGCGTCTTATCTTGATCAGGAAGCGGGTGTCCTCGATATGGCCCCTGGCTTCCAAAAGCTTCCTTTGATTGGCGGGAGAAAGCTTGTCCAAAGAGGCGTAGACGTTGTCAAGGGTGCCGTAAGCCTCGAGCAGGTCGCGCGCGCCTTTCTGCCCGATGCCCTTTACGCCGGGAACGTTGTCCGCGGAATCGCCGACTATCGTGAGGTAATCGACTATCTGTTCCGGCCAGACCCCGTAATGCCTTTTGACGCCGCCCCTGTCCAATATCTCAACTTCGCGCATGCTGCTTCTGACGATGAAAATGTCGTCGTCCACCAGTTGGCAGAGATCCTTGTCGCCGGTGGCTATGAGCGACTTTACGCCGGCTTCCTTGGCCTTAAAGGCAACCGTCGCCAAAACGTCGTCCGCTTCGAAACCGGGGCATTCAAGGATGGGGATCCGCATGGCCCTCAGGTATTCCTTGACAAGATCGATCTGGGAGATCAGTTCTTCCGGAGCCTCGGGACGGTTGGCTTTGTAGTCGCTGAAAACTTCGTCGCGGAAAGTCGGCTCGGCAACGTCGAAGGCCACGACGAGATGATCGGGCTCTATTTCGCCAACGAGGCTCTGAAGCAGTTTATGAAAACCGTAGACGGCGTTCGTGGGGATCCCGGAACGGCTGCACATGTATGGCACGGCGTAAAAAGCCCGGAAAACATAAGCCATGCCGTCGACGGCCAAAAGGGTTTTTGTCATTATTAAAGCAGCGCAAAAACGCGCAAAAAAAAGAAGGGAAAATTAGGGGGAGGGAAAATTGGGGGAGGGATTAAAAATCGGGCCGCTCATGTGAGCGGCCCGATGTCGCTTTCTAACTTAGCGAGCAGCAGTGGGAGCCGTCTTGACGGTGGCGCCGCGGCGCGGCGTGCCGGAAGGATCCACGAGCTTGGCGTTGATGAAGATCAGGAGGTTGGATTTCTTGGCAACCTCGGATTCACCGCGCCAGAAACGACCGATCCAGGGAAGGTCAGCCAGAATAGGCGTGCGGTCCTTGGTACGGACGAGGTCGTTCTTCATAAGGCCGCCCATGACCAGCGTGTCGCCGTCATTGACCAAGACGGTCGTCTTGAGGTTCTGGACGAAGAACTGGGGCAGTTCGTAAACGTTGTTACGGGAAGACACGAATCTGCGGAAGCCCAAAAGGTCGGAGACCTCGGGGTTGACTTCCAGCTCGATCGTGCGCTCGTCGGTCTGCACGGACGGGGTCACGACCAGCTTCGTGCCGTATTCTCTGGTTTCCCAGTCTTTCGGCGTAACGGCGTAGTCGTAGATCACGGACTGAGCGTCACCAACGTCGACGTCCTGGTCTTCAGCTTCTTCGATGGTCTTGTTGTAACGGACTCTGATGACTTCCTTCAGTTCGGCTCTGTTACCGGAAACGACCGTCACCTTCGGGGCGAAGATCGTCTCGACGCCTTCCTGGTTGGAGAGGGCGTAGATAACGCTGCGGTACTGAGCGGGGCCGAGAACGCCGCTGATGTCGAAGACTTTTCCGAGGCCGTCGTCGGCGACGGTGTCCTGGACGTTCGCTTTGGCGATGTTGGCCTGGCTGCCGGCGATGGAACCGAGAGCGTCAACGTATTTCTGAGCGTTGGAGGTGTAGTTGGACCTCAGCGTGCCGAGCTGCTCCATGTAGAAGGCCCTGTTGGGCGCGCTGCTGTTGTCGAAGATGCTCTGGTTCTGACGGTAGAAATTCTGCATGGCCTGGTAGGAGGCCTGGGCTTTGCGCTTGTACTCGGTCGCGGTGCCGGTGGACTGCTCCAAGCTGGAGTACATGGACTGGATGTCCTCTATAGTGGCGGCGCCGTACTGGGGCTGATTGGGGCGCAGATGAGCGACGCTCATGTAATCGCCGTAATCGCTGCCGGTGTCGACGGTGGAGGGAAGCCTGTAAGCGGAATTCACCGGATCGTAAGCGTCGTCATCCATGAAGGAGCGGATGTAACGGAGACCGGAGGTCATTTCGCGCTCTTTGTTGGGAGCTTCAAGATAATACTTGTCGCCGTATTTGTCCTTGCGGTTCCAACGATAGTTGTGAGTCAGGAAATGACGGAAAACGAGTTCGTTCATGTTGTCGTTGCTGACAGTCACGAAACGGGCTTCGATCTCGACCTGGGACGGGGTCTTGTCGAAGTTCTTGAGGAACTTCTCGATGAGGGCCAGGTTCTCGGCGGTGTTACGGACGATCAGCTGGTTGGTCCTAGCGTCGTACACGACGGAGGCTTCTTTAACTTCCGTCACGCCGATGCGCCTGAGGAGCTCTTTGGCCTTGTCGGTCGGGGTGCGCAGGGATTCCTTGTTCAAAACTTCGATGGAATCGAGGCCGCGGGACAAACGGAAGGTCCTGCTGATGATGCGGGCTGAGTCCTGGGTCGTTATGGTGATGGATTCACCGTCCACGCTGTAGTTCAGTTTCCTGAGCTTGCAGATCATGTCAAGGGCGTCGGCCACGGAGATGTCCGTAAGAGTGAGCGTCAGAGTGACGTTCTGGATGGAGTTGGCGGCGGCCGGCTGCATGACCAGGTTCAGGTTCGCTTCCTCGCGGATGGTCTCGAGGACGTTCACCATCGGCTCATCGATAAAGCTGAGCTCTTTGATGACGCGGTTCATCTTCTCGTCGGTGACGGTGGAGATGCCGGCGTTGGCGACGGCTTCGTCGCGGTCCTTCTGCTTTTCGGTAAGGATCAGCATGCTCTTTTCAACGTCCTGGATGCGCTGGAGAGCGGTCAGGTCGACGTTGTCTTCCTCGATGCGGAGAAGCTTTTCATTGCAGCTGCTCATGTAGCGGCGGGCCAGCGGATTGAAGGGATCGCGCTTGGTGACTTCAGCGAAGCTGTTAAGAGCGTTCCTGTATTCGCCCTTGCGGTAGTAAGTGCGGCCTTCGAACATCAAGACCTGGATCTCCTGTTCGGTCTTGTTGTCAAGGTCGGGCTTTTCTTCTTTGGTGGCGAAGGCGTTTTTGAGTTTGGTCCAGAAACCGTCTTCCTCACCGACTTCCTTGGGGATTTCGATGGTCTCGGCCTTGGCTTCGGTCTGGACTTCGGGTTCAGCGGCGCTCAAAAGCTGCTGTTCCTTCTGCTCAAACGTCTGCTCATCGGCAGCCAGAAGCGGAGAGACCGCCAGCATGACCAGCCCGATGATAAGGCTCATTCTCAGCATATTTTTGTTCATAAGACCTCCAAAGTCTATATCTTTTTTAATTGCCATTTAAGTTATTCCTCAGTGGATTCCTCGCTTTCGTCCTCGGAAGTTTCTTCGGAAGTTTCCTCTTCGGTAGCTTCGCTTTCTTCGCTGGTTTCTTCGGACTCGGTGGAATCTTCAACTTCACTGCTCTCTTCTTCGCCTTCTTCAGCTTCGGAGACCTGTTCGCCTTCTTCATAGTCGGCGCGTTCCTGCTCGAGGGAGGAAGCCAGTTTGCTGGCGACGCGGTCGCGGTAGAGCTCGCCCGTCGGAGTGATGATGTTGGTCTTGACGAATATCAGAAGATGCTTCTTCTCGTTGTAGCTGCCTTCAGCTCTGAAGAAACGGCCGATCAAGGGGAGGTCGCCCAGGAAGGGGACTTTGTCCTTGTACTTGCGGAGAACTTCAGTGACCATGCCGCCCAAGACCACGGTCTCGCCGTCGGCGACCACGACCTGAGTCTTGACTTCGGAGAACTTGAAGCGCGGGATGTCGAGTTCGATGGGGTCGACGTTGAGCGCCTGGTTGCCGACGTAAACGGAAACGGTGCGGGGCTCGATCTCGGAAGAGGTCTTGCAGGTGATGTCCATGCTGACCGTGCGCTTGTCATCGGCCACGATCGGGGAGACCTGAAGTTCGATACCTACATCTTCTTTAAGAGTGCTTTCAACCGTGGCGTAACCGGGCATGGCGCTGACGTTGGGGGCGCCCGCAGTCGGGTCGATCAAGCTGAAAGACTGGGAGTTGCTGTAAATGATAGCCGGTTTGTAGACCGTGTAATCTTCGGGGTACATGACCTCGGTGATCTGCTTGATGGTGACCCTGGGCTGGCCGCTGACGGTGGTAACTGAAGGAGCGGAGAGAACGTCAGCGTTGGTCTTGTTGTCGATCGCGTTGAAGATCAGACCAACTTCAGGATCGGTCAGAGCGTTGGTGAAGAAGCCGATGACCTCGTCGGAGATCTGGTTCTTGCCGATGCCGCCGACACCGATCATGCTCATAACGGAGGAGAGACGGTCGGCATAGCGGCTGTTGCGGGAACCTCTGGAGTAGCGGCGGAGAGCGCCGGTGAAGTCGGTCGGGTTGGCCACGACGGCGTTGCCGTTCTTGTTGTGGGCGCTGACGACTTTCCAGGGGCTCTTGAGTTTCATACCGAAGCTGATCTCGTTGAGATCTTCATCGCTGATCTCGACGAATCTGGCCTGGATCTCGACCTGGACCTGATCGCCGCTTTCGTCGAGGTTCTTCAGGTAGCTGTCGATGAGTTCCAAGTTCTTGACGGTGTTGCGGGCGACCAAGGTGCCGGAAACGGGTTCCAGGAAGATGGAGCTGCCTTCGACTTCGGCGCCGATGTAGTCTTTCAGGGCGCGGACCAGCTCGGGTTCGGTCTCCATGGCGGTGAAGTCTTCATCGCTGCCGGTCTCGGTATCGAAGATGCCGCCGAACGCGTCGGAAGAGCTTTCTTCGGTCTCTATTTCAGAGGCCTTGGAGACCACGCCGGGAGAGACCGTCCAGATCCTGGTCTCCATCTGGCCTTCGCCTTTGGAGATGATCACGGCGGGGCCGGTCACGGTGTAATTCAAATTCGCGGTGTCGCAGATGTATTCGATGACGGTCAGGATCGTCGGGCCTTCGGCATCCAGGGAGATCTTGTCATTGACGCCGGCCGCGTCCAGCACGATCGGGACGTTGCCTTCTTCAATAAGGAACTGGACCGCTTCGGAAACCGAGTTGTTGTCAAGGTTGACAGCCGGGATCTTGGTCATCAGTTTAGCCCACATAGCCTTGCGGGCGGTCTCGCCGGGAGCGTCGGTGGCTTCGCTGCCGACTTCTTCGGTGTCTTCAGCGGCTTCCGGGGAGATCTTGCGGAGCACTTCGAGCATGATCTGGGAACGTTCGAGTTCCAGGTCGCTCTTGATGAGCTTGTTCTGCTTGGCGATCACGTCTCTCAGCATGCGGCGGGGACGGGGGTCTTCGCTTTCAAGCTTGATGGCCTGCTTCAGAATGCTCTTGGCTTCTTCGTACTGACCGTAGACGACTTTCTCTTCAGCCTGCTTGATCATCTGGTAGACCTGTTCTTCTTCGGAGAGGTCGGTGTTGACGATCTTGGAGAGCTGCTGGCTGGCGGCGGTCTCAAGAAGCTTGCGGGCTTTCTGGATGCCGTTCAGAGCTTCGTCGCCCTGTTTGTGTTCGAGAGCCTGGCGATAGAAGTTGATTGCCGACTCGTAGTCGCGCATCTGAAGTCTGTCGTTAGCCACAGAGGTGTAGTAGTCGTAGAGAGCGCTGTTGACCTGACCGATCTTCACGTTGGATTCAACGTGGTTCGGGCAGCGCTTCAACGCTTCGGACAGAAGCGTGTGCGCCTTGCGGTACTCACCCTGTTCGATTAGGGGAAGCGCCTGCTGGAACAAAAGGTCGGCCATCTGCCGCTGTTCCTGACGTTCGATCTGCAATTCGCGGGCCAATTCCTGGGCGCGAAGAGCAGCCGTCTGTCTCATGGCCTGGTCTACGGCAGCTTCAGCCATCACGTTCTGCGCCAGAAGCAGGATCGCAGCCAGTGAGACTGCAACTACTGTCAGGGCTTTTGTGTTTTTCATGCTCGTTAACTCCATCAGTTGTTATATCTTGATTATTTATTTTATTCAGCAGTGACTGTGTAGTCAATCTCGTTGGCATTGACGGTGACAGTCTTGTTTTCAACGTCTATGGCGGAAACTTTGCCGCTCTTCTTGATCATCGGAAGGTCGATCTCGTCGCCGACTTTGCAAAGAACTTTCTTGTTCGCGTCGTCTTTGCTGATGAATTCGGCCACGCCAAAAGTTTCCAGGCTCTTTTCGTTTCTCATGCAGAAGAACTCTTCGCCGCTCGCGCCGTCTTTCAAAGTGACTTTGTAATCGTCGAACTTCTCGACGCCCTTTCTGTCGGGCTTTGTGACTTCTTCCACTTTCTCTATATAGAAGATCCTGCCTTCCTCGGCCTCGAACTGGGTGGCGTCAAGGTCGAGCTTGGGCAGGAATTTTCCTTTGTATTTGAAGCGCAGCGTCGCGCCTTTGGTGAAGCCGCCGAGCTGCAGTTCGCGTTCGGGATTGTAGACTTTGCCGATGCGCCAATCCTGGGCCACGACGTTGGGGCTGGTGGGATCCTTGGGGAGCACTTCGACGCCCAGTTCCTGGGAGAGGGTGTATTCGCGAATGTTGGTGAAGGTGTCCTTGTCAGGATCTTCTTCGGCGTCGGCGGGGTTCGTCCAGTCGAGTCCGTATTTCTGTTCCCATTCGTTGGGCATGCCGTCGTTGTCAGCGTCGGGGCGATAGGTGATCATCTGACCGGTCTCGTCGCAGGTTATCCCCCACTTTCTCGTCAGAGCGGCCTGGTTGGCCGTGCTTCTCTGGAGCCAGTCATGGGTGAAGACGTTCCTGACCAGTTTCGGCGCGGAGGCCTTGACGATCTCGACCAAACCCGGAATGCCGACCAAAGCGCTTTCCTTGACATCCTTGGCTTCGCCGCGGGCTTCAAAGCTGTCGACGTCGTTCTGGCTTGTGAAGGCCTTGCCTACCACTACCAAAACGATCAGAAGGATCACCACGAAAAGCAATTTTTCCCAATGTTCATTTAAAGCTTTCATTATCTACCAATCCTCTTGATTTATTTAGCGGCCTCAGCGGGCTTGTTGATCTTGATCATTTCCACGGTCATGTCGACCGTAACGCGCTCAAGGATGTCGGAGGGATCTTCGACCGTTCCGACGGGGTCCGGCTGAAGGTCGGTCCTTATGCTTCTCACTATATAGAAGAAGGGCTTGTCGCGCAGCTGGGAGAGAACGTTGTAGATCTTGTCCGGGCGGATGGCGAACTGGAAGTAAACGGGGATGCCTTCGTACTTGGCGACCTTTTCCTCCTTCTTGGCGCTGGCGCCGCCGAAGGATTCCTCCTCGTCTTCGTAATCGGTCATCTGTTCGCCCTGGTTCCTCTCTATAGAAATAACTTCCAAAACGTCGTTGTCGAGCAGCACGCCGAGGACGTCTTTCACGGTCTGGAACTGGGAGGAGAGCTTCGGCATATCGGATTCCTTGGCGACCACGTCGCCCAGGAATTCAGAGAAGCCCTCGCCGGGATAGATGCTGATGTTGCGTTTTTCGCGCTCTTCCTTTATTTCATTGTCGTACTTGCGCAGCTCGATCTTGAAGTTGGAGGGATCGAGAACGTTGAGTTTTTCGGTCTTGACGGCGTCGACAAAATCGCCGGCCTGCTTCTTCAGGGCTTCGAGGTCGGCCTCGTAGGCTTTCTGAAGGGCCTCGCAGGGGGCGCCGTTGTAATTCTTGCACAGAGTTTCGTAGTCGCTGTTGGCGGTTTCGAAATTGGCGGAGGCTTCGTTCAGGCTGTTGACCGATCCGCGCCAGAGCACCAGGGTCACCACGACGATGACAACCACGATGCCCAGAGTTACGAGGAACAATTTGTTTTTCTGTAAGTCAAATTTCATTGCTCTATCCTTGACATCTGTTAACGGCCGGATTTGAGGCTGAATTTTTCTTTATATTCGGAGAAATCGTCCTTGCCGTTGTTGTTCCAGTCAAGGTCGATCACCATCTGAAGTTCTGTGTACTTGAGCCAGGGAAGGTCGCGGCCGACCACGAAACCGGCGTTGCCGACGGTCTCGGCCACGAGCTTCTGGATGTCGCCCATAGCCTCGGCCCAGTTGCCGTAGTAACCGCAGTCGATGCCGATCCTGACAAGCGTCTTGGCGTCTTCGTCATTGTTGATGACGAGGATGTCGCTGGCGTTGCTGGAGAGGGCGTTTTCCTCGGAGATATCGCCGAGAGTGAAGCTCCTGACGCCGTAGAGCCACATGTTGGTCGGCATCTTGGAGGCGAGCTGGGAGATCGTGTAAACGTAAGCTTCCCTTTCCCAGAGCAGGCGGCCGTAAACTTCGTTTTCGGCCAGCTGGGTCTGGATATCTTTCTGGATCTGCTTGATGGCCTTGTCGTATTTCTGGGCTTCCTCAAGCGTCTGCTGGGCGGTCTCGGCCTGTTCGGTCTCTTTGCTGATCTTGCCCTGGTTGAGGAAGAAGAGAGCGCCGAAGAGAACGGCGAGCAAGGCGACGGCGGCGATGATAAGGGGCTTCTTGCCGTCGAAGGAACGCTGCCACTGCAGATTGGCGGGAACGAGGTTGATGCTGTAGGGGCTCTTGCCGGAAACGGCCGTCAGGGCGCCCAGAGCCTCCGCGAACGCGAAGGAATCGCCGCTCTCGCCTTCGACCAAGGAGAAGGCGTCGAGGTAGGCGGTGTCGGTTTTAAGTTTGTCCTGGAGATAAGCGTCGAGGCCTTTGATCTTGGCATATCCGCCGGTCAGGAGGATACGCGTCGGCTTCTCGCCGGAAAGGCTCGTGCGGTAGTTCACGATCGAACGGGTGATCTCCATCACGAGACGGGAGAGAGCCTGGCCGACGGCTTTGCTGCTGTCGGATTCGGCGTTGCCGAGATCGACCTGCTCGAGGAGCGTCTTGCGGGCTTCGTCGTAGGAGGCGCCGCCGGAAGTCAGAGCGGAGACGAGAGTGGAACCGAAAACGGGCAGGGCGCGCATCCAGACTTTCGTTCCCTCGGCGATGACGAGGTTCGTGGAGGAAGCGCCGATGCTGAGGACGGCCGTGGGAGCTTCCACGCTGCCTTTGCCTTCGGCGATGAGAAGGTTCGCCAGGTTAAGGGCGCCGCTCGTGGCGCCGGCGAGGGAAAGACCGGCTTCCTCAAAGATCGCGTTGATGTCTTCGACGACGCTGCTCTTCACGGCCAGAAGGGAGATGTGGCTCTGGTCACCGGCTTCGCCGACGACGTTGTAGCCCCACTCGGCTTCCTCGATTGGCAGAGGAAGGTTTTTCTTAGCCTCTTCCTCGATCTGGGCCTGCAGTTCCGCAGTGGGGATCTTCAGGGCTCTGGTGAGGACCTGAGCGTTGGGAAGAGTAACGTATATTTCGGATTTTTTGTCCAGAGAACCAGCAGCTTTCTGCTGCTTGAGCACTTCCAAAACAGCGGCGCGCCAAGTGCTGTCGTCGGCGTCATGGGCGACTTCGAGAGTAACGCTCTGACATCCGGTGAGCTTAGCGCTGCCTTTACTGACCTGCGCGAACGCGAATTTCACGACTTCGCGACCTAGGTCAATACTCACAACCTTTTTGTCTGCCACGGTTTTCCTTCGTTTTGAGTTAGCCCCGGTCTCCCGGGAAGGGTTATTGCGAATTCACACGGCGAAAACAGATTAAAATCCGCCGTATAAAACTTGAGAATATTCTACTTGAATCGTCTTTTATTGTCAAGGGAGAGCAAAGGCGCAGGCCACGCCTTATTTCGCGCCGCTTGCCGCCCCGGATTTTCTCATAAGCGCGGGATCTTCCGGAAGGAAGCGCAGCCCTTGTCTGTAAAGGGTCTGAGCCGTTTCCTTCTCGCCCAGCGCAAGGCGCTCGTCACCCCACTCCTCGTAGAGCTTTCCTATGAGCGCGGACCAGTTGCTTCGGTTCGATCTCAGCTCCACGCGCTCAAGCATTTCGCAAGCCTCGCGGTACTTCTTTTCCTCGCGCAGGATCTGCGCCAGCGTAAGGTAGGCTTCCTCGTAGCCCTTCGACAGTTTCAGGGCCATCCTGACGTCGCTCTCGGCCTTGGGAAGATCTTTCAGTTTTTTCCTGATGCGGCTCTTCAGGAGGTAGGCCTGGGGAGCCAGGTCGCAGTCGAGCTCGACCTTTTCCAAAAGCCTCAGGACTTCGTTGGTGTTTTTGCCTTCCAATTCCAGCACGCCGAGCCTGAACCAGGCCGCGCTGTAGTTCGTGGAGATGTCAACGGCGGCCCTGAAACATTTTGCCGCCTCGACTTTCTGGGTGAGCACAAGGCAGGTCAAGCCCAGTTCGTAGACATAATCCGGGTTGGCCGGTTCGGCGTAGACGGCGCTCTCGAGATATTTCTTCCCTTCGTAAATTTCGCCGTGCCGCAATAGCGCGCCGGCGTAAATAAAGGCGAAATTGGCGTTGTCAGATTCGAGCTTAAGGGCTTTTTCATAAAAGGGCCTGGCCTTGTCGAATTCTCCCAAACGCTCGTGGCAGGCGGCGATGTTGAGATACGCCGCGGCGAAAGACGCGTCGTACTGCGTCGCCTGCCTGAAGCTGCGGAGGGCGGAGCGGAAATCGTTGCTCCTGACGCAGGCGAGGCCAAGGTTGAAACTCTCCCCCGCTTTCTCGTCGTAATTCGCCGCCAGAAGGGCGCCGGAGTAAAGGAGGAGGCATAAGAATATTTTGATTCGTTCAGTCATAAGGCAAAAAAAGGAGATTCGCCCATAAGCCGGATTCTGTTCTTGTCTTGCGACTCAGGCAGTCATTCAACTGACGCGATCTACCCGGCGCGACTGGGAAGACATGCGTTCCCGGAGTTGCCTCCGCGCACCCTATACGATCTTGCTCCAAACGGGGCTTGCCTATGCCCGGCGCGTTGCCGCTGCCGGCGGTGGTCTCTTACACCGCCTTTTCACCCTTACCGGTCGCCCGGCGGTAATTTTCTGTGGCGCTATCCGTCCGCTTGTGGCGTCCCGCGGTTTCCCGCGGCGTTTCGCATGCTGGAGTCCGGACTTTCCTCCCCTCGGAAGAAGGGCGACTGCCGGACGAATCTCCAAAAATCTAAAGTAAAAAAAAACGGCCTCGGCCGCTTTTTTTATTCTTCTTTGTCAGCCAGATAAAGGATCCGGCCGCAGTTTTCGCAGCAGACCAGCTGATCCCCTTTCATTATGTCGCCTATCACTTGAGGCGGCAATCCGATGTTGCAGCCGGAACAGGTGTGGTCGCCGTCGCTGGTCGTCTGAACTTCCACGACCATGTACGGGGCCCTGGTCCTGATAAGGTCCGTATACTGATGCATAACGACCTGGGGAATGCCGGAGCAGAGGGCTTTGCGCCTGGCGTCGACCTTGGCGATCTCCTTGTCCATGGCGGCAAGCGTTTCCTTTATAGCCGGCATTTTTTCAGCAAGCTCGGCTCTCTTGGCAAAGAACTGGGACTGCAGGCTGGCTAGTTTCTGAAGGCTTTCCTCAAGGTCGGAATGCTGACGGTCCACCTTCTCGAAATGCTCCTGAAGCTTGTTCTCGTTGGCGACTATCTCGCGGCCGACAGCCTGGCTCTCGGCGGTGTTCCTCACGATGTCGAGCCGCTTTCTGAGCTCGCTGTCCCTGGCTTCAAGCTGGGCCTGCTCGCGCGAGAGACGCAGCCCGTCTTCCCTGATGCTCTGCTGACGCTGCTTCTCTTCAGCCACGCGACGTTCCAAGGACTCGTAATCCTTTTTGTCAGCCACTAGGCCGTTGAGCACTTCTTGTCTTTTGTACTTCAAGTCGAGCTTTTCGCTGTCGATGCCCTGAAGTTCGACAAGTTTTTTCAGCGTTTCTTTCATCAATACATCCTTTAATACTGCCAAAATGCCGTTGCCCCGCCTCGGCGGGGCAACAGCAATAAAACCTAATTCCTTTTACTTAACGAAATCCGCCAAGTCGCATTTGCCCCTTCTCTGGACATAGATGGTGTTGCCGGAAACGGAGGATTTCATTTTGCCGGTGACGCGGGGAGGCAGAGCGCTGGTGAAGGCGGCGCCCGTCTGTCCGCTGCAGGTTCCGTCGCCCTTGTTGTTGACGCGGAAGAGCGCGATATTGCCGTTGTAGAAGGTCGGGGCGGTGGAATCGTAGTTGGCGTTGTATTCGCTGCCGGCCACGACGCAGGGTTTGTCCCAGCCGCGTTTCACGACGATCTGACGAATGTCAGCCGGAGAGCTGTAATATTTCGGGTTCGCGGCGTCAACGTAACCGGAGACGATGCGCTTCTTGGCATCTTTGCCGCCGCCGCCGACAAGACCGTTGCGGGCGGAAACGGTTCCGATGCGGCCGCCGACGAAGATCTCGGTGTCGCCCATGGAGCCGCCCTGCAGAACTTTCTGCTTAGTGCCGCCGGGCTTGATGGTGCAGGTGCGGGCCTGGGAAAGCAGGGTGCCGCAGTTGCCGCGGATCTTCACGGTGCCGAAGAGGCCGCCAAGAACGTCGATCGTGCCGACGTTGCCGTAATTGTAGGTGTAGAACTGGGAGTCGACCGTTCCGGTGCTGACCGCCACAGTGCCGGCAGGAGCGAGCTGAGAGCCGCTGGCATCCACGGGACGGGGGCTGTAGACCGCTCTAACGCCGGCGACGCTGCAGTTCGCGGCGGTGACCGTCAAAGACGGAGAGGCGCCGTTGTGAGCGTTGTTGGCGGGGTGCGGCATAAGAACGACGGAAAGTTTCGGGTTCCTGCCGGCGAAGCGGTCGGCAAGGTAGACCTCGAACTTCACGTTGCCGTTGGCGTCAAACATGGAGCCGTCAGTCAAGGTGGCGCAGGTCATGGCGCCCAGAGCCAGCTCGGAATCAGCGGGAGCCTGTCTGGTGCCGGCGTTCCATTTGACGACGCTGGCTTTGAATTCGTCATAGCCGACGCCCTGGAAAGTGATGTACACGCGGTAGGAGTTGACTTCCTTGTAGATCGTGAAGCAATCCTGACCCACTTTGGTGCTGACGCGATAGCGGATCACGTCGTTGCCGGACGGGAACTGTTCATACTTCCAGCCGGCCATCACGCTGCTTGCGGCGACCGCGAAGACCAGAGCGGCCACTAACACGCTTTTTTTCATGTTTTTTCTCCGTATATGGATGAATTATGTTTTTTGTCTATGGAAATTCGCGGGCGAGCTTTGATCCTTTGGTGGAGAATACCGGACTCGAACCGGTGACATCCTGCTTGCAAAGCAGGCACTCTACCAGCTGAGTTAATTCCCCACTCGAAGGTCTGCGCCCGGCAATTATGGTCTGAGAAAGATGGTGGGCCTAGTTAGACTTGAACTAACGACCTCGCGCTTATCAAGCGCGCGCTCTAACCAACTGAGCTATAAGCCCACGAAATCATTATTAGACATAGTGTACAAAAAAGAGCCCGCCATTGTCAAGTGTCCTCCGGCGAGCCCCCGTGTTCACCGCCTTGCCCTTTTGGCCAGCAGCGCCAAAAGCAGAAGCGATACAAAGAAGGCCGGCTCCGGAACGGACTTGGGAACCAGAAGCACTTTCAGGTCGTCCACCAAAATGTCGGCGCTCCTTTTGTAACTGTACAGCTTCAGCTTTGTGAGGTCTTCTTTGGCAAGAGCGGACTCCATGATGCCGTTGGGATAGGTAAGGAAGCCTTCCTCTCCCTCGAAGCGGTATTCGTTGCCGCCGAAATTGTAAGCGTAAAGCGTCTTGTGGTCGTAATCGACGAATTTGCAGTTGAACCGCATGTAGAAGTTGAACCATTCGCCGTGCGACACCTTTTCGGCGGTCTCCTTTTCCCTATCCCACCATTCCTGGTCGTCGAGGTCTTCAAGGTGCGTGTACACCGGCAGCGAGGCGTCCTCGCCGTTGAGGTAGAGCTTCGCTTCGCACTTGCGGCTCGCGTTCTCCTGGGAGACGCAGAACAAAGCCGCGCCCAGCTCCTCGTCGTCGACGTACGATCCCGGGATGTTCAGCCGCATGGCGTACACCACGTCGAAATCGTCGACGTAATTGGAGGCGATGTTAAGTGCGAGATGGTAGCCGCTGCTGGAATGGTTGAGATCGACAAGGCGCAGGCACTTGTTCCCTTCCGCGTAAGGATCCTCCACGACGTCGATGCGGTTTTTGGCGTTCGTAATAAGCCAGCAGGAATCCTGCTCACTGAGTTCGTTCACCAGTCCGGCAGCCGTGTCTTCCGTCAGTTCAAGGGAATCGAAATCGTTTTCGTAGATCACGTACCCTTCCTCGGGATTGCCGGCTTGGATGTGCAGCTTAAGGTCGAAGCTTTCCACTCCCTCCGTCGTCGAGGAGAAACGCAGCGTGGAAGTGTAGAAGCCGAAGCCCAGCTGGCTGCGCCTCACTATCACGTTCATGGTGTCTTCGGAATCGACCGTGCCTTTGGATTTCGAGAGCCTGACGTTGGAGAGGCCGTCTACGATCTTCACCTCGTAGTCGAAGGAGCCGCCGCCGTCGTTCAGGATCTTAATGGGAACGGTGTTCACGTCGAAGGGTATCGGATCATAACTTGTCTCGGCCCTCATGACGGGCGGCTTTCCCTGGCCCCTGGGGACAAGGGATATGGAGATGTCGTCGAAAAAGACCAGCGTGTCCGACGTCGAGACATAGATCCTGAACTGATTGAAGAAGTCCTTGTCGATACCGCTGGCGTCGCCAAGGTCTATCGGGATGTTGAGATCGTAAAAATCGTCGCCGAACTTGACCGAGCGGAGGATGCGGTTCGCGACAAAGGAACTGTAAACGTATTCCATGTCGAACCACTCGTCGGTGGACGTTTGGTTTTCCACGCACCCGCTGTCCTCGCAGTTGTCGCAGGTGAAGGACACCACTCCGGAGGAGTCCGGGCGCAGGGAGTATTCGCCCTGCCTGTGGGAGAGGTCGGTGCCGAAGATCACTCTGCTTAGGGTCGCATAATTCGGCATGCAGACTTTCATGGCGACCTTGACGTCGTATTTATCCGCCATGCCTTCCGGCATATTGCAGTTCAGATGCAGGGCTTTCGCAGTCACGACTTTCAGGCACTGCCCAGCCTCTTGGTCGGTCACCACTTCGCAGCCCGCGATGGTGCCGGAGGCCACCCAGTTGGGATCGACTTCCGTCACGGGCCCGAGGATGACGTCCTCGAAATCGCTTTGGTAAAGCACGTACCCTTCCTCGGGATTGCCGGACTGGACGTAATAGGTAAGGATCTCCTCGCTGCCGGCGCCGCTCACCCTCACCTTGGCGCGGCCGAAAGCCACGCCCAAAGTTTCCCTGTCTATGACGGTGTGCAATTCGGCTGATTTCGTCACGTCGACGGTGAAGTAGCCTGATTTTTCCGTATCCTCGGCAAAAGAGAAGTACCCGCTGCCTTCCAGCACTTCCACGCTGGCCGTAAAGGAGCCTGTTCCGATGTTGCTGATGGTCAAGGCGGGGTCCTTGTCGTTTATATGTACTTTGGTCTGCCCGTAAACGCTCATCTTGGGATTGCTGATCACCTCGTAGCTGACTTTCATGTTGTCGATGTAGCCGTCGCGGTCGTTGGCGGCGTAGCTTCTCTCCCTTATGCCGCCGCCTATGTGCGTGGGCTTGACTTTCGGCATGCCGTAGATCTCGGGCTGGACGTAATCGTAATGATTTTCGCCGGCGTCCCTTTCGATCAGGGTGATCCTCCCGTCCGGGAAAAGCACGTGGACCTTGTAGGTCCCGAAGGAATTGTTGGACAATCCCACCGCGCCGTCGCCGTCGGAAAGCTCGATCTGCTTAGCCTGGACGATGTTCGTGCAGCAGACTCTGCGCGCCGTCCCGCCGTTGGCGAAGAGGCGGAAGAAGAGGTTTGTGCCGTCCGTTATCTCCACGCTGGAAAGATTCGTCCTCGGCCGCCAGGCGATCTCATAGACCACTTCGCAGCTTTGCTCGAACAAGGCGGGGTCGATCCCGGTGTTGAACTGGGCGCCGCCTGTCACGGCCTTGTTGTCCGCTTTCAGGACGCTGAAATGCACGCATTTCGAGTCGCCCACGCCGGTGTCGCTTTCCACGTTGCAGTAGATCAGGTTTGTGGGCGCGTCGTACTCCACGTACGGCGCGCCGTCCTGGGCGGGCTTTCTCACTTCGCCGAGCTGGTAGGTCTCGAAATCGTTTTCATAGACGGTCACGAAATCCGCGAACGCCAGGCAGGAGAACAGGGCGGCCAAGGCCGCGAAAAAGATCTTTCCTTTCATAGGATCTCTCCCAAGGATAAGGTTGAAAAATTAACGTTAGTCCAATTCGTAAACGAGCTTTCCGCCCTTGACAAGATCGGAGTGGTTGATAGTGAAGCCCTCGATCTTTTTGCCGTTCAAGCTCACGCTCTTTATTTTCTTGCCGTTCTCGATGTTCTTGGCTTCTATTTCAAGCGTCTTCTGACCAGGGACGGAAAGGGTCATTTTCGAGAAGCGCGGAAGGCCGAAGACGTATTCGCCGCCGCAGGGGTTCATAGGATAGAAGCCCATTGTGCTCATGACGTACCAGGCGCTCATCTGTCCGCAGTCCTCGTTGCCGCAGATGCCTTCCGGCGTGTCGTCGTAGAGTTCGTCGCAGATCTTCTTGACAAGCTCAGCGGTCTTTTCCGGGCGTCCGAAATACGGGAACAGATAGACGACGTGATGGCTCGGCTCGTTGCCGTGGGCGTACTCGCCGATCAAACCGGTGACGTCCACAAGGCGGTCGGTCTTCTCTTCCTGCTCGAAGAGGGATTCCAGCTTCGCCAGCGCTTTCTCCTTGCCGCCCAAAGCCTCGATCAAGCCTTCGGGATCCTGCATGACGTGCCAGGTGTACTGCCAGGAGTTGCCTTCCGTGAAGTCGCCGCCGACTTTGGTCGGGTCGAAGTCTTTCTTCCAGGTGCCGTCGAGTTTCTTGGGCCTGGCGAAACCGGTCTCGGGATCGATCAGGTTCTTCCAGTTCTCAGAGCGCTTCTTGAAGTACTCAACGTCTTCTTTTCCGACCAAGCCCTTCTTCTCCAGCGCTTCCGCGAGCTTGTAGGCGCACCAGTCGTCGTAGGCGCACTCCAGCGTGCAGGAGACGGATTCGGACCACTTGTCGCAGGGATAATAGCCCGGGTCTTCCAGGTATTCCCACTCTTCCCTCCAGCGGCCGTCGTGCTTTTTGGTGAGCGTGTCTTTTATGGAAGTCCAGATGTCCAAGCCTTCCGGGACCTGGCCTTTGAAGTAAGCGTCGACCATGGGCGGGATGGAGTGCGTGCCGATCATGCACTGGTTGTCCTTGCCCCACAGATCCCAGATGGGAAGATATCCGGCCTGGTTGAAATGCTCGACCATCGAGCTGACGAGATCCGGCACCATCTCCGGGACCACGAGCGTCAGAAGAGGATGCAGCGCCCTGAAGGTGTCCCAGGTGCTAAGCGTGGAATAATACTTCCCGTTCTCGGCCTTGCTGATCTTGCCGTTGGGGCCTCTGTAGCGGCCGTCGACGTCCGCGATGTTGCTGGGCGCGACGAAGGCGTGGTACATGCAGGTGTAGAAGACTCTCTTTTCCTTTTCCGAACCTTCCACCTTCACTCTGCCTAAAAGCTTGTTCCAGGCGTCGTGCGCGGCCAGTTTAACGCCTTCGAAATCCCAGCCCGGGATCTCGGCTTCCATATTCCTGGCGGCGCCGTCGGTGTCGGCCGTCGACAGGGCGATCTTAAGCATCAAGGGCTCGTCGCTCGGTTCGAAGACGAAGATCTCCCTGCCGCTGCGTTCCTTCTTGCCCTTCTTGGAAAGTCTCTTCTCCAGGGGGAAGTGATGCTTGATGGGACGGTTGAATTCTATTTTAAAGCTGTACTGGCGGTGCACCCAGCCGCCCTTTTCCGTCGTGCCGAGCATCGTGGTGTCGTTCGGGAAAGTCAGCTCATGGTTGTAGACTCTCTCCTCGTCGCCGTCGCCGATGCAGTTCGCGAAGTCGAGCATGATCTTCTGCTCTTCGCCCTTGGGATAGACAAGGCGGTAGATAGCCGTATGGTCCGAGCAGGTGGTCTCGACCTTCACATTGAAGCGGTCAAGCTCAATGGCATAGTAGCCGGGAGCGTATTTTTCCGTTTCCTTCTTGACGGGACATTCATAGAAGTTCGTGCTGTTCTGCGCTTCGCCGATGAAGGGCATGAACAGAAGGTCGCCCAAGTCACCTACGCCCGTTCCGGAAATAGCTGTCTGGGCGAAGCCGGAGAAAACTTTGTCCTCGAAACGGTAGCCGGAGCAGTAACCCCAGCCGTCGTCGCCGCTTTCCGGGCCCGGCTGCACGAAGCCGAAAGGCATCGTGGCGCCTATGAAGGTGTGCCCGTTGAAAGACGTGCCGATGGACGTGTCCACAAAAGCCGTGTAATCCGTCTTGTCCTCGAGAGCGGTCTCGCAGGGACCGCACGGGCCGGTCTTCTCGAAACAGCCGGCCAGGTTAAAAGAAAGCAGCCCCAAAAGAAGCAAACAGAAACGTGACATAAAGTTCCTCCTGGATTTTAGATTAATTCCTGTTAATCGTAGCAAAAATGTGTTTTTTTGGCAAATCAAAGGACAAAAAAAGAGACCGTCCAAACGAACGGTCTCTTTTTCCTAAGCGTCAGATAATTTGACAAGCTTATCTTTCCTTCCTGACGAAGAACAGGCCAAGCAGAGCCAGAAGGCCGAGGCTGGCCGGTTCCGGGATCAGTTCGACTTTGAAGTTGTCGTATTTGCCCTTGTTCATGACGCCGATGCCGTCTATGAGCTCGCCGCCGCGGGGAATTCTGGTGCTGCTGGCGCTGTCGGATTCGTTCTTGTAGTAGGTGTCGGTGCAAGCGTCGATCACAACGTCGTCAACGGTGAATTCCTTGACCATTCTGTTCGCCGGATCAAGAATTATGCAGCAGTGATGCCAATCATCAGGATTGGACATGTTTATGGTAACGTTGAGCTGACCGGACTTGTCAGCCTTGGTGCCCGTGTAACCGGCATAATTGTTCTCCAGTCTTAAACGAGCGATCTCGATGTCGGCGGATCTTCCGGTTTCTCCGAAGTTGTGAAGAATGACGTAGCAGGTGTCGTCCCTGTAGTCTCTGGAAATTCTGGCCTGATCCCAGCTGATGCGGAGCTGGTTGTAAGGAGCTATGACATACTCGTCGGAAATGTCGAATTTAACGGCCGTGACTTTGCCCTTGTCGGTGACGGACGGATCATAAGACAAATACTGGTCGCCGGAGGCGGCTTCGCCCGGGTCTTCCGCGACCACGTCTCTCGTTGTTATGGTGCCGGTTGCCTTATACCAGCCGCACTGGCCGACGACTTTGCCGGTCTGGTAGCCTTCTTCGGCCTCGAAGCCGCAGCTCCACAAAGTTTTGGTCTCAGCCATGGCGGAAACGGCGCAGATAACAGTCAGAATAACAAAGAGTTTTTTCATAGTGTTTCTCCTAGTTTTTTATTATAGGTTAAAATCGGCGGGCGTTTTATCAAAAATGGATTTTAAAAACAATATGTTTTAACAATTCTTAGCGTAAACCCAGACCGACCCAAAAAAAGAGACCGCCCAACAAGGCGGTCTCCTTTCCATTTAAGTCTCGCCGGTCAGCGAAGCTTATCTCTGCTTTCTGGCGAAGAACAAACCCAGAAAAGCCAGAAGCCCAAAGAACCCCGGTTCGGGGATCACTTCGACTTTGATGTTGTCGATACGTCCCCTTTTATTAATGCCAACGCCGTCGATAAGGTCGCCGCCGCGCGTTTTTCCGTCGCACTCGTTCTTATAGTACATGTCGGTGCAGCCCGGTATCACCGTGCCGTCGAACTTGAATTCATTGATCAATCTGTTTGAGGGATCAAGAAGCACCGCACAGTGATGCCACTTCGTCATATCAACCGTACTACTTACTCTAACGTCTGCTGTGCCTGACTTGTCCTGCTTGCTGGCTGTAAAATCCGCGTATGTCCAGCCGAGTTTAAAGCGGCAGATCTCTATCTCGTATTTCTTTCCCGAGGATCCGAAATTGTAAAGGATAAAAAGTGGGATGTCCGAATCTGATGTACCATCCATGCTGCGTATATCCCAGCTTACTAGGATCTTGCCGTTGGAAACAGCTTGGTACTCGCTGGAAACGTCGAATCTCACGATCGCGTAACCCTTGGTATCTGTGACATCAGGATTGTAGGACAAAAACTGCGAGCCGGAAGTGGCGATGGTCGGATCGTTTGCAACCCATTGCATGTTTTTGGCGCTGGTGTATTGCCAGGTCCATCGATTAGCGGACGGAGCGCTGGCAGGCTGGCCGATCACATTGCCGGGCACATAACCCTCTGCTTCCTCAAAATCGCAGTACCACGCGGGGGCTGATGCCGCCATGGCTGAAGCAGCGCAGACAATAATAAGAAGCGCGAAAATTTTTCTCATAACATTCTTCCTCGCAATTTCAATTATCAGGTTAAAAACGCGGGATACTTTATCAAAAAAGGTTATATAATCAACCGGTTTTTGAATTACCCCGGCCTGCGCGAAAAAAGAGACCGCCTTCTCAGGCGGTCTCTTTTTAATTAAGTCCCGTTGCTTTGCGGAACTTATCTCTGCTTTCTCGCGAAGAACAAACCGGCGATAGCCAGAAGGCCTAAGAAGGCCGGTTCGGGGACCATTTCAATGGAGAAGTCGTCCAGTTTGCCGGAGCCGTTGTAAATGCGGATGCCGTCGGGCAGGCTGCCGCAGCCTTCCGCCGTGGCGCTCTTGTAAGTCATGCCTTCGCCTTCATAGGAATTCTCGCCCACGAAGATCTTCTCCACCGTCTTGGTGGCGGGATCGATCTGGACGCCGAATTCGTAGTACTGGCCTTCAACAAGGCCGTCGAAGGTCATGTTCTTGCCGGTCACGTAAGCGTTGCCGCTGCCGTCCTGATTGAAATTGAACTCGGCGATCTCCACGTCGTAGCTCTTGTCGGATGTGCCGAGGCAGTGGAACCTGACGCTCATGGGCTGGCCGCCTTCCACAAAATTGGCCTGGCCGTAGGCTCTCACCAAAAGCGGGTAGCCGGAGACGTAGCCTTCGGAAATGTCGATGCCGTTCAGCTGCACGTTGACGCCGGAGGGGTTGCTTTCGATGTACTGGCTGCCGGAAGCGGCCGCGTTCTCGTCGTTTTCAACGAAGACCTCGGTGTTAGCCCACCAGGCCAGCTCTTTCCAGCCGTTCTGGCCGACCAACGTTCCGGTGGTGTAGCCTTCGCTTTCCTCGAAGCCGATGCTGAAAAGCGGCTGGCTTTCAGCGAACGCGACAGTCGCGCAGGCGATGGTCAGAAGAAGAAACATTTTTTTCATAATAACCTTCCTCACAATTTGGATTATCTGTTTAAAAACATGAGATACTCTATCAAAAAAGCGTTTGATAATCAAACGTAAAAAAAAAGACCGCCTTCTCAGGCGGTCTCTTTTTTTGCGCAATCTCGCGATTTTGCGGAACTTATCTCTGCTTCCTCGCGAAGAAGAGACCGGCGATGGCCAGAAGGCCTAAGAAGGCCGGTTCGGGGACCACTTCGATCTTGAAATTGTCCAGTTTGCCGGCGCCGTTGTAAATGCGGATACCGTCGGGCAAAGAGCCGCAGCCTTCCGCCGTGGCGCTCTTGTAAGTCATGCCTTCGCCTTCATAGGAATTCTCGCCCACGAAGATCTTCTCCACACCTTTGGTGGCGGGGTCGATCTGGACGCCGAATTTGTAGTACTGGCCCTTTTCAAGGCCTTCGAAGGTCATGTTCTTACCGGAAACGAAAGCGTTGCCGCTGCCGTCCTGATTGAAGTTGAACTCGGCGATCTCCACGTCGTAACCTTTGCCGGATGTGCCGAGGCAGTGGAATCTGACGCTCATGGTCTGGCCGCCTTCAACAAAATTGGCCTGGCCGTAGGCGCTCACCAGGAGTTTGGAGCCGGCGACGTAGCTTTCGGAAATGTCGATGCCGTTCAGCTGCACGTTGACGCCGGAGGGATTGCTTTCGATGAACTGGCTGCCGGAAGCGGCCGCGGTTTCGTCGTTGACAACGAAGACCTCGTCGTTAGCCCACCAGGCCAGCTTGTCCCAGCCGTTCTGGCCGGCAACTTTGCCTTCGGCGTAGCCTTCGCCTTCCTCGAAGTCAATGCTGAAAAGCGTCTGGTTTTCAGCGAACGCCACAGTCGCGCAGGCGATGGTCAGAAGAAGAAACAGTTTTTTCATAATTTATCCTTATCTCAGTTGGTTAATTTTCAATTCAGCGCTGCTTGCGGGCAAAGAAAAGGCCCAGTAGAGCGATAAGACCGAAGATAGCCGGTTCAGGCACCATCTCGACTTTGAAGTTGTCGAAGGAGCCTCTGTTCATGAAGCGCACGCCGTCGATAAGATCACCGCCGCGGGTTTTGCCATCGCATTCATTCTTATAGTAGGTGTCCGTAATATCGTCGATCACATTGCCATCCACGGTGTACTCCTTAATGCATCTGGTGGCGGGATCAATGAGCAGAGTAAAATGATGGAACGCCGTCGTGTCGCCGACGTCAACGCCCTTCGTAAGCGTGCCGGACTTGTCTTTCTTGCTGACGGTAATGGCAGCGTAAGTAGAAGAGGGCTTGTACATGATTATTTCGGCGATCTCGACATCATACTGTTTGCCGCTAGTACCGAGGTTGTGAAGTTTGATATAACCGTCTTGTGCAGTGCTGCCGGCCTGATCCCAGCTGATGAGCAGTTTGTTGCCCGCGACATAAGAGCCGGAAATGTCAAATTTGACAGCCGTGTTCGGACCATCACCTGTGTTTTCCTTGTTATAGGTCGCATACTGGGAACCAGAGGGAGCCGTAGTCGGATCATTTACGATTTCTTGCCTGCCATTACCAGAATAGATGCTATACCAGCCGTTTTGGCCCAAAAGTTCACCCGCCTGGTAGCCTTCGCTGGTTTCGAAGTCGATGGTTTTAAGAACTATGCTTTCCGCCAAAGCGGACACGGCGCAAACGGCCACTAAAAGAACTAAAAGTTTTTTCATGTTTTCCCCCCTTTCGGGATTGTATGTTTGTTGATTAAAGTTTTCCAAGTTTTATTGGTAGAGTCATTGTATCAAAAGGGGCATTTGAAAAGCAAATCAGCCCTTGGCGTTCCTGGCGTCCTCGATGGCCTTCTTTTCCGCCTCGATCTTCTGTTTGAGTTCTTTGGCACGGGAGCCGTAGGGAACGGTGGAAAGGATCTTTTCGTATTCGGTTATGCGTTCGCGGCGGAGATTCTCCGCTTTAAGCATGTCTCCCTCTTTTTGATAGAGGTCAATAAGCTTGTTCACGGTCTGTTCCCGGCCGTAGGCGTCGTTTTTCTGGCTGTCCAACAATTCTTTGTACTGGTCGATGGCGTCGCGGGTGCGGCCGGAATCCTCGAGCATATCGGCGTAACTGCGTCTGGTCTCGGCCTTTTCGTAGGGGTTCTTGGTCTCCGAGAGCCACTGGTTGTAGATGTTGTCGGCCTTGACGTAGTCCTCGGATCTGGTGTAAATGTCCGCCAGCGCCCTGTTAAGCTCAGTCTTTGAAAGAGTAGTGTCGGAGGTGTAATTGTTTACGATCTCGTTGATAAGGTACTGGTCCTTTTCGCCTTTCAGGGCGATCCGCAGCAGCTCGTCCCTGGCGTTGTTCCTCTTGTACGAGTCGACTTCAAGGTCGTTCATGTTCTCTTTCAGGAGCGAAACAGCCTGCTCGCGGTCACTTTCGTCGTTGGAGTTCTGATAGGTCCTGGCGAGCTGGGAGCGCTGCTCAAAGCTTTCTGGCAGCGATTTCAAAAAGTCTATCTTGCCTTCCCTGTCTTTCATGTTGTCAAAGTACGTGCTGGCTCTGGAAAGGCAGTAGTCGAGATTATAGTCGACTCCTCCTTCCATCGCCTCTTTGACAAGCTCCAGGCCCTTTTCGGGATGGGAGGAGTTGAAGTAGAGTTCGAGCCTTTGGGAGGGGTTGCCGGAAGTCTTGGGAGCGGTCTCCAGGAAACGGTCGACGAAAGCCTTGGCGCCTTCCTCGTCCTTCATGGACTTATAGGCGCTATAGATTCCCATGGCGTTGGAAAGTTTGGAATAGACGTTGCCGCTTTCGGAGATGAATTTCTCCATGCCTTCTATGGCTTCCTTGCCTTTGCCCAATTTTTCCGCCATCCTTACGATGCCAACCGGGTCAAGGTACATGTAAGGGTCTTTTTTCTCGGTGGTCCACTTGTCGGAGAGGATCTCCCAGGCTTTGTCTTTTTCGCCCATTTTCACGCAAAGCTCGAAGAGCGGAGTCTCCAGCTGGCGTTTCTTCCAGACGTCGCAGTCCTTGTTGTTTTCCCAGGCCTCGATGCCTTTCGAATAGGCTTCCTTGTCGTCGCCGATCTTCGAGAGGAACTGGACGTATTCGGCCATGGAGTAGAGGTTTTTCTCCGCGCTCATGGCCAAGACTTTCTTGTAGGTGTTGGTGTCGCCGTAGTCCTTGGCTTTGCCCATCCAGTTGACCAAAATATCGTCTTTGTCGCTGTCCGACACCGCGAGCTCCAGGGATTTTTCAAAAGCGGAGTTCATCGTTTCGGGAGAAAGGATGCCGTCCCCCGCGTCGATGAATTCGCGGTAATCGTTTATTGTGACGTTGTCCCCTTGCAGGAAAGCTCTCTTTAAGGTGTATTCGTCGAGCTCCGCCTGGCCTTCCTGGCACATCGTTTTGAGGCCGTTGATGGCGATGCTGACCCAATCCTTGTGGGTCATGTCGCCTTCCAGGCAGGCTTTCTCATAAGCGTCGAGAAGGTTCCTGTAGGTTTCCTCGGCTTTGGCGGACTGGCCTTTCTGAAGGTAGAGGTTGGCCAGCTGCCCTCCCTTGCCGGGGTCTTTTTCAACCAAGGCTTCGCCTTCTTTGATGGCCTTCGAATAATCGCCCGTGTCGGAGTAGTATTCCATCCTGGCGCCCGACATCATCTTTTCGACTTCGTCTTTGCTTCGGCTTTCGCCAAGGAATTTCTCATAGTTCTCGAAGAGAGAGTCTATGTCGACGTCGTAGGGAGCGTTCCTCGCTTCCATAAGCAGCCTGTCCCAGACGTAGTCTTTTTTCGAGCTCTGCAAATATTCCCAGGCTTCCTTGTATTTCTCCTTGAACTTGTCGCCCTTGCAGTTGTCAAGGATCTGGAAATAAAGTTCGTTCTTGCCTTCCCCGGGAGGCATCGCCTCCGCGACTTCTATGGTCTTGGCCAGACGCTTTTCCTGATTTTTTATGTTGTAGAGGGCGCTGTGCTTTACGAACCAGGGGGCGTTGGGCTCGTCGAGAAGCTTTTCGCCTATCTCGTCCGCCTCTTTCGCCATGCCGTGGTTCCTCAGCATGTAAATTAGGCCGGACTGGGCAAGATTGGCGAGGTTGGTCTTGTTCTCAATGATGGCCCTAAGGACCTCTTTGACGTCGAAATCTTTTCCGGACTCGGTGCAGATGTTCTCGTAGAGCCAGATCTCGTCGGGATGCTTTACGAGATGGTCAACAGTGAAATGGCCTTCCAAAAGGTCGTCGCATTCCTTTTCCATCTTCAAATCTTTGGCGAGTTTGCGGAAAAGGTTTACGAGCGTGTAGTTCGTGCCGACGTTTTTGAGCCTCGCTTTTATGAGCTCTACTATTTCGCGCTTCTCCTGTTCCGTCGCCTGGTCGATGCTGCTTCCGGGGTCGTCGGTTATGTTGGAGGGAATGTCGTTTTCGCAGAAGATCCTGAAATCCTTGTACCAGGCCTCGAAGAGCGAGCGCTGCGCCGCGGCCTTCTTGTCTTTCCCTATCTTGTCGCTGTTGGCGAAATTGTAGAAGGCGTAGAAGAGCGGGCTTCTCAAGCGGAAGGAAAGGTCGGATGTTCTGTCCCACATTCCCTTGTAGATTTCAAGCGACTGCTCGTCGAAGCCGAGATGGTAGACCACCGAATTCACGTAAAAGTACATAAGGTCCAAAGGACCGAGTTTGGCTTCCGATAGCCAGGAACTTATCTCCCTCCTCGCTTCCTCTATGTTGGGGAAAAGCCCGACAGTGTCGTAAAAGTTGGGAGGCCTGACGCCGTTGGCGAGGAAGTAACGCAGAAGCGCGCGCATTTCCGGTTTGCATTCAAGTTCCTGAAGACGGTCGAAGAAAACAAGGAGAACTTTCTGCATTTCCGGGGAGACGGGGCCGGATATCGCCTTCGAAAGGATCTCGGGCGCGAGAGATCTGGCGTTTTTTATGGTGTTCCAATTCGGCTCGACGAGGAAGCCCAAAAGGATAGCCTTGTTGTTGGGATCGGCTTCCTCTAAGAAAAGCTCCGCCGCCTCCTGCCAGACCGTGTTTGTCCCGCTCACTCCCATCTGGATAGCTAGAAGCGTGACTTTTTCCTCGGCGGTGCTGCCTTTCAAATTTTCCTCGCAGTCTGAATAGAGGTTCATAAGCTCCTCTTTGTTGCCGGAGGCGGCAAGGTCCCCCGCCAGAAGGCGCACAGCGTCGCTCTTTTCTTTCTCCGTCTTGACAAGACCCAAAAGCTTCCTGTGGAAGGCGGCGGCTTTTTCAAACTCTTTTTTGCCCTTGTAGTAATTGCCGGCCGCGGTCACAAGCTTGATGTCTTCGGGATAGAGCTTGACGGCCTCTTCTATCATGTCGGGATCGACGTTGAGACCGGAGCCTAATATGGACGCCATAACGGCGGGCTGCTGGGACGCCGGAGCGGAAACATAGAGCATGTTGGCGTAATGGGAGGCCTCCTCGTCCATGTCGTAATTGCTCATGGAACTGAGGACAGCGTTCATTTCAGCCCTTTTGCCGTCGCTGTCGGGAGGATTGATCGTCGCTATGTATTCGTCAAGCTGGCTTCTGTCGGTGGACATCAGAACGACGTTCGCGTATTCCCCGACTATTTCCAGCCTTTCGTCAACGTTGGTGGAATTGAGCAAGATCCTGCGGCGAAGGTCCTGCAGCTCGGCGCCGTACCAGTCCCCGCTGGCGTAGGGAAATCCGCTCTGCATTTTGATAAGGCCGCTGCGGGCTAAGGAAAGGTCGTCCCTTTCGCCTTCGTAATTGAGTCCGTTGATCAGCGCCTGGGCTTCCGGCGATTCGACGCAGTCAAGTATTTCGATCCAGGCAAGCTTTTCGCCTTCTGTCTCGGGCTTCATGAATTCTTCGGCCAGTTTCAGGGCCTTCGAATTGTTTTTGACGATGACATGATACTTTACGACCGCGCGGGCGATCTCCTGGCTGTAGGGGGCCAGAACTTCCATAACGCCAACCGTGCTTTCGTTGCACATAGAGTCGTCGTAAACCGCGTAGCCTTTGAGCCAGCTTCTGCAGCGCCTCACGACTCTTTTGGCGACTTCCTTGTCGTCTGTGAAAGCTGTCAGTTCCTGCGCCACAGCCTTCGCTTTGGGAAAATCGCCCAATGTTCCGTAATAGACCATAAGCTCAAGGTACGGATACGGAGCGTCGGGCGCGCACTCTATCGCCTTTTTCAAATTCGCTTCTCGCTCAAGCGAGTTGGCCGACAAGCCAAGGGCGACGGCGAAGTAAAGGTCCGCGTTCTTCGGTTCCTTCTTCAGCCTTTCCGTTACGGTCGTCATTTCAAAGCAGGGGCGCCCGATAAGTTTGACGTAGTCGCTTCTGTAAACGAGGCCGGTGACGACTCCCAGGGAATCGCTGCTTATGCTTTTCGCGACGTTAATGGAAGCAGTTTTCCCGCTTTGGGGAAGTTTTTTGGCCGCTTTGGCATTGGTGTTTGTCCGTGCGGGAACGACAGGCTTTTCCCCGCCTTCCTTTCGGCAGGCTAAAAGGGCGCAGAGCGAAACAATGGCGATAAATATGATTTTCTTCATAGTTCCCATTCTATCACAGATGTGGGAAGAAAAAGTCAACCCTTTATTGCCCTTATGAAACGGTCTCTGCCGGAATAATCTTTGATGATATCGGGGGATCTGAGACCGGACTCTTTTGCCAATTCAAGCAAGGATCCGGCGTGGTACGGACCGCACTCCCCAAAAAAGAGTCCGCCAAAGTTGAGATAGTCCTTCGCTTTCGGAAGGATAAGGCGGTAGCAGTCGAGCCCGTCCGGGCCCGCGAACAAAGCGAGTTTAGGCTCATACGAGGCGCCAAGATCTATTTCCTCCGTATCCCCTACGTAAGGGGGATTGGTGACGATCAGATCGAAAGTTTCCCCTTCGGGAACTGCCTCGAACCAGGAGCCCAAACGAAAAGAGACCCTGGAATCAAGGCCGAGGTTTTTGGCGTTCTCTTTGGCTAGTTCCAAGGCGTTCTCGGAGATGTCGGTTGCCGTGAAGGTCCAACCTGGAAGCGCGCGAGCAAGCGATAAGGCGATCGCCCCGCTGCCGCAGCCGAGGTCAACTCCCCTGCCTTCGGGTTTCGCTTCCCTAAGGACGAGTTCCACCAGCTCTTCCGTTTCCGGGCGCGGCACAAGCACGTCCGGCGTTATCTTAAGCTCGATCTCGTGAAAAGGCTGGCTGCCGATTATGTAAGCCAAAGGGTACCCTAACGCCCTCTTTTCCAGAAGAGAGGGAAGATCATTTCCGCTTTTTTCAGCGAATTCCCTAAGCCAGAGCTCTTCCCGTTCAGAAACCGTCATCTTAGAAAAGATCGGGGCTCATGAGGCTGAAGAAGTCCATAAACTTATCCCTCGGGATATAGAAGGACTTCTTGTAAACGTTGTCGTGATCCTTTTCGAGGTTGAAGTCCACCTGCTCGATTATGTTGCCGTGGTACTGCAGATCGAGCCCCTGGCGGGAGACGATGGTGAAGTCCATGGGCGCGTAGGTGATCCTGAATTCGTTGGTCGTGCCGCCGCGCATAAGGATCTCCTCCTGGTGCCAGTTGTAGTCGTGCGGCGGGAAGGATTCCATTAAAGTGCCAAAGCTCGCGAGCCTGCCCCTCGGGCAGATGGACAAGGTCATGTCGTGGTCGACGGGCGCGCCGTGGATGATTATCGTGCCCCTCGCCTCGACCAGGAAGGAACAAGACTCGCTTACGTCGAAGAGATCCTTGCTGGAGTACCTCGGCGTTATGTAAAGGTCGCGGCGGTGGAAAAGAGGAATGCCGGGCTCGGGTTTCGCGCCGTCTTTCGGCACTTTGAGGATCGGCGTGACGTCCAGGTTGCAGTAGACCTCTATGCCCTCGTCCCGCATCTTGGCGTACTTCCACATACCCAGCTTCCTTTCCACGGCCATTCTCTGGCAGGAACGGTAGAAGGGCGGATTCTTCTTCAGTTCGCCCATGATGACGGCATATCCGCTTCTCAAAAGCAGCGGGCCCAAGTCCTGCGTCTTGTGGTAGTAGATGTATGTCGAGCATTGGTTCGTCCCTTCCGGCGGTTCAGGAATGTAAGCCATGAACTGCTTGACGGTATGGTTTTTGATCCAGGTCTCGACCTCTATTTCCATATCCTTGTATTCTTTCGACTTGATGTCGAAGTAAGCGGAGAGCGTCTTCAAGGATTCCTTGTCCTTGGAACCGATGATGGCGATCTCGGCTTCCCTGACGTCGACGCGCCAGTCGCCTTTGACGGAATGGAACCAGGGAAGGTCAACGCCTTCGCAGACCCACTCTTTTTCCTTGCGCAAGGGAACCTTGGCGATGATCTGCTCCACTTCCTCGGGGGCGGTGAAGTAGAAGTAGGCGCCGGCGCCCAGAAGCAGCAGGACAAGGATGAACAAAAATTTCTTCATGACTTAATTATAGCAAAACAGAACGCTCTGTTTATTGTTGGAAGAGGGCCGGCACTCCCGCCAGGCTTCCCTTGGTCTCGATTATCAAATCGGCCTCGGGGCAGAGTTTTTCTTCCACAGGGGAGCCGCAGCTTAAGATAACAACTTTCTGGCCTTTTTCCTTGGATTCTTTCACAAGCTTTTGCAATCTTTCTATCTCTTTCTGGTCAGGATTCGGAGTGGAATAATTGTAGATCATGACCGTTTTTTGATCGTCGCATAGTTTCGTGCCGTTGAACAGCTGGAACATGCGTTTTCTCGCAGCGAGCCAGAAGTTGCGTTGGAACCAACCGCCGTTGTAATCGACGAAGTCATTTAGAAGGCTCTTGTCCCCTTTCATGATTATGGTTGCCTTGGACAGAGAATCGATCTCCTGCGGAGTCTTGTCCGGACCACAATAAGAAAAGAAAGAAAGTGTTACCGTTTCTTTATTTTCCCGGCAGCGGTCCTTGAGCTTTTTAATCCTGCCATAAGACGCTATCAATTCGCCAAGCGGGTAACGGCCGTCTGCCACCGCGGCCTCAGCCTTGTCAAGCAGGTCATCCCATTCCTTAATGGAGGCAAGGGACTGGAACCTTTTCGTCACCATCGTTATGTCGCAGCCGGCGATCCAGGATTCTATGACAGCCTCTTTCCAGTCGAAACTTTTCGAGATCGCGTCCATGTCCATATCGTCGCTTATAATGACGCCCTCGAAGCCGAGCTCGTTTCTCAGAACGTCTTTCAAAATGGTCTTGGAAAGCGTGGCCGGACGCAGGATCTTTTGGCCGTTAAGGCCGGTCAGGGTGTTCGTCTCTATATTGGGGAACTGGATGTGGGAAGTCATCACGCAGTCCACGCCTTCGTCTATGGCCGCCTTGAAAGGCTTGAGCTCAAGACTCCTGAGATCATTCAGAGTCTTCTCGACTCTCGGCAGCCCGGTGTGAGAATCGACGGAGGTGTCCCCGTGCCCGGGAAAATGCTTGGCGCAGGACAGCAGGCCGTGCTTCCTGAACGATCTGATGAAAGCTGTGGCGCCTTTGCTGACTGTTTGGACGTCGTGCCCGAAGGAACGAGTGTTGATGACGGGATTCTTTGGGTTGCTGTCCACGTCGCAGACCGGAGCGAAATCAAGGTCGAAGCCGGAGGCCAGGGTAAGGTCGGCCAGCTCGCCCGCCATGTTCTCTATGTAGGCTTCGTCCATTCCTCCCAGGGCCGCGGCGGAGGGAAAATGCGGGCCGAAGGTAAGGCGCTCCACTCTGCCGCCTTCCTCGTCTACGGTCAGGAGCGGATCGTACCAGCCGTTTGCCCTGGCCTCGGCGCGGATGTCGGTGGTTAGTTTGCGGACTTGGGGACCGTCCTGGCAGCTTTCCGCGAAAAGAATGACGGCTCCCGGACGCAAAGCGTTGAGCGCCTCCGCGATCTCTTCGTCCATGGCTTTTACGGTGAAGGTCACGGACTCATTTGAGACGATCGTATTGGAGGTCCAGTAGCGCAGGTCGACGCAAAGCTTCTGCCGGAGAATCTCCCTTACAGGCACAGGAAGCGGCTGTTCGCCCGCTTTATTGGCGGGCGCGGCGCAAGACAGGAGCGAAAGCAGAGCTCCTACGGCGAGGAACGCTGTAAGGAAAAAGCGCTTCATCAGAAGCGTTCGTCGATGACGCGTTTACTCTTCTTCTCGCTTCTCGGAAGGACGCCGAGCTCGACGACCTTGACGAGCGGCGTGAAGCCGATCTTGGATTTGACCCTTTCGGCGATCCTTCTGGCGATGTCGAGGAAGTCTACGGTGCCGTTCGTCTCAACGTAGATGCGCATGGTGTCCTTGCCCTCGAGGTGCGAGATCCTTATCTGGTATTCGCTGGAAAGTTCGGGGAAGGAAGCGAGGATCTCTTCTATTTGCTTCGGGAAGACGTTGACGCCTTTGATCTTCATCATGTCGTCGCTTCTTCCCGCGATGACGTCGATCCTCGGATACTTCCTGCCGCAGGGGCATTCTCCAGGGATGATCCTGGAAAGGTCGTGCGTGCGGTAGCGGATAAGAGGCGCGCCTTCCTTGACGAGCGTGGTCAAAACGATTTCGCCCCACTCGCCGTCGGGCTTGACCTTGCCGGTCTCGGGATCGATTATCTCCAAATAGAGGTAGTCGTCGAAGATGTGCATGCCCGTGTCGTATTTGCAGTTGATGCCGATGCCGGGGCCGTAGATCTCGGTCAGGCCGTAGATGTCGTAGAGCTCGATGCCCAATTCCTCCCTTATGCGCTTGCGCATCTTTTCGCCCCAGCGCTCGGAACCGATGACGCCCTTCGTAAGATGGATCTTGTCCCTGATGCCTCTTTTGGCGATCTCTTCCGCTAGAAGCAGCGCGTAGGAAGAGGTGGCGCAGAGCACCGTGCTCTTAAGGTCCATCATCATCTGCAGCTGTTTTTCCGTGTTGCCCGGCCCCATGGGGACAGCCATGGCGCCCAAAAGCTCGCAGCCCGCCTGGAAACCGATGCCCGCCGTCCAGAGCCCGTAGCCGGGAGTGATGTGGATGCGGTCTTTACTTGTGATGCCGGCAAGCTCGTAGCAGCGCTTGAACATGACAGCCCAGTCTTCCACGTCCTTTTTCGTGTAAGGGATGATGACCGGAGTGCCGGTCGTGCCCGAACTGGAGTGGATCCTGACAACTTCCTCTTCGGGGCAGGCCATCAGTCCCAGGGGGTAGGCTTCCCTCAGGTCGCTTTTCTCCGAGAAGGGCAGTTTTTCGAAGTCTTCCTTCGACGTTACGCTTTCCACCCCTGCCTCTTTAAGTTTCTTCCCGTAGAAATTGCCGGAAGACACTAGGCGGGTTATCTGCTTGTTGACAAGCTTTAGCTGATTGGCGTTGATCTCCATATGTCACTCCTCATAAAATAGGGCTTTAAAGTTGATTTCCTGTATCTTTTGGGGCATAAGCTCCGCGATGGTTTCCCGCAGTTCTTCCACGCCGAACCCGAATATTCCGGTCCTTGCGGCCTGGCCCAGCATAAGGACGTTGATGACTTTTTCGCTGCCCAAAGCTTTGGCGGCGGCAATAGTGTCGATGAACGCGATGTCGGGAACGGATTTCTTAAGGTAAGCCGTGATCTCGGGAAGAAGGTACGGCGCGCCTCCCAGCATGGCGTTCACAGGAATGATCGGGCAGGAGCTCGTAATGATCTTCCCGCCGTCTTTAAGGTAAGCTATGTTCCTTGCAGTTTCGGCTATCTCGAAGCCCAGGATAAGGTCGGCTTCCTTTTCGCCGATGATGGGCGAATGGATGTTTCGGCCTATCCTGATATGGCTTACCACGCTGCCGCCCCGTTGCGCCATGCCGATCGTCTCGGCGGTCTTAATTTCAAGTCCCAAGCGCATGGCGGTGGCCGCCAGAAGGCGCGAGGCCAAGACCGTCCCCTGCCCGCCCACGCCGCAGAGTATGACGTTGAGGTCGGGAGCGGAGATCTCTTTTTCAAGGCTTGGGGAAGGTTTGCGTTCCCTCGGCTTTTGCGCCACGGGAGGATTCTTGGCGATGAGCTCTTCCCTTCTTATGTGCGGCGGGCACTCTATGGCGCCGAAGGCGCAGACGTTTCTGCAAAGGGCGCAGCCCGTGCACTGCCTGTCGTCGACGAAAGCCTTTTTGTCTTTCAATATGAGCCCTGGGCAGCCGAGCTCGCGGATGCACTTCTGGCAGCCGACGCACTTGGTTTCGTCGACCTTGGCTTTAGCGCCCTGGGGTTTGAATTTCACGATGCAGGGATAGCGGAAGATCACGGCCTTCACGCCTTTTTCGGAAGCGGCTTTCTTCACCGTCTCCACCGCCAGTTCATATTCCAGCGGATCGACTTCATAGATCGTCTTTACGCCGATCCCCTTCAGAACTTCCTTGGGGTCTACTGCGGCGGTCAAGTCCCCCATCAGCGTCTGGCCGGTCCCGGGATGCGGCTGGTGGCCGGTCATGGCCGTCGTGGAATTGTCGAGGATGACTACCGTAAGGTCCGCTTGGTTATAGACGGCGTTCACGATCCCCGTAAGGGCGGAAGCGAAAAACGTCGAGTCGCCTACGAAGGCGAAGCATTTCGTTCCCTTGTCAACTCTTTCTATCCCCTGGGCGATCGTGATGCCAGCTCCCATGCACAGGCAGGTGTCGCACATGTCCAAGGGTTTCGCGTTGCCGAGAGTGTAGCAGCCGATGTCGCCGCAGAAGACCGCCTTCTCTCCCTTCATAGCCTGCTTCACGGCGTAAAAGGAAGCGCGGTGCGGGCAGCCGGCGCAAAGGACGGGCGGCCTAACGGGAAGCGCGGGAGCGTTATCGGCTTGGCTTTCTTTTCCGGTCTCGAATCCCAGGAAATCAGAGAGCAGCGCTTTAATCTCCCCGGGCGTGTTCTCGCCGGCCGGCTTCACGGTGCCGTCAAGTTTGCCTTTTATTTTTATTTTGATGCCGCGCTTTCCCAAGACCATGAAAAGCTCTCTTTCCAAAACGGGGTCGAGCTCCTCCAGAACGAGCACTTCCTCAAGGCCGGACATGAATTCTTCCGCCAGTTCTTCCGGGAAAGGAAAAGGCGTTGTCACTTTCAGGATCCTCGGGCAGTCTTTGCCTTTCAAAAAATCCCTCGCGTAGGCGTAGCTGATGCCGGAGGCGGCGATGCCTTTCTTTGTCTCCCTATCCTCTTTAACTATGAAGTTCCTTTCGTAATCCGAAAAAGTTTTCGAGAGCTCCTTGTTGCGCTTTTCTATTCCCGCGTGGTTTTTCAAAGAGAGCTTCGGGAAGATCACCCAGCGGGCGGGATCCTTTTCAAAGCCCAAGGGAAAGTGCTCTTCGTATTCCGATTCCTCTTTAACGTCAATGCTGGCGTAGCTGTGGTCTACCCTAGTGGTGGGACGGAAAATGACGGGCGTTCCGTACTCGTGCGAGAATGCGAAAGCTTCCTGGATCATCTCATAGGCTTCCTTTACGGAAGAGGGATCGAAAACGGGAAGCTTGCAGAATTTGGCGAAGGTCCTGGTGTCCTGCTCCGTCTGCGAGGAGATGGGGCCCGGGTCGTCCGCGACCAGAACCACCATGGCGCCCTTGACGCCGATATAGGCAAGGCTCATAATGGGGTCGCTTGCGACGTTGAGCCCGACCTGCTTCATCGTAACAAGGACGCGGGCGCCGGAATAGGCCGCGCCGGCGGCCGTTTCCAGGGCGGCTTTCTCGTTGACGGACCACTCCACGTAAGTTTTATCCGTCCTTCGTTTGGCAATCGTCTCGAGGACTTCCGTGGAGGGCGTGCCAGGGTATCCGGCCGCCAGGTCGAGCCCTGACGCCAGCGCTCCCAAAGCCATCGCTTCGTTGCCCATTAAGAATTCTCTTCGCATAATGAAATAATGCCCTATGTTATTATGTAATTCTAACTTTTAGGCCAAAATTTTGTCAATAGCATCACGTTTTCCAGCGCCTTTAGCCTAAGATAGCGACATAAGGCATTTTAGATTGTTTCCTTTCTTTTTCAGGGGTGTTTTGCTATGATTTTTAGAGTATTTTTCAACATTTATCTAATTTGAGGCAACCTCTTTAAATGGACAAGGATTTTTGGGCCAACGCCTTCGCCATGCCGCGCTCCGAGCGCCGGCACGACGAGCTTATCGCTAAGATAGCGCGAGGCATCGCGCGGCGAAGACTCGCCTTCCCTGCCATTCTTGCCCTTGAGTCCGTCAAACCCCTCAACTATTTGGCCAGCCAGGCTCTCATCGTTCTGACCCCTGCCCTGGGGATGTTCATCGAATACGCGACGCTTGACGATATCTGCGACATGCTGCAGGAAAGGAAGAACGTCGAGCGCCTAATCGCCGCGATCGACATGGAAAACAAGAAGCTGACGGCCGCCCCCTCCCCAACTGAAAATAACCAGCCGGCTGACCCCGGCCCAACGCAAAATAAATAATATGGCAGAAAACAAAGCCCCCGAAGTAATCTTAGCAACCGACTGCGGCTCGACGACCACCAAAGCGATCCTGATCGAAAAGCGCAACGGCAGCTACCGTCTGGCCGCCCGCGGCGAAGCCCCCACCACCGTGGAAGCCCCCGCGGAAGACGTCACCAGAGGCGTCATCAACTCCATCGCGGAAATTGAGGACATCACGAAACGCACCTTCATCCGCGACGACAAACTAATCGTTCCCCGGGAGGGAGACAAAGGCGCCGACGCCTACATCTCCACCTCCTCGGCCGGCGGCGGCCTGCAGATGATGGTGGCCGGCGTGGTTTCCCAGATGTCGACCGAATCGGCGGCGCGCGCCGCGCTTGGCGCCGGCGCCATCGTCATCGACTCCCTGGCCACCAACGACCGCAGACGCCCCTACGAGCGCATCGAAAGGATCAGGAACCTTAGGCCCGACATGATACTTCTCTCCGGCGGCACTGACGGCGGCACGGTCCGCCACGTGGTGGCGCAGGCCGAGACCATCGCGGCCGCGGATCCCCGCCCCCGCTTCGGCGCCGGCTACGAACTGCCCGTCATTTACGCCGGCAACGCGGCCGCCAGGCCCGCCATCGAGCAGACCTTGGGCAAAAAGACCGCGCTGCAGATAGTCGACAACCTCCGCCCGACGCTGGAGACGGAAAACCTAAAGCCCGCCCGCGACGCCATCCACGACCTCTTTTTGGAACACGTCATGCAGCAGGCTCCGGGATACAAGAAACTGATGACCTGGACCTCGGCTCCCATCATGCCGACTCCGGGCGCCGTCGGCGACATCATGAAACTTATCGCTAGGCGCAACAACATCCAGGTGGTCGGCACCGACATCGGCGGCGCCACGACCGACGACTTCTCCGTCTTCAGAGCGGACCGCAACAACCCTGAGAGCGAGCAGGTCTTCAACCGCACCGTCTCCGCCAACCTCGGCATGAGCTACTCCATATCGAACGTCGTGGCGAGCGCCGGACTCGCGAACGTCCTGCGCTGGGTCCCCGTCATGGAAGACGAGAGGATATTGAGAAACCAGATCAGAAACAAGATGATCCGCCCCACGACCATCCCGCAGAACATCGAATCCCTAATGGTCGAGCAGGCCATCTGCCGCGAGGCCCTGAGACTGGCCTTCATGCAGCACAAGGAAATGGCGGTCGGATTGAAGGGCGCCCAGAAATCGACTTCTTTCGCGGACGCCATGAGCCAGACCGTAAAGGAAGACACGCTGGTCGACATGATGGGCCTCGACATCATCGTGGGTTCTGGCGGCGTGCTCTCGCACGCTCCCAGAAGAAACCAGAGCGCCCTCATGATGATCGACGGCTTCGCGCCGGAAGGCTTCACGCAGCTGGCGGTCGACTCCATCTTCATGATGCCGCACCTCGGCGTTTTGGCGCAGATCAACGAAGACGCCGCGCTGGAAGTCTTCGAGAAAGACTGCCTCATCTACCTCGGCACCGTCATAGCCCCTGTCGGCATCGCGCCCTTTGGCAAGCCCTGCATGAAAGTTAAATTCCAGGGCAAGGAATACGAACTGAAGAGCGGCGAGATAAAGCTTCTGCCCCTTGGCCTCGGCGAAGAGGCGGAAGTGACCGTCGACCCCACCAGGAAATTCAACGCGGGCGCCGGATACGGCAAAGCCGTGACAAAGAAAGTAAAAGGCGGTGTGGTCGGCCTTATCCTGGACGCCCGCTGCCGTCCCATCCAGCTCCCCGCCAATCAGGAAGACAGAGTGAAGCTCCTCCAGATCTGGAACAAGGAACTCGACATCTATCCGGAAAAATAAAAACCAAACAAAACTATGGCATACGCATATTCACCAGGTCTAAAAGTTTTGAAATCCACGGTGCTGCGCCGCAATAGGCGTCTTCCCATCAAGGGCCAGACGCTCGTTAAGATAGGCGACAAAGTCGGCGCCGAACAGGTCGTTCTGAAAACCGAACTCCCCGGCAAGGCTGACGTCGTCAACGTCATGAGTCTTCTGGGCTGCCAGCCCCACGAGGTGAAGCAGTTCATGGTCAAGCCGATCGGCGATCACGTCGAGAAAGGCGAGCTTCTCGCCATGCGCGCCGCCTTCTTCGGTCTCTTCAAAACCAGGATCGAGTCCCCCATGAGCGGCACGATCGAATCCGTTTCCGACGTTTCCGGCCAGGTCGTCATGCGCGGCGCCCCGGTGCCCGTCGACGTCAAGGCCTACATCGACGGCAAGGTCGTGGAAGCGGACGAAGGCGAGCACGTGACGGTCGAAGTGACGGGCTCCTTCATCCAGGGCATCTTCGGCGTGGGCGGCGAGACTTACGGCAGGATCGTCATGGCGTCAAGTGACCCCAGCGGCATCCTGGACGAGAACTCTTTCACGGAAGACATGAAAGGCGCGGTCGTCGTGGGCGGAAGCCTGATCACTTACGACGGACTGCAGAAAGCCATAGAAGCCGGCGTGAACGCCGTCGTAGTCGGCGGCTTCGACGACGCCGACCTTAAGAAGTTTTTGGGCTTCGACCTTGGCGTAGCCATCACGGGCCACGAAGAATTAGGCCTAACTCTCGTCCTGACGGAAGGCTTCGGCCAGATCCCGATGGCCGACAAGACCTTCGCGCTTTTAAAAGAATGCGAAGGCAAGAACGCCTCCGTGAACGGCGCCACGCAGATCAGGGCGGGCGTCATGCGTCCCGAAATAATCGTGGCCAGGGACGAGGAAGCCTCCATGAGCGAAAACGAAGCCAAGCTGATCCTCGACATCGGAACGAGAGTCCGCGTGATCAGGGAGCCGTACTTCGGAATGTTCGGAACGGTCACCGCTTTGCCCGCCGAGCTGACGAAGCTGCCGACGGAATCTTTGGCCCGCGTTCTGGACCTCAAGTTCGACGACGGAACGGTGGCGACCGTACCCAGAGCCAACGTTGAAATAATGGCGACGGAAAAAGACGACACCGCGGAGAACTGATTGGCAATCAAATCTGAAAATCAAATATCAGGATAAACATGGAACTTTTCACAATCAAAAGCCTGCCCTTATGGCTCCAGTACGTCAACGAGAACTGGTTCGATCTTAACAAGCTGAACGCGCTGATCGGGATCATCATCTTCGGTTCCCTGATCGTCTACTTCATCCGCCGCGCCAAAAGCGGCGCCTACCTCTTCGTCAGGCGCATCCCGGGCCTCGAATCCATCGAGGAAGCGCTGGGCCGCGCGACCGAGATCGGCCGACCCATCCTTTACATTTCCGGCATAGGCGGCGAATCCGACATGCAGACCATCGCGGCGATGAACATCCTCGGCAACGTGGCCGAGCAGATCGCCCACTACGACACCGACCTCAAGGTCCCCTGCATCAACCCGATCGTCATGACCATCGAGCAGGAACTGGTGAAGCAGGCCTACACCAGGGCCGGGCGTCCCGAGAACTACAAGGAAGACTGCGTCTACTATCTTTCTGACAACCAGTTCGCCTACGCCTCCGCGGTGTCAGGCATCATGGTGCGTGAGAAACCGGCGGCCAACTTCCTCTTAGGCAACTACGCGGCTGAAAGTCTGATCATCGCCGAAGCGGGAGCGTCCACCGGCGCCATCCAGATCGCCGGCACCGCCGCCATCAGCCAGATCCCCTTCTTCATCGTGGCCTGCGACTACACGCTGATCGGCGAAGAGCTCTTCGCGGCCGGCGCCTACGTTTCCAGAGAGCCCCTGCTGCTTGGCAGCCTCAAGGGCCAGGACATCGCGAAGCTCGTCATCATCCTTATCATGATCGTCGCCATTATCCTGGGCACGATCGTTTCCGCCTTCCTTCTGAAGGACGGCTTCCTTTACGGGATGAGCGATTTCCTGAACAAAATTTTCGATCTGAAAGCTTTCAAATAAGAGGACCTCATAGACTATGCGCAATTATCTTCCCCCTATCATCTGCGGTGTTTGCGGCGTCATAATGATGCTGCACTTCTTCCTCCCGGAAAACACCATGCTCTACAAAACCATGATGGAATGGGTGACGAACTCGACCATCGTCGTGGGCGTCTTCGGCCTCTTCATCGGCTTGGCCAGTCTGGTGCACAACCACGGCAACCGCATCGCCCGCCGCTCCCCCGGCTGGGGATACAGCGTGATCACCCTGAGCTTCACCGCCATCGTGGCCCTGACAGGCATAATAAGCCAGAACGTCGGCCCCTCCGTCGTGAGCAAGCCTCTTGACAAATACAATTACGACAACCGCAAGAACCAGGACCACACCCTCATCACCCACACGCTCTTCGGCTACAAGGACGAGACCTACAAAACGAACCTCGTGGCCGCCGCCTCTGCCGGCGCTCCCGAAATGAAAGGCGAAGAGATCACGGTCAGGAAGGTCCCCCTCTTCATGTTCTTCTACAACTACGTCATCATGCCCATGGGCGCCACGACCTTCTCGCTCCTCGCCTTCTACATGATCACGGCGACGTACCGCGCCATGCGCGCGAAGTCCTGGGAGGCGAGTTTGCTTCTGATATCTTCCATAATCATTCTGATAGGCCAGGTGCCCATAGAGGAGATCCCGCTGATCGGCAAATGGATCATGGGGCACGCCCAGCTCATAGTTTACATGAGCCTTATCCTCTATATCCTCTACGCCGCCATGAAGCAGTTCTTCGCCCGCAACTACCTGCCCTGCGGAATACTGGCGGCCTCCGCGGCGCTGATCGCGGTCATCTGGCACTACACTCCGGCGGAAGTCGACTTCGAAGCCATGAAGTCCGTCATCCTCAACTACCCCAACAACGCCGCCAAACGAGGCATCCTTATCGGCGTGCAGCTAGGCTCCCTGGCCACCAGTATCAAGATCCTCTCCGGCATCGAGAAACCCTACATGGGAGGCCGCGGTTAAGCTATGGCTTCAGGCAGCCCGAACATATACGGCCCGAAGCAGAATTTCTGGCAGAGGCATTACCGCCCGCTCATCTACCTTCTGACGCTTCTTTGCGTGGTGGGCGGAACGCTGACGAGGCTCCCTCTGTCACTTTCCGTCTCGGACGCCACCCAGGGAGTTTTCGACACCCTGGAAAAGCTTCCGGAACTGAGAGCCAATGACATTGCGAAGCAGCAGGCGCTGCTAAATGAAAAGCTCGAGGAAGCGAAACTGGGCAGCGGGCCCGACCTCCAAAAAGAGATCGCTTCCATAAGGGACAAGATCGCGAGGCTCCAGATGAACCCCAAAGGCGTCGTCTTGGTCTGCATCGACTTCGACCCCTCTACGGAAGCGGAATTAGGCCCCATGGCCCACGCCTTCATAAGGCACTGCTTCAGTAGGGGCGTCAAAGTCCTCATCAACACCGGCGGCAACGTCATGAGCCAGCCTTTGGCGCAGAACATCATAAGCGCTTCCGCGACCGAAGGCGCCCTTATGAAGAAGAACAAATACGGCTTCATGGAAGACGGGACCGATTACGTTTTCTTCGGCTTCCGCCCCAACGCCTTCCAGCTCTACCTTCAGATGGGCGAAAACATCCTGACGGCCTACGAGACCGACTACGCCGGACACGATCTGACGCTTCTGCCCATTATGCGCGGCATCAGGAATTTCAGCGACATCGACATGGTCTTCTCCATTTCCGGCTACGTGGGAAGCCCCGAGACCTGGATCACCGTCGGCAACACGAAATTCGGAAAACCCGTGGCATTGGGGCAAGTCGCCATATCCGCTTCGGACTATTACCCCTACATCCAGTCCAAGCAGATCTGCGGCATGCTGCCGGGCCTTAGGGGCGCCGCCGAATACGAGGGCGCCTGCGGCTCCCCGCCCAGGGCGACAAGCCGCATGTGGGCGCAGTTGTACACGCACACTTTCGCCATTTTGCTAATAATAATCGGCAATCTGGAATTTTTCTTCAAAGGGTTCAAACACCGCAAAGTCTGATAAAAATGAATTTCCTGAAAAAAATACCTCCGCTCTGGCTTAAGATCTACCGGCCCATTATCTACATCATGACTCTCGTTCTGGTCTGGATGGGCGCGGTGAACAACAATAAGCTGAACCTCAACGTCGCTGATTCCACCGGAGGCGCCTTCAACACCATCGAGAATTTAAGCGAGATCAGGAAAGGCACGCTCAAAGAGTACGAGGAGAAGCTTCAGCGGAGACTTCAGGACGGAGACGCCTCGCAAGCCGAGATAGAGGATCTCAAAGCCATAATAGACGACCTTAAGCACAACGAGAAAGGCGTCGTCCTTATCTGCTTCGACTTCGACGCCGGCTGCGACGCCGAGATGACTCCGCAAGTGGCGACCATTCTGCGCCACTGCTTCTCAAGAGGCGTGAAAGTTTTGATCAACACCGGCGGCAACGTCATGAGCCAGCCTCTCGCGCAGCAGACCATCGACAAGGCTTCCAAGGACGGCAGCCGTCTCGATCCTCCGTACCCGACCATGGAATCCGGCGTGGACTACGTCTTCTTGGGTTTCCGTCCCAACGCCTTCCAGCTTTACCTGCAGATGGGCGAATCCATCATCTCCGCCTACGAGACGGACTATTCCGGAAAGGATCTGTCCACCATGCCCATTATGGAGCACATCAGGGACTTCCGCGCCATCGACTGCGTGGTCACCGTTTCGGCTTACGTCGGCGCGCCCGAGACCTGGATCACGGTCGGCAACGCCAAGTTCGGCAAGAAAGTCATTCTGGGCGGCGGCGCCATCGGCGCTTCCGACTACTACCCCTTCCTCCAGTCCGGCCAGATCTGCGGCCTTTTGCCAGGCCTTAGGGGCGCCGCGGAATACGAGTCCGCCCTCAAGTGCCCGGATATCGGCAGCAAGCGCATGTGGTCGCAGCTTTATACGCACGCCTTCGCGATCTTTTTGATCATCTTGGGCAACATAGAATTCTTCTTCAGCGCCAAGAGGAGGAAGATCTGATAATGAAGGGCTTCCTCTCCAGATTCGGATCCTTCTGGAAAAACCGCTACAGGGCGATCATCTACATCATGACGTTCGCCTTCGTCTGGCTTGCCCTGATCAACAAGAAGCCCCTCGACCTCTCCATTTCGGGAGCGACGCAGGGCGCCCTTGATCTGGTTGAGAAGATGCCGGAGAACCATAGGAGGAAGATCCAGGAGCAGGAAGAACTCTTGGCGAAACTGCAGAAAGAGGAAAGCCAGCATAGCTCGGCGGAACTGACAGCCCAGATAGACGATGCCAAGGCCTATCTCGAAAGGCTGAAAATAAATTCCAACGGCGTCTTTTTGGTCTGCATCGACTTCGACGCGGGCAGCGACGCGGAATTGGGCCCCATGGCCTATTCCTCCATCCGCCACGCCTTCAGCCTCGGCATCAAAGTTTTGATCAACAACGGCTACACCGTCATGGCCCAGCCGCTTTCGCAGATGATCGTGGACTCCGCGGCCTTGGGCGGCGCGACGATGCCGCGACCCTACGGCTTCAAGGAAGCCGGCAGCGACTTCGTTTTCTTCGGATTCCGCCCCAACGCTTTCCAGGTCTACCTGCAGATGGGCGAAAGCGTGCTTTCCGCCTATGAGACGGACTATTCCGGAAAGACTCTGGCGGACATGCCCATCATGAAAGGCATAAAAGATATTCGCGACATCGACGGGATCGCGGCTTACTCCTGCAACGTGGGAACGCCGGAATCCTGGATCAACGTCGCGCAGACGAAATTCAACATCCCTCTTGTCGTCGGCATGACGGCCGTCTCGGTTTCCGACTACTTCCCCTACCTTCAGTCAGGCCAGCTATGCGGGCTCATCACGGGGCTGAGGGGCGCGGCGGAATACGAGAAGGCCGTGGGAGCGCCTCCTGTGGCCAACCGCAGGATGTGGGCGCAACTGTACACCCACGCCTTCGCCATAGGGCTTATCATAGTAGGCAACATAGAATATTTTATAAAAGGAAAACGGGCTGCTTAGCCCAAAAAACTTTAAAGGAGATATATGGGTCCGGATACGTTTATTGACCTCATCGGTGTATGGATCGCCGCCCTTCTTACCCTGGGCGTTTATTCCTCGCTCATCAAAGACACCTTCATTTCGAAACTGACGGAAGCCGTCTTCGTCGGCGTCAGTTTCGGCATGTCCATCGTCTTTACCTACTACAACGGCATCAAGCCGAAGATCGAGGAGCCCTTGGTCCGTTACTATCAGAATCTGCACGTGGATTACGCCACCGTCACCAACGCCGTCACGAGAACCGTTGAAAAGATCGCGGACGCCAAGACGCTGCCGGCCGAATCAGCCACCGAAGAGCTGGCCGACGAGATCGCCTCCAGATCTTTCGACACCAACCGCTTCTTCGCGGTCCTTGACAGCGCCCTCTACAAGCAGACCCTGAAACTTCAGAGCACCAACGAGGTCGCCGTTTCCTTGCAGAGCGCCTTCGCCAGCTCCGAAATAAACCTTGTGGACAAAGCGACGGTCATGGGCGCCCTGAAGGATTACTTCCAAGGCTACAAGACCGTGCCCACCAGCCGCCACTTCTGGGTGCTGTACATCTTCATCTCCGTCCTTCTGGGCTTGATGTTCATCACGCGTTTCTTCCCGAAGCACGCCTGGCTCTCCCGCTTCCCGATGGCCTACACCATCGGTATCGGCGTCGGCATGGGCACTCCCCTAAGTTTCCAGTCCCAGATCATGCAGCAGGTCCAGGCCTCCTTCATTCCCATGCTTGTGAGAAGCGCGAACGGCATCGACTGGCTCGCGACTTTCGGCAACCTAAGCTTGGTCATCGGCACCTTAACCGTCCTCTACTATTTCTTCTTCTCCTTTAAGAAAGAGGACGCCGCCAGTAGGGGCGCCACCAAGATCGGCATCGCCTACCTCATGATCGGTTTCGGCGCCTCGTTCGCCTTCACCATCATGGCCCGCGTCTCGCTTCTGATCGGCCGAATCAACTTCCTGCAGGACGAGTGGATCCAGGGAACTTACGAGTTCTTCAAGTATCTCAACTAATTTTTGATGCTTTCCTTCTGGCGTAACAATTACCGCGTCGTCATCTACATTCTGACTTTTGTCAGCGTGTGGGTGGGCCTTATTATGACCGCGAAGCTTAAAATAAACGCTTCCGCGGCCACGAGAGGCCTCTACGACGCCCTGGAGAATCTTCCTGCATCGCACGCCGCCATGATAAGGGAGGACGAGGAAAAGCTTCAAAAACTCCTAAGTGACAGCAAAGCCGACCCCAAGGCCATAACCGCCCTGGAAGAGCACATCTCGCGCGCCAAAATAAACACCAACGGCGTCGTCCTCCTCAACATCAACTACAATCCCGGCTCCGAAGCCGAGCTGACGCCCATGTCGCAGGCCGTCTGCCGCCACGCTTTCAGAGTCGGCGCGAAGCTTTTCATCAACGTCGGCTACGACGTCATGAGCCAGCCCCTGGCCCAGAAGATCATCAGCGACGCCGCCCTGGACGGCCGCTCCGTTTCTCCTCCCTACCCCTTCAGGGAATCCGGCGTCGATTACCTCTTCTTCGGTTTCCGCCCCAACGCCTTCCAGGTCTACCTGCAAATGGGCGAATCGATCACGGCGGCTTATGAGACGGACTATTCCGGGCGCGACACTTCTTCCATGCCGATCATGCGAGGCATAAAAGATTTCAGTGACATCGACCTGGTCGTCACGATCTCGAGTTTCGTGGGCGGCCCGGAGATGTGGATCAACGTTGGCAAAACGAAATTTGGGAAACCGGTGGCCAGCGGCATGACGGCCGTCTCCGCTTCCGATTATTATCCTTACCTCCAGTCGGGCCAGCTCTGCGGCCTGCTTTCCGGTCTCAGGGGCGCCGCCGAATACGAAGCGCTCGTCGGCGTCAATCCCGCCCCCGCCACCAGAAGGATGTGGGCGCAGCTGTACATCCATACTTTCGCCATTCTTCTGATAATCATCGGCAATATCGAATACCTTTTCCGCTCCAAAAAGTAAGGCGAAGGATTGTATCGGAAAAGGATGGTTTAAAAAACCGTTTTTTCCTAGAATAAATAATGAAATCATTTATTCTGAAACCACCCTTTTATTATGAAAAACTTATTCTTCTGCGCTTTTGCCGTCGCCGCGCTTTTCTGCGCAGCCGATGATCTCGTCTATTCCTGCTCATTCGAGCCTGAGGAAGGCTTCTCTTGCGGAGAAGTTCTCGACCAGGGGGGCTGGGACGTAAAGGACAGCCGCCACAATTACGATTCGGTCTTCGACGTCACCAACAGAACCGAGATCGTAAAAAGCGGAAGCCAATCGCTCGCTATGCGCACCAAAGAGGGCGACGTCAATCCCTTCGTAGGCGTCAACTTTGACATCGAGGGCGGCGTCGAGAACAAATACGTGGTCTTTTCCGGCGACTTCATGCACCCCGCCGGCAAGAAGGGCTGGGTGAAGCTGTGCTTCGCCGATTCCAGGGACTGCGCCTGCTTCGTCGGCAGCGTCCGGGACGGCTACCACAGCATAAAGCTCGCCTACACGGACCTCGCCACCGGAAGTTACAAGGAAGAGACCGTCAAGCAGGTCCCGGACGATACCTACAGCCATTACGAGCTGGTCGTCGACCCCCTGCGCAAGGCGATCATAAGCTGCTCCGTCGACGACGTGATCATAACCAACACCGCGAGCAGGATCATGGGCTACGAGAAATACGATTCCTCCAAGGAGCCCATCCCCAACCGCATCTGCCTGGAGTGCGACGTTTCCGCCGACAATTTGAAAATAGAGACCAGAGCGGCCGAGCACAAGCCGGCTTCGCTCATGCTCTCGCAAAAATACGTTTATTTGGACCTCGAGAAAGACAGCGACGAATTCAAGATCATCAACAGCGGAAGCGACCCCTTCGACTTCACCGTGACGGCGGACGGAAACCCGGAATGGCTGACCATAAGCCCGGCTTCCGGCAGCTGCAGCGCCGCGCAGAAAGTTACCCTTACGGTTGACAGAAGCGCCCTGGGAGACAAATTCTACAGGACCATCCTGACTGTCAACGCGGGCTCGGCCGGAACGAAAACTCTCTTTTTGGGCGTCGCCAGCGGAAAGGTTCTTTTGTACGAGGATTTCGAGGAGCCCTACCTGAAGTCCGGCGAGATAACCGGCCAGGGAGGTTGGGACGGGCAGAGGGACGACGGCTACGGCCAACCCTACAACGCCATGGTCGTGACCAACGTCAGCTACGGCTTCGCGGGCAATTGCGCGCATCTAATCAGGGGCGCCGGCTGGGACGGCTACACTTGCAAGGCCAAATCCCCGAAGCAGGCCATGGTCAAAATAAGCCTCATGCTCTACTGCGCCGCGGAATCCGACGCCAACTCCTTCTCCATCCACGAAAACTACTGGGGCAACTGCGCCGACTTCCAGTTCAAGCGCGAGGAGGACCGCCTCGCCCTCACCAAGTTCAACGACGGCCCAAAGTACGCCCTAACGGGCGACTACAGGGCGCCTCTGGACGCGTGGATCCCCTTCTCATTCACGATGGATCTGGAATCGTACCTTTTGACGAGCGTGACCCTGGGCGATTTTTCGACGAACTATTCCGAGGGCTTCGTCCTTAGGAACGCCCCCAACGAACACGTCAATCCGGTCGAAAGGCTGGATTATTTCGCCATCTCGGCGGACGGCAGCCAGACCTCGGACGCCATGGTATTCATAGACGATCTGACGGCGGAACTGGCGGAAAAAAGCGCCGACTCGAAACTGGTCGTCCCCTCCGAGGCGGTCTACGCGGAAAGAAGCGTCGACAGCGTGACCTTCCAGGTCAGGAACGCCGGCACTGTCCCCTTCGACTTCACGGTGTCGGCGGAAGGCGACCCCGAATGGCTGACCGTCGAGCCCGCGGAAGGGACCTGCTCCGGCTCTGAAAACGTAAAGCTTAACCTAGCAAGGGACCGTATGACCAACGGCTTCTACAAGGCCGTCATAAGCGTCGACGCGGGATCCGCCGGGCAAAAGAGCTTCTTCCTCTTCGCGCCCAGCGGCTCCGTCGTTATGTACGAGGATTTCGAACCTCCCTTCATGCTTCCCGGCGAAATAACCGGCCAGGGCCTCTGGAACGGCAAAAAGGACGACGGCTACGGGCAGCCATTCAACGAAATGATCGTTACCAACGTCGACTACGGCTATGACGGCGCCTGCGCCCATGTCTATAGAGGCGGCGGCTGGGACGGCTATACGATGAAGGCCAAATGCGACAAGGAAGCGGTCGTCAGAGTCAGCATGATGCTTCGTTTCGGCTCGCGTTCCGACCAGGAATCCTTCTTTATCCGCCAGAACTACTGGGGCAACTGCGCCCAGTTCCAATTCAAGCGCCACGACGACCACTTCAACCTCTACAAGCTGAACGAGGACGAGACCTACAAGCTCGTTGGCGAGCACCCGGAATACCTCGACGAATGGGTCCCCTTCTCCTATACCCTTGACTACAAGGCCTACAAGCTGACCAGCGTGACATTCGGCAGCTATACGACGAACTACGCGGAGGGCATGACTCTCTGGAACGCCCCCAACGACCGCGTCAATCCCGTGGAAAGGTTCGAATACTTCGCCGTGACGGCCGGCGGAAGCGAGACCGAGGACGCCGAAGTCTGCCTTGACAACATTCTTGTAGAGCAAATCGAAAGGCCTCATGTCGCCCTGCCCATCTGGACCGGCGCCATCGCGCTCGGCGACCAGATCTCCTGCGCGACCAACAAGCTCTCCAATCTGGGAAGCGTCGACTTCAGCTACGCGCTCAGCATTTCAGGATACACCAAAGGCCTTTCCCTTGCCAAGCAGGAAGGCACGGGCTCCAAGGACGGGAACGTTATAATAAGGCTGGACCGTTCCGCCGTCGGCGAAGGGTTCCACCGCGCGTATCTCACAATGGACTATCAGGCTGTGGACGGCTCAAATTCCGGCAGCCTTAAGTGCTTTATCACCTTCAGCAAAGGCGGCTGGTTCTACACCTCGGAATTCGAGGGCACGGGCTACGAATTAGGTTTCCTCAACGGCCAGGACACCTGGAGCGCCTACACCTGGGGAACCGAAGCGCCCAGCGTCGTTATGAAGGACGGGCTGCAGTGCCTTTCCTTCCCCTACGACTCAAGCGCCTCGGCCTTGGTTGCCGTCCCGCCGGAAACGCCCTACAGGACATACCTGCGCTTTTATATGGAAGACAGGAGAAAGCCGTACCTTTTGAGAGTGACCGCGAACAACAAGAAGAAGGGCGGAGACGGCAATCTTCCCGTCTATGTGGTCTACGACCCCTCCAAGGGAAATCTGGCCTCCGTATACTATAGTAACGACGGCGATCCCGACTGCAAGCTTCTGGAAGCGCCCCTTGAGCAGTGGAACGAACTCTCCTTCGTCCTCAATACGGACGTCGCCTCCTCCTGCGCCGTCAGCCTCACCCTGAACGATTACACCACAAACTTCTACGAGGGCGAGATCGTCCTCAATCCCGATCTCGACGGTCTGCCGCTGGATGTTTTCGAGATAACGGCCTACAACCTTAAGGAAGACGACGAGGTCGGAGTCTACGTGGACAATCTCGTCCTTTGCGACGCCAACATTCCGGAACCGGTTTGCCTGACCCTGATCCTTGCCATGGCCGCCCTCCTTTCAGCCAGAAAAAATTAATCCAACTTGGGAAACGAAAATGAAAAAATTCCTTATCGCGCTCTTCGCTTTGTCCGTCAGCAGCTCCCTCTTTTCCGACACCGAGATCCTAAGGATCGGATTTGAGGAATCGGAAGGCTACGCCCTTGGCAAGATCATCGGGCAGAAAGGCTGGACCTCAACTGACAGCCGCCACAGCCCGCAGTCTATTTGCAACGTCACCAACAGGGCTTCCATCGTGCAAAGCGGAAGCCAGGCCCTCTGCCTGAGGGTCGACGGTGACAAGAAGCCTTTTTTGGGACGTTCCTTCACTTTTTCAGACAGTCTGGAAGGCAAGTACGTCGTGATGTCCGGTGATTTCCTAAGCCCCCAGGGCTGCGACAACTGGGTGAAATTTCTCTGTGAGAACGAAAAGGAAATGGCCACCGTCGTCGCCAAAAGTTCCGGCGACGAGCACAACATTTCGCTGGATTGCTACGACATCCTGACCGCCAAAAGCTATTCCCTCCCCTTGGGCTCCTACAGATCCGACGCCTTCCACACCTACAAGCTTACCGTCGATCCGGCCCGCAAGCTCATCGTGAAATTCGAGCTTGACGAAAACTGCTGGACCAACACCGACACTCTGATGATGGGCTACCATCAGTACACCACCGCGAGCAAGCCGAAGCCCTTCCGCTTCGCCCTTGAGTGCGACGTCTCCGCCGACAACCTTTACGTCGGGATAACAGACGGCAGCTCCGGGCCTCCGGAACTGGTGGTGACGCCCAATTCCATCGCGCTAGGGAAAGCCTCCAAGAACGCTTCCTTTTCCGTCATGAACAACGGGGGCGATTCCTTCGACTTCAAGATCGAGTGCGAAGGCTCGCCGGAATGGCTCTCCGTGACGCCGGAAAGCGGCACCTGCGCGGGCAAAGTCGACGTTAAAGCCAACCTTGACCGCTCCGTCATGACGGACGGCTACTACAGGGCGGTCATAAAGGTCGACGGCGGCGCGGCCGGAACGAAATACCTGACTCTGGGCGCGGCTTCCGGAACCGTCCTTATCTATGAGAACTTCGAGGCGCCCTTCAGGAGAGTCGGCGAAATTACCGGCCAGGGCGGATGGACTGGCAAGCGCGACGACGGCTACGGCAAAATATACAACGAGATGCTCGTTACCAACGTCAGCTACGGTTTTGACGGCGCCTGCGCCTACATCAAAAGAAGCGACGGCTGGGACGCCTACACCTGCGACGTCAATTCCGAAAACCAGGCCGTGGTAAGAGTCAGCATGAAGATCTTTAAAGGCTCGGCCGGCGACGAGGACTCCTTCACGCTGCACCAGGACTATTGGAACAATTCCGTGCACATGTGGTTTTGGCGCAACGAAGACCACTTCTACATGTACAAGTTCAACGACGACGAGCCCTGGGGGCTTATCGGCTCCTACGAAGCGCCTCTCGACACCTGGCTCGACCTCTCATTCACGGTCGATTACCGCTCGGCGAAACTCATCGCTTTCACTTTGGGCGACTACGCAACGAACTATGTGGACGGCATTCCCATAAGGAACAAGCCGCAGGGAACCTCCCCCGCCACCAATTACACCAAGTTCGGCATCAGCTCCGGCGGAGAGGAAACATTGGACGCCATGCTTCTGATAGACAATCTCAAGGTCGAGCAGCTCGAGCGCGAGCCCTACGCCATCCCGCAGTGGTCCAATTCCCTCTCGTTTGGCGAGGACCTCAATTCCGTAACAAACAGGATCTACAACAACGGCAGCAAGAAATTCAAAGCGGCCTTCAGCGTTCTAGACTATCCCGACAACGTAAAGCCGAAATCCGCCACCGCCACCGTCACCTCCTCGGGGAGCCTGGTGCTCAGGCTCGTCAGGTCCGGATTGGAAGACGGCTTCTACCGCTCCAGGGTCGTGATGGACTACGCCGCCAGCGACGAGACCAATTCCGGCTCCATCACTTCGCTTGTCACCTTCGCCAAGGGCGGCTGGTTCTACGCCTCGGAATTCGAAGGCTCGACGTATCGGTTGGGAGATCTGAACGGACAGGACACCTGGAAGGCCTCCGCGCGCGGAAAGACCGCGCCGAAGATCGCCCTGACGGACGGCGCGCAGTGCCTCTCCTTCCGCGAGGACGGCACGGCCGTTTCGACCGTCAGGATCGCCGCCGGCTCGAAATACCGCGCCTCTTTGCGTTTCTATTTGAAAAACATAGAGCACAGCTACGCCCTGCGCTTCACCACCAAAAACGAAAAGGTCCAGAAAGAGCACCATGATTCGGAAGGCAACTTTCCGCTTTACATAATGTGCGATCCCATGCGCCAGGCCGCCGTAGTCTGCCACAAGCCCAGCGGCGAGGAAGAGTACCAGATCCTTTGCGAAGCGCCCCTCGGCAAGTGGAACACCCTCGCCTTCGAAGGGGACATGGACATTTCCGCCTCCTGCGTGAACTGGCTTTCCGTCAACGATTACACCACCAACTTCATCCCGGGAGAGATGGTCTTCGATCCGGCTTACGACGAAAAAGACCTTGACCAGATAGAGCTTTACGCCTGGAACTACGACGAGGAGGAATCCTCCGACACCTACGTCTGCGTCGACAATCTGGTCTTCTGCGACTCCACGCTGCCGGAGCCGGCCGTATTCGGCCTGATGCTCCTTGCGCTCTTGCTTGTGAAGCGGCGCTGAGCAATCGCGAAAGCGAACAAAAAAGCGGGCTGAAAAGCCCGCTTTTTCGTTTTAAGGCGCCTTTTGGGCATTACCCGATAACAGTATCCACCCAGCCCTCGGGGCCCTCTATTTGGCCCATCTGGATGCCCGTAAGCGTGTCGTAGAGTTTCTGGGTCCAAGGGCCCATCTTCTCCATGCCGCTGGGGAAGCAGATCTCTTTGCCGTGGTCGACGATCTTGCCCACCGGGGAGATGACCGCCGCGGTGCCGCACAGCCCGCATTCCGCGAATTCGGGCACTTCGGAAAGGAGGACTTCCCTCTGCTCGACTTTCATGCCGAGGTACTTTTCAGCCACGACCATAAGCGAGCGGCGGGTTATGCTTGGCAGGATGCTGTCGGATTTAGGCGTCACGAACGTTCCGTCTTTCGTTATGAAGATGAAGTTGGCGCCGCCGGTCTCCTCGACTTTCGTCCTGGTGGCGGGGTCCAAGTACATGTTCTCGGCAAAACCCTCGGCGTGGGCTTCCATGCCGGCGTACAAACTCATGGCGTAGTTGAGCCCGGCCTTGATGTGACCGGTGCCGCGGGGTGCCGCGCGGTCGTAGTCGCAGACTCTGATGACGATCGGCTTGGCGCCGCCCTTGAAGTACGGGCCGACCGGCGTGCAGAACATCCTGAACTCGAACTCGTCCGCCGGCTTCACGCCTATTACGGAGTTTGAACCTATCATGAAGGGGCGGATGTAAAGCGTCGCGCCGCTGCCAAAGGGCGGCACGAAGTCTTTGTTGGCCTTGACGAGCTCCCTCACGGCCTTGACAAAGCGGTCTTCGGGGAAAGGAGGCATCACAAGGCGCCTGGCGGACTCGGCCATGCGGCTTGCGTTAAGGTCGGGCCTGAAGCTCACGATGCGGCCGTCTCTGGTAGTGTAAGCCTTAAGCCCTTCGAAGCAAGCCTGGCAGTACTGGAAGACGCAGGCGCATTCGTTGAGGGTTATGGAATCGTCGGTCACGAGTTTCCCTTCGTCCCACTTTCCGTCCTTAAAGTAAGAGACATAGCGGTAGTCCGTCTTCATGTAGGCGAAACCCAGTTTGCCCCAGTCGATGTTTTTGCTCATAATAACTCCTTTATTATTTTATTTTTTTCTCAAATTAAAAAGCGCGAGCGCCGCGAAGAAAAGGCCCGCCAAAGGTTCCGGCACGGCGTTGTCATGGACGACGATGTTGTCGAAATAGAAGGGGGCGACCGTCTCCTCTTCCTCGCTGCCGCTTGACACCCTTATGGTGAGGTTGCTCACGGCGCAGGTGTCGTACTCGTTGTTGAGGAAGAACGTGCCCTCCGGGAAAGTTATTTCGGTGTCGCCGAAAGTGACGCTCAAGACTTCGTTCCTTTCCAGATTGGTGTCGATGCTGAAACTGAAGTTCTGCCATTCGCCCATGTTGGCCTGGGCCAAATTCTCGAAAGTGTCGCTGCCGGCCGGGAAATAACCCAAAACCGCCTTGCGGATTTCTCTGTCGCGGCAGATGTAGAACGGCATGAAGCCTGTGTCGTCGATGAAAGACACTTTGGCGTACCCTTCGTCGTCGCCGTTTTCCACGAAGAAGCGGCTCTTGAAAGTGAAGGCGCTCTCCGGGGGAACGAAGCAGGAAGTCTTGATATAGCCGGTCCCCGGCAGTTCGGCGCACTGCGCGCCTTCCTTTGCGGAAACTTTGGGCTCTTTCCCTGATCCTTCGACCCCGGCCAGCCAGGTGTCCTGGCCGCGCAGGCCGCCCGGCTCGTACCAGCTGCCTTCAAACTCCGTGGCGTAGTACCAGCCGCCCTTGGCGAAAGTGAAGAGCGAAGTTATGGAGCCTTCCCCGCTGCCGCTTGTGGCTTTGTAATCCATTACGACCCTGGTGCGGTAGAAGCCGTCTTCCAAGCTGTCAGTGAAAAGGTCGAAAGTAAGATCGCCGCTTGCGCCGACCTTCCCGGTCGCGGGCTGCGGAACGAGGTTTTGGGGCAGATCCAGAACGGTCAAAGTGTATTTGAAAGCCCTGTTGCCGGCGTTCATAACGGGAACGCTCACCCTTTCCTGCGTGGGGTCCAAAGCGACGGAGGTGTCCAGCAAGGGAATGGGCGTCTTCGGCCTTTCAAGCTCGACGACCAGGATGTCGTCGACAAGAAGGTTGGCGTCCGTCACTTCGGCTGATCCGCAGACGAAGGCCAGGGTGTTCAATTTCTCGTACCTGTTCGTCTTGTCGTGCTGGGTCATAAGTTCGAAGCCCGACGTGAAGTTGGTCGAGAAACCGCCCAGCGAGAATTCCGTCAGCCGATAAAGCCTAAGGTCGATGGTGAAGGAGAGATCGAGCCAAGTGTCCAAGGGGAAGGGGTAGTCCCCGGCGACGGCGTAGGCTTTTCCGCTGTTGAATTTGTAGAGATAGAAAGCGTCCTCGTAGCGCCAGAACCAGAACTCATACAGGAAGCTCCACCATTCGTTGCGGAAATAGAAGGAATCCTGGCTGGATTCGGAGTCTTTCCTGATCTTCATGGAGACTTTTACGACCGCGTCTTTTTCGGACGTCACCGGGCAGGTGTAGCTGTTCCAGCCGTAGGCGTTTTTAATGAAACCGCAGGGGCCGTCAGCGCCGTAGGGAACGTTGGTGACCAGCATGCAGTTGTCGAGGTATCCGTAGCCGTCGTCCCTGATGCCTTCCCAGCCGTCCTGGCCGGTTATCTCTCCGGAATAAAGGGCGGGCGGATCGAAGGTGTACGAGCAGATGGCGCCCTTGCTCTGAACTTTCAGAAGGCAGGTCTTGCTGCCGGCCGAACCGCCGTCTACGCGGACGTTGACGTAATAGACGTTGGTTTGCATAAGCGAGCGATCGAAACTGAAGTTAAGGGCGGCGCTTTCCGTGAAAGTTCCCTCCGGATTCTTTATCGTCAGCCATTCGGGCTGCTCGTCCAGGTAGACCCTGTAAGTCAGTTCCCCACCGCCCATGTTGTAGAGCGGCAAACTCGCGGCAGTAGACTTGCTCGGCACCAAAAGGATGACCGAGCCGATGGCGAGCACCGGGCTCCCTTCGCGGTCTATCGATTCCACCTTGATGTCGTCGAAGCAGATGTTGGCTTCGGCGTCGGCGACGATGGAAAAGCTCTTCAGGTTCGTGGAGCTGTCCTTTATGGGAACAAGGCTCGCGTCGCACTCTTTTTCGCCCACTTTCAGCTTATCCATGACGCCGGCTCTGAAGTCTATGGTATACGAAACGTCTATCCATTCCCCCTTGCCGAAGGAAACGTTTTTAATGTCTTCCGGAACAAGGGTGGTTTTGTCCTGAAGGGAGCCGACCCTGAACGTTCCGCCGTCGTTCGACTTAAAGCTGAGCTGAACGGGGCGGTTCCACCAGTCGCTGGCTATCTGCACGGAGGAGACGGAGGAATCGTTCGGCCAGAACATTTTGAAGGAAACTTTCACAAGGCTCCCGTTCGGGGAGGGCGGGATATTCTTGACGATGACGCCGTTCCAACCGGTGGCTTTGCCAATTTGGACGCACTGGCGGGAATGGTAGTCCCCCACCGTCGCCACGTTGTCCTCGTGGCAGTAGCCGTCGGTGGTCCGAACGGTCCAGTTTTTCTGTCCCTGAAGGTCGCCCGGCGTGAATCCTTCCTCAAAATCGCAAGTGTAATAAACCTCGGCGCCGAAGGCCGCCGCCGCGAAAAAAATGACCGAAAACAGCAAAATTCTAGACATGATTCCCTACTTATTTTTGTTTAAATTATTAGAGATTATAGCACATTTTGGCACAAAAAAAGACACCCCCCTCTTGATTTTACTTCGTAACAAAATCTTGAGGGGGGTGTCTTTTTCGCGCTGCCAAAAGGAGCGCTTTGCGGTCTTAGTTCGCTTTACGGACTAAGAGCATTCCGACCAAGGCGAGCAGCGCCAGGATCGCCGGTTCGGGAACGGCGGGATCCTTGACGACGATCCTGGACATGTACATGCCGGCCGGGTTGGCCACGTCGTACAAATTGATCGTGAACTTCTCGATGCGTTTGCCGTCGTAGCTCGGGTTGAGCGGCAGCTCGCCGTCGATGAAGTTCGTCACGAAGTCGTCGAAGGTGATCTCCTTTATGCAGGCGACTTCAGGATTGGTGTCCATGGTGAAGCTGAAGTCGACCCACTGTCCGAAGGGCGCCGTCGCGATAGGCGTCCAGGTGTTGCCGGAGAAGTAGCCGAACTGCAGTTCCCTCGGGTCGCCTTCCCTGCTGATGTACATGGGATAGTAGCCGGCGCCGTCCACTGTTCCGATACGGAAGTAGGAGTCGTCGGCCAGCTCTTCGCTGTACACTCTGGCGGAGAAGGTAAAGATGCCGTCCAAGGGGACCTTGGCTCCCACCTCGGTGGAGCAGGCGAAGGGATACTTGATGGCGTTCTCGCCGTCAAGGTTGATGATCTCGACTTCCGAAGAATTGGCGGTCCAGCTTTCCTGGCCGTTCAGGGGGCCGTAGCCGAACCACGGGCCGAGGAAGTCGGCGCCGTAGTACCAGCCGCCAACCGCGAAGGTCACAAGAGACGTCAGCGCGCCTTCCGTAACGCCGTCGGAGTAGGACAAGCAGACCCTGGTGCGGTAGAAGTTGTCATCCAATTCGCCGCGGTTTACAGTGAAGGTCAGCTCGGTGGAGTCTTCGGTGCGGCCGGTCTTGGGAGAGACGCTCACATTGCCGGGCAGATCCAAAACGGAAATGGAGAAGTCGTAAGGCGTGCCGTAGTTGAGGACTTTGACCGTGGCGCTGTCGTCCGTGGAAACGGCCGTGGCGCCGGGCATCACGGGATGCGGCTTGTCTTCTTTGGGCACTATTTCGAACACCAGATTGTCGAAGTAGAAGAGAGAATCCATCTCGTCGTCGCCGTCAGTGCAGAAGGAGAAGCCTTCGTAGGTGTGGTGGGTGCCGTAGAGCTCGACCTGGGTGATGTCCTCGGTCTCCTCGCCGATCGTCAGTTCGACGCCGGTCTGGGTCCTGAAGTCCATGGAGTAGCTGATGTGCACCCATTCGTCCATAGACCAGGTCTTGCCAACCATCACTTTGTAGCTGTCGTCCTGCATGCCTCTGACGCCGAAGGTGCCGTCGCCCTTGTTCTCTATCTTAAGAGTCATGGGTTTGTGGCGGATCGGGCAGGCCAGATACACGGCGTCGCAGGGAGAAGCGGAATCCCAGTAAACGTCCATGGAGACTTTCACTCTGGCGTCCCTCGGGCAGGTACTGACATAGTCCCTTGTGGTGCCGTCGATGCCTTTGGAAACGACCGTGTGCATGCAGGCGTTGTCCGTGAAGGGCAGACCGTTGGTGACGTAGGCGCTGTTGACGTCGCGGCAGTAGCCGCCGTTCCTGACGACCCAGCCGTCCTGGCCCTGGAGGTCGCCTATGTGCATGTAGGGTTCCTCGAAGTCTTCCTTGTAGAAGACGGAACCGGAGCAGACGCATATTATCACGTCGGCTTCGCCGGCGGCTCCGGCGTCGATGTGCATAACGGTGCGGTAGTAGTCGGATTCCATCTCATCCCTTAGGACCTTGAAGCGGACGGGATCGTCCTTTTGGCAGGTGCCGCTGGCGGTCGTCAGTTCAAGCCAGGAAGGATCGTCGGGCAGAGTGGCGGTCCACTCGAAGCTGCCGGCGCCGGAGTTGTTGAGCATGACTTCGCCGCTTTCAGCGGTCAAGCCGACCACAACTCTGGGCGTGGCGATATTCAGCTTGGGATCGGGATCCCTGTCGATGATTTCCATCTTGAAGTCGTCGAAATAGAACAGGGAGTCGAATTCGTTGCCGGATCCGTCGGTGCAGAAGCTGAAGCCCTCGAGTTTCTTGTAGCTGCCGTTGCCGTAAAGGACGAGCGAGCTGATGTCCGCGGCGTCTTCGCCGATCTGGACCGTCACGCCGTTCTGGGAGCGGAAGTCGAGGGTATAGGAAATGTCGATCCATTCGTTCATGGACCAGCTGTAGCCGTCCAGGGGCGGCTGGTAGGAGCCGTCCAGCATCTGGTAGAGGTAGAAGGTGCCGTCGTCTTTACGCCTGATCTTCATGCAGAAGGGCTTTATGCCGGCCGGAGTGGCCAGATAGACGCTCTGCGCCTCGGACTGGTCGTCCCAGTAGATCCTGTACGAGAACTTCACGATCTGATTCTCAGGGCAGCCTGACAGGGAGTTGTTCCTGATGCCATCGTAGCCCTGGGCGCGCTTGGCGTGCATGCAGTGCGTGTCGTGGGCGTCGACGACGTAGGCTTCGTTGCTGTCGGCGCAGTTGGTGCCTCTGACGACCCAGGCGTCCTGACCCTGGAGATCGCCTACCTGCATGAAGGGCTCCTCGAAGTCTTCCTTGTAGATGATGTGTCCGGCGCCGGCCGTCACAAGGATGTTGGTGGAGCCGCAGGAGCCGCAGTCGAGGCTGATGACGCCGCGGTAGTAGTCCTCGTTCAAGGCCTCGCGGTCGATGTTGAAGACGATCTTGGCTTCGTCTTCACAGGTGCCGCTGGTCGGTTCGGCAATGGAGAGCCAGCTGCCGCCCATGATGACGGAGGCGCTGTAGTCGAAGCTGCCGCCGCCGGCGTTGACCAGCGTCACTTCGCCGCTTTCAGCCGTCAAGCCGGTGTGGAAAGTGTCGTCATCGATGCCCATGATGGGCTCGTCGCCTCTCGGGATGTATTCGCACTGGATATCGTCGAAGTAGAACTTGGCGTCCCAGTCGTCGCCGCCACTAGCTTTGTCGGTGCAGAAGGAAAGGCCGGTGAAGGCCTTGACGGGCACATCGTAGAGGCTGTAGTTGGAGATGTCGGCCGTAACGTCGCCGATCTGGACTTCCACGCCCTTCATGGTGGCGAAGTCGATGGTGTAGGAGACGTAGACCCACTCGTCCATGGGCCAGGTCTTTCCGCTGAACGCGTCGGGCGGAGTGTAGCTGCCGTCTCTCATCTGATAGAGATAGAAGGTGTTCTGCCCGTCGGTCTTTCTTATCTTCATGCAGAAGGGCTTGGCGGTGTCGGGCGTGGCCAGGTAGATGCTGCCGGCGTTGGAAGTGGATTCCCAATAGATCCTGCCGGAGACTTTGACCACGGACAGGGCCGGGCAGCCTTCGATGGGCGTGCTGCCGGGACGGCCGCCCTTTCTGACGCCGTCGTAGCCGGTGGACCTGTAAGCGTGCATGACCTGGCTTTCGGCAAACTCGGGCTTTTCGATCTCGGCCCTGTTGCTGCTAGAGCCGGTGTCGCTTCTGACCAGCCAGCCTTCCTGATTCTGCAGGTCGCCCATGGTCATGAAGGGTTCCTCGAAATCCTCGCGGTAAAAGACCGTGCCGTTCACCCAGTAAACGCTCACAACTTCAGTGCCGGCCGTTCCGGCGTCGATGGTCACTTTCGCCCTGGCGTAATCCTTGTCGCCGGTGGTGGAGAAAGTCAGGTCCTTGGTGCCGTTGTAAGTGCCGCTGCTGGGGGAAACGGTCAGCCAGTCGGCGCCTTCGCTCTTGGTTATAGCGAAGGTGATGTCGCCTTCCGGTCCGGCGTTCTGGAGAGTCAGGTGCCCCTGCGCTTTCTTTTTCAGGGTAAGGCTGGTCTTATCAATGAAGAGGTGCGGCGCGGCGTAGCGGGATTCCGTTTCCACTTTGACGTCGTCATAGTAGGTGACCCAGTCTTTCCTGGTGCCGAACTGCGTGGAGAAACGGATCCTGACGGGCTGAGCGTAAAAGCTTCCGGACATGGCGATATGGCAGTCCTGGGTCTGCCCGTTGCAGGTTATCTGCCTGATGGTATTGTCATAGTTGTCCCACAGCATGGAAATCCTGTTGGGCGTGTTGTCCTTGTTGAGATTGGTCAGCGTCGCGCCGGTGGGATAGGAAGTAAGCTCGCCTTTCGCCACGTTCATGTGCAGATAGGCGAAACGGTTGGTCTCGCCGTTCACGGCGTAGAGCGCCATAATGTCCGTCTCGCTGGAGGGGACCACGGTGGCGGAAACTCTCACCAGCTGCCTCAAGGAGTCTTCCGTCGACATGTCGAACTTCGGGCCGAAGATCATGTCGTAATCGGCCGAACCGCCGTCGATCTGCTGCATTTTCATGGATTTTCCGGCGATGCCGCTCTCGTTCTCGACGATGGTGGAACTGCCGCCGTAGGTGGAGAAGGTATCCCAGCCGTCGATCGTGCCGACCATTTCGGTTCCGGCCTCATAACTCTCGAAATTCTCCTCGAAGAGGGTCTCGGCCATCAGAGAGGAGGTAAGCGCTAAAAGCAGCGCCAGGAGAAGGAAACGTTTCATAAATGAACTCCTTGGTTAATTGGGTTTGGCCCGCTTCCGCGATTGAAAACAAGCCCAGATGATTTAAGAAAATTCTACGAAAAAGGGCAATTTTTGTCAACTTGAATGAGCCTTTGAATTACCAAATTCCCGAGTTTATGGTAAAATCATGTAGTTAACTTAAGATTTTACGCCTATGAGATCGGGTCTACTCTCACTTTTCATCTTTTGCCTGGCCGCGTCCGCCTTCTCCGCCGACACCGTCATTTTCGGCGGCATGCGCCTTAATTACTCCGGGAAAGGCTACTGCGTCGCCTCCCCTTACAGCAACGGCGGGAAATGGGACGTCTGGGATCTCAAGGTCGTGGACGACGTTTCCTCCGCAGCCAAAGCCACGCTGACTATCCGCCCCCTGGAAAAAGACCCCGCCAACTTCTGCGTGAAGATCCGCAGCCTCAGCGCTCCGGCCCTGAGGTCTCTTAAGATCACTTTCCCGCCGGGCGCCAACGGAGTCGGCTATCTCAAGGATCTGTACGTTGACAGCGCCATGCAGAGCGTAACCATCCTGGGAGGCGATCTGGGTTCCAACGAGGCGGGCGACGGGCTTGTCTCCGTAAAGGGCTCAGTGGAGCAGCTGAAAATTTCCGGCTTGAAGCACAAGGACAAAGCCACGGGAGAGCTGACCTACTGGGGCGGCGATCTCTGGGCCGACGTCTCCGTCAAGGGCGACCTGGGTTCCTGCCTAATAACCGGCGGCAATTATTCCTACCTCCCCGGGCTGGAAGAGCAGCGTCTGGCCTGCTTCAGCGTCTCCGGCACCGTCAAGAAATTCGCCCTGAAGTCTTATCTCATGAAGGACGATAAGGGGCTCGCCTGTATGAAGGGCGGCTTCGCCAGCGCCGATCTCACCGCCGCCTCCTCCATCGACAACCTGACCATAACCGGCGGCGGCTGGCAGAACGGGCTTGTCAAGGCCCAGAGAATAGGAAAGGTCAGCGTCAGCGGACCGAATCCCCAGGCCGCCTTTCTGCCGGCTCCCAAGGAGGATTACGGCCTTCTGAACGCTTCCCTAAGAACTCTCAATGACGCCAATCCAGGCAATTTCACGAACTACTACATGGGCGCCGTTTCCCTGCGCTCGGTCAACGCCCGCGATTCCCTGATCTCCTCCCACGGCAGCCTGAAAAGCTTGAAAGCCAGCGCGGACAAGAGCGGCGAAGGCGGAACTATAAGCAACACTTTCGTCTATGCCGGCGTGGGCTACGAGAACAATTACGTCTCCTCCCCTGTCATTTTCGCCAGCGCCCCCAGCAGCGGAATACTGCAGGCCGGCACCAACTGCGTCTTCACCCTGCCGTTTTCCGTCACCAACCTTCCTTCCGAAGGCGTCTCTTCGCTCAGCGTCGCAGCCCGCGGACTGGCCTGGGGCTGCTTTATTTCGAATGCGGTCAACGAAACTTTCTCAGGGTTCAACGCGTATAGCTTTGAAGGCACCAACGCCGTTTCGGGCACCTTCGTCTGGGATCCCGCCCTGGGCGACTTCGATTTCGGCGGCACCGAGTACTACACTCTGACCAATATCAAGATAAGGGTCTCCTACGGCGCCTCCCCCAGAAGGCACACGGAACTGCCCCTGACCATCAGGGTCAGACAGCAGAAGAAGGAGGTCGCGTCCACGAACTTCATCCATTCCGCCTCCACCTCCGCGCCCAAGAGAAGCGCCTTCCCCGGGAACATAGGCCCCGTCAGCTGCGGCAGAGCTTTTTCGAGCTTTTTCGCCGGCGGCCTGCTCTTCGGCAGCGACGGCACTTCCGAGCACGCCACCTACATGGGTTCTCTGAACTCTTTCAAGACATCAGAAGAAGCCAAGGCCAATTCCCTCTATTCCAAAAAACCGATAAAGCTTGACAAGACCTTCGACTACGAAGGCAACGAAGTCTGGATCGGCGGCACGCGGGTAAAGACACCCATCAAATAATCAATAGGAAGATCATGCTGAAATTACGTCCAGCCCTTTTCATTCTTCTGTTCAGCGCCCTTTCCCTCTTCGCCAAGAAAGAGAGGACGCAGACCGTTCAGTTTGGCAACATGAAAGCCACCTACTTCGGCAACGGAACGCTCGAGGCCGTGCCCGTCATGGGAACGGACGTCTGGGACCTGAGAGTGACGGACGCCGGCGTTTTTTACCTGGACGGCACGCTGACCGTAGCTCCCCAGCAGAAGTACGCCAAAACTCCCGCCAACGTCAAGATCAGGGAGATCTACTGCGACGGCATATTGAAATCCCTCAACGTGACCTTCCCTCCCGGATTGGACCACGCGGGGTTTGTCCAGAACATCACTATAATCGGCAACATCCGCTACCTTACCATAACGGGCGGCGACCTCGGTTCGCCTCTCGGCGCCGGCGGCATGATGAGGATCAAGGGAAGGATCACAAACCTTAACGTCAGCGGCAAGGTTTTCCAGAACACCGAAAAGCAGAGGACCGAGTACTGGGGCGGCAACGTCTGGGCCGACCTTGTCGTGAAAGACCAGCTGCAGTACACTTCCATAAAAGGCGGCAACCTTTACTTCGACCCCGCAACAGGCGGCACGCACGGCCTTATCCAGTCCAGCGACAACATGAGGACTTTCACAGTTGCCTCGCAGATCGTAAAGGACAAGTACACCAAGGAAGCGAAATGCTACGGCGGCGTTGTGAACGCCGACATCGTCTCACTTTTGGACGGCTTGAAAGACATGCAGATAAAAGGCGGCGCTTTTATAGGCGGAATGATCCGTTCCAAATTCCTAAAAACTTTCAGCGTCACAGCCTTCAAGACCGCCTCGGCATACCCTATAGAGAGGGAATCGTGCGGCATAAGGGACGCCTACTTCGCCGTCCGCGACTACAACAAAACGACGCTTAATTACACGAACTTCTTCGTCAGGACGATCTCCGTCAAGGACGCCGACATAAAGGACAGCGCGTTTACCTGCCAGGGCAACATCTCCGAAATGAAGGTCAATTCCAACAAGGCTCTCCCCTACGGCGTCATAAGCAACTGCGTTGTGCGCGCCGGCTATTCCGGCCAGCTTTTGGACTACAACATGCCCAGTGTCAGCCTGGACAGGACCGTGGAAGTCTCCACGAACGCCGTTATGGAGATCCCCTTCGCGGTAAGCAACCTGGTTTGCGAGAGCGAATACGAGCTGTACCTCCCAAACAAGGACCGCGCCTGGCACGTCAAACTGTCGGACGGCACGGAAGAATACTCCGGCTTCTCCAAGATCGCCGTTACGGGATCGGACACCTATTCGGGAAAGATCGTTTGGGATCCTTCCGAAGAGGAACTTTATTTCGGCAAGGAAAGCTCGCTTCCGGTGACGAACCTGACGCTGAGAGTTTTGAGAAAAGGCTCTCCGGAGCTCTTTTTGGACGTCAAGCCGAGGATAACCGTCCTTGGCAACAGCGACGGCACCATGGAGCGCCATTACCCGACCGTCTTCACTTACTCGGGGATAGTTGAGACAGTCGCCAACGAGAAAGGCCAGATCAACAGCCTCTCCTGCTGCGAAGCCTACGATTCCCTTTTCGCCGGCGGAACGATCATCAACGATCTTGACAATCCCGCCCACGCCTCCTACATAGGCAACGTCAACACCGCCAAGTTCAAATTAAAGGCCTTTGGCAACATGATTTTGTCCAAAGCCAAAACCGCCGTCTCTCCCAAAACTTTCGACTATCAGAACAACGAAGTCTGGATCAACGGGCAAAGGCGCGACAAGTAAGCTTATTTGCTTTTCGTTAGAGGCAGGAAAGCCTGCTCGTGCAGCCTCATGCAGAAGGTGTCGAAGCCGTCGCCCCATTCTTTGGGCAGCCTAATTAGCTCGAAATTGCGGCGCATCCTGGAATTTCCGCCCTTGGCGTTCTTCAGGAACGTGGTGAATTCCGAATCGCCAAGGTCCATCAGCGGTTTGGTGAAAGCTTTGGCCTGGCGGAGATAATACAGGCATCTCTCCCTGCTGTCAATGGCGCTGGGGTCTATCATTTGGGAAGCCAGGAAAAGCTTTTTCTCTTCAAGGACGGGCAGGTCAAAGTCGCCGTCAACGGTCGTCACGACGTCTAGGTTGGCGGCGATAGCGCAATACCCGACCCTCACAACGTCGCCGGCGCCTTCCTTGAAGGTCACCAGCTCCATAAACTCGTCGAAGGCCTGGCCGCACACCGTGTAGTTGAAAGCCGCCTGAAAATTGTTGGTAAGTTTGGCGTCAATGTAAACGAGCATTTCCCTTCCGCCCTTGTCCATGCAGATGTTTTCGACCGGGCATATGAGGGGCCGCTTTGTTTTCAGTTTCTTGTAGGCCGCCTTGTCGTTGACAACGTAAACTTTTATGGAACCGTCCGGCCAGGGGAAATGGTTCGTTACGGCGTCGTCGCCTAGGAAATGCATCATCGTGACCGCCGTGGTCGCGTTCCTCATGACGTTTCTCAAGCGGAAATATTTCTCCGTTTCGGCCTGGTGAGTCTCCTTTACCTTCGGTTTCTCCGCTTTCTTTTTGGCTTTGTTTTTCTGCTCCTCCACCCAAAGGTCGTGCGATTTTATCTTCGAATTGACCTCGTCGTGCTTGCTCTTGGCCTGCTTGTATCTCATCTCCGCGTATTCCAGCGCTTCCTCGTCGAACTCTTCCTTTAGCTTCTTGACCCTCTTTTCCGCTTCCGCGAGCTCTTTGATACGGCGCGCCAGATCCTCCTTGCAGCGGGCGTATTCTTCGGGTGAGAGCTGCTTGGCGACCTGGACGACTATCTGGGTAACGGCGGGATCCGGCCCGGGAGCGGTATGCTTCGGCGGGAAATACACCTCAAACAAGCCTTCCTTCAAGCTTGCCGGAGCTTTGCAGTAAGCGCCGTAGCCTTCGCCGAACCCGGCGAAAAGTTCAGCCGCGCAAAAAAGCGCGAACAGAAACAAAGAAGATCCCCAGAACGCCTTCATAATGTCCTAGTGTTTCCAAATGATACGTTGTCCGCTGCTGGTGTGTGTTCTTTCGTACTCGGCGTGCCTGCGGGCCCGCGTCGCCTTTCTTCTCCGAAGCATTTCCTCCTTGTCCTTCTGGGCGATGTCATCGCTGTCAATCGACTGTTTCCATTCGGCGTAAGCGTCGGCGTCGTTGGCCGCTTCGGTAAGAGGGAAGAAGAGCCTTGATGTCATGTTGTTGCAGAAGTCGTCGTAGTTCTCGGCCCAGTCCTCGGCTAGGCCCATGTGCTGGAAACTGGTGCGGAATCCGGAATTCCCGCCTTGCAGATTGGGGATGTACTTGCTCAGGAAATTTCCGTGTTTCATGAAAAAATCGACCACGGCGGCGCTCTGCCTTGAGAAGCAGAGCAAGCGCTTCGCGTCGTTCATTCTGGTCGGATTGATAAGTTCGCTGGAAACGAGCAGGTCCTTTTCCTTCAGGGCCGGGAGATAAAACACCTTGTTAACGTCGACGACAGAGTTAAGTCCCGAGAAGTGGAAGGCGAAGCCTCTGGCCACCAGCTCGCTGGCCTCTTCCTTTGGATTGACCTCCAGCATCTTCCGCTCAAAGGCCAGCGAAGCCATCGCGAACTTCAGGCTGGCCTCCAGGGAATTTGTGATGGCCGGCGAAGCGAAAAGCAGAACGGAACGGCTCTTCAGATCCCAGTCCGCGTTCCTTGCGGGAGAGGCGTGCTTCCCTTCCCTTTTGAGGGCTTTCCACATCTTCGGATCCGTCACGAAATAGACTTTGTAATGGATCTTCCCGTCGTCGCTTTGGACTTGCAGGAAGGTCTTGGCGCTGTCGAAACATCCGCTGGCGGAGCTTGCGAGCGCGGGAATGCCGTAATATTTGGAAGTCGCTTCGAAATGTGTCTCCGGCCCCTTCTTGGGTTTCTCGGCGGCGGCGGTCTTCTCCTTTTTCTCCTCTTTTTTTACCGCTTCCTTCTCTTCGGCCTTTTTTGGTTCTTCCTTTTCCGCCTGTTTGCCTTCCATTTCGGCCAAGACCTCCTGGGCTATCTCCAGCATTGTCTGGTTGGCTTTCAGCTCAAATTTCAAGTTCTCAACTTCCTCAAAATCGGAATCCGGATCCAGGCTTTTCAGCTGTTCGTTTATCTTCGCGATCTCGTCGTTGTAATGCCGGATGTTTTCCCTGGCGTTATTCAGCCTGTCCTCGCTTCCCCATTCGGCCTCGGAATCAAAAGGACTTGTCGTTTCCTCGGCTTTCGCTTCCTCGG
>JAGCTE010000054.1 GCA_017963805.1 bacterium | reverse complement strand
TCCACGCTAAGCTCCATGTCCCTGGTCGGGGAGACGACGAGGGGGTTGTCAAGGTAGACGCCCTCGTTGTAGGTGAACTGCACGAAGGAGTAGCCCTTGTTGGGGATGGCGGTGAAGGTTATGATGTCGCCGGCTTCGTAGTATTCCTTGACGGGGGAAACGGAGACGCGTCCGAAGTCCGAGGGAGTGATGGTTAGGGTGTAGGGTCCGGCTATCGCGCTAAGGGAAGTGAGCGCTATGACGGCCGTGACGATCAGGGCGGTGAGTTTTTTCATTGTTAGTCGCTCTTTTTGGGGGTGATAGTTAGTGTATCTTATTATTCTACCATTGTTTCAACAGGAGAATATAAAAGCTCGCGGATATGGGACGGCGGCTGTGAAGCTGGAAAAAAGCGGAGCGCACAAGCGCTCCGCTTGGAGATCCGCGCGTTTTTATTGATAGGCGCGACGAATTTATCTTCTGAAAATATAAAGTCTGACTTTAAAAAATAGGAAAACGCGATGAGGGCTGTTTTATATATATAGATTGTTTGCACAATATGATAACTTGAATATAGAGCCTAACATGTATTACTATCGCGATTCCGACAAAAACGAGATCGATCTGATCTTCGTTCAGGGCGACAGACTTTATCCGGCGGAGATAAAGAAGGCAAAATCCCCCGAAAACGCTGACAAAAGTTTTCGCCAGCTGAAAGGGGCTAAGGGGCGCGTAATGCCGGGGCTTGTTATTTGCTCGGCGGATCAATTGGCGCCCTATAGCAGGGACGCCTGGATCTGTCCGCTAACGCTGATATAAAGAAAGCGGAGCGCACAAGCGCTCCGCTTTGGTTTTTATTTCCACGGTTCGTCTCATTGTTAAGGATAAAACGCAGAATATGTTTTGTTAAAATAAGGGGAAAAGCGCAAGGTAAAACGCATAACTTTTCCTAAGCATCGATTTGCTAATATTTTGGAAAACCGGGGCAGTGCTTTGGGCTAATCGAAAGTTTAACTTGCAATTAGCCCAACAATGTGATACTATAGGTTCAATGAAAAATATTCCTCGAGATATTGCGCCTTATGCCAAGTCGCTTGCAGCGCAGTTCCCTGTGCTTTCTATACAAGGGCCGCGCCAGTCAGGCAAAACCACGCTCGCTCGTGCGCTTTTTCCGGACTACGGTTATGTCAACCTTGAACATCCGGATTTGCGTGCGGAGGCTGAGGCGGACGGCTCATCATTTATGCGTCTGCATCCTGCTCCGCTTATCATCGACGAAGCTCAACGAGTGCCATCACTTTTGAGCCGTATTCAAGTTGCCGTTGATGAACGGCCTGGAGAGAACGGGCTATACATACTGACAGGATCGCATCAGCCTGCTTTGCGAGAAGGAGTGGGACAATCGCTCGCCGGGCGCGTTGGCGGTTTGACGCTTCTGCCGCTCTCGCTCGCAGAATTGTCAGCAGCGGGAATACGGTCGGGAAGGGAACAACGCATTGTTGAAGGTTTCATGCCGCGGCTCTTTTCGGAGCACCAATCTCCTTCTGAACTGTACAGGAACTATGCGGCGACATATCTTGAAAAGGATGTGACCCAACTAACCCGTCTGCGGGAGCTTCGTCCGTTTGAAGTATTCATCCGGCTTATTGCCGGCCGGGTAGGACAACTTTTCAATAGCGCGGGGCTTTCAGACGAAACTGGCGTTAGCGCTCCAACGTTGCGCGGTTGGCTCTCGATCCTTGAAGCATGCCATCTTGTGTTTATCCTGCCGCCATATTACCGTAATTTTGGCAAACGCTTCGTCAAGACGCCCAAGGTGTACTTCACGGAGCCCGGACTGGCGGCCTGGCAACTCGGCATAAGTGACACCAGCCAGGTTGTCCGTGATCCAGCATTTGGCGGACTGTTTGAGAATATGGTCATCGTCGAGGCGCTTAAAACGCGGCTCAACGCCGGAAAGACGCCCAACCTCTACTTTATTCGCGATCAGCATGGCACGGAAGTCGATCTGGTAATTGAAGAGGGGCGAGCTCTTCACTTGTTTGAAATTAAATCTTCCGAATCATTCTCAACAGATTTTACGCGGAATCTCGATTTGGTTAGACGCGCAATTCCAGGTGTTGCATCCGCAACGGTCGTGTATGGCGGCGATGCTCCCGCGAAAGTGCGGGACGTTGCGTTTGTGCCGTTTCGCGATCTCGCCGCTCACATTAGGAGTCTCGGGCTAGCATAAGGCGAACGAAGGCTTTTTGCGGAGGAAAGTCAGACTTTAAAAAATACGAAAAAGCGGAGCGCTTGCGCGCTCCGCTTTTGTTTTGGGGTTCCCCCACCCCCCGAGTTGGGTTTTGTTACTTGATTGTAAGGCCGTCTTTGTTGGCGTCGACCGTGACGGTCGAGCCTTCCTTGGCTTTGCCTCCGAGGAGGAAGCGGCCGAGGGCGGTCTCCACGTGGCGCTGGATGTAGCGCTTCAAGGGCCTGGCGCCGTAGGTCGGGTCGAAGCCGTTCTCGGCGATGAAGGCCTTGGCCTTATCGGTGAGGACGAGCTTGATGCCGTTGTCTTCGCAGCGCTTGGTGAGGTCCTTGACGAGGAGTTCCACGATCTTTTCGACTTCTTCCTTTTCAAGGGGCTTGAAGAGGACGATCTCGTCGACTCTGTTCAGGAATTCGGGCCTGAAGTGGGAGTTCAGGAGCGACATGACCTGTTTCCTGGTCTCGTCGTCGATTTTACCGCCCTTCATCTTCTCGAGCAGGAGGTCGCTGCCGATGTTCGAGGTCATGATCACGATGGTGTTCTTGAAGTCCACCGTGCGGCCCTGGCTGTCGGTCAAGCGGCCGTCGTCAAGAAGCTGCAGCAGCGTGTTGAAGACGTCCGGGTGAGCCTTTTCTATTTCGTCCAAGAGGATGACGGAGTAGGGCTTCCTTCTGACGGCTTCCGTCAGCTGTCCGCCCTCGTCATAGCCTACGTATCCCGGAGGAGCACCGATCAAGCGGCTCACGGAGAATTTCTCCATATACTCCGACATATCGAGACGTATGACGTTCTCTTCGGAGTCGAAGAGAGTCTCCGCCAAAGCTTTTGCCAATTCCGTTTTGCCGACGCCGGTCGGGCCCAGGAAGATGAAGGAACCGATCGGCCGTCTCGGGTCTTTCAAGCCGGAGCGGGCTCTTATGACCGCGTTGGCCACGGCTTCCACAGCCTCGTCCTGGCCGATGATGCGCTCATGCAGCGTTTCGTCGATCTTGAGGAGCTTTTCCTTTTCGCCTTCCATGATCTTGCTGACCGGGATGCCAGTCCAGCGGCTGACAACGTCCGCGATCTCGTCCTCGGTGACCTCCTCTTTTAAGAGGCGGTCCTCCTTGGTGTTCTTCTCGTGGATGGCTTTCAGTTCCTTTTCGAGCGAGGCGAGCTTGCCGTATTTGAGTTCCGCCGCCTTGTTAAGGTCGTAGCGGCTCTCGGCTTCGGCGATCTGGTTTTTCGTCTGCTCCAGTTCGGCCTTGAGGTCTCTTTCCTTCTTGATGGCTTCCTTTTCCTTCTGCCACTGGGCGTTGAGGACGTTCTTCTTTTCCTTCAGTTCGGAAAGATCCTTCTTCAGCTCTTCCAGTCTGGCTTTGCTGGCGTCGTCGCTTTCCTTCTTCAGGGCCTCCTGCTCAATTTCAAGCTGCATGACCTTGCGGTTCAGCTCGTCCAATTCAGCAGGCTGGCTGTCGATCTCCGTCCTGACCATCGCCGCGGCCTCGTCCATAAGGTCGATAGCCTTGTCGGGCAGGAAACGGTCGCTGATGTAGCGGTGGGAAAGGACCGCCGCGGAAACCAGCGCGCCGTCCTGGATACGGACGCCGTGATGGATCTCGTAGCGCTCTTTCAGGCCTCTTAAGATGGAGATGGTGTCCTCGACAGAGGGCTGGTCGACCATGACCATCTGGAACCTTCTTTCCAGAGCGGGGTCTTTCTCGATGTATTTCCTGTACTCGTCAAGCGTGGTGGCGCCGATGCAGTGCAGCTCTCCTCTGGCCAGAAGCGGCTTAAGGAGGTTGCCCGCGTCCATGCTGCCTTCGCTCTTTCCCGCGCCGACGATGTTGTGGATCTCGTCGATGAAGAGGATGATGCGGCCGTTAGAGGACTGCACCTCTTTGAGGACCGCTTTCAAACGCTCCTCAAATTCCCCCCTATATTGAGCGCCCGCGACAAGAGCGCCCATGTCCAAGGAGAAGACCGTCTTGTCTTTCAAATTCTCCGGAACGTCTTGGAGCATGATACGCCTCGCCAATCCTTCCGCGATAGCGGTCTTGCCAACGCCCGGTTCGCCGATAAGGACAGGGTTGTTCTTCGTCCTTCTCGCCAAGACCTGGATAACGCGCCTGATCTCGTTGTC
>JAGCTE010000053.1 GCA_017963805.1 bacterium | reverse complement strand
CGCCACCGACGTCATGGCGGAATGGTGCAGAAATAACGGCAAAAGGCTCGTCTACATCTCGACCGACTACGTCTTCAACGGCAAGAATCCGCCTTACAGCGAAAAAGCGGCGCCCGATCCCGTCAACCTTTACGGCGAGACGAAACTGATGGGCGAAAAAGCCGCCGCGGTCTGTCAAAACCTTTTGATCGTCAGGATCGCCCTGCAGTACGGCACGACCGACCGGCCCGAACTCAGTTTCATCCACAAGGCCATCAAAACGCTAAGCAAAGGCGAAAAGATAGCGCTCGACAACGTCCAGAAGCGTTTCCCGTCGCTCAGTTCCGACGTGGCCAGAGCTATCCTGGAGCTGGAAAAGCGTCATTACGTGGGCATCGTCCACATGAGCAATCCCGTCGGCATCACGCGCTATCAAATGTTCAAAGCCATCGCCTCCGCCTTCGGCTTCGACCCCGATCTCGTCGTGGACACCAAAAAGCCGCCGCAAATGTCCGCCAACCGTCCCGAAGACTGCACCTTCGACCTCACGCTCTACAAAAGCTTAGGCCTTCCGCCTTTCCATTCCTTCGAGGAAGGGCTTGCTATGATAGCCGACGAGATCAAAGCCTCCCTATGACGGAACTGGAAAACTATCTCTGTAGTCTGAGGACCTTCGGCGTCAGAGTTGGGCTCGAGAACACCCAAAACGCCATTGCCGCCCTAAAAAAAAGACATCCCGGCCTTCCGGAGCCGAAGTTCCTGCACATTGCCGGCACAAACGGAAAAGGCAGCACCTGCGCTTTCCTTGACTCCATTTTGAATGAAGCCAATATCAAGCGCGGCCTTTTCACTTCTCCTCATCTCGTCGAACTAAGGGAGCGCGTAAGAATAGACGGCGAAATGATAGGGGAGAAGCGTTTTGAGGAATTGGCAGGGGAAGTAAAAGAAGCAGGGGAGAACCTCACCTTTTTCGAGTTCCTGACCGTCGTTGCCTGGCTTTATTTTTGCCTGGAGGGCTGCGAGTACGTCGTCTGGGAGACCGGTTTGGGCGGACGCTTGGACGCCACCAGCGCCGTATTACCGTACGCTACGGCGGTAACCAATATCGGACTGGAACATACTCAGTATCTGGGAGATACCATAGAAAAGATCGCTGCCGAAAAAGCAGGTATAATAAGGCCGAAAATACCTCTTTTCCACACCTGCGAAGGCGTGGCAAAAGACGTTATGGAAGCTACTTGCGCCAAACTCGGCGCCCCTTGCAAACACGTCACTTTTACGGAAGGCCGCATCGAGCCCTTGAAATACTTCATAAGTATCCCTGAAATTGACCTTTACAACGCCGAATTAGGCTTGATCGGCAGTTACCAGTACGCAAACGCCGCCATAGCGGCCTGCATAGCCAATTATTGCGGCATAGACACCGTTAGCATCCTAAACGGCTTAAAAAGGGCCGTTTGGCCCGGAAGACTGCAGATATTGCGCAAAGATCCCTTGACCATCCTGGATTGCGCCCACAATTCGCACGGCTGGCAAGCGCTCGTCAAGAGCTTATCCGAAATATCGGGGAAGAAGTGGAAAGTGTATTTCGGTATGCTGGCGGAAAAGGATCCGAAACAGGCCCTTGAGATACTGGGGCCGATAGCGGAAAAGATATCTTATATCGAACCTCAGAACGAGCGCAGATTGACTTGCGAGGAATGGGAAAAAATCGTGCCGAAGGACGGACGCTTTGACCTGAATTTTAAAAATTCCGCGGACGCCTTGAAAGCCATATCAGCCGAGACCGAAGGTAATATTTTGATCTGCGGATCCTGTTATATGGCCGGTGAAATATTGGCCCTTATGGCAGGAAGAACAAGGGACAATTCCAAAGACGACCCGGTAGGGCGCAAATAAGACTTTCCTTTATTGACGCGGATTTCCGCCGATCTTTATGTCGCATAATATATCTTATGTTAAGTTGGATATGTCCCGAAAAGGATATCTGTCAATTAAGGGTCCAATTAGCCTTACTCTTCCGTTTCGGCTTTCACGATCTTGTCCAGCTTGGTCTGGAGCCTGGCCAATTCTTCCTGGACTTTTACCTTTTTTTCGTAAGCCGAATCAAAGGAATTGCTGAACGGTCCCCAGGAGTCTCCGAACACTTTGAAAGCCGTCTTAAGGTCCTTGATCTGTTTGCTGATCTCCTGGAGATTTTCGTTGCGTCTGTATTCGCGCCAGAAAGAACTTATCGTCGCCAATATCGGCTGTAATGTTCCCGGCGAACTCAAAATTACGCCAACGCTCCTGGCGTATTCTGAAAGTTCATACATCTCGACGTGGATATAGTAAAAGATCCCGTCGTTCGGTATGAACATAACGGCATACGGTGAAGTCTCGCCTTCTATAATATATTTGTTCTTAATCGTCGTGATATGACTCTTTACCGCGGCTCTGAAGGCCGTTTTCAAGGAGTTTTTCCTTTCTTCCGTAACATCTTCCTTGAAAAGCTCCTGATATTCCGCGAACGGAAATTTCGAGTCTATGCAAAGCAGTTTTTCCGGTTCCGGCAGGAATATGACAGCGTCCGGCCTGACGCTTTCGCCTTTAATGGCGTATTGCTCGGCGTAAATGCCTTTCGTATTGCCGAAAGTGCTCTCCAAAAGCATTTTAAGCTGCATTTCACCGAATCTGCCGCGCGTCTGGTTGCCTTCCAGGACCTTTTTCAGGGATATGACCTGGTTGTTCAGCTGGTTTAAATTGTTCTGGGCCTCGTCGATACGGCCTAATCTTTCCGCCAGCGACTGCTGCAGATTGCCTATTTTCTCGGTGATCTTCTCGTTTATTTCGGTGTTGCTTTTCCCCTGCTTGTCGCTGAAATCCAAACTTGCCTTGTTAAGGCTCTCATCCAAGCGCGTTTGAAAGTCTTTTTCCCACTTCTTGCCAAAGATGACAAGGATGACGGCCAAAACGGCCGCCAAGAGGATCACTCCGATCAAAAAGTAAACGACAGTCATATCAGAACAGTCCGGTTATGACGCTTTCGCGCTTTTCGGGATCGTAGTAGCAGTCGATATTCATGGCGGCCGGGACTTTCGGGAGGCCCGGCATGGTCATGATGTCCCCTGTCAGGGCGACGATGAAGCCGGCGCCCGCGGAGATCTTCAGTTCCCTGACGTTCAGCTTAAAGCCGGTCGGTTTGCCGAGCTTCGTGGGATCGTCGGAAAGCGAATACTGCGTTTTGGCAACGCACACAGGCAGATGCGAGAGCTGCATGTCGTCGATCTCTTTGAGCATCTTCCTCGCCTTGGCGTCGAAATTCACGCCGTCGGCGCGGTAGATCTCTTTGGCGATCTTGTTGAGCTTTTCCTCGATGGAAAGGTCGAGCTCATAGAGGCAGTGAAAATTGGAGCAGTTCTTGTCGAGCTCGCCCAAAACTTTTTTGGCCAGGTCTATTCCGCCTTCGCCACCCTTGGCGAAGATCTCCGTAAGGGAGACCGGGATCTGGAGCCTCTGGCAGCAATCTTCCAGGGCTTTTATCTCGGCGTCCGTGTCGGATTCGAAGCGGTTGATGGCGGCCACCACGGGCAGCCCGAATTTCTTTAAGTTCTCGACGTGCGTCTCAAGGTTGACGAGGCCCTTCTTCAAGGCTTCGACGTTTTCAGTCTTCAGTTCCGTCTTGGGCACGCCGCCGTTGTATTTCAGGGCCCTAATCGTCGCGACCAGGACTACGCACTCCGGTTTGAGGCCGGCGTAGCGGCACTTGATGTCGAAGAATTTCTCGGCGCCGAGGTCACTACCGAAGCCGGCTTCCGTAACGCAGTAGTCCCCTAGCTTCAGGGCCAGTCTTGTCGCTCTCACGCTGTTGCAGCCGTGCGCGATGTTGGCGAAAGGTCCGCCGTGAATCAAAGCGGGCGTTCCTTCCAGCGTCTGGACCATGTTGGGGTTGATGGCGTCTTTCAGCATGGCGGTCAAAGCGCCGCCGCAGCCGAGTTCCCTGACGTCCACCGGCTGTCCGGAATAAGTGTAGGCCACTATTATGTTGTTAAGTCTTTCCTTGAGGTCGTCGAGGTCTTTGGCCAGGCAGAAAATGGCCATGACCTCGGAAGCGACGGTGATCTGGAAGCCATCATCCCTCGGGGTGCCGTTGGGTTTGCCGCCCAAGCCGATGACGATCTGACGAAGATTGCGGTCGTTCATGTCGAGGCAGCGCTTGAAAAGTATCCTTCTGGGATCGATTCCCAGCTGGTTCCCCTGCTGGATGTGGTTGTCTATCAGGGCGCAGAGCAGATTGTTGGCCGCGGTGATGGCGTGGATGTCGCCGGTGAAGTGAAGGTTGATGTCCTCCATCGGGACGACCTGGGAGTATCCGCCGCCCGCCGCGCCGCCTTTGACGCCGAAGACCGGGCCCAGTGAGGG
>JAGCTE010000052.1 GCA_017963805.1 bacterium | reverse complement strand
TGTCCTGCTGGAGCATGAGCCACATGGCCCTGACGTAGTCCTTGGCGTAGCCCCAGTCGCGCTTGGCCTCGATGTCGCCCAAGACCAGCTCGTTCTGCATTCCCTTTTTGATGGCTGCCGCGGCGGATGTGATCTTCCTGGTGACGAACTGCTTTCCTCTTCTTTCCGACTCGTGGTTGTAGAGGATGCCGGAGCAGGAGAAGAGGCCAAGGCGGTCGCGGAAGTTGGCGGTCAGCCAGTGGGCGTAGAGTTTCGCCGTGCCGTACGGCGTGCCGGGACGGAAGGGCGTATTTTCATTCTGGGGCTTGGTGTCGGGTTTGCCGAAGAGCTCGGAAGAGGAGGCTTGGTAGAACCTGACGTCGGGTTTGACGCGGCGGATGACTTCCAGAAGCCTCGCGACGCCCAGGGCGTTCACTTCGCCGGTGATGACCGGCTCGTCCCAGGAGAAGGGAATAAAAGAGCAGGCCGCGAAGTTGTAGATCTCGTCCGGCATGACCTTCTCGAACATCTTCAATACGCCCATCTGGTCCATCAGGTCGCCCTGAAGGAGGTGGACTTTCGGTTTAAGATGCTCGAAGGTCTCGTGGAAGTCTTCCGGGGCGTCTCTGTCGACGCCCCAGACTTCGTAGCCGTGCTCCAGAAGCAGCTCGGTAAGGTACGAGCCGTCCTGGCCGTAGATGCCGGTTATAAGGGCTTTCTTTGCCATTTAGCGATCCTGATACTGCTTTTTATAGTATTCCCAGTATTCGCCGCTTTTTATCTTTTCCCACCACCAGCGGTTGTTGACGTACCAGTCGATGGTCTTGGCGAGTCCTTCCTCGAACTTGACGATGGGCTGCCAGCCGAGGGCTTTCAGCTTGTCGCAGCAAAGCGAGTAGCGCCTGTCGTGTCCGAGGCGGTCCTTGACGAAAGTCTTTAAGCTCTCAGGCTTGTTGAGATGCTTGAAGATAAGGTCGACGACCTCGATGTTCTGGCGCTCGTTGCCGCCGCCGATGTTGTAGACTTCGCCAATAACGCCTTTCTCGATGACGGTCTGGATGCCGCGGCAGTGGTCAAGCGTGTGCAGCCAGTCGCGGACGTTCTTGCCGTCGCCGTAAATGGGGACCGGGCGGTCTTCCAGAAGGTTGGTGACGAAAAGCGGGATCATCTTTTCCGGATAGTGGTAGATGCCGTAGTTGTTGGAAGCCCTGGTGATGCAGACCGGCACGCCGTAGGTGGCGAAATAGCTGTAGGCCAAACGGTCGGCGCCCGCCTTGCTGGCGGAATAGGGGTTCCTCGGCATCAGAGGATCCGTCTCCACGCTGGAGCGGCCCGGCTCGATGGTGCCGTAGACTTCGTCGGTGCAGATCTGGATGAACTTTTTGACGCCGAATTTTTTGGCGGCTTCCAAAAGCACGTAGGTCCCGAAAACATCGGTGGTGATGAATTCGGAGGGATCGCCTATGGAGCGGTCCACGTGCGTCTCGGCCGCGAAGTTGACGCAGTAGTCGACCCCTTTCTCAAAGATGGGGTCGACTACCTTGGCGTCGGCGATGTCGCCGTGCACAAAAGAATAGCGGGGATTCCCCACATATTCCTTGACGTTGTCGAGATTGCCGGCGTAAGTCAGCTTGTCGAGGTTTATGACCTCGGCGTCAGGATAGTTGTCCATGATGAAATGGACGAAGTTGGAGCCGATGAAACCGGCTCCGCCTGTGACTAAATAACGCATATTTACACTCTGGGTTTAGATTTGAACCAAACGGAAACGAGGTAAGGGGCAAGGAAAATGGAGGAGAAAGTGCCCGCCGTCATACCGACCAGGAGCGCGTAGGCGAAGTCTTTGATCACGTCGCCGCCGAAGAGGAACAGACTGAGGATCGTGAACAGCGTCGTCGCGGAAGTCCAGATGGTACGGGACAAGACCTGGTTGACGGACAGGTCGATGACTTCGTTGAGGCTCATTTTGCCGACCTGCGGGAGATTTTCCCTGATGCGGTCGTAAACGACGATGGTGTTGTTGATGGAGTAAGCCACGATCGTCAGCAGAGCCGCGATCACGTTAAGACTCATCTGCGGATACGTCACGAAGCCGAAGAAGGCCAGCGTTATGAGAACGTCGTGAGTAAGAGCGATGATGGAGGCAAACGCGAAGCTGACGTTGTGGAATCTGAACCAGATGTAGATAAGGACCAGAATCAGGGCGATGATGACGGACTTGATGGTCTGGACCTTCATCTCTTTGCCGACGGCCGGGCCGATGCGCATGGACTGTTCGGTCTCGGGCGCGTTGTCGGGAAGGGCTTTCGTCAAAGCTTCCGCAGCTTTCTCGGACGTGCCGAAGGTGCAGCGGATGATGATCTGGGAGCCAACGCCCTCGGTCCTGGTGTCGGCTTTCTGGATGTAGCTGTCGCCGAGGCCTTCGTTCCTGAGGATGTTTCTCACTTCGTCAACTTTGATCTCCTTGGGGAAGTTCAGAACGATCATGTCGCCGCCCGTTAAGTCAACGTCCTGCAGAGGAGCGGTGAAGAGAGAAGTGCCGGCCGGGTTCTTGCCTTCCTTGATGGCCTTGTTCTCGCCGGTGAAGCGGATCGTGAAGATGGTAAGGCCGCAGACGATGATGGCAAGAGCGATGAAGACCATGAGCTTGCCGCCCTTGACGAATCTGACCTGGCTGTTGTTGAAAGCCTGGAGCATCTTGAAAGCGGAAGGATTCTCAAACTTGAGAAGCAGCAGTTCGAAGATGCTGCGGGAGACGAAGAGCGCGGTGAAAAGGTTGGCGGCGATGCCGATGATCAGCGTCACGGCGAAACCCTTGACGGCGCCGATGCCGAAGATGTAAAGGACGATGGAGACCAGAATCGTGGTCAGGTTGGCGTCCAGAATGGTGATGAAGGCGCGGCCGAAAGCTTCCTTGACGGCGCGCTTCAATTCCTTACCGGAAGCGAGCTCTTCTCTCAAGCGCTCGAAGATAAGGATGTTGGCGTCCACGGCCATGCCGATCGACAAGATGATGCCGGCGATGCCGGGCAGCGTCAGGGTGGCGTGGAAGAGCGCCAGAACGCTCATGGTGATGAGAACGTTGAAGCAGAGAGCGATGATGGCGACAACGCCGGGCAGCAGATAGTAGCCGAGCATGAAGACGACTACGAAGGCCAAGCCGATGACGAAGGCCGCGATGCTCTTCTTGATGGAGTCGGAGCCAAGCGTGGCGCCCACGGTCTGGCTGTATTCCTCGGTCAGCCTGGCAGGCAAAGAGCCGCTGCGCAGAACGAGCGCCAGGTCGCTGCATTCTTCCTGGGAGAAGGAGCCGGTGATGATAGGATCGCCGTCGATGTGCGTAAGAAGCAGCGGGGAGGAATAGACGAGGTCGTCCAGGCAGATGGCCAGCTGGGTGACTTTGTTTTCGCTGAGATATTTGCGCTCCGCGACCTGGGAGATCTTGGAGAGGCTGTTTCTGCCGGCGGAATTGAGCTTCAGAGCCACGATGCGGTTGACTCTGGCGTCCATCTGGACGTTGGCGTCTTTCACGCAGGAACCGTCGATGGCGACGGCGTTCTCAACGAGCGTCAGCTCTCTGGTCTTTTCGCCATCCTGACGGCGGTCGGCGTCTTCTTTGCCAATCATCAGAGTGCAGTTGCGGGGAATGCGGCGCTGGACTTCGGGGTCCTCAAGCAGCTTCTTGAAATATTCGTAGTCGGTCGTCCTGATCCTATACGTCGTATAGGGGACGCCGCGATCGGTCGTGCCGGAGGAGGGGAAGATCTTCTCGTCGATCTTCTCGGCCTTTTTCAAGCGGATGAGGCTCTTGATGCAGGAGTCGCTGCGCTTGGCGTCGGCCACGACGTGGAAGCTGAGCTGAGCGGTCTTCTTTAAGAGCTCGCGGACTCTGTTGGGGTCCTTTTCGCCGGGGAGCTGAAGGATGATGCGGGCCGGTTCTTCGACCTGGATCTGCGGTTCCGTCAGACCGAGCTCGTTGACGCGGTTCTCGACCACGTGGCGGGCCTGGTCAAGGGCGCGGCGGCGGAGGTTGTCCTGCTCGCCCTGGCGCATGGTGGCGGTGAAAGAGGTGCCGGAAGCGGAGGGGAGGTTAAGGACGGACGTGAAGTCTTCCTGGCCCTGCAGACGATCCAAGCCCTGCTTGGCGTCTTCCGCGTTGGCGAAGGTGAAGGTTATCTCGCCGACCTTGTCCTTGGGGACCGTGATCTCGGCATAATTGATCTTGTTTTCTTCGAAGTACTCGACGGCGCGCTGGCGGAGGTTTTCCAACTGGCTCTGGATGGCGTCGTCCAGTTCAACTTTCAAAAAGACGGAGATGCCGCCCTGGAGGTCGAGGCCGAGGTTCAAGACCTTGGAACGGTCGCCCTGCCACCACTTCTTTACGCTGTAGGCCAGTCTCTGGCCGAAGGGGGCGTCCTGGGGGGGCTGGTTGAGTTTCCACTGTCCTATCGCCTCGTCGGCGTTCTTGGACATGGGGTCGCCGTTCAAGGCGACGCGCTGGGCGTTGTCATAGGAGGCCCAGCGGACGGAGGGATGGATGAACGCGATGCAGGCTAGAAGCACGACCGCGATGATGATGAATCTGGTTGAGAGTTTCATAGAAGTTAAAATTAAATTAGGGTTGTTTATTTGTTATTAATTTATATTCAAACTTTATCGAAAGAGGGGGGCGGAAAGGCATCCCGCTTTTGTTTGGCGGGGCGAAGAAGGCAAGAGCGTACCGCTCTTGGCAACGCCTGTCCGCTTATAAACTCGTGTCGGCGTCCTGCGCGTCTTCGTAAGACGCGCGGGGAGTCTGAATGGGGGCGCCGAGCTCCTCCGCCGTCTCGCGCTTTCTCTCTTTGAGAAGCGTGGCGTTCATTCTGGTGTGGCGCTCGCTTAAGCTTTTCTTGGAACGGGCGGGATCGTGCGAGGCCTTCGGCGCGCTGGCGGTCTGGACCGCGCTGGTGGGAGGAGTGGCTTTCTGGAATCTCAGCGCGCTGAAATCGTTGGTCTTTTTGGAGTCCGTCTGGAAGCCGCGGGCGTCTTTCTGGGCCTTTTCCAGCGCGTCCTTCCTGGCTTTTTCCCGTTTGCCCTTGCGGCCTACTCTGTTGACGCCGCTGGGCGTTTCCTTTTTGCTTTTGTGCGTTATTCTTAAAAAGCGCTGGGTCGTGCCGTCGTCAGATATCCTTATGACCGTGTTGGTCGTAAGGTCTCCCAGAGTCCTTTCCCTTTTTCCCATGACGTCCGTGGGGCCGTAGGTCCTTCTCTGGATGTTGTAATAGTTCTTTTTGACGACGGTGTGGTTGCTGTGGTTCATTTTCTTCCTGTCACTGGCAACCTTCTGTTTCTGCGGCCTCAGCGCGCATTCATAGTAAGTTTCACCGCTCTGGGCTTCCGGGACCAAAAGCAGAAGTCCCAGAGCCAGAGCGGCCGCGCCCCCAAGGAGGGAGAGGCTCATCTTTTTGAGATGTTTGTGAAACTTACTTAGCATAGCTTACTTTTCGGCAGGCTTCGCTTCCTCTTCCTTCACGACCATGGCGATGGCGTTCTTGGAGATTTCGATGGTCGTTTTGGTCTGGTCATCGATCTGAAGCCTTATGGATTCTTCTTTGATCTTCTTGATGTTTCCGTAAACGCCGCTCTGGGTCATGATGCGGTCTCCCTCTTTCAGGGCGGCCATCATCTGCTCCCTCTGCTTCTTCTGCTTGCGCTGCGGGGCGATCATAAGGAAATACATCGCCGCCAGAAGGATCAGCATCATGATGAGCGGATTGCCGAAGAGGCCCGGCTGCTTGGCCGCGCCTTCAGCCGCCGGAGCGGCCTCCGCGGCGGCGGTGTCGACCGCCGCCGCGGCTTCCGTCGCGGCTTCATCCGCCCAAAGAAGGGCGCTCATAAGAAGAGTTGAAACAAACGCGAAATATTTTTTCATATTCGTAAAATTACTTGATGAGGCCGAGCCATTCCTGGATGACAGGAGCGAACTTGACGACGACCGGGGTGAAGACCACGGAGACCATGCTCATCAGCTTGATGAGGATGTTCAGGGCCGGGCCGGAGGTGTCTTTGCAAGGATCGCCGACCGTGTCGCCGACCACCGCGGCTTTGTGAGCTTCGGAGCCCTTGCCGCCATGGTTGCCGCGTTCGATGAACTTGTTGGCGTTGTCCCAGGCGCCGCCAGCGTTGTTAAGCATGCAGGCCAGGACGAAACCGGCCGTCAGGCCGCCGGCCAGAAGACCAAGGACGCCGGCCACGCCGAGGACCAAGCCGGTCACGACGGGGACGATGATGGCGAGAAGAGAGGGGATCAGCATTTCTTTCTGGGCGCCGGCCGTGGAAATAGCCACGCAGCGGGCGTAGTCAGGCTTGCCGGTGCCTTCCATGATGCCGGCGATCTCCTTGAACTGACGGCGGACTTCCTGGACCATGGCGCCGGCGGCGCGGCCGACGGCTTTCATGGTCATGGCGCAGAAGACGAAAGCCATCATGGCGCCGATGAAGAGACCGCAGAGCAGCAGGGGGTTCAGAAGGCTGAGGTCGTACATGGAGACGAAGTCTTTCATGCCGATGCCGCTGATGGCGGCCTTAAGGTCGCCCTGGCCTTCGAAGTATTTCTTGACGACGTTCAAGCAAGCGGAGTCCGGAGCGGAGATGAGCAGCTTGCCGGGCCAGATCTTGACTTCCTCAAGATAGGCGGCCAAAAGGGCCATGGCGGTAAGGGCGGCGGAACCGATGGCGAAGCCTTTGCCGGTCGCGGCCGTCGTGTTGCCGAGGGAGTCGAGGGCGTCGGTCCTGGTACGGACTTCCGCGGGCATGCCGGACATTTCGGCGTTGCCGCCGGCGTTGTCGGCGATCGGGCCGTAAGCGTCAGTGGCAAGGGTGATGCCCAGAGTGGCGAGCATGCCGACAGCGGCGATAGAGATGCCGTAGAGGCCCTGGCTGGCGTTGGTGAAGCCGCTGGCCAGACCGAAGGCCGCCAGAATGGCGATGCAGATCGTCACGACAGGGATGCCTGAGGAGAACATACCGACAGCCAGACCGTCGATGATGGTCGTGGCGGCGCCCATGTTGGCCTGATTGGCAATGCCCTTGGTGGGAGCGTATTCATCGGAAGTGTAATATTCGGTCGCCTGGCCGATGATGACGCCAGCGACAAGACCGGCCACCACGGAGCCAAAGAGGCCCAGCGGCAGGCCGAGGCCCTGGATGATGAAGAAAGCGGCGACGATGATGAGGGCCGTGCTGGTCCAGGTACCGGTCGCCAGAGCTCTGAGCAGGTTCTTCTGGGTCGCGCCTTCTTTGCAGCGGACCAGGAAGATGCCGACGATGGAGAGCAGAATACCGACAGCGGCGATGAGCATCGGAGCTAAGACGAAGCTCAGCGGATTGCTGACCGCGCCTTCGCCGGTGCCAAGAGCGGCGCCCAGGGAAGCGGTGGCCAGAACGGAACCGCAGTAGGATTCGTAGAGGTCGGCGCCCATACCGGCAACGTCGCCCACTTTGTCGCCGACGTTGTCAGCGATGGAGGCGGGGTTGCGGGGGTCGTCTTCCGGAATATTGGCTTCGACTTTACCGACCAGGTCGGCGCCTACGTCAGCGGCCTTGGTGT
>JAGCTE010000051.1 GCA_017963805.1 bacterium | reverse complement strand
TTTCTCCCGTCGACACGATAGACAAATTCAGGATCTACGGCTCCAAGGACGAAGACAGGCTGGAGATATCGAAACTGAGGATCGAATTGGGGCCGCAGATCCCGGAACCCGCCGCGCTTTTAGCTTTGCTTGCGTTGGCTTGCCTTGTTTGGAAAAGAAAATAACACAATAAAAATATAGGAATGATCATGAAAAAATTTCTAGCTTTGATCGCGCTTTGCGCGCTCGTTTCCGCCTGCGGGAAAAAGAAAGATCTTTCTCCCATCGTCGTGGACAATTTCAAGGACGGCGAGAGGATAACTTATCCCGTGCCTTTGTTCCGCGGCCACGGCCCTAGTGACATCACGGAAGTGACGGTCCTTAACAAGACGACCGGCCTGACTCTGCAGTGCCCGGCCTGCAAGGGCCGCTTTAAAGCCTGGACGAAGCTAAAATTCGGCAAGAACGACATTGAGATCAGAAATGGCGATGTTGTCTGCAATATTTCTTTGAACTACGAAAGGCCGAAGACGGATTACCTCTACCAGGCCTATTACCTTGTGGATTCCACGGGCGACAGGAAGTATCTCTCCAATTTGGAGAACGACCCGCAGGAAAAGGATCCGGACCTCTGGCTGAAGAAGTACCGCACGAGCCTGGAGCTTCTCCAGTCCTACACCGCGGACAGCATGGTGAGAAACGGCTTCGATAGGAAGACCTTCAGCTTCTATCTTGACAAGGACGGCGAAATAGACGTCCAGATCGTAACGAGCAAATACACAAGGGCGGAAATAAACGAGTGGCGCCGCCTGAACGACGACTTCAACGAAGACAAGCTCTACGACGAATTCTTGCGCACTGTGGGCAAGGGCAATGAAGGCAAGGGCAGCCGCCACATCACGGGGCTTTGCAACACGCAGATGATAAGAAACGGAAAGTTATCCGGCAACACGGCTCTGGGCGGGCAGCTCTTGGGACAGTTCGGCGCCAACGGCCTCTACGGCTGGCCGAGCTCCCTTTCCGACGTGGTCCAGGCCTTCACTAACAACACGCCGATCACTTCCCCCAACAACGACTCCATCGGCAGGAACGTGCAGTGGGGGCATATCTCCACCACCTTGGGCGCCTATCAGCACGAGCTTGGGCACAGCTTCGGGCTGCCGCACATCGAAGGCCCGGGCATCATGGCCAGAGCCGGCGACCACATCAACAGGATCTTCACCTTCTTCGAAACGCCGCACGCCTACTGCCCGACGAACTATTATTTCACGGAGGAGGAGGAATACTGCTGGAACAAGCCCGAGACAGCTTGGCTGAACGTTTCGCCCTTCTTCAACGAAGTGAAGGGACTTGTCAGCGACAAAGGGCCCTCCATCACTTTGGAAGACGACAGGGAGACGATTCGGATCGAAGCCGAGAACGGCATTGTCTGGTACACCGTGACAGACCCGTTCTTCGTGCTCTCGCTTGAGCAGACGCGCTATTATCCCGCTCCCTACAGCGAAAAGGTCGCGAAGATCAACATTAATGAAGCCCTGAAACTCTACAACAGGGGCATGGTGCAGATCGACGCCATCGATTCCCTGGGCAACTACAGCACGGTCACCCTGACGGCGCCGATTCCCTCCGCGCCTTCAAGGAAGTATGATTTCAGCGAATTCGAACTTGGCAAAGTGAATGAGCAGCAGGGCCTGATGCCCTTGGACAGCGACAGCCAGGGCGAAATAGTGGAAGATCCCGACGAGGGGAGAGTCTTGTGGTCGCACCACGGCGGCAGCGGCGTCATGGCGCCCATGGCCCTTAGCCCCGATGGCAACGACGCCAAGACCTTGGAATTCAGAGTCAGGGTGAAACCAAGTCTCGGCACCTGCTACTTCGATCTCAAAGACATCAGCGGCGAATCGCTTTTCTACGCTTTCATAACTGAAGAGGGGAAAATGGAGCTGCACAGCGGTGAAAAGGTCCATACCCCCAAAGCCAAGATCGCGGAAGAGTGGCAGGATTGGATCTTCGTCATAAACCTTCAGAAGAAAGCCCTGACCAGAGTCGTCATCGGCGGAAAGGCTTATGTTTTGAGCAATTTCTCATTGGGCAGCGACGGTTTCTGCGAGCGCCTGTGGCTGAAAGACGTCGGCGAGAAGGGCTCCTTCTTTAAAATGTGCAGCGGAAAATATCTCCAGAAATGAAAACCCTCTTTTTATTTGGCGGCGCCGCCATGTTGCTTTTGGGCTGCGCGGCGACTAACGAACGAGTCTACAACAAGAGTCACGCGCTCCTTAGCGAACCCTTGGCGATGGAAGTTTACGCCCCCAAGGGCGGAAAGCCGAAGTTCGCCCGCAACATGACGCCGGCCGGAAAGGAGCTCGCAAACGGCGGCGCGACGTTCGAGCGGGGCCTCTCGGTCACGGGCGACGCGATCATCGTTTACGCCTTGGACGAAGAGAAGACGACCCTGGAGGCGATCGTCTGCATGGACGAGAGCTCGCCAAAGGAAGCGAAGGCGAACGTCAAGATCAAAGGCAACGGCAAGACCATTTGGGAAGAGGATCTGAAGAAGAGCTCTTTCTTCGAGGTCAAGCAGGTCTTCAAGGGCGCCGAGAACATTATGATCGAAGTGACGGGCGATTCGGACGCGGTGGTCGATTTTTTGGAGCCGAAGCTGGAGGGCGGCGTCAGGCTTAGGGAAAGCATGGTTTTCGGGCGGACAAATTACGCCTCACAGTGCAAACTTGAAAACTTCCAGCTTTTCCCGACGGAGAACAAAAAAGGCGTTGTGGTCTTCTGCCGCCCAAGCTACCTCGATTACGGTCCTGTCATCGGCGCCAGCAACGCTTACGCCTGCGTAATGATCGCCCCCAACCACCACGGCATGCTGGTGCATTACGGCCCCGACAGCGCCCACACCTTCGGCGGGACGATCCAGGGCTTCCTGCAGCCGGAAGAGGAGATCGTGCCGACCAGGAAGTACGGCGCCGTGGTAGCCGACACCAAGAGCTGGAAGTGGCGGATAGAGGATGACGGAGCCATCCGGGTTTTGGCGGCGCCCGACCTTCTGAACGGCGTCAGAAGGATGATAGTTTACCGCCTCGACTCCCGCAGCGGCGAACTGACCATCGACGCCATGAGCAAGAACATAACCAACCACGATGTCATTTCCTGCCTGTCTCTGGTGACGCGCTTCCCGAAGGGGTACCCCGTCGCCATTCAGGCTGAGAAGGCGCGCCCGGGGTATTCCCTGATCAAAGGCTCGGACGAGGGGATAGTCGCCAAGGACGGGGTGGTCGTCATAAACCAGCTGGAAGACTGGTATCCCCTGAAGGGGCCGCAGAAACTTCTGCAGAAGGAGAGCGGGGACTTCCTGCTCATCCAGAAGAACGGCTATTTCCAGTCCCAGTCCCAGGCGCCGAAAAGCGGGCGCTACCCCTACGACGGCCTCAAACTCGGACTATACAACTCCCCAAACGGGGTTTTGGTGACGCAATACGGCGAAAAGCTGAAAATGTCCAAAAGCCAGACGCTCCACTTGAGAGTCAAGCTTGACCTGGTCGGCTCCTAGGCTTCTTGACTTCCAAAATGACATCTGATAGAATGTGTCTAGTGATTTTTTATCTATAACGCCTCCGTGTCTTCGGACGCGGTGGAAACCCACAACAACAAAAACAAGTAGGAAGGAATACTATGAAGAAACTCATGACCCTCTTAGTTTTGGTCGCTTTTGTTGGCGTTGCGTTCGCTGAACCCGAACTGCAGTGCAACGACGGCTCCTGCGGTGGAACGCAGGTTGCTGTTAACTACAAGTGCGTCGAGAAACAGCAGTGCAAACCCTGCTCTCTCAATGTCGTCTCTTGTGGTACTTGCGCCAAACCCGCCTGCACCCCGTGCTGCAGCCCCTGTGGCGGTTACGTTTTCGTGAACTGCTGCCAGCCCTGCCAGCCCTGCCAGCCCGAACCCAAGACCACTGACAACATCTGGTTCCAGATCAACAAAGCTTGGGCCCGCGGCATCGACAACATGGTCGCCAGCCCCGCTGAAGTGACCGAAGAAGCTTTCATGGGCAGCGCCGCTGTTCCGATCTTCGGTTTCGTTCTTGGCGCCGCTGAAGGCGTCTTCATCGGCACCGCCCGCTTCCTCTGCGGTCTGTCCGATTGCCTGCTCTTCGGCTTTGCCGGTGATGGCTTCTACAATGCCGTCAGCCTGACCCCGGTCTGGGAAGACGACTGCTGGCCGAAGCTCCCCTGCATTTGGGAACAGAGCGAAAAATGCGAATGCCCCCAGAAGTAATTGAACTTCCTTAAGGCTAAGCATAAAATACCCGCGCGCGAGCGCGGGTATTTTTTTCTTGTTTTTTGATTTATACCGCTTTGACAACCAATGATTTATTTCATATAATAAAAAAAAATATGAACCATTGGTTGTCATTATGAAAAATCTTCCGCTTATCTTTTTGATCTTAATTCCAACAACCGTTTTTGCGGCTATACTTGATGATAACTATCAAGATTCTGAATTTAGAACATACCTGTCACAAGCTGTTTCCGACTTGGAGAAACAAGTAAAACATATTAATGAGCAGTATGTTTCCCTCACCTCCAAATTGGCAAAACTTGAATACGACCTCCCGGAAAAGTTTCAATGTCTCTCCAATTTGTTCCAACTTTCCAATTCGCATTTCAGCGTAGACAACGATGCTCATCTCTTCTATGATTCGTATGGAATGAGCGAACTGGAAAAGTTTTATCTTTTTTCCGAAGGTGATGATCGTTATGTTCCGAATCCCGAGCCTTCCCCCTTTGCCACTTTGGCGCAACTAATAGCGGTCTCAAACCAGGTCGTGGCGCTCAACGCTTCCTTCACGATTTTAAGCTCTAATTTGACTAGCCTTTCAAATACTGTCAGTTCAATAACGGCTTCTTTGTCAAATTCCCAGGGATCTTTGGAAAATCTTACCATTGCTTACAACAGGCTTGATGAGATATGCGACAGCTTGACATCGGTCATGAAAGTCAATTCTGACGGCAGCGTTGTTTTGTGCAAATCGTCTCCGATTGTTGGCAACATTGAACCGCGCGGAAACGGCTATGTCTACGCGCTTGCGCAGAACTGGGACAGATGCTGCAGCAAATTCAGAGTATCGACAAACACCTTTCTTGAAAGTATCACGTTGTACTGCGATGATCCCGGCAAGATGCCAGCGCCAT
>JAGCTE010000050.1 GCA_017963805.1 bacterium | reverse complement strand
TTCTCTTCCAGTTTGGAGTTGAGGTACCCGGGCTGGGAGTTGTAGGCGTCGATCAGTTCGCCGCTGCGGTAGAGCCAGGTCAGGAGCGTTTCGTCGTTGTAGTTGATGACGGCGAAGGCGACGCATCTGAGCTGTCTGGAGATGCGCTGGGCCATTTCGGAGACGACCTTGGCGTCGAGTTCGTCAAGCTCCTCGTCGTAGATGACGGCGTCTCTCTCCATCATTTCGGAGGTGCCGTCCGACACGACGTAAGCGTGGCGGCCTTCCTCGGCCAAGAGTTTCAGGACCTGCTTCTGCTCAACTTTCAGAAGCGTGATGTTGGCGTAGTTTTTGGTAGTGATCTTCATATCTTTGTTTTTTGTGTTGTTTATTTTCCAGCTTTTACGGTGTAGTGGCCGAGGAACAGGATCGCGCCCGTCTCCTTCTCCCTGATCAGGTAGACGAAAGGCTTGTTGAAGCGGATCTCCTTGGGCGGTTTCATCGCCATTCCGGTGCATTTGACCATGACGGCGGTCGCGGCCGCGGCTTCCGTCCCGGTCTCGTAGACCTTGACGATAGCCTTGTGGATGATCTCGCTGACGAGCAGCTGCTCTTTTTTACTGATGCCTGTGAAATCGGCGCCGTAGGAAAAGGGCGAAGCCAATCCCATGTTCTTGAAAACGGAGACCAGGCTTTGAGAGTATTCCGTCGTGAACTTCGGGAACATGAGCACGGCGTCCTCGCGCTTGAGGGACTGGGTAATTTTTTCAATGTAAGCGTCGTCCACGGCTTTTTCCCAGGAGGCGAATTTCGCCACGTCGTTGGGCATCATGGCCAGAAGCGAATATTTCCTGCCGGCGTAATTGAGTTCCACGGCGGTCACTCCGTCGACTTCCGCGGCGTTGATCATGCCTTCCTGGCGCATCAGCTCGCCTTTTCCGGCGCGGCCAAGATGATCCATAAGGGAATACTTCCTGGTGCCGTCCTCGTCGAAAGGCGTTTCCCATTTGGCCAGGAAGCTCACGGCGTTCACAAGGACGAGCCTTGTGTCGGCGCTCAAGGCGTCGGGGCTGACGAGGTCATTGATGAGGTTTCTCGTGTGCTCGGAGATCCATTTGTTGATGGTGGCCGCCGCCTCTTTGTTTTTCGCGAACTCGATGCTCCTCGCCTCGCCCCCAAAGAATTCCTTCAGGCTCTGCGCGTAGGATGAGAGGACGTCGAAACCGGCGTTCAGCCAGAGCGAATTGGCGTCCGTCACGGTGAATCTTTCGTCGCTGCTGACAAGGCTCTCCCTTAATTTCTGAAATTCCTTGCCAAGGAGGATACCCTTGTCCGGGAAGGCCAGCGTTTCAGCGAGCTGCTTTTCCGTCTCGCCTTTCGCGCCCAGAGTAAGCATCGCCATGGCGCTGGAAATGCTGTAAGGCGAGAAGAAGACCGGAACAGCGGGATCGGAAAGCTGTTTGAAGAGCTCCCAGGCGAAGGCGTTGTCGCCTTTCACCAAGGCCGCGGCCTGCTCTTCGGTGGCGGGGCCAATTTGGACTTCCGCTAAGGAAGCCGGCTCGGCGGCTGGAGTTTCCTTTGCCGCAAGGTCGGCCGGTGATTCTTTTTCGCAGCCGCAGAGGGTCAGCGCGGCGAGCATAAAGAAAATGATTTTTTTCATCGTTTTTCTCCTTCAAGGGGTTTTCTGCCCACAGCCATGATGCTCTGGGCAAAATCGCAGTGCAAGAATTTCAAAAGAGGCGCGTAGAAGAGCAGCTGGATCCTCTTCTTCAGCGTCAGCCTGGCCAGGCGGTGGATCTCGATGTCGACTAACCCGAAGCGCGCCATCAAGCCGGCCAAGTCGAGATGATGGATGGGAGCCACGTGCGAGAAGTCGCGCCAGAAGACGGTGGGATGCTCCGCGTTGGGAGTCGTCACCATCACCTTTCCCCCGGGCTTCGTCAAAGTCGTCATGTCTTTCACCAGGTCTATTTTCCCCCTGGTGTCAAGGTGCTCTATGACTTCAAGGCAGACCACGATGTCAAAGTCTCTCTTGATCTCAGAGAGCTCGTAGTAGTCCTGCTCGGTCCTTCTGTCGATGTCGAAACTGAAATAGTCGATCTTGTCGATGACCGGGGCAAGCTTATCCTTGAGGAGCCTGGGGCCCGCGCCGTAGTCCAAAACGGAAAGGCGCTTCCCGCTTCTTTCTACTTCGTCTACTATCCACTGTGACGCGGAAGCGGTGATGGGAAGCTTGTCGATCCTGCCCATGGGCTTCCGGAATTTCTGGCGCCAATAGAAGATCTGGGACCAGTCTTCCAGATTGTAAGCCTCGACTTCGGGGCTTTCTTTCATCGATAGTTTATCCGACACGAATTTCTCCTATTTTTCGCATTCGAAGGGCACTTCCACTTCCAGAGTCGGCCTTGTGATGTCCGGCGGGAAGGGGCCGAAGCGCGCCGACCTCACCGCGGAAAGCGCGGAGTCGTCCATCGCCTTCACGCCGCTGCTCTGCACGATCCTCGCCGCGGTCACCCTGCCGTCTTTCGTTAAGGTGAAGCGGACTATGCAGGTTGACTTCTTGTTTATCTGGGTCGCCTGCGGCGTCTGCCAGGCGGACTGGATGGCGGAAAGGATGGTGCTCTGGTAATAGTTGTTGATGGCGGCCGCCTGGCTGCCCGTCTCGCCTCCCGAGAAGAAGCTCTGGGACTCGATGCGGCTCGTCATGCGCTGCGCGCTTCTGTTCAATTCTTTCGTCAGATTGTCGAGGGAGTGGTCGGTGGTCGTGACCGTCGTCACGCTCTCAAGCTGCTGGCCGACGGTAGAAGGAAGCTGCGGAAGAGGATCAGTCTTGGTCTGCTTTGTCTCATTGGTCGGCTTGGTGTTCTCCGTCGCCTTCTTCGCGGTCTTGGCCTGGGATTTTCGCTTCTCAGCGCGCTCCTGCTGTTTTTTCTTTATGAAGTCCGGCATCTCGGAAACGTTCGTGTCCTTCTTGGGCTCGACTTTCTTTTCGACCTTTTTCTCCTGCTTCTTCTCGACAGGTTTCTCGACTTTTTTCTCGGACTTCTTTTCCACCGGCTTCTCGATCTTCTGCTCCTGCTTCTTCTCTATGGGCTGCTCGACCTTCTTCTCCACGGGAGGAGGCGTGACGGTCTTCGGAGGATCAGGCGCGGGAGGATTGGGAACGCTGGCGGCGGGCAGCTGCGTCAGCGTCACCTTCGCCTGGACGCCCACAAGCTTAGGCTGAGGCTCGGCGAGGGAGGCCGCGACAATGAGCCCCAAGAAGATCAGGACGTGCCCCACGAAGGAAGGAAGGAAATATGAAGTTGAGAAGCCTTTCATCTTACCTTTCGTTCCCCGTGGTTTCCGTCGCGAAATAGGAGGTGTCGACGCCTATCTCCCTAAGGTGATTGACCAGTTCCAAAACGTTTCCGTAGCGGAAGCGTCTGTCAACTCTTATTATCACTTCCAGCTTGTTGGTCGGCGTTTCTTTTTCGCGCATCGCCTGTATCTCTTTTTTCAGGGAGCCGAAAGGATCAAGGCGGTCCATCTCGCGGTCGTTGACGTAAAGCACTCCGTTCGTCTGGTGCGTCGCTTCGTCGACGCTCTGCTGCATGCTTACGACCGCCGCGTAGTCCGGCTGCTCGAAGGTCATGGGCGAGGCTTTCGGAAGCGCGACGTCCACGCCCTGCTCCATAAGAGGCACGAGCAGTATGAACATGATAAGGACGGTCATGGTCACGTCGACGAGCGACGTTACCGTGATCTTCGCGTCATCCGTTCCGCGGCGGTCCCTCAGAAGGCTCATTTGTCCCCCAAGCCGACGGCCACGCCGGCGCTGTAAGCCGCGTCCATCAGGCGAATGACGTATTCATACGGGAATTCCCCGTCCGCCCTGATTATGACGGAAAGGTCTTTCTTTTTCGCCTTCATTTCGCAAAGCGTCTGGTAAAGTTTGTCGAAAGGCTTCTCCGGCCCCATCACGGAATCCCCGAGTTTCACGACGCCGTAGCCCGTCTCTTTGGATTTCGTGAGCGACACGATCAAGGGCTCGTCGGGAATGTCGGACGAGCTGACGGCGTCAGAGGAAGGGTGTTCGATCTTAAGCCCCTGCTCCAAAACGGGGGCTATGAGGATGAACATGATGAGGACCGTCATGGTGACGTCCACCAGGGAGGTCACGTTGAGGTCCGCGTCGTCGTTGCTGCGCCGTCTTTTGAGAAGGCTCATTTACTGCTCCGAACTCTTTTCCCTTTCGAGCGTCCTCGCGAGTCTCGCCACGAGAAGCTTGGAATAGCTTTCCATAAGGACGATCTGATTGTTGACGCGGCCGCGGAAATAGTAGAAGATGGCCGCCGCCGGGATGGCGACTATCAAGCCGGCGACCGTCGTTATCAGGGCGACGGATATGCCGGGCGCGACGGTGCTGATCGTCGTGTTGCCGCTGCCGACCATGCCGCGGAAGGAGAGCGTAAGTCCCCAGACCGTTCCGAAAAGGCCCATCATGGGCGCCAGCATGGCCGTCACCGAGAAAAAGGTCAATCCGCCTTCCATCTCGTTGATCTCCCTGGAAAGCGCCGCGTCCATAATTTGGCCCGCTTCGTTGATGTCGGAAGCGGTGGCCTGGCCCTCGGCGAAGAGGAAATCCATCGCCGAACGATAGAGGCGGTAGACCGGCGTGTCGGACGTCTGGGGCAGATCGCGGTAGAGCTGGGCGAAATCGCGCAAGAATTGAGCCCTGAATTCCGCCAGCCTCTGGGCCAAGTGGGCGTTGGCCGACTCAAGCTTTTTGAAGTAAAGGTGCTTGGCGATGAAAAGGCTCCACATATAGACCGACATCAGCGCCAGAATAAGCATGTCGACACGGCCGAAGGTGTCGAAGTCTCTGTAAACGTTAATGATTTCCTGCCACATATCTTTTTATTTTTCCGGTTCGATGATTTCTAAGCCGTCCATGTAGGGACGCAGAACTTCGGGGATTATCACGCTGCCGTCTTTCTGCTGGTAGTTCTCCAGAACGGCGACCCAGGTGCGGCCGACCGCCAGGCCCGAACCGTTCAGCGTATGCACGTACTGCGGCTTACCGCCGTCCGCCGGACGATACCTGATGTTGGCCCTCCTGGCCTGGAAATCCCAGCAGTTCGAGCAGGAAGAGATCTCGCGGTAAGTGTTCTGGCCGGGCAGCCAGACTTCCACGTCATAGGTCTTGCAGGCCGAGAAGCCCATGTCGGAAGTGCAGAGCGCCACCACGCGGTGCGCGATGCCAAGTTTCTGCAGGATCCTCGAGGCGTTCTCGGTCATGGTTTCCAAAGCTTCCATCGACTTTTCCGGCGTCGTGAAGTTCACCATCTCGACTTTGTAGAACTGGTGGACTCTTATGATGCCGCGGGTGTCTTTTCCGTAGCTGCCGGCCTCGGAACGGAAGCAGGGCGTCAGCGCGGTGTAGCGCAAAGGCAGATCCTTCTCGTCGAAAGTCTCGCTACGGTGAAGGTTGACAAGCGGCACCTCGGAAGTCGGGATAAGGTACATCGGCTTCTCCCATTCGACGTGGAAGAGGTCTTCCTGGAACTTGGGCAGCTGTCCGCTGCCGTAAAGCGTCTCGTCGCTTACGATCAGGGGAACTTCGAATTCCGTGTAGCCCTCGTTTTTGGTGTGCTCGTCAAGCATGAAGTTTTCCAGCGCCCTTTCAAGCTTCGCGCCAGCGCCCTTTAGGACCGAGAACCTCGCGCCGCTCAGTTTGGCCGCCCTCTCGAGGTCAAGGATGCCGAGCTTTTCGCCGATCTCGAAGTGCTGCTTCGGCTCGAAATCGAAAGCCGGGACCTCCCCTATTCTCCTCACTTCGACGTTGTCGTCTTCGGAATCTCCGATCGGAGTGGTGGCGTCGGGAATGTTGGGGATGCGGTCGATGAGGTAGCTGACCTTCTGCTCCGCTTCCTCTTTGGTCTTCTCCGCGGAGTCGAGCTTCTCCTTTATCTCCTGCACCAGGGACCTCAAATCGTCGGCGTCCTCGCCTTTGGCGCGCTTCATGCCGATCTCCTTGGAGAGCTGGTTGCGGCTCTGCTGGAGGCTTTCCAGCGCCTTGATCTCGTCGCGTCTCAATTTGTCGTTCACCATCAGCTGCTCAAGAGCCTCGTCCAAGTTGTTGCGGTTCTGGCCGGCCGGATAGCGCGTCAAGAGTTTGGCGCGCACCTCTTCGTAATTTTCCCTAATGAATTTGATATCAAGCATAATTGCCTCGAAATGTTAATTATTTTTCAGACGACATGGCTTCTGTCAGCAGATCGTCCAGTATTTCCGAAAAAGTGAGCCCGGCGCCAAGAGCGGCCTTCGGCAGGATGGAAGCCTCTGACATGCCGGGAATAGTGTTGGTCTCGAGTGCGTAGATGTCGCCGCGCTCGTTAACGATGAAGTCGGTCCGGGAAACGCCCTGGCAGCGCAGGGCCCTGTGGCAGACTTCCGCCGCGGCCCTTATCTGGGAACTCAAAGCCTCGCTTATCCTCGCCGGAGTGATCTCCTCGCTCTTGCCTTTGGTGTACTTCGCCTTGTAGTCGAAGAGCTCGCCGGTCAATGAGACGATCTCCGTCACGGGAAGAGCGAAAGGAGATCCGCCTTTGGTCGCCACGACGCAAGTGAACTCCCTGCCCTTCACGAATTCCTCGAAGAGATACAAGCCTCCGTTCAGCCAGAAAGAGAAAACGTTTTCCTTAAGCTCCTTCTCGCTCCCTAAAAGCCAGAGCCCGAAGCTCGAGCCGGAAGCCAGGGGCTTCGCGATGACGGGATATTCAAGCCCGGCGCTTTTGATCTTTTCAAGCGGATCCTCCTTCGAAGAGACCGTCACGCCTTTGGGGATCCTGATGCCCGCGGCAGCGTACAAAAGCTTCGCGATGTCCTTTTCCATCGCGACCGCCGAAGCGGTCACGCCGCTGTGCGTGAAAGGAATGCCGAGAGTAGACAAAAAGCCCTGGAAGCAGCCGTCCTCGCCGCCGCAGCCGTGCAGAGCAAGCATCGCGGCGTCCACAGGCCAGGACAATACCTCGGTGAAAACCTCCGCAATGTTGGAGGAGGGGCGCTCCCTCCAGTCTTTTTCAGCGGGCGCTTCGTCTTCCCTAAGGAAGCAGGCCGAGCGGTCCTCTTTCAGGATGACCGCCCTGACGTTGTATTTCTTCCTATCGAGCGTATTGAAAACATTCAGCCCGGATCTCATAGAAATGGGCGCTTCCGGACTCCAGCCGCCCATCACCACGATAATGTTCTTTTTCATCTCAATGGCCCCAGACTCCCCTTTCGTCTTCGTCGTATTCTTCCTCTTCCTCTTCCCCGTTCACGGAGGAGGCGCCCCAGATCTGTCCGCCCGGCAATATGGTCGCGGCCTGCGGGAATTTCCTCACCGTCCAGTCGATGACGGCCAGGGAAACGGAATAGCCCTGCGAGGACTGCAATATGGCGTCGTACTTTTCCAAGCCTTCCTCGTTCGCCTGGGAGACCACGAAGGTCCTCGACCAGATGAGCCCTATGCAGAGCATCACGCAAAGGAACATTCCCACGGCCGCGCCGCAGAGCATGCCGAGGAAACGGTCGCTGAACTTGAGGTCCAGGGCGTTCATCAGTTTTCTCTTCACGAACTCCGCCAAAGAAGTCAGGGTGAAGTAGAGGATGAGGATCAGAAGCAGCCCCGCCACGAACTTCGAGGTGAGCAGCGTCACCAGAAAGTTTCCTTCCCAGGGATGGGTAAGCTCCCTAAGCTCCCCTAGGCACGGGTCGAGGAACAAAACGACCAGCCAGATCGACAGAAAGAGCGAAAAGAAGGTTATAAGAGGCGAAAGCACGCCGCGCATGACGCCTATCGTCATGCAAAGCAGGAGTAAAAGCAGTAAAATTATATCCAGATACATATATATTATGATACTACAAAAAGGGCTGTGATTCAATGGTGTCGGAAGCCCCTGAAACAGGGGTTTGACAAGCGAAAGCAAAATTGCGAAAATGACTCCCGGATATGTTGGAAAGAAACCTCACATTAAAGTCAAAACGCCTTACCCTCCGCCCCTTCGCGGAGGAGGATTACTCCGCGGCCAAAGAGATGTTCCTTGACCCCAAAGTATTCGCCACCTACATGATACCTGACTTCCCCGACGAGGAGGCCATAAGGAGGCTTTTCACCAGTTTCAAAAACGCCTCCCTAAAACCCGAGCATTTCGTTTACGCGATCTCAGGTGAATTTGGATTCGTCGGTTTTCTCAACTACACGACGAAAAACAATGACGAGATAGAGATTGGCTACGCCATAAGTTCCCGCCATTGGGGCAAGGGATACGCCACCGAGGCCTTTAAACGGGCCATAGACGAGCTTTTCCGCATAGGGTATAGAAAGATAAAGGCCGGCCATTTCCAGGAGAATCCTGCCAGCAGGAGAGTCATGGAAAAGGCCGGCCTTACCCCGATCGAACTAGTTGAGACGATTAGCTATCGTGGGAGCGATCACGTCGTCAACTATCTCGAGATAGTCCGCAAGTGACCTTTATTTCTGAATCGGTTTCAGGATGGCGACGTAGCCGCCGTTGCGGACGGTCTTGATCTCGAGAGTCGTGTCTTTCGTCACTTCCTCTTCAGCGATCTCGATCGCGCAAGCGTCGGTGATGCTGTCCTCTTTGTCGCGGAAGATCTGGGCCTTGTAGGTCACGCCGTCTTTTAAGAACGTCAGCGGTACTGTATGTTTCTGGGCCATGTCGTCGCCGATCATGCCGATGTACCAGTCGCCGCCGCTTCTCCTTGCGCAGATATAGAATTTTTCCATGTCGCCCTGCAGCGCAAGCGTTTCGTCCCAAGTCGCCTTCAGCTGATCGAGATATTCGAGGCCGGGCTGGCCTTCGTAGTTCTTGGGATTGTCGCAAAGGCAGATCAAGGGCGTCGGCAGAACGAAGCACAGCGCCAGTTCATGGGCTCTCGTGCCGATGACCTGCGTCGGGGAAGTCGGCTTGAAATTTTCGGGCTGCCTGTTGAGGAAGCCGCCGGGCGTCAGGTCGGCCGGGCCTTGGATGTAGCGGGTGAAGGGGTAGCTGGTCAGGTTCTTGGGGTTGATGTCAGATCCCCACTTGCTCGCTTCGTTGCCTTTTACGCCTTCACTTGTGATCTGGTTCGGGAAGGTGCGGGCGAAGCCGCTGGGCTTGTAGGAGCCGTGGAAATTGACGATCAGATGGTGCTTTGCGGCCAGCTTCACCGTCTTCTCGTACCACTTGACCATCTCCTGGTCGTCGCGGTTCATGAAGTCGATCTTCATGCCGCCAATGGAACCGAGCTCTTCGTAATAGGCGAAGGCTTCCTCCATCATGCGCTCGATGTCGGCCCAGTGCATCCAGAGGATCAGTTTCACGCCTTTTTCCTTGGCGAAGCGGGCTATCTCAGGCAGGTTGACTTTGCCTTCCTGGCCCTTCATGACGTTGTTGCCCACTCTGCCCATGTGCGGGGAGTACCAGGGGTCGTCGACAGTGGAATATTCCCAGCCGTGGCGGGAGGCGAAGTCAATTTCCTTCTTGATGGATTCCGTGCAGAGGTTCCTGTTCCAATCGGACCACCAGTTCCAGGTGCAGCGGCCCGCTTTGATCCAGCTGGTGTCAGAAAGTTCGCAGGGAGAGGCGCAGTTTAAGATCATCTGGTTCGTGACAAGGTCGAGTTCGCTCTTGCCGACGAGCGCGAGCCTCCAGGGAGAATGGCGCTCGCCCTTCGTGAGGACAAGGCCTTTTCCGTCGAGCCTCGGGGCTAGCATGGCGCAAAGATAAGGCTTCGCTTCAATTTCCTTCTCCTCCAGGATCTCGAAGGTCGCGCGTCCAAGGTCCGCCTTTTCCGCGTCGACGCCGCAAAGGCCTTTGAGCTCTTTGTATTTTTTGTCGAGCCTGAGCTTGATAAGGCCGTTGGCGTGGCTGCCGAAGCCTCTTTTGAAAGTTTTCGATCCAATCCTAAGCGGATTTCCGTCCACGCTCTTGTCTATGCCCAGTTCGCCCCAGCCTTCCTCGTGCGCCGCTATGAATTCTTTCGTTACGGGAACCTTGTTCCCGGCTTCGTCCACGAGCGTAAGGCCGACCCAGTCGGCGTGGCAGTGGCTGATGTCGCCGTCCACGGAGTGGCAGAGCGTCACGGAATCTTTCCCGGAGACGTCAAGCTTGAAGAACTTGGCTTCGTCGCGGCCGGTCATTTTGCCGCTGGAAAAAAGCTTTTCACCCTCAAACGCGGATCCGTTGCCGAAGTACAGTCCGGCCCAGTCCCTAAGGTCGGTTTCGGTCAGAGCCAAAACGAAATTTTCGCTCCTTATTATGAGCGGGCAGCCGGAGATGGTGCCCTTGGGGATGGAGGAAAGGGTCGCCTTTAAGGATTCGTGCTCCTGGGCGGAGCCGAAGCCGTAGGGCGCGTACCAGCACTCGTAGTCCTTATCGAAGAGGTAGTCGGTCTTGTCTTTCGTTACGACGTACTCTTCCTCGGGATCCTTAGGGGCGATCGTATAGCGGAAAGCGAATCCTTCGTCGTAGAGACGGAAGATCAGCCCCACTTCCCTTTTGGGAAAATCCGCTTTCAGTTTCACGGTGTACTGGTCGCAGAAATCGTGATATTCCTTCTGGATGCCTATCGGCTGCTGCCACTTTTCGTCGATCCTTTCTTTCACGACGGACGCGATCTCGACCTTTTCCGGCCAGGCTTGGTCTTCGAAATCGATTCCCAGTTCTCCGGACAAGGACGATTCCCCGCCGTTTACGCTCAAGGCGTAGGTGATTTTCTCACCGTCTCCCAGCTTGACTTTGACGTTTCCGCCGGGGGAAACGAGGGTTTGGCTTTCAGCGAAAGCGAAGACGGCGGCTAGCGCCAAGGTTAAGGCGATGCGGATTTTCATGTTTTCCTCTTGTCTTGTTTATTTATTTGGTTCGTTGTTTTTTTATGTTTTCAAGAAAATATTGCGCCGAGTCAAGGACCTCCTTGAAAGGCCCTATGAATCTCTGGCAATCCGGGAGCGACCCCAAGAAGGTCTTCCCGTAGCTCTTCTTCAGGACGCGGTCGTCTAGGATCGTGACGATCCCGTAGTCGGAGCTGCTCCTCACCAGCCTTCCGAAGCCCTGCCTGAGCTTGATGACCGCCTGCGGGACGGAGTAGTGCGCGAACGACGTCACGCCCTTCTTCTCCAGTTCCTCGCATCTGGCTTCCTGGATGGGCTCCGTCGGCACGGCGAAGGGAAGCTTCGTAAGAATGATGGATCGCAGGTTCTCCCCCGGAACGTCCACGCCGGCCCAGAAGCTGTCCACGCCGAACAAAACGGCGTTGTGGGAGCTTTTGAAGCGGTTCAGGAGATTGTGGCTGGAATCCGAGAACTGCGCCATGGGCAGAAGCCCCCTGGCCCTAAGGGCCTTTTCCAGCGCGTCAAAAGAGTTCTGCATGCCCGCCACCGATGTGAAGAGCACGAAGGCCCCGCCCTCCGTCAGCTGCGCCAGGTCAAGTATCATGGCGTTCTGGTTAAGCTCATAGGAATCTTCGGGAACCAGCAGGGCGGCCTGCTTTTTGTAATCGAAACTCGACTTGTAGATGTTCTCGGTCAATTCCCTTCCGCCCACGGCCTTGAGCTCGTCCTCGTAGAGGTCCAAACCGACTCTGCTCTTGAAGAAGTCCAGTTTGCCCTTGCTCGACAAGGTCGCGGACGTCAGAACGATCGTGCGGAATCTTTTGTAAAGCGATTCCTTCAAGCGTTCTCCCACGGTGATGGGAACGCTCTCTATGCTGAATCGTTTGATCTTCAGTTTCTGGGAAAGGCCGGCGTCCAGCCAGCTGACCATGCCGTTCTCCTCCTCGCCCTTCTCCCTGATCTCGGAAATGGTGGAGGCGAAGGTCTCCAGTTGGGAAACGCGCACGGAAAGGTCCTTGGCGAGGCCCGGCAGCTCGTCATGCCCTTCCTTTAATTTGTCTTCCAGCGTTTCGAAGATCCCCTTGAAGAGCGCCGCGCCCTGCGTAAGCGTCGCCTCAAGTTTCTTCAAATGCTCGCAGACGTCCTCCCACTCCCCTGTCGCTCTGTGCTCTTTGGTCAAACGGTACGGCAGGAAATCCTGGCCATTAAGCTTGGCCTTGGCGTCGAGTTTCATAAGGATGTCGCAGATGTCGTCGCACTCGCCCAGCGCCTCTTCGCGCAAAACCGGCAGTCCGTCGTCAATGAGCGTCTTTATCTGCTCAAGGAACGTCTCCTGGTCTTTCCCGAAACGCTCGGGATTCTTATGCGCGAAATTTGCGAGCGTCGCGAGGGCGCCCGTCTCCTTGTGGCCGCTGATGCGGTAAATGGCGTTCAGGGTGATAAGGATATCGTAGCGCGAGACCGCCATGCCGAAATGGTTCGTGGCGGAATCCTCCAAGTTGTGGGCTTCGTCTATCACGACCGCGGTGTAGTCCGGAAGTATGCCCGTGGCGTTCCCCTCTTCCCTGATGACGATGTCGGAAAAGAGCAGCGCGTGGTTCGTAATGATGACGTTGGCCTCTTCGGCCTTCCTTCTCGCCTTCACCACGAAGCAGCTTTTGAAGAACGGGCAGGCGCTTTTGATGCAGGTCTCCCTTGAGGAGGAGAGCTTCTCCCAGTGTCTGCTTTCGGGATACTCGGCCGGCTCGCTCCTGTCCCCTGTCTCCGAACCTACAGCCCATCTCGCCAAAGACTCGAGACGCTCCTGATCCTCGTCGGCTATGAGCTCGGGATTCTTTATTATGGTGTTGGCCTTCCTAAGGCAGGCGTAGTTGGCCCTTCCTTTCACCAGAACAGCCACCGCTTCTTTGGAGAAGAGATCCTTTACCACGGGGAAATCTTTTTTATAGAGCTGCTCCTGCAGGTTTATGGTGTGCGTCGCGATGACGATCCTTTCGTTGTTCACGATGGACCAGGCGATGGAAGGCAAAAGGTAAGCTATAGTTTTGCCGGTTCCGGTTCCGGCCTCCGCCACGCAGAGCGAACCCTTGTTGAAAGCCTGCGTCACTTGGGTCAGCATGGCTTTCTGCTCGGGGCGCTCCTCGTAATTCTTGAAATGCTGGCTCAAGCGCGAACCTACGTTCAGCTGGCTCGCTATCTTATCAAGGGGAAGCGCCGTGATCTTCTTCATCGGCCCCGTCTCGACGAGAACGTAGCTCATTCTCACGTTGTTGTCGACGATCATGCTGCCGATGCCGCGGGAACCGAGCTGGCTCGCGATGCCGACGTCCGCGTCCGAAGGCCTTATGTTCTCTCTTTCCGAGACCATATGGCTAGGCGGATGATTGTGTATGGCGTAGTCCCCGCTCTGGCAGCGCTGCATCACGGCCGCGACCATGTGGTCGTTGCCGCGGGAAATGACTTCGACGTCGCAGATCAAGCCGTCTTCGGACATGATGCCGCGGGCGAAGACTTCGTTGCCGTTGGCTTCCTCAATGGCGGCCTTCAGCTTCCTGGCCGCGCTCGGTGTGAAGTGTGAATCGTATATCTCCATACATCAAGGATTATAGCATAAAAAAAACATTCCCGTTTCCGCTTCGCCAGCCCGCTCCTCTTGCCATTTTTTTGAAATACTGCTAGAATAGCCGCTGTTTTAATTTTTGTTCAGGGGGGAAAGGAAAAGGTTTCCTTTTTTTACTGGACGCGCACCTTAAACTTTTCAAATAGGTAAGGAAAAATATGCCTACCAAAATTTTTGTGGGCAACATGCCCTACGCGATGACCAAAGAGGACCTTTCCAAACTGTTCTCAACGATTGGAACGGTCAACTCCGCTTCGGTCATCTTTGACCGCGAGACCAGGCGCAGCCGCGGTTTCGGTTTTGTTGAAATGAGCACTGAAGAAGAGACCAAAGAAGCCATCGAAGCTTTTCATGAAATGGAAGTCGGCGGCAGGAAGCTCATCGTCTCCGAAGCTCGTGAAAAGAAAGTCGAGCCGAAAGAAGAATAATTTTCTCCTTGCCTAAAAAAAAAGGCCCCGGATACCCGGGGCCTTTTTTTATTTCTGTTTTTCCCTTTATTCTTTCGTGATCTCGAGGCCGAGGCGATCGTACATGAAGGCGCCTTCCCTCGCGTACTGCTTGACTCTCGAATCGAAATCCACCGAGGAGCCGTGGCCGGCGTCGGGATAGACGACCGGGAATATGGGGCCGCCCGTCGACTCGGCCTGAAGCTTGGCGCCCATCTTCCTGACGTGCATGGGATCGACCCTGGCGTCGTTCTCGCCGCCTGTGATGAGCATATCGGGGTACTTCACGCCCTTTTTGATGTTCTGATAGGGGGAGTACTTCAGGAGGTATTCGAACTGCTCCTTATAGTCGGAGGTGCCGTACTCCTCAGACCAGATGTTGGCGATCCTGAACTTGTGGAATTTTATCATGTCCAGCAGAGGAACGCCGCACCTGACGGCCTTGTAGAGGTCCGGGCGCTGGACGGCGCAGGCGCCGACCAGAAGCCCGCCGTTGGAGCCTCCGGAGATGCCGAGCTTTTCCTTGCTGGTGTAGCCTTCCCTTATGAGATACTCGGCCGCCGCGATGAAGTCGTCGAAGACGTTCTGCTTATTTTCGCGCATGCCGGCCTTGTGCCACTCTTCGCCGAATTCGCCGCCGCCGCGAAGATTCGCGATGGCAAACACGCCGCCCTGCTTCACCCAGAGCGAATTGGCGCCGATGAAGCCCGGCATAAGGGAGACGTTGAAGCCGCCGTAGCCGTCCAGGATGCAGGGGCAGCTGCCGTCCCTCTTGCGGTCCTTGGGATAGACGATCGTCATCGGGATCATGGTTCCGTCCTTGGAAGGATAGAAGACCTGCGTCACGCAGCAGTTGTCGAGGTCGTACTTCACCGGGAATTCTTTCAAAACGGTCAGCTTGTCCTCGCTGACGTTGTAGCTGTAGGTCGTCCCGGGGATCAGATAACTCGAGCAGGAGACCTTGACGGGGCCCTTGTGCCAGTAGCCGTGAACGCTGGCCGAGCAGGGGCTCGCCGGCAGGGTCATGTCCTTCACATACGTGCCGTCGATGTCGTAGATCTTGATAACGTTGTCGATGCCGTGCAGGTACTCGGCGTAAACTTGCCCGTCGATGAAGGAGAGCGAATCGAGCCTGTCCTCGCCTTCCGGCAGGAAGACTTTCCAATTCTCAAAGCCCGGGGCGTCAGCGTCAGCGACGTAGACCATGAATTTCGGAGCGTTAAGGTTCGTCCTGATGAAAAGCTTCTCGCCGATAATGGTGACGTCGAAGTTGGCAACCTTGCCGACCACCACGGGAACAAGCTCGGCGCCCTCTATGTTGCGTTTCAGCCAGATGTCGGCACTCCCGAAATTGCCCCTGTAGTAGAGCATGTATTTTTCGTCGTCGGAGAGATCGACGCCGTGCCATTTCTCCCTTTCCGTTTCGGAATTGAAGATCAGCTTGTCCTCTTCCGCGCTCGTTCCGAGCTTGTGGAAGTAAACGGCGTGCCAGTAGAATTCCTCGCCTTCAGGCACCGTGCCCTTTAAGGGCTTGCAGGAATAGTAGAAGCCGGAGTTGTCCTTTTTCCAGCAGGAGACGCCCTGCTTCCAGCCGCGCACTCTGTCGGGAAGCTCCATCTCGTTCTCCACGTCCAGGACGTGGATGACAGGGTTCTCGTCGCCGGCGTGGCCGATGCCGTAGGCAACGTAGCGGCCGTCGCGGGAGCGCGAGGCGAAGGCGAGGTAGTCGTCCTTGTCCCACTTGTTCGGGTCCAGCACTACCTTTTCCGGCGCGTCGGCGTTCTCTTTCGTCATCAGTATCCACTTGGTGTCGTCGACGCCCTTTTTGCTGAAGTACAAGCGCTTGCCGTCGTAAACTTCCGTAGGCACGGTCTGGTCGGCGTAGCGCCAGAGCCTTTTCAGCTCCTTTTCAAGATAGGCGGTCGCGGGCAGCTTGTCGGCGTATTCGTAGAAACGCCCGTTCTGCGCTTTCGTCCATTCCTGCACGTCGGCTCTCGTGTTGTCCTCCATCCAGGCGTAGTCGTCAATTATGGTCACGCCGTGATAGACGTTCGTCTCGGGGATGACTTTGGTGGGCGGCGCCGGCGGGATGCCGTCCGCTTTTTCAGAGGCCGGAAACATTCCCGAGAATTCGGAAACGCAGCCCGAAATGAAAACCATCGAAAACAAAGCCAAGAAAAAGTTCCTTCTCATTTTTTCACCTCTTCGCCCTTTATGCGGGCTTCTTCCTCGCCCACCGCGGCGTAAACATCCTTGTTAAGCCTTTCCGAAATGTCCCTCAGGGAAGCGCAGACGCCCTGCACGTAAGATTCCGGGTCGCCGCTCACGCATTCCGTGTCGGCCGTGTAGCGCTTCTGCAAAACCACCCTGGACGTCCTGGAACCGCGGTCGAGCCTGGTCAGCGTGAAGAGCATGACAACGTGCGCCTTGGCCTGCACGCTAAGGAGCTCCCTGCTCTCGTAGACTTCCACGAGCGTTCCGTTGAGGCCGTAGTCGGGCAGAGTTCCGGAAGTCCTGGTGGTAAGGCTCTTGAAGACGCCGGCGTCCTCGAGGTCCCTTTGCAGCATCGAGAAGATCAGTTCGTCCGGCGAAGAGAGCCATTCGTCATAGCTGTAAACTCCCCCGCTCTTGTCGCCGTTCATGTAGATGAGCGTGCTGCGGTCGTAAGCGGAGTTGACCTGCAGCTTCCTGAAGGAAAGCGCGAGGTCGAAGGGCTTTTCGCAGGTCTTGGCGATCGAGGGGTAGTCGATCTGGTAATAGTTGACCGTGATGGCGTCCCTTTTGAAAATGCCGGAAAGACAGCCGCAAAGCAGCAGCGCAGACAACAGTGTCAAAGCTAATTTTTTCATTTCCCTTTCTCCTTATCCTCGCCGAAAAGCGTTTGCCCCGGCCTGGCGCGCAAGGCTTCCGTAAAGGCCCTGACGTTGCCGGCCGACCGCTGGACTTCTTCCAAAAGATCCTCGACTTCCTCGCTCGTCATGTTGACGAGCATGTTGGCGTGCACTATGAGCTTTTGCAGAGAATCCGCGAAAGCCCTGATGTCCTCGGGCGTAATGACCTTCACCATCTGGTTGACGCTATCCGTCGTGTCGGTGATGTTGAAGACGATGTTGGAGACCGTCTCGTCGTTCAAACTGCCCTGCAGCGTATCGGAAACGGCCCTGAAGTTCGCGACAGCCTGGTTCAGGTTCGTGTAGAGCACCGCCACATTGTCCCTGGTAACGGAAACTTTGAGCGAGGCCGAGATCTCCCTGATGTTTTCGGAGGTCACCGTTATGTTCGAGACCAAGGGAGCGATGTTGTTTTGCCCCAAAACCAACTGCACCCCGGCCAGGATGTTCGTGATCGAAGTGGAGATCGACTTGACGTTGAGATCCTCTATCAGTTTCGTCAGCTGGTAGAAAATGTCCTCAGGCGAGACCGTGTGGTACGTTCCCACGACCGGATAGTCCGGCTCGAAGGGGAAGTCCGTGTTGGGCTTGGACCGGTCCCCGATCATTTCGATCTCAAGGTACTTGATGCCGGTCAGAAGGTTGCCCGTGATGTGGATGTACATCTTGTCGCTCTCGACCTCGAATCCGCTGTTGGGGGAGATCTGAAAGAAGATCTCCGCCAGCTCCCCGTCCGGCGCGATGCCTATGTGGGAGACGGAGCCTACGGTGATGCCGCGGAACCTGACCGGAGAGTTGAGCGTCAAACCCTGCACGCTCTCACTAAAATAGCAGGAGTAAGTCCTGGGCGAGCCTCCCCAGGAGATGTGGCTCCAAATGAGCAGGGCGACTATTATCAGCGCAAAGCCTAAACAGACGAAGATCCCTACCCTTGTCTTATGAAGTTCAGTTGCCATAAAGATTTGTAAGACTTGATTATCGTAGGGATTATAGCAAATTGTCCCCTTTCCATCAAGGCTTTCCGGCAATAAAATTGATCTTCGCCTTCCTTGCCTGGCTGTGCTGGATCTTTCTTTCGACGCGGTAAAGCTTTCCGTCCTTCCTGAAAAGCGCGCCGGTCTGCATGAAATAAAATGAGGTGTTCGTTTCCACGCACTGCCTTCTCAGATCCAGCACCCACTCGTAGTCGCAGACCCTCGCCATGTTCCCCGATTCCCCCGCCGCCGTAAGATTCGTGACGGTCCCGTCCAGGTACTTTTTCAGCTCGATCTTTTCCAAAAGCGGCGAGCAGACGATCGACCTAGCCCTCAGGGGCATTCTAAGATAAATAGGCAGCCTGTAGTCCGCCATGGCCTGGTTCTCGACCGTGCAGGCGATGGAAACGTTCGGGTATCCCCTCTCCCCCCAATCCGGCGGCAGACACTTCTCCATCCTGTCGATCCTTTTGGTGATGAAGAAAAAGGAGAGGTCGCTCCTTATCTTCATCATCTCCCAGCATTCGGCCCGCCAGGGATCGGCATCCTCCACGAAAAAATCCGAGGTGAAGCAAGTGTCGACTTCCGACCCCTGAGGGATCTTGTAAGCCCCGGAGCGGTCCCGGCGCATGGGCAGGTAAAAATCCCCGGTCTTGACGACCGTATCGGCGCGCCTGCCGCAGGAGGCGTCCCTGCGGTAGACGTAGCAATGGGCGCAGCCGGCGGAAATTTTATGGCAGCCGTGCCAGGGATTCCAAATAATGCTTCTCATGCCAATATTATAACAAGTCCCGAGGGATCTTGCCGTTTGCCAAAAAAAAGCCCTTCTGCTATAATCAAAAAAATCTTGAGGAATTGAAAAATGCTGATTGCTGACAAAGAAAAATTCGCAGCCACCCTCTCCGAGATGGCGGACAAGCTCTCGACGCTTCCGCTTGAGGAGACGATCCTCGTGGGGATCCAGCGCCGCGGCGTCTACCTCGCGCAAAGGCTGGCGAAACTCATCGAGGAAAAGACCGGTAAGAAGATCGGGCTCGGCATCCTGGACATCACCTTCTACAGGGACGACCTTTCCATGATCGCCATGAGGCCTGTCGTCAGGAGCACCGACCTTCCGGAAGACATAAACGACAAGATGATCGTTCTGGTCGACGACGTTCTCTACACGGGCCGCACCATAAGAGCCGCTCTCGACGCCCTTGCCGACAACGGCCGGGCGAAGATGATCAAGCTCGCCGTCATGGTGGACCGCGGGCTACGGGAACTCCCGATCCAGGCGGACTACGTCGGTCTCTCGGTCGAAACGAAAAGCGAGGAAAAAATAAGCGTCAAAACGGAAGAACTTGACGGCGAAGACCTCGTTGAGGTCATAAAAGAATGACTTGGCCAAGGCCAGGTCATTTTTTTTGCAAGAAAATAAAATTAAGGAGCATATATGCCATGGACTAAAAAAGATCTCTTGGGGCTGGAAAAGCTGACGGCCGAGGAGATCACCATCATCCTTGACACGGCCAAGGCCTTCTCCCAGATCGCCACCCGCTCGATCAAGAAGGTGCCCGCCCTTCAGGGCAAGACCGTCGTCAACCTCTTCTTCGAACCCTCAACAAGGACGAGAGTCTCTTTTGAGGTGGCAGAAAAAAGGCTTTCCGCCGATATCGTCAACGTCAACATCGCCGCCTCGAGCGTGACAAAAGGCGAAACGCTTCTCGACACGGTCAAAAACCTCTGCGCTTACAGAATAGACGCCATCGTCGTAAGGCACTCCTGCGCCGGCGTCCCCCACTATCTGGCGGAAAACATCGAGCCCTCGATCGTGAACGCCGGCGACGGCATGCACGAGCATCCGACCCAGGCTCTGCTTGACATCTACACCTTAAGGGAAAAATTCGGCGACCTCAAAGGGCTGAAGGTCGCGATCGTCGGCGACATCAGCCACAGCAGAGTCGCCCGTTCCAACATCTGGGGATTGCAGAAACTCGGCGCGAAGGTGACGGTCGTCGGCCCCTCCACCCTTATGCCGAGGGAAATAGAAAAGATGGGCGAAGGCGTGGAAGTCTCCTACGACCTGCCCGCCACTCTGAAAAAAGTGGACGCCGTCAACATGCTTAGGATACAAAGGGAAAGGGAGCAGCAGGTGCAGTTCCCGAGCCTTAGGGAATACGCCCGCTACTTCGGGCTGAGCACAAAACTGATAGACCAGACTCCGGAAAGCCTGATAGTCATGCATCCGGGGCCCATCAACCGCGGCGTGGAATTATCCGGCACCGTAGCCGACGGACCGAGAAGCGTCATCCTTCAGCAAGTCACCAACGGACTGGCGGTCAGAATGGCCGTCCTCTTCCTGGTCACAGGCGGAACCAAGATCAGCGAGGAATAAACATGAAAACATTGATCATAAACGGAACGATAGTGGATCCCAGCCAGAAACTGGAAGGCAAGGGATACCTTAGGATAGAAGACGGCAAGATCAAAGAATGCGCCCTGGGCGAAGCCCCCAAGGCATTAAATGACGAAAAAGTCATAGACGCCAAGGGCGCCTACGTCACGCCGGGCTTCATCGACCTGCACGTGCACTTGAGGGAGCCGGGACAGGAGAGCAAGGAAACGATAGAAAGCGGCAGCAACGCCGCCGTGGCGGGCGGCTTCTCGACCATCGTCTGCATGCCCAACACCATCCCGCCCATCGACCACGTATCGCTGGTGAAATTCATCCTTTTGGAAGGCAAACGCGTCGGCAAAGCCAACGTCCTTCCCACCGGCACCATCTCCAAAGGCCGGGCCGGCGAGGAACTCTCCGAGATCGGCGAAATGTACAAGGCCGGCATCGTCGCCATCACCGACGACGGCAGCCCGGTCATGAACTCCTTCCTTATGTCCCGCGCCTCGGAATACGCGAAAATGTTCGACCTCCTCGTCATGGACCACTGCGAAGACATCAACTTCAAAGGCTCCATGAACGAAGGCTTCTACTCCACCAAGCTGGGATTGCGCGGCACGCCCTCCATTTCGGAAGAGATAATGCTGATGCGCGACATCCTGGTCGCGGGCTACACCGGCGGCAGGATCCATCTGCAGCACGTCAGTACGGGGCTCGGCATCTACATGGTCAGGGACGCCAAATCCCGCGGCGTTAAAGTTACCTGCGAAGTGACGCCGCACCACATGTCGCTGACCGACGCGGATCTTGAAACATACGACACCAACTTCAAGATGAGCCCGCCCCTGCGGACGGAAAAAGACCGCCAGAAGCTCATAGAAGGCCTTATGGACGGAACGGTCGACTGCATCGCGACCGACCACGCGCCCCACACCTACACCAACAAGGACGTGGAGTTCGACAACGCCCCCAACGGCATAGTGGGCATGGAAACGGCCCTGCCCGTCTCCTACACCACGCTTGTAAAGGAAAACAAAATGCCCGTAACGCGTTTAATTGAGCTTATGTCGACCAACCCGGCAAAGATACTAAGGCTCAAAGCGAAAGGCACCCTTAAAGCGGGCTCAGACGCCGACGTGACCGTTTGGAGCGCCGACACGGAATACAAGATCGACACCGCGGCGTTCAAATCGAAAGCCCGCAACTGCCCCTTCCAGGGAAAATCAGTCTACGGCAAGGTCAATCTGACCATCGTCGGCGGCGAAGTTAAATACGAAGCCTGATCAATAGTTGACGGGAATGGCCACGGCCGGGGCCGCGGTCCCCGAATTGCGGCGCTTCAGAAAGACCGCCACGTAGCGGTACATGTCCACGTACTTCTGGACGTACCTGGTCTCGGTGGATTCTATCACCGTCTTGGTCTTTCTCCCGTTGGAGTGGTAGGTGGTGATCTTCTCCTCCCTTGGCACGTCCTCCTCGTAGCTCTGGTCCTCCGTATGGGAATAACTGACCCAGTGGACCGCCGCGTCCGCGCAGACGTTGGTGGCCTGGCCCAGGACGTAGCTTTGGCTCATGGAGATATACTGGTCGTTGTCGAAGAATTCCGAGCGCCCTATGATCTCGTATCCGCTGTTGAGATACTGGTTGACAGTGTATTCGGCGCTTTCCGGTGGGCAGCCGACGATCGCCGGGGCGAAATTCCTTTCCGAGGGGGAAACGTAGGCGTAAGCCGCGTAGTGGTCGGCGTAAGGGTTGGCGCAGCCTGTGAGCAAAAACTGACAGGCGGCGATAACTGTAAACGCGAGCAAAAAGGATCTGTATCTCATTTATGATCTCCCGCCGTAACGGAGCTTGCTTTCCAGCTCCTTTATCTCGGCTTTAAGTTTGGCGTTAGAGTTCCTGTAAAGGGAAAGCCTTATGACGTCGCCTTCCTTGGCGTCCGGCGCCAGGACGCGGGGAATGTTCACCATAGTAAGGTCGGGCATTTCCGCCACGATGTAGTCTTCCTCTATCCTGTCAACTGTGAGCCGCATGTTTCCTCCTTATCTTGCCGTTTTCACTTCGAATTCCGAACCGTCCGTTATGAAAGTAAGGGACCCTTCCTCGTCGGTCCTGTAGACGGCGCCGCACCATTTGAGCAGCCGCTTCATCAAGCTGGGATGAGGATGGTGGTAGGGATTGTCTTTCCCCAAGGATATGAAAGCCACGTCCGGCTCGACTATCCTCAGGAAGCTTTCCGTCGAAGAGGTCTTGGAGCCGTGGTGGCCGACTTTCAGCAACGTTACGCGCCTCAAATCGTCCCTGTAGTCCCTTATCATTTCCGCTTCCGACTCCCCTTCCGCATCGCCTGTCAAAAGCAGCAGATGGTCTCCGTACGAGACCAAAAGGCAGACGCTCGTGTTGTTCAGGTTTTCGTAAGCATGCTTTTGCGGCGCCAGCACGCGGACGCAATAGACCGCGTTGCTCAAAATGTAATCCCCGGCGTAAGCGTCCTCGACGACGATGTCTTTTTTCAGCAGGGCCTTCAGGAAATTTCTGTAAGTTGACGTCGCGGCCGTGGCGCCGGTCAGTTCCCCGGGGAAATAGGCGGTTTTGGTGTTGATGACTGCCAGTATCTCCCTGAAGCCGCCGATGTGGTCGGCGTGCGGATGCGTCGCGATAAGGCAGAAGATGTTCGTAAAGCCGCTTTGCGCTAGCCATTTCCCCACTTTCGGCCCGGCGTCCTTGTCGCCAAGGTCCACCAGGATCAATTTCCCGTCCGGCAGTTCCAGTAGCCCGCAGTCGCCCTGGCCCACGTCCAAAAGATGAAAGGAAAGCTTGTCAAGATCATCGTCCAGGGTCCGGCTTTGGGAGGCGTATTCGTCCGGAAGGTCGTAGGAATTCTGACCGGCTTTGCCCTTCTTGGCTCCGAGCGCGTTCGCGATCAGGGCGAAGGCAAAGAAGATAATCACCGCCATAACGACGATGACGAGCCAAGTTGGTATCTTTCTCGGGACCGCTCTGCTCATAAATCACCTTTGTCTCTATTATAGCAACATCGGCTATCTAATGTAATAGCGCAAATGGGCAAAAAAAAGCGCGCCTCGTTTGAGGCGCGCTTTTTTGCCGACGCTTGGTGCTTACTTTCTGCGAAGCATGACGAGGGCGAGGGCGATGATCGCGAAGCCGATGAACGGTTCGGGGATGAAGGCCCAGCCGACGTAACGTTCGCCGTACTGCGTTTCAGGATCGGTCTTGTACCAGGTGTTGGCGACGAAGTTCGGAACTTCGTTGGTGTAGTCCGTGAAGTCGATCTGGTAGTAGATGTCGTCCAGCTCGTAGGTCACGCCGGCGTCGTAGTACTCGGCGCCGCCGGGGCCGCCGATGTCATAGAACTGGTTGTACTGGGACAGCACGGCGTAATCGTCGTGGCCCATGACTATGACGGCGCTGCCGGTCACGAAGGCGCGGCACCACCAGGGCTCTTTCTCGTAATCCTGATCCGGGATCTCGGAGAAGATGTTGCTGGTGCAGCACTGGGCCGCCGCGTACCAGCTTTCCACGAAGTTGGAGCTGATGGCAAAGCAATAGCCGCCGTCGCTGTGCTGCTTCGTGAAGGTGTTGGCCGTGATGTAGACGAAGTTGGTGTTCGATCTGTCATCGCGGGCGGGGTAGCCGTTGTGGTAGATGGCGCGGTTGAAGCCCTCGAAGAGGTTGTTGTTGATCGTCAGATCATCCTCGCCGATGACGCCGTTGTAGGTTATGCCGCAATACCAGAAATGCTCCCAGTTGGTGTATTCGTTGGAGGTCACGTTGAAGACTTCCCCGTCGAACATGCCGTAGAAGTAGTTGTTGTCGATCTGGACGCCGTTGGCGTTGTTGATGCCGATCAGTTCCGTCATGTTGGGCAGGCTGGCGCCGACGCCGGTGGTGTAAAGGTTGGTGTCGGGCTTGGAACCGTCGATGACGAAGTTGCTGAAGCGGACGTGGTCGACGTTCTCCATCTTGATGAAGGGCACGTCGTCCCAGACGTCGCCGCCCTGACCCTTGTGCCACTGCTTGTCGCCGGGAGTCAGAAGCGGACGGTCGATCTGATCGAGGATCTGGTCGTAAACGTATATCGGCCTGTCGGTCGTTTCGCCCTTCACCCAGAGATAAGACTTCTTGGAAAGATCAAGAGTCCAGTCGTTGGTGTGCTGGGAATCGCCGGCGTAAACGCCCACCGCGACGGAAAGCGTGATCTGGCCTTCGTCCGCGGAGCCGTTGGGGACGGCCTCAAAAGCGTAGGCCAAGGTCTTCCAGGCGGTCTCGGGCGTCATGCCGTCGTTGTCGTCATTGCCTTCCGGGCTGACGTAGTAGGTGTTGGCGTAGTTGCTCACCGTGAAGGTGTTGCTGCTGCCGTCATAGGAGTTGTAGGTCATGGTGTAAACGACCGTGCCGGGCCTGGGGCAGGCTTCTCCGATCGTATAGTCGAAGGTCTTGGCGGCGCCGGGCTGGATCTCGCCGGAAGCGGGGCTGATGGTCGCGCCTTCGGTGTCGCTCGCGAAGCTGTAGACAAGGTTGACTGTTCCTTCGTTTTTGACTTCGAAAGATTTGGTCGTCGGCTTCAAGGTTATGTCCTTGGTCTTGCTGAAGACCGCGATCGGGCGCGGCGTGTCGGCGGAAACGTTGATGGCGACGGTCTGTTCGCCCCAGGAAAGATTGACTTGTCCGCTGACCGGGCCCTGAACTTTCGAGCGGTCAATGGTCAGATGAAGCTTCACTTCGGAGTCGGACGGAACCGTGACGGTGCTGTCGAAGGGCAGCCATTCGACGGCGCTCTTGACTTCCACTTCCAGATCACTGGCGGAGACGTTGTAGAGGCTGACCTCGACGCTGTCCTCGGTCTGGCCGTAATCGATGGTGGAGGGAGAGACGTAGAGGTCCTGGGTCGGCATATTGCCGATCCAGAGACGGCTGCCGGCCACGTTCTTGCCGGTCACGGGGTCGTTGCTCATCATGGAGCCGCCGAACAAAAGCTTGCCGTCTTCGGTCACCGCGCAGGCGGCGTGATAAGCCGCCACGGGGAGCTTCGTGGTGTGGACCACGACGGACTTCAGAACGGTGTTGACGATCTGGAAAGCGTCGATCGGAACGAGCTTGTCATTCTCGTCTTTGGTGCGGCCGCCGATGGCGTAGATGACGCCGTTGTAGCTGACCACAGCGGGGTCGCGCACAGGGATCTGGAGTTCCAGGTCGCTGTCAACGAACGCGAACTTGTTGGTGTCGGTCTCCATGACGCGGATCTTGGTGGAGACGGAGCTGTCGCCCAGGATGTAGACCTTGGAGCCCCAGCTGGAGATGCCGAAATACATCAAATTGTCGGGATAGATGTTTTCGTAAGTCGTCCACTGGTCGGACTTGGTGTTGTAGGTCTGCATATTGAGGCCGCCTTCCCCCCAGAAGCCGCCGCCGATCACGTAAGCGATGCCGTCGATGCAGACAGCGCCGCCGCCGTACTGGCAGTGATAGCCGCCGCTGAAGCCGTTGGCGCCGCTGGAACCGGTCCAGGCGCCGTAGGGGCTCTCGGGATCGTTTTCAGGCTTCTTGTTGGGATTGTAGATACTGAAGGTGCCGTCCCAGGAGGGGTAGCCGCCGTGCAGGAAGAAGGAAGGAGTTCCGGACTCGTCGAAGTCCCAGAGGAACGCCTGGTTGGCGCCGCAGTAAACGCCGTCGCCGGCCACGCCTTCCTGGACCACCCATTCGTTTTCAGTGACGCGGGCCGGGCATTTGCCGGATTCCATGTTGACGTAAGTCGGGGGTCCGCTGCCGTCCCACTTGGAGGAATCCCAGGAGTCGCTCGCCACGTCGTAGATGTGGAACTGGACGCTGCGGTTGTAGGAGAAGGCTTCCTTGTAGGTGTTGCTGGGCCACATATAGCCCGGATCGACCAGATCGCCCGTCGGCCTGTAGCTGGGGTCGGCTTTTTTCTTCAAATAATCTTCCATGGTGGAGAAATACAGACCGAGGCCGGAAAGGCCAACGTTGCACGTCTGGCCGGAAGCGATCATATACTTGCCGTTCAAATAGGCGCCGGCGCCCATGAAGGTCGGCCAGTAGCCTACGACTTCCCTGAAGGGGTCGTCGGTCGCCACGAACTGGACGTTGGTGGTGACGAGCACAGCTTTCCTCGCGGAAGAGCTGTTGAAGAGCTCGACCGTTTTGTTGGTCGGGCAGGGCACGTCGCAATCGTGGTACCATTCCAGTTTGTCCTCGCGGATGGAAGGCCTGGAGGCGTCATAATATCTGTACGGCCACCAGGAGGGGTTCTGGGCTTTCTCGGTCCAAATCTCGTCGGCCAGAGCCTGGCCGAGGAAGGAGAACGCCAGAAGGAAAAGCATTAAGCGTTTCATCAGTGCATCCTTTTTTGTTGGTTAAAAAATGAATTTCCTAGTGTTTTTATTATACCAAAAAAGCGCGCCCCCGAAGAGGCGCGCTTTTCCCGCTGAGGGCGGAACGCTTACTTTCTGCGAAGCATGGCGATAGCCAGGGCGATCAAAGCCAAGCCGAAGAACGGTTCGGGGATGAAAGCCCAGCCGACGTAACGCTCGCCGTACTGCGTTTCGGGATCGGTCTTGTACCAGGTGTTGGCGACGAAATTGGGCACTTCGTTGGTGTAGTCCGTGAAGTCGATCTGGTAATAGATGTCGTCCAGCTCGTAGGTCACGCCGGAAGTGTAGTAGTCGGCGCCGCCGGGGCCGCCGATGTCGTAGTACTGGTTGTACTGGGAAAGCACGGCGTAGTCGTCGTGCCCCTGGAGGATCACCGCGTCGCCGGTATTGTAGGCGCAGGTCCACATCGGTTCAAATTCGTAGTCCTGATCAGGGATCTCAGCGAAGATGTTAGAGGTGCAGACCTGGGCGGCTCCGTACCAGGAGTCCTGGAAGTTGGAGCTGATGCCTACGCAGACGCCGCCGTTGGAGTGCTGCTTGGTGAAAGTGTTGGCGGTGATGTAGGCGAAGTTCGTGTTGGAGCTGTCATCGCGGGCAGGATACCCGTTGTGATAGATGCCTCTGGTGAAGCCCTCGAAGAGGTTGTTGTTGATCGTGATGTCGTCCGGGCCGATATTGCCGTGGTAGGTCAGGCCGATGTAGTAGAAGTGCTCCCAGTTGGTGACCTGGTTGGTGGTCACGTCATAGCACTCCCCTTGGAACATACCGTAGAAGTAGTTGTTGTCGATCTGGACGCCGTTGGCGTTGTTGATGCCGATCAGTTCCGTCATGTTGGGAAGGCTGGCGCCCACGCCGGTCGTCACGATGTTGGTGTCGGGATATGAGCCGTCCAGGATGAAGTTGCTGAAGCGGACGTGGTCGACGTTCTCCATCTTGATGGCGGGCGTTTCGTCCCAGACGTCGCCGCCCGTTCCCTTGTGCCACTTCTTGTCGCCGGGAGTCAGAAGCGGACGGTCGATCTGGTCGACGAAATATCCGGTGACGGAAATCGGTTTGTCCGTCGTCTCGCCTTTCACCCACAGGTAAGACTTCTTGGAGAGATCGAGTGTCCAGTCGGTGGCGTGCTGGGAGTCGCCGGCGTAAACGGCGGTCGCCACGGAAAGCGTGATCGGGCCTTCATCGGCGGAGCCGTTGGGGACGGCTTCGAAAGCGTAGGCCAGGGTCTTCCAGGCGGCCTCGGGGGAGGTGCCTTCGTTGTCGTCATTGCCGTCGGGGCTGACGTAGTAGGTGTTGGCGTAGTTGCTGACCGTGAAGGTGTTGCTGCTGCCGTCGTAGGAGTTGTAGGTCATGGTGTAGACGACCGTGCTGGGACGCGGGCAGTTTTCACCGATCGTATAGTCGAAGGTCTTGGTGACGCCGGGCTGGATCTCGCCGGAAGCGGGGCTGATGGTCGCGCCTTCGGTGTCGCTGGCGAAACTGTAGACAAGGTTGACTGTTCCTTCGTTTTTGACTTCGAAAGATTTGGTCGTCGGCTTCAAGGTGATGTCCTTGGTCTTGCTGAAACGGGCGATTGGGCGCGGCGTGTCGGCCTTTACGCCGATCGACATTGACTCTTCGCCCCAGGTCAGGTCAACCTGCCCGCTGACCGGGCCCTGGACTTTCGTGCGGTCGATGGCAAGGAATTTCTTGATCTCGGAGTTCTTGGGAACGGTTACGGTGGCGTCCAGTTCCAGCCAGGGCTCCGCGCACTTGAGATTGACTTCCAGATCATGGGCGGAAACGTTGTAGAGGCTGATCTCAACGCTGTCTTCCGTTTGTCCGTAGTCGATGGTGGAGGGAGAGACGTAGAGGTCCTGGGTGGGCATGTCGCCGATCCAGAGACGGCTGCCAGCAACTTCCTTGCCGGTCACGGGGTCCTTGCTCAGCATGGATCCGCCGAAAAGGAGCTTGCCGTCTTCCGTGACGGCGCAGGAAGCGTAGTAGGCGGCCACGGGCAGCCTGGTGGTGTGGACCACCGCGGATTTCAAGACCGTGTTGATGATCTGGAACGCGTCGGTCGGAACGGCTTTGCCGCTTTCGTTCAAGGTGCGGCCGCCGATGGCGTAGATGACGCCGTTATAACCGACAACGGCAGGCGCGGTGACCGGGATCTGGAGCTCAAGGTCGCTGTCCACGAACTGATATTTGTTCGTGGCGGTCTCCATGACGCGGATCTTCGTGGAGATCGAGCTGTCGCCGAGGAGGTAGATCTTGCTGCCCCAGGTCGCGATGCCGAAGTCGACAAGGTTGTCGGGATAGATCTTCTCGTAGACGCGCCACTCGTCGGTCTTCGGATTGTAGATCTGCATGTTGAGGCCGCCGTCGCCCCAGAATCCGCCGCCAATAACGTAGGCAAGGCCGTCTATGCAGACAGCGCCGCCGCCGTACTGGGCGACGTACCCGGAGGAGAAGCCGGTGGCGCCGCTCGATCCGCTCCAAGCGCCGTAGGGGCTTTCAGGATCGTTTTCCGGCTTTTTGGTGGGGTTGTAGATCTGGAAGTTGCCGTCCCAGTTCGGATATCCGGCGTGGATGAAGAAAGAGGGCGTTCCCGACTCGTCGAAGTCGTAAAGGAAAGCCTGGTTGGAACCGCAGCGGGCGCCGTCGCGCATGACCGCCTCCTGGACCACCCATTCGTTGTCGGCAATACGGGCCGGGCATTTGCCGGCTTCCATGTTGACGAAAGTCGGGGGGCCGGAACCGTCGTACTTGGAGGATTCCCAGGTGTCACTTGCCACGTCGTAGATGTGGAACTGCACGCTGCGGTTGAAGGAGAAGGCCTCGTCGGCGTGCGAGACGGAGTTGCTCGGCCAATAGAAGCCGTAGTCCTTGAGGTCGCCGCTCTTCGTGCCGTCCTTTAGATATTTGCAGAAGTTGTCCATGCCGGGGAAAACAAGTTTCGTCTCGGCGTTCCTAAGGGCGTAGTTGCACATCTGCCCGGCGGCGATCATGTATTTGCCGTCAAGGTAGGCGGCCGCGCCGTAGAAGGTCGGCCAGTAGCCGGTAACTTCCTTGAAGGGGTCGTCGGTCGCAACAAGCTGGATGTTGGTGGAAATGACGCTGACTTTTCTCCAGGTGCTGCCGCCGGTAAGAGCCGTGACCGTCCTGTTGGTCGGGCAGGGCGGCTCGAGGTCGGCGTACCATTCGACGAGGTCGGGCCTGGCCGAGGGGCTGGAGGCGTTGTAATGACGGTACGGCCACCAGGAAGGGTTCTGGGCTTTTTCCGTCCAGATCTC
>JAGCTE010000006.1 GCA_017963805.1 bacterium | reverse complement strand
GCGAAGAGGGCCTGGGTGGAGGCGCCCATGCCGAAGGTCAGCATGGTCGTCGTGATCTCGATGTATTTGTGAGCGTTGTCGGTGCCGGCGTGGACCAGGTCGAGGCCGCAGATGGAGAGGCCGTTGGCCATGTTGTCAGCCGTGAAGACCAGCTTGTCAAGGATGATCCACCAAAGGGAGATGTCCAAAAGACCAAGGCCGACCACGCAGAGACCCATAACGGCGCCGGAACGGAAGGCGACCTGCAAGCCGCGGTTCAAACCTTCGGAAGCGCCCTGAGCGGTGCGGGAGCTGGCTTTGGTAGCGGTGTTCATGCCGATATAGCCGCACAGACCGGAGAAGAAACCGCCGGTAAGGAAGGCGATGGGAACGAACGGGTTCTGGATCTTGAAAATCGCCAGGATGGCGAAAATGACAAAGAGGATCGCGAAGACCGCGCCCACTACTTTGTACTGGCGGCGGAGATAGGCCATGGCGCCTTCACGGACGTAGGCGGCGATCTCGATCATGCGAGGGGAGCCTTCCGGAGCCTTGACCATGCTCTTGTAGCAGATGAACGCCACCAGCAGCGCCAAAACGGCGGCCGCGACGGCAAGATAGGGGGCGGATTGCGCGAAACAATCCGTGCACTGGGCTTCAGGGGCAGCCATAACGGAGGCGGCGCCCAACAAAGCCAAAGCGACTAAGGAGTGTTTTTTCATAGCACCTGGGTATGAATGGGGTTAAAGGAAGTTAATTAAAAAATAGTATTTGTTATTATACCAAACCCGCCCCCAAAATCAAAGACCGCGCAAAGCGGCCCGCCGGACCGGCGATATGCCGTTTTTCATTTTCCGCTTGTTTTTTATAAGCATGGAATAAAAGCGCCTTTTGCGGTATCATTATACAAGAATCTAAAATTAACCCCCTATTTAGGAGAACACAATGCGTTTTCTAGTTCCCTTCTTGCTTTTTGCAATGTCAGTTTCCCTCCTGGCCGACCCGGCCGCCCCCACCGCCCTCTCCGTCAAAGCCGGACCGGAATTTGACATCGGCTTCGACGTCGGCGCCTGGAACAAAGCCAAATTCGTCTTCAAAAACTCCGGCCAAAAAGACTGGACCATCGAGGAAATGGAAGCCCAGTGGATCGGCAGCGAGAATTCCGAGCCCTGGACCCAGGAAGTCAATGTGACCGTCGCCCCCGGCAAAGAGGCCAAATGGCTGCACGACACTTATCTTCCCAAGGACATGTTCGAGAAGATGCCCGACGGCAAAGTCGTCATGAAAGGCAAATTCAGAGTGAAGAGGGAAGGCAAAGCGACTTTCCTGCCCTTCGAGCTCAAAACGAAGCGAGCCGTCCTGGAGGAACCCCTGGCCGCCATCACCGGACAGTACATCTACGTCTCCTTCCAGAAATCCCGCTTCGACGGCGGCCTCTGGCAGAGGGACATGCTCAAATGGATGGACGAATGCTACGAATGCTACGTGGACCTGGTGGGCCGCAAGCCCTTCGACGGCAAGATCACCGGTTTGAAAGAATCTCCCAACCGCTTCGCCTGGGCCTACGCCGGCAACCCCGTGACTTTGACCGGCCTCTACGTTCCCGACACCATCAGCGAGTTCAAGCAGGGCCTCATGAGCTGGGGCTGGGCGCATGAAGTCGGCCACAACTTCGACTGCGACCTGACCGACTACCTCCGCTGGGACCACGACTCCACGGAGTTCCAGGCCAACATCAAGGTCCTCTACGCCTTCGACCACATGCCTTCCAGGAAATACCTGAGCATCCGCTGGAGAGGCACCGACCTTCTGCCCAGGGACAAAGACGAGCGCATCCCCATCACCAAACTGGGCGACCGCTTCTTCCTGCTCTTCGGCGAAGGCTACCTGGCCGACAAGACCAGATCCTGGAAAACGCTTGACAGCGACGAGCTCCAGTCCTTCTACCAGAGGATCGTGAGAGTCTACGGCTGGGATCCCATCAAGAAGTGGTACAGACTGATCGGCGCGGTCAAGGACAAAGGCATCCCCGCCCCCGCGACCCCGGAAGAGAAAGTAAACTTCCAGTTCGCCGCCTTGAACAAGGCCGTCGGCCAGAACCTCATCAAGTACTATCAGCTCTGGCGCTTCCCGGTGACCGAGGAATCCCTCAAGGCCGCCGCGGAAAAATACGGCCTGGAATGATCTACAAAGCTCGCGAGCTCAATATGTGAGCGATGCTTCTTCCCGTCAGGGAAAAAACAAACCCCTCAAGATTTTGTTACGAAGTAAAATCAAGAGGGGTTTGTTTTTTCCTGATGGAAGAAGATAATCAAGGCCATGTACGCGTAGTTCGCATGCGCTCAATTGCCTTCGCCTTTCGGCGGCAATATTTCCGGGACGGCAGCGACAAGCTTTTGCCTTTCGTTCAGCGCCATGGCAAAAACCGTCAGTCTGTCTTCCGTAGATGACTGCCTCAAAGCCAAATCCGTTAGGGCGTAATAATAATCTGTCAGCGCTTCTTTGTCCTTGGCCGACACGAACTTCGTTATCCTCGGCAGGGCGCGCATTATGACTTCCGGCGCTCCTCCGCTCTGCTTTTCCAACCAGGCGCACGCGCCTTTTATTTTCTCGCTGTTGCTTTTCTTTTTCGAGGCCAAAAGCAGCGTCAGCTCGAACTCTGGCTCTACCACTCCTTGCCTCTCTTTGAATTCGCTTAAAAACGCATCCAAGTCTCCCGCCGCCTCCGGAAGATCGCGGATCTGATCCATCAGCGTCATGATCTGGCTGTAATCCGCCGGATCGTACAGGATCATGTCTTTCTGCGCCTTTATCATCGATTTATTGTCTTTCTTGCCGTAGTAATACCCTCTTATGCGATGATAAAGATACTTGTACGCACAATATCTCTGCCCCTCCGCCTTTTCGGCGTATTCCTCTATCAGCCTTTGTGCTTCCGTAAGCACAGCTTTTCCCTGCAAACCTTTATGCGCCGCGTAATACAGCCACATGCTGTCCAGCACCAGTGGCAGATACTCCCCGTCGTCCGTATAGATCTCGGGATCGTCAAGCGACTCTTTCAGCTCCTTGCAAAGCTCGGCCGCCTTGTCGGTGTCCTGCCGGGCAACCGCCTCTATCTCCCTTAGTTTCCCTCCTATCTCCTGGTTCTTCGTCATGTTCTTGGAGACCGCCCACACTCCGTTGACGATGTCTATGTGCCCGGAAAAGCAATTGCAGGCGCAGAAAACAACCGCCAAAAACAATATTTTTCCAAACGTGTTTCTCATTCTTTTCTCCTCTTTTTGTTTTGACGCAATCTTTTCAAATTTTCGTTATGCAGATTCTCGAAGAATTTGTTGTTCAATACCCTGTTCGTCCTTACGCTTTCCGGCAGATCAGCCGATTTTGGCCATTCTATCGTCAGAATTTCGTAAAGCTCGTCCAGCTCGACACACGCAGTCTCGTTTGTCAAGGCATCAACAACGGCGTTGTACCTGTCAGCTTCGCTAAGCTTATTCGTAAAGCACCAGTTCCACAGGCTTTCCTTGTCGTAATAGGGGATCCGCTTTAAGAGCCATTCCACTTCAAGTCTCGGATAGTACCGCTGCACTTCCTGGATATGCAGCACGCAGTTTGTGAATTTTTTCAACTCGTAACTGGCCAGGGCCGCGTTGTAATGACGCTGGCCGGTTGCATAGTCATAATCCACGCATGGAACGTCCATGGATGCCAAAGCGTATGATGTCCGGTAATCATTGAAACGGGATGCCATATCCGCCGCTTTAAAATATGAGTACGCTATATATGTCAGGCAGGTTTTATACTGCGGCGTTTTAATGTAATGCCGCAGCGCTTCCAGCTCCATTTTGTCCGAAGCTTTATAGCCAAGTTCGTCCCACCTATGCGCCAGAAGATTGCCGAGATAATAGTGCGCCGCCCCTACCGAGAAGTCGTCTTTGTTCTCTGGCAAAAGGAAATAATTCATACAGCGGTAGGCCTTTTTGCAGTGTCCGCGCCAGAATATCTTCTCCGCCAGCTGGTAAAGCTGACCCGACATTCCAGGCAGAAGATGCAGATCCCTGTATTCGTTTATATCATACAGCTGGTCGCTGTCGTCTTTTAGCCTTTCCTTCAGTTCCTCGATCTTGTTCAAGGCCCCGATCATTTTTTCAACCGACAAGCCTTTTCCGTTTTTCTGAAGATAGAAGGCGCTCCAGACATATTTGACATTGTCACAGATCTCGTCATATGACAACAGCCTTATCCGTCCCTTGCCAAGCAGAGCTTTTCTTTTCTCAAGCTCCTGCTCCAGCAAGGGGTGCGCTTCTATCCTGGCCAGCTCATACGCGTCCTTAAGGTCTTTCCCGGAGCGCAGCTTTTCCTCTAAAAAGCCCTTTGCTTCTTCACCGCAGTAAGGCAGCAGCCTTTCTGTCATGGAAGCGTAATCCTTGTCGTCCAAGACGAAATTGGAAGACAGCGCTTCCCCTAACGCGGCCGAAACGCCAAAGCCGAAAAAAAGCAAAACAAACAGCAGCCTATTCATTTCCGCTTTTCTTCTATTTTCTTAAGGAAGCCCTTATTGAAGTTGGTGGAACCGCTGAAGCTCGGAATCTCTGACTTATATTCATAAGCCGCTTCGTCAGGCAGCTTGTAATACCAGTAATCGGGCGGGTATTCCCTCTTCTTGTAATAGTCTTCCGCTTGCCAGAGGACTTGCTTGAACACATTTCGTTCAAAAGTGTGAAACGCCCATTTGTCACCAAATTTTTTCCTATCGTCATACGTGTCTTCGCCTTTCAGCTCGGAAAGAATATAGGGATCCTTGACTTTCTCGATCGTCTTTCTTATGCCTTCGCAAGGCGGATAATCATACTTGTAACTATTGGTCGAATACCATTCGCAGAATTCTTTTGCCGACGGCAATTCAACCTCGGTGCGATAAGAAATCTCTTCTAAAACAGGCGTCAGGGTATAATCACCTTCCTTGATCGCTTCGTTCAAATGTGGAAAGAGAAATGTACCGAAACAGCCGATGTCTTCCACCAATTGTTCCGTCACCGACTCCCTAGGTTTTTTCCTGGACATCTCGTTTTGCCAGCAGGGATACCAAACGTTCCAGATCTCAGGCATGAATCTCCTTCCTTCCAGCCACCAGTATGCGCGAAAATTGCTTTCATACGACGCTTTGGGATTGATCATTCCTATGAGGTCGCCTTTTATAAAACCTTCGCAACGAGAATATCTGAGAACAATTCCTGCAAGTTCTCTCTTTTTCCGCACGATCGCTTCATTCTCAAAAACGCGAACCAAATCTGCTTTGTCATATTCGTTGGTTTCGTCAAGATCTATATATGCATAATAATCAACAGAATCGCGTATTTTACCATCCAATCTTAGCTCATAAAACGCCGGAATAAGCGTTGAAGGCGGCAAAGAATTAAGATATTTTGATGCTTTGTTGGCGTCTGCTTCTAATTTAGAAATCGTTCCCACAAAATTTGTTTTTTGCTTGGAATTTGTTCCAATAAGAGTTTCAACATATGCATCAACATCGAATCCAGGAGGCAATTGACGTGTGTTTTTTCTAGCATATGAAATAGATAAAAGCGATGAGCTACTGTAATCCTCAGGTAGCTTTGCTTCGGCGACAATAGAATTATAGATTTTTTCTTTTTCTTCTTGAGTTAAACTAAAAACGTTGAGTGCCGTTAAAAACATCAGAATGAATAAGGTATATTTTTTCATAGGAATTTTCCTTAATGTGAAGAATATTTTAATTGTGTTTTATTTGTATGCTCTTTTTACTTTTCCATACAAAGGGGCTACTTGTTCTTCGCGATGGATCAATAGCTGTCGTCTCTTTCCGCATTTACTTACAGCCATCTTCCAATCTGGATCAGCGCTTTTGCCAAGTTTTTTACAATCAAATGTTTTTGACAATGCTCTTGCCGCGTGATACTCTGAATAATACATAACTATTCTGCTGTTATCGTTTGTATCACATCCAACAAGAGTATGGCCGTTATAAATTGAAGCGGCAAAATCTGGTAAAGTGAAAAAATTATCTATGTCATCAGTCGCTGCCGCTCTATTAAATACAGCCATTGAAGTACCACGCCATGTCAGTGTCATATAAGTCGGGTGCTCTCTTAAAACATCCTTTAATAATTCTCTATAAGCTAAAGAAAATCCTCGGAAAAATACAGAATCATTTGTATCCAAAGCTATAAATGGCGTTATATTTGGGTTTAGAAATTTAACTCTATATTCTGTTTTTAAAGAAGACCAATCATCTAATGCAATATGTACCTCATATACAAACGGGTCCATACGCCAATTGTTCTCGTTCCAAGAATCAAAACCTGGCGTTCCTAACCAGAACTCGTTTGTATTTACCCAGAAAGCCCCTTGAAAAGGTGTGGCATAACTAGCAGTATTATCGTCGAAAACCTCTCTTCTGGGGTCAACAGCATATGCTATGCAGTTATATGAATCAAGATAAGTTGTGTTTGATAACTCTTTTATGCACCATTCGCAGTCAACAAGATTAGGGAAACTGCTATTCTTCTTATAAGATTTCCTTGTTGTTAGGTCCGGCTGGTTTTGTGGTTCTCCAACCGCGTAACAATAATACGGCAATTTAAGTTGCTTGTCGGCAAACTTTATCTTTAGGTATCTGTAACCCGGAGCTAAGCCTTCAACATACAGGCCGTTGTTTATAATATTTTGAATTTTTGTTTTTTCCGCCGGGACACTGAAAGACAATGCTATTTGTTCGGGTTTATTATCTTTACCTAAGAAAATATCATTGTCATTTGTGCGCAGGTTGTTACACCAAAGCCTTAAACCCTTGGTGACTTCGATATACACAGTTCCTTCTGTAAAATCGTTGAAGTTGTTTCCAAAGCTTATCTCAAGTTTGCACAGATCGTCATCAGGATTTTCGTTGCCTGTCTTAAATGCTGTTTGCAGGCAGTCGCAACCCTTGTTGTAGTCGTTTTCTTCGCACGATTCGTCATCATCGTCAATATTGTAATGTATCTTGACTATTTCTTCTCCGGGGATGTTGGCGACATTGGGATTTTCGTAATTTGCTCTCAACGCTGTTAGTACGACAGGCGAAAGAACATGTATGTCTTTGTGGTCGTCTACATCCGGAACATTGTTTCCTTGGGCGTCGGTAGACTTTAAAGTACAATTCAATCGAAAGAATCCTAAATCCGTGAATTCTATGGTTACTTTTTCCCCTGTATGAGTTTGGTTGACCGGATATGCCCAGGTTATCGTAGGGGTTCCAGCCGCTTTACATTCCGCTACATATTCGTGCTCTGAATTAAGCGACACATAATCTTCGCCATTAATGCTCAGTGTCGGAGTTGTGTTTGGGGGTAGCTTTTTGCACTCAATTGTCCTGCTACCGTATTGGTCTTTGTTTTCCCCTTTTATATCAACTGAGGCTCTGCATTTGAGAGTTACAGAGCCGAAATCATGAAATGTTAAGTAAGCATCTTCTCCTCGCTTTTCAACTTCAGCAAGCGTTACGGTAGAAGTTGGATTGTATTTTACAAAATCTGTTATCCACCAATCGCAAGAAACCACATCGCCGTCTTTTGAAGATGCCGTATAAAGCGAGGAGCCAATTCCATGGCGAGGAGACTCCCCGCTGATAGTGATGTCTGACCCGTCGTTGGCTAAGCAAATAGATGTTGATACTAGCGCGCAGGCTAGGATGAGCAGAATGGAGAAAAACGTTTTCATCCGCGATAAAGGTTTTCTTTTTCTATTCATAAATTTTAGTTAAGGATTACTTGTTGAGCTCGCCTTCCGAAGCGCGTGGTATGATCTGTCCGGGCACAGCTGCGCCCTAGCGAGTAGTATCGGAGAGGCCTTTAAATACAAACGCTGAAACTAGCCTGGGCTTATGAAAGGATAGCGTCAGCGTAGACTGGTGTAGCGCCAAACAAAGGACTCAGCGCCAATAAAATCATTTCTTGTGTTTTTCATGGTTTCGTTTTGGTGTTGGGTTCTGCGTTACGATCGGTTGTTAAGTGAACAACAGAAAGGGCTAAAGCGCCTGTGCAGCCATAGTATCAGAAAAACGAGGAAAAGTCAACAGGGCGGGTGCGAGACGGCGTTTTTAAGCCGCTTGGCATCGCCAAAAACAGCGTTTCCGCGGATTTTGGCCAAAAAGCAAAGGGGCGATTCCGGAGCGGCCTTAAATCGCGTTTTAGAGAAAATTAGGCGGTATGCTTCCGCTGTAAAAAACTAGCCGAGAACAAATGAAGCCTTCGCTCCGTGTTCACAGATTATGCGCTCGCTTTCCCTTATACGCCATTTTCCGTGAGTTCGCTTGGGGGTGGGTGTTGTTTTTTTGCGCCTAAAGCAAATGGTATAATTTACGAGGTAATACAACATTAAGGAGCATTTATGGCAGAACATGAACACGAACACGATCACAACAGCCATCTTTTCGTGATGCTGATCTTCAATTTCGCCCAGCTGGCCATGGTCAACCTTGGCAAGATCGCCAACCCCGAGACCAAGGAAACGAAAGTCGACCTCCAGGGCGCCAGCTACTTCATCGATTCCCTCGTCATGCTGAGGGAAAAATCCAAGGGCAATCTCTCCAAGGAAGAATCTGACCTGCTTAACGACCAGATCGCCATGCTGCAGATGAACTACGCCGAGACCGCCGAGGATCAGAAAAAAGACAAGGAGCAAAAATAATGAAGCCTGTCATTCTGCGCGATAAGAAGGCCGCAAGAGCCTACGTCACGGCCCAGCAGAAGGCCGGCAAGACCATCGCGCTGGTTCCCACCATGGGAGCCTTGCACGAAGGCCACGCCTCCCTTATGCGCCAGGCCCGCCCCAAAGCGGACATCGTCATCGTCTCGGTCTTCGTCAACCCCACCCAGTTTGGCCCCAACGAGGACTTCGCCAAGTATCCCAGGACCTTTCAGGACGATCTCTTGGTCTGCGAAAGGGAAAAAGTGGATGCCGTCTTCGCGCCCCAGCCCAAGGACATGTACTTCGAGGACCGCTCCGCCTGGGTCAACGAGGAGAGCCTTTCCCGCTTCCTTTGCGGCGCCCGCAGAGTAGGCCACTTCAAGGGCGTCTGCACCGTGGTTTCCAAGCTTTTCAATCTCTTCCAGCCGCAAGTGGCCTGCTTCGGCAAGAAGGACGCCCAGCAGCTCCTCATCCTTGAGCGCATGGTCAGGGACTTGGACTTCCCCATAAAGATTATCGAATGCCCGCTCATCAGGGAAAAAAGCGGCCTGGCTCTTAGCTCCCGCAACAAGTACCTGAGCCCCGAAGAAAAGAAGCAGGCCCTGGTCCTCAGCCAGTCCCTCAAGGCCGCCAAAAAGGCCGTCTCCTCCGGCAAAAGCGCCAATCAAGTCAGAAGCCTCATAACCAAGATCATCACTTCCGCGCCGCTTGCCAAGATCGACTACGTCAGCGTAGTCGACCGCGGGACGCTTGAGGAAGTGAAAAGCTTCAAGCCCGGCCAGAAGATCCTGATCGCTCTGGCCGTCTATTTCGGCACCACCAGACTAATAGACAACGTCTGGCTCACTACGCCCAAGAAATGAGCGGCCGTATCGTCATCATTCCCGGAGACGCCCTCCTGGACAAGTATCCGGAGGGCGTCCCCATGAGGGAAGCCATGATAACGGGCCCCTGCGAAAGGGAAGTCTTTTCCCCATCCTTCCTCGCAACGCGCGCCGCCTGGCACCGGGAAACGCTTGACGATTACAAGCAAAAAGTTTTCTCCATCCTGCCGCCCGAAGAACAGCTCAAAAACAACGAATTGACTCTCGTCTTCGGCCACGAGGCCTTCTGCCAGATCAACCTTCTGACCATTCTTGCCTACCTATCCCAAATAGGCCGCCAAAAAGAAGCCACGATCTCCCTCATCGACGAATTCAAAAGCAACGCTCCCGTTAGGTCCTTTGCTTTTTCCGCCTGGGAGAACGTCAAGATCTGGTACGAGACGCTGCTCATAGGAAAGCGCGCTTTCAAGAGCGACCCTGCTCTTTGGCCGGAACTGAAAAAAGCCGCCGCCCTTTATCTGCTCTTAAGGGAAGAGCAGAACGAGATCACCGACATCATCGACGAAAACCCTAATCTTTCGGAAAACGCCCTGGTCCGCCTCCTCTTAAGCTGGGACAAGGACTACGGTCTTTCTGACGATATTTTCCTCAGCCTGATCAGAACGCGCAGAGCGCAAACAAAAAAGGCAAACTTATGATCATCTACGTTGACGCTAAAGCCAAAGCCCCCGGCCGCGGCACGAAAGAAGAGCCCTTCGCGAAGATAAACGACGCCGCGCGAATCGCCCAACCCGGCGACGAAGTTTTGGTGGCCCCCGGCCTCTACCGCGAGTACGTTGACCCCCAAAACGCCGGCACGGAAGAGCAGAGGATAGTTTACCGCAGCATAGAACCTCTGGGCGCGGAGATCACCGGCGCCGAACTTCTGACAGACTGGAAACCCTACAAAGGCGGCGTCTGGACTGCCAAAGTTAAGACCGCCATCTTCGGCGACTACGATCCTTACACGACCTTCGTTTACGGTGACTGGTATTTCGCCGGGAAAAAAAGACACACTGGCTGCGTCTTCATGAACGACGAGTCGCTCTACGAGGCTCTGACCTTAAACGACTGCCTGGAAGGAAAAAGATCCGAGACTTCCTGGGAACCGGAGAAGTCCCTTTACCAGTGGTATTCCGAAAAGGAAGGGGACTATACTGTCTTCTACGCCAACTTCCAGGATAAGGATCCCAACAAGGAGAAAGTGGAATTCACCGTCCGCCGCCGCTGCTTCTTCCCCTCCAAAACCGGCGTAAGCTACATTACCGTCAGCGGCTTCAAGATCGACAAGGCCGCCACCACCTGGGCTCCTCCCGCCGCCTTCCAGGACGGCATGATAGGACCGCATTGGTCCAAGGGCTGGATCATCGAGGATTGCGACATCTCGCTCTCCAAATGCGCCGGCATCTGCGTTGGCAAATACTTAGACCCCGAAAACGAACACTTCTTCACCATAAAGCACGTCAAGAGCCCGACCCAGATGGAGCGCGACGCGGTCTGCCGCGGCCAATATCACGGCTGGCTCAAGGAAAGAATTGGCTCCCACATCATCCGCCGCAACCACATCCACCACTGCGAGCAGGGTGGCATCATAGGCCGCATGGGCGGCGTCTTCTCCCTCATAGAGGACAACCACATCCACCATATCAACACCATGATGGAACTGGGCGGCGCGGAAGTGGCGGGCATCAAGATGCACGCCGCCATCGACGTCACCATCCGACGCAATCACATCCATCATTGCGTCATGGGCATCTGGACGGACTGGGAAGCCCAGGGCACCAGGATCACCCAAAATCTTTTGCACGACAACCACCGCCCAACCTTCGCAAAGCACCTAGAGGGCGGCATGGGCAGCCAGGACATCTTCGTGGAAGTCGGCCACGGCCCCACGCTCATAGACAACAACATCCTGCTCTCCGACGTCTCCTTCAGGATGGCGACGGAAGGCTTCGCTCTCGTTCACAACCTCATCATGGGCCCCATCGCCTCTATCGACGCCGGCTGCGACGGAATGGTCGAGGGCAAGCTCCGCCAGCGCTACACGCCGTACCACATCCCGCACCGCACGGAAGTCATGGGCTTCATGACGATCCTGCACGGCGACGACAGAATCTACAACAACATCTTCATAAAGAAAGACGACTACAAGTTCAAGACCGAAACGGGCACCTCGGTCTTCGACGAATTTCCCACCTACGAGGAATGGATCGCCAACTTCGACATGGCAAACGAAACGCCCGACATGGACGCCCTGGAAAAATTCCACTTCCGCTATCTGCCGGTCTGGTGCTCCGGGAACGTTTACCTAAACGGCGCCAAGCCCTGGAAAAAAGAGAGGAACGCCATCGTCGACGACCAAAGCAAAGTTTTCGTGGAATTGGAAGAAAAGGACGGCAAACTAAAACTCAAGACCAACCTCTACGACCTGATAAAGAACCATCCGGTAAGACTTATCACCACGGAGACCTTGGGCAAAGCCTTCCAGCCCGACCAGCCCTTCGAGAACCCCGACGGCACGCCGATCACTTTCGACACAGACTTCGAGGGCAAGAAGCGCGAAGGCCAAATACTCCCCGGCCCCTTCGCCGGAGAATTTTAATTTTTGTTTCTTCTTAAAAACAAAGGCAAAAGAAGAAGCACAAGCATTCCGCAGGGCTCAGGAATTTCGGATATGAAATAAGGCATGCTTTCGCCTTCATCGATGTCCCAAACATTCTCAAAGTCCCAGTTTTCGAAGGTGGCCAACTGTTTCATCTCTTCTTCTGTCTTGGGAAGCGCGTATTTATCGCCTTTTTTAAAGGACGTGGAATTGTAATAGCAATCCTTTACAATTATGGTCTCTTCGTTGGTATAGAGATTGTCCACTATGGATAGGAAACTTGCCGTCGCGTAACCGTTGGTCTTGTTTATAGTTCCTGTAGAATAACAACGCTTGATCGCAACATCGACTCTCTCTCTATGGTCCTGATTGAACAATTCGCCTATAAAGCCGGAAGCGACAGCGGATCTCACCATAATATTAATATCAACATCGGAATAGCAATCTTCGATATTCGTTTTTGACCCTTTATACAATAAAATCTGATTTATAAAACCGGCGGTCTTCACATCTCCGCCCCAAGACAAAGGATCGATATTATAATCGATTTGACACTTAATCGATGTGTTTTTAATCGTCAATGTTCCGTGGTTGTTTACCGTCGTGATCAGCCCCGCAGGTCCGTCTTTGATTTCCGCGTCAACGGAACAATCGCTTATTTCAATTTTGCCGCCTTTTCCAACCGTTAACTTACCGATAAACGCGCTGGCAAGCCAGTATGTCGTTTTTCCCTGTACATGACAATTTCGGACAAACGCCTCCTGCCCTTTTCCCGCGTATAGCTTCCCAACTAAAAGTCCGACGGTGTTTTCATATCTGTTCTTTTCCGCTTCAATAAGGTTTATGTTTTTCAACTGGAAAACGCCTTCCGTGAACAGTCCGCCAGTTTCGTTATCACACCAGCCCATGCAAAGATTATTGATCGAATATCCTTGCCCATCGTAATTCAAAATATAATCATCCGTCCGCATTATAGGGAAACGCCACCAGTCTTTTGATTTCGTGGCGTCAATATCGTTTACCTGCACGCAATAAACGATTGGGCCATGTTCGATCTTTTTATAATTGTTCGCAAACCAAGCAAAATTACCGATCTGCGCAAAAAGAAAAGGATCCTCATGTGTCCCTTTGCCTAAGGGCTTTATGGGACCACAATCGGCGAAAACCAAACCTGTAAGCACAAAAATATAGACAAATATTTTTTTCATAAACGCTCCTTTAAAATCATTTGTCTTCTATTGCTTTGCAAATCGCCTCAGTAACATCTTCTTCTTTTATTTCTTCCTTGTCGGAAAGAAAATAATACCAATACCGATTTACATTATAGCCAGAATAATATTTTTCTGCAAGCTCGTGCCACAAAAACATATTCTCCTTTGCCGATCCATATACTGCTAATTTTTCTGTGCGAATGATCTCTAGAGCGTGATTCCAACCTTTCGCTTCCGGAAAAGCGTATCTAGCCTCGTTATTTTCCCACCACAATTGAAAATCTCCTTTGATGGGAAAGCACGGATAAGATTTAAAAATGTCAACAATCGCTTCCAAACTCTTATCGTTTTTCAGGGTTTCCGCAAGGTAAGGGAAGATATAAAATCCCAAACACGAAACGTCAGAAAGCAAACGTGTTTGCACATATTTTCTCGGTTCCGGTCTGGAGTTCTCTTCCTGCCAGCAGCGATACCAAGTTTGCCAGATTTCAGGCAGATGTTTTCTGTCATAAACCCACCAGAAGTACTGGATCTCACGTTCGTTGAAATCTTTACCTCTATATTTCTTCGTTAGCCAGGGAAACGCTAACGATCCCAGTCCGCTGTACCCGCAACTAATCCCGCCTTGATCTCTTATTTGCTTATAAATTTCTTCGGTAAATGAATTGGTGTAATACCCGTGTTTTTCAAGATATAAAGGAATCGCTTTTTCGATGTCCTTGCCGTTTTCAAGTAAATCAAACAAGATGGGAATCGTTTCAGAAGGAGCCAGTTTGTTAAGTTGGTCCTGCGCGTTAACGCCATCAATGAAATTCGTTTTGACTTCCGCCGGATATTTATCCCAAGAAAAATCGTCCTTTTCAAAAACAATAGCAGGCGTTTGCCCCGCTTTTTCCAATAACGAAGTAAACCTTTCCGGCTCTATTCCAAAAACAATAGATGAGAATAAAACTATACAAACAACTAGCATCATATTTTATTCCTCCTCCAAAGAATTACCTTCCGGGTCTAGCGATGGAACCATAATGTAAGTTTTTTGAATTGTTTTAATTGGTCCAAGCTGCTCGGCTCTATGAACGATTTTTGGCCTATTGAAAAAACGGCTTGAAACCATTGCCCAAGAAGAATGACAATTAACCCTATTGGCATCATTAATTTTGCGTGCCGCAAACTGTCCGTTGTAGTATATGATATCGCTGTAAAGCGGATATTTGAGAAATTATCATGCCAGAAATTATAGATTGTGAAAAAAGCCGTTGCGTCGGCTTCGCTAAATATGTGATTCTGGTCATAAAAGGAATCCATGCTGATGCAACGGCATTGGAAGTTATTATACATTGCTGTACGCAAAAAATAAATGTTTGTGCAGAGCGGTGCGCTGGTTGTTGCAACAAACTCTTCCCCGTATCTCTCCCAGGTTGGATCTATAGATTCCGATAAGGAATTGCGATCATGCACGTGAGTTCCGCCGCCGGGTGCAATACGCCATTCGCACCCATCCAAAAAATAGCAATTTGTTTCAAAAAACGCTCTTTCTGCTTTGTTTGGTAGCCCTCCAACCGTAACGGCATAACCTTTATAACGCAATTCGGCAAATTGAATGTCGTTACAGTAAAACTCAATACATTCGTTTGTAGTCGTGTTTGGCGGAACCACCCATTCGACATACAACCTGTTTCCCGCTGAGTTTGCGTGAGTATTGAACCAATTTACAATGTTGCAACGCGTTCTATAAATGCTATTCGTATCACAGCATAGCGTGCTTTTGTTTTGAGAAAACCACAAACGCATAGAGTCTGGGGTTTTTATTTTTAATATACAACCAGATGCATTAAAATCGGCATTTGTTACGCTTGCTTGTATACTATATAAATCGTCATCAATACCGCTAGACAAAAATTCGTATTGTCTATAATCTTCCCCATAATCTGCATTGGAGCCTCCGCCATACCCGGATTTGTCATCATCATCTATATTCCAATGAATGGGCACAGCTATGCTGTTGTCTTCATAAGTAACACCGTCTAAGCCTGTTCTAATGGTATGCAAAAACGGCTTTTGAACATTTACATTTCTAGTTGCTGAAAGGACATGATATTCCCATGGATATATATATGTTTGATAAGTTATTGAAGCCTCAATAATCAAAACGCACTCATGAGAGGGTGCGGTAAAAAACAGATCAAGATTCTGGCTGCCAGGAACGCTTTCGTCAAGGACATCGCCTTCTACATCAAAGACACTTGAATGGCAATTCAAAATATTGCCATTAACATTATAATCAATGTCATATGACACCGATGATTTTCCAATTGCCACGTTGGTATTACCAATAATATTCAGAAATTCTGTTTGATAGGCATATATAGTTAAACTTTTCAAAATCACAAAACTTGTCGCCAAAACAAGCCAGAATGTTTGTTCTTTTTCGATTCCTTTTTCCATGTGATTTCCTGTTGACCTTTTATTTTTTTGTTATTTTAGAGTCTCCGATTTTTACTAGAAGCATCAAAAACATAATTGCCATTCCTGTCGGTTCGGGAAGTTCGGATATGAAATAAGGCATGGTTTTGCCTTCGTCGATGTCCCAGACATTCTCAAAGTCCCAGTTTTCAAAAGTGGCCTGTTGCTTCATTTCCTCATCGGTCTTTCCGATCGCGTAATCGTCGGTGAAATGTGGAGCCTCTCTGTAATAACAGCCCTTTATGTTCAACGTGTTGACAGTATTTGTCAGTTGATAAATGTATGCAGCGCCATAATCCATGCTTTCGCTTGCCTCGCACGTCGTGTAGCAACGCTCGATACTCAAAACTACGTTCGAGTAAATGCTCATATCCGCAGCGCCTATTAGTCCGGTGACGGTATGTCTGTCATCAGGATCGCATTCCACGGTTAGATCCGTGTAGCAATCTTCTATTTTAAGTTCGGTGTTGTTAAGCACGCTTCCTAATGTCAAAGTTACCGTTAACCCACAAACGTGCGATAGAGGTTTTGTTTTTACTTTTCCCTTAAAACAAGTTTTTCTTACGCTGTTTGTTCCTCCCTTAATGTACATAAAGTTTATTAAAGCGCCGCTTGATGTTTTCTCGTTTTTTATTTCTATGTCCGCTTCAACGATACAATCTTCGATTTTTATGAACATGCCTCTAACTGTATCTGCTAATGCTGGCGTCTCTACCAAAAGCCCTTTGATATAGCAATTCTCAAAACAGCCGTTTCTGCTTTTGTCTGAAGATAAGTTTTTCGCCAAAGCGCAGGTCTTGATCCCTTCCGCGCCTTGTATTCGGATGTTTTTGAGCTGCATGTAGCCGGTGCCGAAAAGGGCGCCTTTTTCGTTCGGTTCAAGACCGTAGATAGTATATTCTTGACCATCGTAGACGAAAAGGTTGTTTTGGGAAAAGTTTATGTCCGACCATGCGTAATCGCCGCCTTGCTGCGTGGCGCTGGCGTCGATGTCTTTTATCTGCTTGCAATAGACCGGAACGTTGGGATCCATTTCGGAGGTTTGTTTTCTTAGCCAGAAAAAGTTTTCCAAGCTGTCGAACAAATAGGGACTTTCCGCGGTGCCTTCACCCGCGGGCTTTACGGAGACGTCTTCCGCGAAAAGACTGGTGCAGGCTATGAGCAAAAACAAAGCCAATGCTTTTTTCATAACATGTCCCTCGATAATAAAATGAAAACCGTTTCTAGAATATTTTATAAAAAACAACTCGTAGAATCAAGTTCCGCTCTTTTTCTGGAAGAGAGCGAAGTAGCCGCCGTCGAAAAGGTTCTGCTCGCCGGGGTAGGTGAGCTTTTCTTCTTTTAAAATCCAATTTTTGTCCTGGCGGAGGAGGTCCGCGGCCTCGCGCTCGGCTTTGGCAAAAGAGCAGACGGCGTAGAGGAGATAGCCTTGGGGAGCGACCAAGGTTTGGGCGGCATTTAGAATGCTTTTCTGGAGCGCGGCGTATTCAGCGAGCTGGTCAATTTTGAAGCGCCACCTGAGTTCGGGATTGCGTTGGATGGTGCCTAGGCTTGAGCAGGGGGCGTCGAGGAGCACAAGGTCAAAAGATTCTGGCGGGAACTCTGTCTGGGCTATGCGGGCGTCAATTTGTTTTATTGTGATACTAGAATCGTTTTCGTAGCCGAGGCGCGCGAAGTTTTCTCTAAGTTGCGAGAGTCTGGTTTCGGAGAGGTCGCAGGCGGTGAGTTTTATTTTGGCTCGGTCCAAGAGGGCGAGGCTCTTGCCGCCGGGGGCGGCGCAGAGGTCAAGGACTTTGCTGCCGTCTTTTACGGGCGCGGCGTTGGCCACGGCTTGCGACCAGAGCTGCATGAAGTAGATCTCGCCTTGCTTGAACTCAGGACTGTTGACGGCCGCCTTGACGTCAAGGCATTCTTCATAGCCGCCGTTTTTCAGTCTTAGGAAAGTTTTCGGTTTGGCGTTGTCCCAAATAAGGATCTGTTCCGTTAGGGCCTGATCTTTGGTCTCGTCGTTTATTAAGTCGATGAGTTCCTGGGGATGGGAGTAGCGCTCAGAAAGGGAAAGGTCTTGTTTGTTGGGATCGAAGCCTTCCGTGATGTCTCGGTCGAGATTGCGTAGGACGGCGTTGACGAGAGAGGCGTGGGCGGGGGATTTTTGCTTGGCTAATTTGACCGCTTCGGAAATGATGGCGTAGTTGGGGATCTTCGTGAGGAAGAGCCTTTGATAGGCGGCAATGAGCAGGATGGTTTCAGTTGCTTTGGGAAGCTTGTCTTTTTTGAGATAACGCTTGAGAGTGGCTTTCAAAAAAGACTTTTCTTTCAGGACGCCGCGGCAGATGGTGTAGGCGAGGTCAAGGTCTTTGGGAGGGAGGTTTCCCTTGATGTGCTGCTCCAGATGGCTTTGGGGATCTTTCTGCCAATTTAGGAGCGCGGCGAGGGCCAGCTGCCTGGCCGTCATTCAACGTCCTCTGGTTTGTTTTCCAGAAAAGCCTTTTCGCCTCTTAAACCGGCGACAAAAGCTTCCGCTTTCTGCCTCGCGCCGCCCGCGGGCTGCAGGTCGGTTATCTTAATGAAGCCGTCTATGGCGCAGACGAAGAGCTCTTTTTTCGTCGTAATTATTTCGCCGGGGCTGCCAAGGGGGCCGGGCGCGGGAACGGGCCATTCGCTTCCCCAGAGCTTTATTTCCTTGCCTTTTCTCCAGGTGACGGCGCCGGGCCAGGGGTTGCAGGCACGGATATGGTTGTGGATCATCTTGGCGTTCCAGGTCCAGTCGATGAAGCCGTCCTCGCGGGCCATCTTGGCGGCGTAGGTGACCTTCGTCTCGTCTTGCGGAGTGGCGGGGAGGCGGCCCTCGAGAAGCTGGGCGGCTATCCTGGTCAGGAGCGACGCACCGATGGCCACAGAACGCTCCCAGAGCGTCTCTGTGGTGTCTTTGGGGTTTATGGTGAAGGGAGCATCGGCAATGATGTCGCCGGCGTCCAATTTGGCCGCCAGGTACTGGATCGAGACGCCCGTTACGGTCTGGCCGTCGTAGAGGGCTCGTTGCACCGGCGCGGCGCCTCTGTAGAGAGGCAGGAGCGAAAAGTGCAGATTGATGAAGCTTTCCGGAATGGCAAGCAGATTCGTGGGAATGATCTTGCCATAGGCCACGACGATCGCGACTTTGGGGGAGAGCTCGTTGAAGAGATCTTCCACTTCCTTGGTCTTAAGGCTTTCCGGAGTGTAGACAGGGATGTTGTTTTCCTTAGCGACAGATTTCACGGGGCTCGGCGTGATTTCGCGATGTCTGCCGACGGGCCTGTCGGGCTGGGTGAAGACAGCCTTGACGGGACGGCCATCTCTTATGAGCCTTTTCAGGCAGTCGGCCGCCATCTGGGGCGTTCCCATGAAGATTATGCCGCTTTTCTCTTTCATTTCTTGATCTCTTCCAGCTCTTTTTTCAGTTCTGCGAGTTTTTCCATGATGCCGTTGGCGATGAGCTGGTAGCGCTCGCGGCCGCTTGGCAGCGTCTGCCAGTGTTCGTAGGGGATCAGGTCTCCTACTATGGAATCAAGCTTGGCGAAGTGATATTCGCCGCTCTTCGGCCAGGACTCGAAGGATCCCTTGACATAGACGGGGAGAATGTCCGCTTTCACTTTGTCGGCGAAGAAGCCTACGCCGGCCTGGCCTTCCTGCAGTTCGCCGTCGTCCGTCCTCGTTCCCTCCGGGAAGAGCAGAACGTCGCGGCCTTCTTCGATGTAAGTCTTGACCTGCCTTAAGGTCGCCAGGTCCAATTTCTCCCTGGAGATGGGCAGCGCGCCCACCGCGGTGATGAGCCAGGCGAAGGACTTGTTCTCGAAGAGCGACTGCCTCGCCAGGTACCAGATGCGGTGGAAGAAGATGATGCCGACGATGCCGGGGTCCAGGAAGCTGGCGTGGTTCGCCACGATGAGGACGCCCTGCTTCCTGCCTTTCAGGACCTTCTTCCTGTCAGTGCGGTGGATCCTGTACCTGTGGCCGACGCAGAAGAGGAGCCTGAATCCGCACCAGCCGAAAAAGTAGATCACTTTGTACAGGATGTTGGTGAAAAAATCTTTAGTTTTTTTCCACATATTCTATTGCGCGATGAATTTTGTTTCTGTTCCGTCTATGGTAAGTTCGTATATTTCGTTTTCAGTGAGCTCCTTTCGAGTGCAGACTCTCAGGTAGTTCTCCGTAAAGCCCAGAATGCCGTCCTTGGTCTTATTCTCCGTCAGGACCTTGAAGGTCTGGCCTTGGAAGGGCGCGCGGCAGATCTTAGCCGCTTCCTCAGCCGCTTTTCTCAGCCTTTCCTCGCGTTCCTTCTTCACTCCGTCCGGAACGAAGTCCTTTACCCTTTTGGCCGCGGCCGTTCCCGGCCTGGGCGAATAGGGGAAGTAGTGGACCTTGCCGAAGGAGATCTTGCCCACGAAGGACAGGGTCTCCTGGAAGTCTTCCTCCGTCTCGCCCGGGAAGCCTACGATGATGTCCGTAGAGAGCATCATCCTGGGAACTTCTTCGAGGAAAGCTTCCATGGACTCCATAAGCTGCGCTCTCGAAAGCGGGCGGTTCATGAGCTTGAGGACGCGGTCGCTGCCGGACTGCAGAGGAATGTGCAAGTGCGGCATGAGCCTTGGTTCCTCTATCATGAGCTTTCTCAGCTTTTCCGAAGCGCCCGTCACGTCAAGCGAGCTTACCCTGAGCCTCGGGAGGTCTGTGTCCTTAAGGAGAGCGGCGCAAAGGTCAGCGATGTCCTTACCGTCCTCTTTCCAGGAGGCGATGTGGATCCCGGAGAGCACGCATTCCTTGATGCCCTCTTCGCGCGCTTTTTTCACGCGGGAGAGGATCTCGGAGTAGGGCATGCTTTTGGGAACGCCTCTGGCGAAGGGGACGATGCAGTAGGCGCAGAACCTGTCGCAGCCGTCCTGGACCTTGACGAAAAGCCTGTTCCTTTCCAGCGAGGTTTCCTTAGGAGCGTCGCAGGAAAGTTTTCCTATCGCTTTCTCAAGCTCCGCTTTCCCCTTGATGACAAGGGCCGGCTCCGGGAAGGGCTCGTGCTTTTCCGCGACGTTGGCCCAGCAGCCGTAGATCCAAAGATCAGCGCCGGGATTCTGCTTTTTCAACTGGCGCGCCAGCTTTCTTAGATCGGCGTCCGCTTTTTGCGTCACCGTGCAGGCGGTCAGGAGAAAAAGATCAGCCTCCTTGGCGTTTTTTGTCAAAGTCCAGCCTATCGCGCAAAGCAGCTCCTCCGCTTCCCGGTTGTCACAATAGCTGATCTTGCAGCCTAGCGCGTGAGTGTAGACCTTTGGCATTTATTTTATCTGCAGAAGTTCCGCGATCTCGGGTCGAATGAATTCCTCGGGGACCGGCATGCCTTTCTGGCGCATTTCCCTCACTTCGGTGCAGGTCAGACTCACGTAGTCGGCGCTGCCGTGCGGGCAGGTCTTGGCCGTGACCATGGCTTTGCACTTCTTGCAGTAGACGACCTTGTCGAAGAACATCGGCTGGATGCCGAGTTCCATCGGACCGAAGTTCCTGAAGATCCTGGTCGTGTCGATGTCGTTGTAGTAATCCTTCCAGCCGGCGTGGTCGTAGCCGACGATGAAATGCGAGCAGCCGTAGTTCTTGTGAACGATGGCGTGCAATATCGTTTCCCTCGGGCCCGCGAAGCGCTGGGTGGTCGGGAAGACCGCCAGCTGCACTCTTTCTTCGGGCAGATAATTCTCGATGAAGGTCTCGTAGCACTTCATTCTGATGTCGGCCGGGACCGCGTTCTCGTGCGGCGTCGTCCTGAGGGGATGCAAAAACAGTCCGTCGCAGAGCTCCAGGGCCGTTTTGATCATATACTCGTGGCTTCTCAGAATGGGGTTGTGCGTTTGGAAACCGACGACGCGGCTCCAGCCGCGTTCCTTGAAGATCCTTCTCGTCTGGGCCGGCGTCATAAGGTGCGTGTCAAGGACGTCCTCGGCGGGACGGTTGATGACGTCTATGGGCCCGGCCAGAAGCACGTCGCCCCTTTCCTCCAGGAGGTATTTGACGCTCGGGTGCTCGGGGTTGGTCGTGCGGTAAATTTTCGCCAGCTCGAGATCCTTGTTGACTTTGAATTTCTCCGTCAGGTGGAGAATGGCAAGGGTCAGGCCGGTCTTGTCTTTCAGAGCGATGTGTCCGAAAACGTCGAACTCGTCGGCTCTGTCGGGGTGAACGCCCAGGACAATGGGGATGGGCCAGGGCAGGCCGTTGGGCAGGCGCATCTTGTTCAAAACGCTGGTGTAGTCCTCGGACCCCATGAAGCCCTCCAAGGGGCTGTAGGCGCCGTCCGCGATCATCATCACGTCGTAGACTTTGCGCTTGTCAAGCGTTATGCTCGGAAGTGATTCCGCTTTTTCCTGCCAAAAATCCCGCCGCGCCCCTGTGAGGACGCGATTGATCAGTTCATTGCCGTGAGGCGCGATCTGGTAGTGCATAATTTCTGTCCAATGTTTGGTTGGTTAATCGTTTTCAATGTAGTGGCAGCCGCTGCTCTTGGGGTTCAGAATAGCGGAGTAGAGGACGATCATGGCGGCCTGGAGTCCGTTCCTGAGGCCGATTATCGCGTCCGTCAGGGCCGCCCTGCGGTAGAAGGTCTCCGTTTCGTTCTGCAGTTCCCTTAAGATCAGCTTGGCGCGGTGCAGCCTCTTCGGGCTCCTCACCAAACCGACGTAGTTCCACATCGTCTGCCTGATCGTCATCCAGTCCTGCTTGAGCATCGCGGGCTCGACCGGCTCCCTTTCCTCTTTCCAGTGATCGATGACGGGGAAGGCCCAGTTTTTCTTTTCCGCCACGCGTTTCGCTATGTCCTCGCCGGCGCAGGCGCCCCAGATGACCGCTTCGAGAAGCGAAGTGGAGGCAAGCCTGTTGGCGCCGTGGATGCCGGTGCAGCTGACTTCGCCGACCGCCCTGAGACGGTCAATAGAAGATCTCGCCATAAGGTCGACCAAAACTCCGCCGCAGGAATAGTGGGCGGCCGGAACGATCGGGATCGGCTCCTTGGTGATGTCTATCCCGAACTGCAGGCAGTTCTGGTAGATGGTCGGGAAGCGCTCTTTGAGCCATTCGGGATCCTTAAAGGAGATGTCGAGGTACATGCAGTTCTGCTGCTCCTTTAACATCTCGTGGTGGATGGCTCTGGCCACAATGTCCCTCGGAGCGAGAGAAGCCATCTCGTGGTAGTGCTCCATGAACGTCCGGCCGTGGCGGTCTTTTAGAACCGCGCCTTCGCCCCTCAGGGATTCCGTGATAAGGAAGTTCTTCGCGCCCTCAAGGTACAGGGTCGTCGGGTGGAACTGCACGAACTCCATGTTGAGGAGCCTGGCGCCGGCGCGGTAAGCCATGGCGTAGCCGTCGCCCCTGGCGCTCTCGTTGTTCGTCGTGTGCAGGTAAATGCGGCCCACGCCGCCTGTCGCCAGGACCGTCTCCTTCGCGAAGATCTCTATGATCTCGTGCGGCTTGTTCAAAAGCACGTATGCTCCGAAGCACTCGGTCGGCTTGTAGAGATCCTGCGGGTTCCTGGAATGGTGCGTCGTCGTCAGAAGATCAATGGCGGTCGCGTTCTCAAGGATCGTGATGTTGGGATGCTTTTTGATCGTGTCGAAAAGACAGTGCGCGATGTCGTAGCCCGTTTTGTCGCGGCAGTGCGCGATCCTCGGCTCGCCGTGGCCGCCTTCCCTCGTCAGGTCGTAACCGTCCGCTCCTTCGTCGAACTTGACGCCCGAGCGCTGGACCAGCCATTTGTCGACCAGAGCGGGGCCGACCTTGGTGAGATGGTCGACAGCTTCCTGCCAGCAGCGGGAACAGCCGGCGGTCTGAATGTCGCGGGCCAGTTCCTCAGGCGGCAGTTTGCCTTTGTAGATGATGCCGCCCTGGGCCCTGACCGTGGAAGTGTCCTCGACACCTTCTTTGCGGGAAAGAATGACGACTTTGCAGCCGTTGTCGGCGGCCGCCAGGGCGGTGACCGCCCCGCCGACGCCGCAGCCGATTATAAGAACATCCGTTTCGTAATTTTTATCCAACATATCTTAATTATAGCAAGATTGTCCTGTCCAAGGAAGACGCGAGCGCTTTTAAAATTAGTGGAAGATCTGACCCTATGTTCCGCTCGGGGCTGAGGTGAAGAAGAACTATGGGCCGCCTTTCGGTTTTTCCGCACTCACCGCTCAGCGCGCGGTAATAGGCGCCGTTGCAGAGAAAAAGCCCGGAGAAATAGGAGATCTGGGAGGGAAGTCCAAGTTTTTGCATCTCTTCGTTCAACGCCTCGACGTTCCAGGTCGAGAAAAAGGCCGCCTTGCCGTCCTTTGAGATCGCGTCCCCCTGGCAGCGCGCTCCGCTGTTGTCAAGGATGTTGGTCCCCTGGGCGTTCACGGCGAGCTTTTCTATTTTGTGCGTCTCGCCCCTGCCGTTTCCAAAGATGACGAGCGAATCGAAATCCTCCTTCATCAAAGCTTCCACACTTTCGTCTATTTTTTCCCAGGAGACCGGAAGCAGGCGCGCCGCGGTTTGCCCATTTTTTGACAGAAGCTCGTAAGCCTCCTTCGAGAGGCAGATTTCCTCGTCCCTGAAAAAATCAAAACAGGCAAAAAGCAATTTCATCACCGCCAGACGATCTTTTTGATTTCCGGAAAAACCTCCCTCACCTTCTCTTCCACCATCCTTCCCATGGTCATCCTAAGCTCCTTTTTCCAAAGCGAGCTTTTGACTTTGACGTAAAGGATCCCGCCGTTCGTTTCCTCGGGCTCGGTATGCAGAGAAAGGTCTTTGCCAACGCAGTCGCTCCAGGCGTTCTTCACTTTCAGAAGCAATCCCTTTTTGGAATCCAGGATCTTGTCAAGGAAAACGTCTATCAGTTCGTCGCTCTTTTGGAAAGTCAGTTTTTTCATTCCGGCTTCATAGATGAGAAAACCGCCTCGCGGCGGTTTTCATTCGCTTGTCAAAAAGTTTTTTTATTAGAAGCGCATCGGCATGATGATGCTGATGAAGTTGTCCGTGGTTCTTATGACGGTCGGGCTGATGGGGTTTATGACGTCCATCGTGACTTCCGTCTCGTCGATGTTCCTGAAAACGTCGAGAAGGAAAGTCGGGTTGAAGGAAATGTCCATCGGTTCGCCGGCGTACTCGGTCTCAAGTTCGGAACTGTTTTCGCCGATGTCGGCCGTCTGGGCGGAGACTTTCATCTTCCCGGCCGCCAGGCTCAGTTTGACGACGCCCTGTTTGTTTTTGTCCGTGACGACGGAGGCGAGCTCGACAGCGTTGGAGAAATCGCCGGAATTCAAAGTCAAGGAGAAAGATTTGTTTTTCGGCAGGACCTGCTTGTAATCGGGATAATGGCCGTCCATCAGACGCGCGACAAGCGTGTTGCGCCCGACGATTATTTCGACCTGAGAAGACGAGAAGCGCATGGAAACGGGATCGTCGCCCGCGAGAAGCTGCTGCATCATGTTGATGGCTTTTACAGGAATGATGATCTGGCTGACTTTTTCCGTTTTGATCTCAGGCACGGTGTATTTGGCAAGCCTTCTGCCGTCGGTAGCCACGACGTCCAGCTGTTCTCCGAAAGAGAAGCAGATGCCGTTCAGAATGTAACGCTGCTCGTCATGGCTCATGGCGTAGCCGGTGTAGCGGAGCATCTTCGAGAATTCCTTGGCGGGAATGGAAACGGATTCGCATTCGCTGAGGACCGGGAAGGAGGGGAAGTCGGCGGCGGCCACGCCTCTCAAGTTACATTTGATCCTTTCGCCGGCCGTGATCTTTATCACGTTGTTCTCATCGACTTCCACGCTGATCTGGGCGACGCTTTTGATCTTCATCAAAGTGTCTCTCATGTAGCGGACGGGAACGGTGGTCTCGCCTTCTTTTTCCACGGAAGCCTCGATGGAAGTCTTTATTGTGATGTCAAGATCTGTGCCGGTTAGCTCGACGGAATTTTCCTTCGTGCGGATCAGAATATTGGCTACTATTGGGAAAGCCGGTTTGTTTGAACAGACAGGCTGCAGAAGCTGCACGGCGTCGCGCAGGTCGGAAATGGCGCAAGTGAATTTCATAAGATTGAATTTGTATTGAGGTTAATTTTCAAGGTAAGCTATTTTACCATATTTCCTCTTTCTTTTTCCTGTGTGTAATCATATTCCTACAAGTTCTTACACAAGGTACTGTTAAAAATCATTTATAGATCTATTAAAGAATTATTATCATTATGGGTTGTGAGTTGATAGAAAAATTTATATAAATTTGCTTGTTTAAATATGATATACATTTTCGAGCTTTGAAAAAGCTGTGAATATGGAAGTGAAAAAAGGGCCTCTTTTCAACAGGTGGATAACCGGCCGATTTTATTCTCAAAATACTCACACTTTATTGGATCCATTTTTAACCTGAGAAAAAACTGTGGAGAAAATGTCAAAAAAAAGACCCTGTTTTTCAGGGTCTCTTTTTTTCATCTGTCAGATTCTTCCCGACGATTTTTCATGATGTACTTTTTCAGAGCGTCTATTTGGAAACTAAGCTCGTCGTCGCTGTTTTTCGTTTCCTCTATTTTCTTGCAGGCGTAAAGGACCGTCGTGTGATCTTTTCCGCCGAAAGAAGCGGCTATTTCGTTAAGCGAGCTGTTGGTCATGGAACGGCAGAGGAACATGGCCAATTGCCTCGGTTTCGCGATGTTTTTCGGCCTTCTGTGGGAGGTGAGGTCGCTTAGGCTTATGTCGAAATAAGCGGCGACCGCGCGCTTGATGACGTCCAGGGAAATGTTCTGGTCGGAAACGTATTCCTTCATGCATTCCTTCGCCAGCTTGATGGAGATGGGCTGGTTTTGGACGGAAGCGTAGATCCTGAGTCTTGTGAGCACGCCCTCAATTTCCCTGACATGATTCTGGATCTTGCCGGCGAGGAAAGAGCAGACGTCGTCGTCGATCTTGAAACCGCGGTCCTGGCATTTCTTCTTGATGATGGCCTGGCGCGTCTCGAAATCAGGCGGCTGAATGTCGGCGACCACGCCCCACTCGAAGCGCGTAATGAGCCTGTCGCTGATGTTCTTCAGTTCCTTCGGGGATTTGTCGCAGGTCATGACGATCTGGCAATTGTTGGCGAAAAGATACTCGAAGAGCTGGAAGAACTCGTCCTGAGTGCGGTTCACCAAGGAGAGATGCTGCACGTCGTCGATAAGAATGACGTCGTAGTTGGAGCGGTATTTTTCCCTGAACTGATGCACGTTGTTCTTGAAGGAAAGGGAAGCCTGGAAATCGGAGCAGAAGTTCTCGCAAGTGATGTAGAGGATCCTTTTGCTGTTGTCCCTTTCGTAGATGGCGTTGCCGATCGCCTGCATAAGGTGCGTTTTGCCGAGCCCGGAGCCGCCGTAGATGAAAAGCGGATTGTAGGAAACGCCGGGATTGTTGGCCACGTCATAGGCGGCGGCGTGAGCGTACTGGTTCGAAGGACCGATAATGAAATTTGAGAAAACGTAATTGCGGTTCAGTTTCGGAGGTTCCTGGGCGCGCAAAACGGGTTCCTTAACTTCACTATCAGGAGAAACGGGTGACGGGGCGCTCTCTTCTTCCGGCTCACCGTTGACGATGACTTTCAAAGTGACGGGAGATCCGGCTTCCTTCGAGAGATTCTCCTCGATGAAGGAGCCCAGGTTCTTCTTCACATACTCCGCAGTCAACGCGTTGTTGGTACGAATAGAAAAGAGGCCATCCGCAAAATTGACAGGTTCAACAGAAGAGAAGAAAGCCGAAAAGACCATTGGATCGGTGGAATGCTTCACCAGCTCCAGGACTTTCTCCCACATTCCCTGATAGTCGTTCACAAATAACCCTTACACTGAATATTGTTACGCGGGCTTGGCCCGATTAATTCTTCTTTACACACACACCAAAAAGGGCACGGCGCTCTTTCCGGTCATTCCTTTTTACCTTTTCGCAAAAAAGAACGGCACCACTTTACCATAATCCTCTCCGTTTGTAAAGACGGTTTTTCTGAAAAAGTCTCGCCGACATGTTGATATCTTGTCGAAGAGGCCCCGTTCAGGAGTCTTTTTGGCACATGATACGGGGAAAAATGTAGCAAACCCGGGCGAGAAAAGCAAGAGGCTCTTTCTTACGCCGCATAAGATAGTGGCCGCAAGATAGTTATATAAAAGTGAATAATGGTGTGAAAAAAGATCCCGAGCATTCGGCGGAACCGCGGAATGCGCCCTTTTCCGGGCGTGGGAAACGGCCTCGGGAAAGCACGCCGGCGCCCTTTTACAAAAATGTGGATAACCTGTCAGCAATGTGTTGACAAGTTTGTTGAAAAAGCGGCTTATCCACGCCTGAAACGCTTTTAATTAAAAGCATTTTCCCTTTTGCTACAATATAACTTATAAAAAGACAAACAAATAACCGATTCAAAAGCAAATTTAGGACCAACTATGCTGATCACTATTATCCTGCTTGTGATCCTCGTCTCCTGGGCCGTCCTTTCCTACAACGGATTTGTCCGCGGGACCAACGAGATCAAAAACGCCTGGGGACAGATCTCCGTGCAGCTTAAAAGACGCCATGAGCTGATACCCAATCTGGTGGAGTGCGTCAAGGGGTACATGCAGTACGAGAAAGAGACGCTGGAAAAAGTCATAGAAGCCCGCAACCTGGCCCTGAACGCCAAGGACGTCCGCGATTCCGTGGCCGCGGAGAACAAGCTGACGAATTCGCTGCACGGCCTTTTGGCGGTGGTGGAGAGATATCCAGAGCTGAAAGCCAACGCCAACATGCTTTCATTGCAGGAAGAGCTGACGGCCACCGAAAACAAAGTGGCTTTCGCCAGGCAGCATTACAACGACAGCATCATGACTTTCAACACCCGCTGCGAAAGCTTCCCCAGCGTCATAATAGCGAAGCTCTTTTCTTTCAAGCCCTACGAGTATTTCCAGGTCTCGGAAGCGGAGGAAACCGCCCCCGAAGTGAAGTTCTAAAAGGGACCGCGAATGGCCGAAAGAAAAAGCATCCAGGACTGCATCAGGTCCAACAAACGGAAGTCCGTTTTCTTCGTCGCGCTTCTGGCGATCCTTCTGACGGCTTTCTGCGCGGCGCTCTCCGGTTTTTTCCCGAAAGAGGAGCAGGGCGCCGTCATTGTTCTTTCCCTGATCTTCGTCGCGGTCTACATCTTCTTCGGGTATTTTAAGGGCAGCGCGGCCATCATGGCCCTGAGCGGAGCCAAAGAGGCGGATCCCAAAAGCGAGCGGCAGCTTTACAACGTTGTGGAAGAGATGGCCATCGCCGGCGGGCTGCCAATGCCGAAAGTTTACATCATGGAAGAGGAGGCGCCCAACGCCTTCGCCACCGGGCGCGACCCCAAGGACAGCGCGGTGGCGGTCACCAGGGGTTTGCTTGTGAAGCTGAACAGAAACGAACTGCAGGGCGTCATCGCCCACGAGCTTTCCCACATCAGGCACTACGACATTCTGTTTTCGACCCTGGTCTGCTTCATGGTTGGCGCGGTGGCCATGATCGCCCGCTTCGCCTGGCGCTTCATGCTCTTCGGGGGCGGAAGGCGGTCCTCTTCCCGGAAAGCCGGGCAGGGGCAGGCGCTGATCCTGATAGTCTGCCTGGCGCTGATGATCTTCGCACCGTTGCTTTCCACCATCGTGCAGCTGGCCATTTCAAGGGAAAGGGAATATCTGGCGGACGCGGGGGCCGTCTTCCTGACCAGGAACCCCGAAGGGTTGGCCAGCGCCCTGGAAAAGATAGCGGCGGATCCCGGGGAAGTCAAGGCCGCCTCCGGCGCGACCAAGGCGCTGTTCATTTCCGAGCCTATGAAAAAATCTTTTTTCAGCGCCGACTCCCTTTTCGCCACTCACCCGCCCATCGCGGAAAGAGTGGCGAGGCTGCGCGCCATGAGCTAGAAAATAATAAAATATAAAAACATAAATCACTAAAAAACATCAGGAGAAAAAACAAAAAGCTATGAGCACGGTAAAGGTCGGCGTCATCGGTTACGGAGGCATGGGCGGATACCATGTCAAACATATGGCCAAGAGCGGAATTATCGAAGCGAAAGGCGTCTACGACATTGATCCCAAGAGTCAGAAAAGAGCCGCGGAAAACGGCCTTGTCGTTTACAAGAATTACGAGGACTTATTGGCTGATCCGGAACTGGAAGCCGTCCTTATCGCGACTCCCAACGACTGGCATCCCTTTTACGCCAAGGCCTGCGCCAAAGCCGGCAAGCATGTCATCTGCGAAAAGCCCGCCGCCATAACGCCAAGCCTTTTCGAGGACATGGCGGAGACCGCCGACGAATGCGGAACGCTTCTAATGGTCCATCAGAACAGGCGCTGGGACGACGACTACCTCGTCGTCAAAAACATTTACGAGAAGGATCTCCTCGGCCCGATCGGCCGCATAGAGTCCAGAGTGCAGGGCGCCAACGGCGTCCCGTCCGGCTGGCGCTGCGAGAAAATTAAAGGCGGCGGCATGATGCTCGACTGGGGCGTGCACATGATCGACCAAGTCATGTTCATGATGAAGGAGAAGCTTCTGCACCTTTACTGCCAGTACTCTTACGAGGCCGGCTACGACTGCGATGACGCCTTTAAGCTGGAGATGGTCTTCAGTGGCAACAAGTGCGTCGAAGTGGTGGTGGACACCAACTGCTTCACGCCGCTGCCCCGCTGGGTGGTCTACGGCCACGACGGCACGGCGGTGGTGGAGGACTGGGATCTCCACGGCAAAATGGTCCGCCCCATCTATACGGAAAAGCCCAGAGAGATAACCGGCATCAAGGCCGGCAACGGCTTCACGAAAACCATGGCCTACCGTCCGCACGATACGGTGGAGACGCTGCCTCTGGAGATCGTCAAGCCCGAGCCCTTCGCCTTCTACAAGCATTTCATCAAGGCAATGAGAAAGGAAGAGGAGCCCTACGTCAAGAATTGGGAAGTCCTGCGCGTACTTAAGATCATGACCGCCGCCGCCAGATCCGCCGCGGAAAACAAGGTGGTCGAAATAGATTTTTAACCCAACACCGGGGAAACATTATGAACATCACCGTTTGGTGCGAAAACTATAGGCAGATGCGCGAAGGCGAAGTCAAGGAAGCGTATCCCTTGGGCATGGGCGAGACGATCGCCGCGTTCCTTGAGAAAGCCGGCAACAAAACGACAGTCGTGCTGCAGAATGAAGGCGACGACGGGGCGAACCTTACCGACGAGATCCTTGGATCCACCGACGTCCTCTTCTGGTGGGGACACTGCTATCACGGCAAAGTAAACGACGAACTCGTCAAGAAGATCGTGAGAAGAGTCTGGAAAGGCATGGGCATAGTCTTTTTGCATTCCGCGCACCTATCCAAACCCTTCCGCTCCTTGGTGGGCGGCCCCTGCACACTGAAATGGAGAGAGGTGGCCGAAAAGGAAAGACTGTGGTTCGTGGAGCCCAATCACCAGATCTTCGAAGGCCTTGATGGCGAATACCTCGAGATACCGCACGAAGAGATGTACGGCGAACCCTTCGGCATCCCGCAGCCCGACAGGCTTCTCGCCATCGGCTGGTTCCAGGGCGGGGAAGTCTTCCGTTCCATCGCGTTCTTCAAGCGCTACTACGGCAAGGTGATCTATTTCCAGCCCGGACACGAGACCTACCCAGTCTACCAGGATCCCAAGATCCAGAAGCTTTTAACGAACATCGCGGAATTCGTGAAGCCCGACAAGTGGCTAACGGAGATCGACTGCCCCAATGTTAAGCCTCTGGAACCCATCGCAGAAAATTAAAAAAATATAACACCCCTCAAAGGAGAAAAAAATGAAAAAAGTTCGCATCGGCGTCATCGGCTGCGGCGGCATCGCCAACGGCAAGCACCTTCCCGCCCACAAGCACAACCCTGATTCCGAAATGGTCGCCTTCTGCGACATCATCGTGGAGAGAGCGGAAAAGGCCGCCAAGGAGTACGGGATCCCCGGCGCCAAGGTCTACAAGGATTACAAGGAGCTCCTTAAAGACAAGACCATCGACGCGGTATTGGTCCTTACTCCCAACATCTCCCACAGCTTCATCTCCGTGGACGCCATGAAAGCCGGCAAGCACGTCATGTGCGAAAAGCCCATGGCCATCAACAGCAAGGAAGCGAAAAAGATGCTGGACGCCGCCAAGAAATACAAACGCATCCTCACCATCGGTTACCAGAGCCGCTACACCCCGCAGGCCATCTTCTTGAAGAAGGAATGCGAGAAGGGCACCTTCGGCGACATCTACTACGCCAAGGCCCAGGCCATCCGCCGCAGGGCCGTCCCGACCTGGGGCGTCTTCCTTGACGAGAAGCAGCAGGGCGGCGGTCCCCTTATCGACATCGCGACGCACACCCTCGACCTGACGCTCTACATGCTGAACAACTACGAGCCCGCCTACGCCGTCGGGACGACCTACCACAAGCTCAACAAGCAGACCGACCAGGGCAACGCCTGGGGCGACTGGGATCCCAAGAAGTTCACGGTGGAAGACAGCGCCTTCGGCTTCGTCGTCATGAAGAACGGCGCCACCATCATCGTGGAATCGAGCTGGGCGCTCAACACCCTCAGTACCGGCGAAGCCTGCACGGAATTCAGCGGCACCTTGGCCGGCGCCGACATGAAAGACGGCTTGAGGATCAACGGCATCAAGAACAACGCCCGCTACGTCCTTAAGCCCGACCTCAAGGCCAGCGGCGCGGCTTTCTTCGACGGGCACACCGAGAATTCGGAAGACAGGGAAGCCCGCGTCTTCACGCAGGCCGTCCTCGGCAAAGGCGAACTGGTGGTCAAAGCCGAGCAGGCCTACGTCGTCACGCAGATCCTGGAAGGCATCTACGAATCCGCCAAGACCGGCAAACCCTTCTACTTCAAGAAACAGAAAAGCTCCAAAAAATAAGGAGGCAATATGCAGCTTTGCGTATTTTCCCCGGCTCTGGCCGACATGAGCCTTGACGCCGCTCTCGCTTACCTGAAAAGCCAGGGCGTCGAGGCCATGGAGCTGGGCGTCGGAGGCTACCCCGGCACGGCCCACGCCGACGCCAAATTGCTCGTCAAGGATCCTAAGGCCAGGCAGAAACTCTTGGACACCTTCAAGAAGCACGAGATAAACCTCGTCTGCCTCTCCGTGCACGGCAACTGCGTGCATCCCAACCCCGAAATAGCCGCCAGATTTGAGGCGGATTACGAGGCGGCCTGCGAACTGTGCGGGCAGCTGGGCGTCGATCATTTGGTCACCTTCTCCGGCTGCCCCGGCGACGGGAAAGGCGACCAGCCCAACTGGGTGACCTGCACCTGGCCCACCGAGTACAGGAAAGTCCTCGATTACCAGTGGAACGAAGTTCTGATCCCGTACTGGCAGAAGGCCGCCAAGATCGCGGAATCCGGCGGCGTCAAGTACGTCGCCCTCGAGATGCACCCCGGCTTCTGCGTCTACAATCCCGACAGTCTCCTAAGGCTGAGGGCGGCCGTCGGCGACATAATAGGCGCCAACCTTGACCCCTCGCATCTTATCTGGCAGGGCATGGACATCGTCTCCGTCATCCGCTATCTGGGCAAGGCGATCCACTTCTTCCACGCCAAGGACACCGAGCTGCATCCGGAGGTCATGAACAGGACCGGCGTTTTGGAAACGAAGCCCTTCGACAAGGAAAGGGACCGCGCCTGGCTCTTCAGGACCGTGGGTCACGGCATGAGCGAGCAAAAGTGGAAGCAGATCTTCGGCGCGCTCAGGATGGAAGGCTACGACTACGCCCTTAGTATCGAGCACGAAGACAGCCTCATGACGCCCAGGGAAGGCTTGGAAAGCGCCATCGGCTTTTTGAAGCGCAACATGATCAGGGAAAAGATGGAGGGCGAGCTCTGGTGGAATTGATGGGCAAAACCAACAAATGCGCGGTCTTCGATCTTGACGGGACGCTTCTCGATACCCTCGACGATCTTCAGACCGCCGTCAATTTCGCCTTGAGCAAACATAGCAGGCCTCCTATCACGCTCGGCGAGGCGAGGCGCTACGTCGGCAACGGCGTGGGCAAACTCGTGGAGCGCTCGCTGAAGGAAGGCTTGCGCGATCCGGAGTATCCGGAAATACTGGCGGATATGCGCCGCTACTATGCGGCGCATACCGTCGTAAAAACCAGGCCCTATCCCGGGATCCCGGAAGCGCTCCGAAAGTTAAGAGAGCTTGGCTTCAAGATCGCCATAGTCTCCAACAAGCCTGAGCGCGCGGTTAGAAAGCTCTGCAAGCGCTTTTTCCCGCTCCTTTGGGACGCGGCCTTGGGCGACAAGCCGGGAAGGGAAAGGAAGCCCGCTCCCGACGCCGTCTGGGAAGCCCTGAGACTTCTCAAAGCAAAACCTGAGGAAGCGGTCTACATCGGAGATTCCGAAGTGGACATGCAGACCGCCAGGAACGCCAAGATCCCGGTAATGGCCGTCGCCTGGGGCTTCCGCGACAAGGAAGATGTCGCGCCCTACAATCCGGAACTCTACGCAGAGAAGACAGGGGACATCGTAAAACTTTTGAAGCCCAGGAAGGCGAAACTGAAGATAGGCGTTTTCGGAGGATCCTTCGATCCCGTCCACAAGACGCACCTAGCCATCGCCAAAAGGGCCAAAAAACAGCTAGGACTCGATCTTACGCTTTTCGTGCCGGCTTATATAGCGCCGCACAAAAGGGACAAGATCTACGCCGACAACGAAGTTCGCTGCGAACTGATCAGCGCCGCGCTGAGAAAGGAGCCAGCCTTCCGGCTGGAAAGCTGCGAACTCGAAAGAGGCGGCGTTTCCTACACCGTGGAAACGCTTCAAACGCTGAAAAAAAGATTCGCGCCCTGCGAGCTTTATTTCCTTCTGGGCTCCGACAATTACCTAGGGTTCAATACCTGGCGCGAGCCGGAAAAAATAAGGAAACTGGCGAAGCTGGCCGTTTACCAGCGCAAGGGAGAAGCAGCGAAGATCAAGCCGGAAGACATCCTGATAAAGGGTCCCGCCACCGATGTTTCTTCCACCGCTTTGCGTCAAAAGCTGGAAGAAGGTAAGATAGATAAGAAAGATATTCCCGCTTCTGTAGCGAAGCTAATAAAAAGCAAAAAACTTTATACAGGAAAATAACATGGCAAAAACCGCAAAAAATCCCAATCTCCCTGAGATCGTTTTCACCTACCGCTCGCTTCTGGAAGACAAGCAGGTCAGCGACATCAAGATCTATGACGTCAGAGGCTTCTCTCCCATCACGGACTTCTTCATCGTCGGCTCCGTCAGGAACGAAAGGCAGATGCAGGCCGCAGGGCAGAATCTTCTGAAAGAGCTGAAAGGCATGGGCGTCAAACCCTACAGCGCGGACGAGACGCTCTCCGGCAACAACTGGGTGGCGGTCGACCTTGTCGACGTGATAGTCCACCTCTTCACGGAAGAAGCCAGATCTGAATACAACATCGAGGAGATCTGGGCCAACAGGGAGACCTATTTCGAGGAGCTGGTCCCCGCGAAGAAAGCCGCGCCCAAAAAGGCCAAGGAGGAGCCCAAGGAAGAAAAGCCCGCGGCCAAGAAGCCCGCGAAAAAACCCGCGGCCAAAAAGCCGGCCGCCAAAAAGACCGCCAAAGCGAAAAAACAGTAATGGCTGATCCGAAGTGCAGAGCGTTCGTCCTGACCGGTCCTTCCGGCGCGGGAAAATCCACCATCGTCACCAGACTCATGGCGAGGCACGACGATCTTCGCTTCTCCGTTTCCGCGACCACGCGGCCGCCGAGAGTAGGAGAAATCGAGGGAAAGGATTACTTTTTCCTTTCCGTGGAGACTTTCCAAGCCTGGCTCAAGGAGGACCGCTTTTTAGAGCACGCCACCGTCCACGGCAACTATTACGGCACGCCCAGGGAAGCGGTGGAGCGGCAGCTTGAGGAAGGCTACTACGTTCTCCTGGACATCGACGTCCAGGGCGCCAGGTCCGTGCACGAGAAAATGCCGGAGGCGCACCTCATATTCATCATGCCGCCCTCATATGAGGAGCTGGAGAGAAGGTTAAGAGGCCGCGCCACCGACAGCGAGGAAGTCATAAAAAGAAGATTAGCCAAAGCCAAAAGCGAAATGGCGGAACATGTCTGGTTCGACCACACCGTCATAAACGACGACGCCGACAGAGCCGCGAAAGAGCTGGAAGATATCATCTACGGAGGTAACAAATGAAAGACATTCTCTTAGTCGTAACAGGATCGATCGCGGCCTACAAGGCCTGCGAATTCACGCGCCTTCTGGTGAAGAACGATTACAACGTGCACGTCGCCATGACGGAAGCCGCCCTGAAGTTCGTGGGCGAAGTGTCCTTCAGGACCCTCTCCAGGAATCCTGTCTACATCGACCAGTTCGCCCAGCCGCTTGACTGGCGCCCCGAGCACGTAGCCTTAGCCGAGCTTTGCGAAACGGCAATAGTTCTGCCGGCCTCCGCTGATTTCATCGCCAAGATGGCCTACGGGTTCGCCGACGACGGACCAAGCTCCGTCATGCTTGCCCACAGGGGCAGAAAGATCGTGGCTCCCGCCATGAACGACGGCATGTGGGAAGCTCCCGCCACGAAAGAAAACATCCAGAAACTGCAGGAGAGAGGCGTCGAAGTCGTTTATCCCACGGAAGGCGAACTAGCCTGCGGGAAAGCGGGCTTAGGCAGACTCGCCCCTCTGGAAGACATTTTGAAGATCGTCAAGAAATAAACATGCCCTTGAAATTTTTAGTCAGCGCGGGACCGACCAGGGAATACATCGACCCGGTCCGCTTCCTTTCCAACCCCAGTTCCGGCAAGATGGGTTTCGCCGTCGCAAAAGAGGCGGTGAAGCGGGGCTATGAGTGCGTTCTGGTAAGCGGGCCCGTCAACTTAAGGCCGCCCAAGGGCTGCAGATTCATTCCCGTAGTTTCCGCCGAGGACATGTACCAGGCCATAAAAAAGGAATTCGCTCGTTGCGACGTCCTTATTATGACCGCGGCCGTCAGCGATTTCAAACCTGCGAAAAAACTTAAACAGAAAGAGCACAAGATCGCCGAGAAATCGATCCTGGAACTGGTCCGCACCAAAGACATCCTTAAATCCCTTTCCCCCGACAAGGGGAAAAGGATCGTAATAGGTTTCGCCGCGGAGACCAATGATCTCGAGGCCTCCGGCAAAAGGAAGCTCTTCGTAAAAGGGCTCGATCTGATCGTGGCCAACGACGTCTCCAAGCCCCTAGCCGGGTTCGCGGTGGGAAAACTGAACGCTACTTTCCTATATCCCAAGAAGGAAAAGGAGCGCCTGGGCCTTATCAGCAAAATATCCGTCGCCAGGAAACTCATAGACTTCGCGGAGCGGGAAGCCGAAAACAAATGAAAAAAAACAAACTCTCAAGAGAGCAGAAATGGAAGAGACTAATTTCCGGCGGCGACAAAAGCTGGCGGAAATATGTCATTCTTCCGATTCTGATCTTCCTGGGAAAAGTTTACGGCGGCATAATAGGCATCCGCAACTGGCTTTACAAAAAAGGCTACAAAAAACGCTACTGGCCCGGCTGCTACGTCATAAGCGTCGGCAACATAACGGTCGGCGGCACCGGCAAGACGCCCGTGGTGGCAGAGCTGGCCCGCGCGCTCAGCAAAGGCGGAAGAAAAGTGGCCATCGTCAGCCGCGGCTACAAATCGCATTCCCCCAGCTGGCGTTTCCGCTGGAAATACAAAGATTTCAGCAACAAGACCAAGGTCGTCTGCGACGGCAAGGAACTTTTGCTTTCCCCCAGGATAGCCGGCGACGAGCCTTACATGCTTGCCCAGGACCTTAAGAACGTCGTCGTCATAACCGATCCCGACAGGGTGAGAGGCGCCCGCTACGCCATGCGGGAATTCGGCGTGGACACCATCATCCTTGACGACGGCATGCAGCACATGAGGCTGCGCCGCCAGAAAGACGTGGTCTTGATAGACGCCAACTGCCCCTTCGGATACGAAAGGATGCTTCCCGCCGGCCTTTTGAGGGAGCCCATAGAAGAGCTGCAAAGAGCCGACCACATCCTCATCACGAAAGCCCGCGACCTGACGCCGGAAAAGAAAGAGGAGCTCATAGAGGAGATCAGAAAGTACAACAGGAAAGCCGACATTCTCGTCAGCTATTACGAACCCTCGGAACTGATAAGCGTGCATACGGAAAGCCGCTTCCCCCTCTCGCTTCTGCAGGATCTGCCTGTCATGGTCGTGACCGGCATCGCCCAGCCAGAAGGCTTTGTCAAAATATTGGAAACTCAAGGCGCGAACATCGTTTGCAAACGCTTCTTCCCGGACCACCACCGCTTCAGGCGCTACGAGATCGAGGAAATATACGAGACCGCGAAACAATTTGAAGCCAAAGCCATCCTCATCACCGAAAAGGACGCGGTCCGCTTCTCCAAGCGAGCCGGCGTCGAACTCGATCCTCCCCCTGTCTATTATTTGAAAGTCGCCCTCAAGATCAGCGAAGGCCGGGAGCATTTCGTGAACGCTGTGGAAGAGATCTGCAGCAGGTAGTTTTTATAAAAAAACCGCCGGAGCGGAAACTCCGGCGGAAAATATGGTACGCCCGAAGGGACTCGAACCCCTAACCTTCTGGTCCGTAGCCAAACGCTCTATTTTAACTGTAATACGAACGAGCCTGACACAAAAATTTTGTTTTTGCGACAGCTTATTACAAAGCAATGTAGTCAAAAAAGTTTCAAACTTGTTATTAATAGGCAAGTTTTGCCGTGTGAAAACAGGCATACCGTTTTGGCAAAGCAAGACTTGACAAAAAGGACACTTATCTATTACAATAATTGCGAAGTTAAAAGTTAGCCTATTAAGCGGAGAGAATCAATGAAGAAAATGCTTTTATGTTTATGCTTATCCATTCCGGTTTTTGGAATAGAGACGGCGGCATATACAAATTTGCTCATCAAGGCCGAGAACACGCCTGTAGTTATCTTTGAAAAGGAAGATTTTTCTTGGGACAAGCATCCTGGTGAAATTAAACAACAGTTCAAAGAGGGTTTTGAGGCGCGTATTCAGTTGCAAAGTTTGTCGCCTTCTGAGGCTTGGGAAAAATTAACTGAGTTGGTAGAAGACGGCTGGGGCATAGATGTCGAGACCAGAATATATTGTGACGGTAACGGGTACGCCACTGGAACAGTGGCAGAAGCTGTTTTAAAGCAGATGCGAATTCACGGCGGTTTGCAATTTGGCTATGAAGCGCCAAAATGCATGGCCTTCTCCTGGTTCCATTGCAAAGAGGACGATAGGATCTTCTGTGCCGATGATTTGTATTATTTCTGGTACGTATATGGAAGAAAACACATGCCAAAAATTTGGCAGGCCTGGTATGCTTGCTGACAGGAGGAAAACAGGAGGGAAAATCCGAGGGAGTTCATTTTGTCTTTTCTTATCAGCGACATTACTTCCATGGGATATCATATCTTTCCGTATATTTTCAAAGAGCTTCTAAATGGAGACAAGAGTTTAGAAGCGGTTATAAAGCCTTTCCAAAAGGGCTATAGATATCCGCAAATAGGAAAAGATTACGCAAAATGGTGGGAAACAAATCGAGAAAAATATACCCTCCAAGATGCCGAAGGTTGGGCGCGCATAGAACGAGCCTTGGCTAATGGTAAGATGCGGCTTGAACCATGGGTAATGGAACAAATGCCTAATTGGCATAGAGAAATGGAAAGCTATTTTGAGCATCCCGATCACAATTACTGGTATTACAGACTTCCCGAAAAGGAAGAATATGAATTCGAAGATGTAAGGAAAGCTATCTCAGAATCCTTAAAGGAAAAGGAGGAGTAAAATGAAAAGAAACATAATATTGCATTCAATTGTATTGTTCACTTTTTGTTTTGCCAAAGCGGCATTAGCAAACGTGCCGGATTCTATTGACATTTTTGGTAGGTTTCGCGTCGCGGTAGGAACAACTAACAACACGTTTACCGTTAGTTTTAACTGTTCGGGAGATGTGACTTCCAATGTATTTTTAATAAGAGATTTGTGGGGAAACGAGCTTATGAGTACAAGCGTGTATAACCCGTTGACCATAAGTTATATAGGCGAGCCTGTAGTTCTTGTTGCTTATGCTCGTGTTGATTATATTTATCCTACAGGACGTATCTGTCACTTGGAAAAAGAAAAATATATTTATTACAGGGATATTGTTTTAAGTTCGCAAAGGAGAGGAATAGACGGGATGCACACTGGCGATCAAGTTACTGTTCCTATTCACTGGAATTTTGATGATGACAACAAGAACGGGACTCCAGATCATGATGATGTTCAAATGAACAGGAACGACAATGATCTTCTCAGCGTTAAAATTTGGGTCAGAGATTCTGATTTGTATATTGGTCCAGGAAAATTGGAAATAATAACTTCCGGCGGTTATAAACTGTGGGGTGATACCCGGAAAAATAATTATTATCCTCAGCATTTTATTATTCAAAATTGCGATTTGCAAACGTGGTTGGAGGAATACGCTGATGGATACCACATGTTCATGGAACGACATGGAGATTTATATTATTCAAGCCCGACAGGATCTTTGAAAGTTCGTTTTAACGGAAGAGAACTACTTGATTTACAATACCATGCCTATGCGGTCTTAGCAGCCTCGCGACCTACTCTAACTGAACGGACTATATTTGCCAACTTGGGATGCAATTTTGATGGTTGCGAATGGGGAATATTTAGAGAAGATGTGGCAACCAATTTTAATTCTGTTGCCTGGGCGGTGGATCCGACTTGGGAGGCATATGGAACACCTTTCGTGGTGACGCCTTGCGAACCTTTGTGTCCGGACATTTACTCTCCAACAAACTATATTTATGAAGGCATATCATTACTTTGTATCAGTCAAGATACATTTGGGAATAAAAATCATTCGATGAATTTCGGAATTGATGACATTGCTTTTTATCAAAGTCCGATTTGGTCAGAAAATTTTCTACTCAATAACAATGTGTCTGACTTCGGCGCCGACATAATAGAATACGCCAGCGCGTTGGCGGCGCGTAAAGCGCCTCCTGATCAACGATGGGGCTGTTATCCCAGTTGGTCAATGGTCAATACATTTTTCTTCGGGCGACCGAAGATTCTATATAGAGCGCAACAAATTAACAGTCCGATTCTGAGCCGTTTTGTCTTGGCCCCGGATCCAACCCCAGATCCCGAATGAGGAGGTTTACAATGAAAAAAATATTTTTAATTCTTAGTTTTCTGTGCGTGGTTGCAGTTTTTGCCGACAGGACGCCTGTGAAGCCGCAAGGAGACGGGACGGAAGATAGTCCGTATGAGATTGCTTGCTTGGAAAACTTTGTTTGGCTAAGCGAAAATCTTTCTACCTTTCAGGAAGGAACCACCGTTTATTGCAAGCAGACGCAGGATATCTTGGCTTCGGAAACCAAAGGCGAAGAGTGGAGTGAAGCAGGCGGATTTCCTGTCATAATGACTGCTTATTCTGGAATTTTAAATATAAAACCTTTTATTTTAAATTATAATGGGCAAGGTTTTGCCATCAAAAACCCATACATCAGAATGCCGATGGAATATGTAGAAAATGTTGGTATTTTTAGATGTGGGAATTTTCATTTAAAAAACATAGTGATTGAAGACGCTGAAGTCCAGTATTGTGGGCGGCTTGGCTCCGGTATTTTGGTTGGAAAAGCTCAGGGAAATTCCATTATTGAAAATTGTTCTGTTAGCGGAACCATAGAATCAAAAATGCCTAAAGAAGTGGCCGTTGAAGGAATAGGCGGATTAATTGGCCAGGTCTATGCCCAATATAACAATTCAATTTCTATTTCTCAATGCAAGGCCAGAGTTCATGTGAATGGACAATCTTCTATAGGGGGGTTGATAGGTGAGATAAGGATGGAAACAAATTCGCATTTGAGAATATCGCGTTGCTATGCCGAGAATGATACTGAATATTCTTCCGGTTTTGGTGAAACTGGCGGGTTAATTGGCTTTTTCCTTGCTGATGGCAATGCAGAGTTCTCTATTGAGGACTGCTATGCGGCGTTCAATTTGGAAATGGATTCTTCTTTTCCAGGGCGTGAGACTTTTGCGGGAGGATTTATTGGCTCTCTATCATTTTCCCCAAATTTTTCAACCACAAACTACATAAATGATGTGAGCGTTAACATTTCTAGATGCTATGCTACAGGAAATATAAAAGGAGATTTTAAACACACCGGCGGATTTTTAGCTTTCAAATCAGTAAAGAGCTTGACTGTTACAAATTGCTATTTCGATACCACCACATTCGGTTTGGATGATTCGTTTGCTATTGCTAAAACTCATGACGAATTAAAAAGCGAAGTAACCTTTGAAAACTGGGATTTTGAGCATGTCTGGTATATCGAAGAAGGCGTTTCTCTGCCTACGCTGGCTTGGGAACTGCCAGAGCCGGGCATGCTTGGATTGGTGATTCTTGGCCTGCTTTGCCTGCACAGAAGAAAATGAATCCGGGTAAGCTTTGCCTCTTCTTATTTTGCTGTTGTTTGGCATTTTGTGCGGGATCTGTTTTCGGATGCGAAAAGACAGAAGGCGTGCGTTATGTCAGCCGGCATTATGAAGGAGAGGACGACCTTATAAAGGAAGGCTTACTACGCATAGAAGCGCTGATGCGAAGCAAGGATTTTTTGCGAGCGTCCGTTGAATGTGAGAAGCTAGATTCAGCCGTGGCTGGTATAAAATTGGCCTGCGGAGAAGATCTGGCGCTTACTTTACGGTTGACCCAAATAGAATGCTTGAGCGAAGCTCGGCGCGACGATCCGGAACTGCCCAAACTGACGGAAAAAGCCTTGCTAGAATTTAAAGAACTGTCGGAAGAAAAGTTTTCTGCTCGTTACGTCGACTTTTTTCGAGTTTTGATGTCGTATTACTGGACTTTGGGAGACGTGCGGTCGCATGATCTGACAGCCAGAAGATGGCTCGCTTATGACTCTTCGTCTAAAATCGCTTTGATGACCATCTTATACGCAGCGGCGGAAAGGCCGTATAGCGTAACCTGGTTGGGGGAATTATTAGATGATTTTTCCGGAGAAAAAGACGCGCTGTTCATGATAGGAGATTTTCTGCGCTCTGATATATCAGCGGAGAAGAAACAAGAAAAAATAATCTCTTGGCTAAAAAATAATTCTTGTGCCGGGGAAAGCGAAATGAACTGTTTTATAGTTGGAGCGGCTAGCGTACTTGACGTTAAAAAACCAGAATTTATAAGAGATTATTGCCGGGCTCTGAGACAATGGCTGCAAGAGCAAAAAGATGATAAGAAAAGGCTCCCCTTAATCGTTTCTGTTATTGGCGAATTGCGCCGTGTGGAGGCGCTGGCAATGTTGTGATGAAGAACACTTTTTGCTTTTTCTTAAGTTTCATATGGGCTTCTTTTTCCCTGGGTAACATAGATATTCAGAGGGGTGTCTGGCTTGTCAGCCCTCACATAACAGGAAGCGTCTGGCTGACAGAACGTTGCTTGAAAATAGAAAATGCGGCCAAGGAAAAGCAATGGCGGACAGCCGTCAAACTCGCTAACGCTGCCGCTAAAGCCGAAGAGAGCAGGGGCGTTTTCCTTTCCAACGGAGAACCTTTAGATCTTGTGTTGGAAAGTTTGGCCGCGGTCTATAGTTTGAAAGACCCAGAAACGCAAAGAAATGCTCCGGCTTTGCTGATGGCAGTTTTGGAAAAATACCGTGAAAAAGCCGCCGGCCGTCGCTGGTTCTCATACAAGTACGCCCAGCAAGCTTTGCGGAGATATTACGTCAAGCAAAACGATATCAAAAACGCCCTTCGTCTTTATGAAGAGGTTATCATGTATGATAATCTTGATAAACCCCAGATTGAGTATCTGCTTTCATTTAGAGAAAAACATCCTGAAGTTACCGAGGAAGTGCGTGAATTTATTCTATCTTTAAGGAGTGCTGACAAATCTCTTGATTTTGAGACGACGCTCAATCTTGTTTTGAAAGGCGGTTTTTCGGAAGGCGAAAAATTACAACTTTTGGAAAAGTGGATGGAAGTTAATGTTAACGCTTTTCCAAATTTAGCGAAAACCTGCCTTGACGCCTACCTTTGCGTAACTAATTCCAGCGAAAAAATTAAGATTCTAGATGCCATAGATAATGTGAAAAATTATGCGCTGCGACAGCAAAATAATAAAAACCGCATGCCTGTTTTGATTTATGCCATGCGTTTTATACAGAGCGCTGAAAATTTCCTGGACGAAAGAAGGCAAATCCCGGACGCTTTTTTAGAAATGAAAAAAGAAGGAGAGGAATGGTCTAAAAATCTCTCTCTTAAAGGAAGCGAGGCTATACCTTGGAAAAATATAATTGAAACATCGGCTTATTTATGGAGTCCGGAACAGCGTCAGCGCGAGACAAACGCGCTGACTTTGTCCGATTATATTGAGCGTTTTGTCGAAATAGATGAGTTTGAGGCGCGAATCGCTGATGCTTCAGATAGATTGGAAGATTGTGAAAAATATAAAGGTATACTTGCGATCTCGGGAGCGGCAGGCCGTCTGTATTGGCAAGCGGAAAGCGTTTTTTGGCAGGGAGATTATGAAAAGGCCTATACCCTCATGAATTTTTTCCTTTTGCCGGAAAATTCAGATGGTTTTACCAAAGGGGCTGCGCACTTTTTCCTCGGGAGAATGCTCCATGAAATTCATCGCTTTGATTTTGGATTTACTGAGGAAGACCGTTCGGCAGCGGCTTTGTCTCACTTGCTTAGCGTACATAAGTATCCGACATGCTTAACATATACTTCCTATGCTTACATAATGGCGGCAGAACTTTTACGTGAGCGCGGTGAGAGTTACAGCGCTCTCACACTTTCTATGGTTGATGTTCCGAGCATAGATTTTTCCATGATGGAATGGAAGCGACACAAAAACGCGGCTCTTTACGCACAGATTGTTCGCGACAAGACCAATTATGTCAAAAACGTTCAGCAAGCTTTGCGCTACGGCGGCGAAAAAGCGGACGAGGATCTGAAAAATTCCGGGATAAGTTGGCAGTGTGAGGAAACTCTATGGCGTTATTGTCAGGAACATCCGCTTGATGAACAGGACTTTAATTCTGTGCTTGCGCAGGCTATGGAAAAAGACGGATCTGAATTCAGAGAAGAGATGTTTGACGCGGCAACTCACAAATGGCCGAAGAATTTTGAAATACCTTTGAATATCGCTACGAATCGCGTTCTTAACAACAACGTTTTTCAACGCCGACAAACAGAGTAGATTATATCTGAGCGCTATTTCCGGTCATCTGCAATTTATGGCGAGCCTGTCTTTGTACTGAATTCGGTACACAGTGTGTACCGAATTTGAAGTTGCGTGTGACCAATGATTTAACTGTTTTCAGCGCTTTTTGATGAATTCGTGGCACAGTGTGCCACGAATTTGGAACGCGGTGCGTTCACAATTTGAAAACAAAAAAACCGCCGGAGCGGAAACTCCGGCGGAAAATATGGTACGCCCGAAGGGACTCGAACCCCTAACCTTCTGGTCCGTAGCCAAACGCTCTATCCAATTGAGCCACGGGCGCGTTTTTCATTTTGTGCGAGATATGTTAGCACTTCTTAGGTTGAAAGTCAAATCAAAGGTATGGTAAAATGCTCCCCATGAGAGCAGCTTTATTCTTTATCACGGTTATGATCAGCACGCTAAGCACTGTAGGCTCGGCGCCTCGCGGCGACGAATGGCAGGACAATCAGGCGCTTTCTTTTGGCAGGGAAGCGGTCCGCGCGTCTTTTTCATCTTTTTCCACGCCGGAAGGAGCGTTGAAGATTCTTCCGCGCTGTTCCGACCGGCAGGTGTGCCTGGATTCCGACAGTGATTGGCGCTTCAATTGGGCCAAGGATCCTGATTCCAGGCCCGCGGATTTTTACAAGCCGGAATACGACGTCTCCGAGTGGCCCGTCATCAAGGTGCCCTGCTCCTGGCAGGCCATGGGCGCCAACGGGAAAGGCGGCTGGGGAACGCCGCTCTATACGAACATCCGCTATCCCTTCGCGGTGGACCGGCCGGGCGGATCGTGTGTCATGGGGGAACCGCCCAAAGAGTACACCAACTATTCCGCGCGCAATCCCGTCGGAAGCTACAGGCGCGACTTCGATCTGCCCGGGGGATGGGAAAAAGAAGACGTTTTTCTCAAATTCGACGGCGTGGACAGTTTCTTCTATCTTTGGGTGAACGGCGAATACGTCGGCTTTTCCAAGAACAGCCGTTCCCCGGCGGAATTCAACGTTACGTCTTTCGTGCGTCCCGGCGGCAACGTGGTCGCTCTGGAAGTGTACCGCTATTCGGACGGCAGTTATTTAGAGGATCAGGACATGTTCCGGCTTTCGGGAATTTTCCGCTCCGCCTGGCTGCTGCGCCGGCCGAAAGAGAGGATCCGCGATTTCTTCGTGACGGCCGCGCCCGTTAAGGAAGGGGAGTTTTCCGGCGACTGGCGGGTCAAGGTGGATTGCGACGCGGATGTGACGGTTTATTTGTACACCTTCGACGACAAGCTGGTTTACAGCGGCAAAGAAAAGAGCTTCGTTGTCGAGAAGCCTCGGCTTTGGAGCGCGGAGGAGCCCAACTGCTATAAGATCGTTTTGGGGAACGGAGCTGAATTCGTTTCGTCGCTGTTCGGTTTCCGCGTGAGTGAGATCAAGGACGGACGCTATTTTTTGAACGGAAAGAAAATAAAGCTGAAGGGCGCGAATCGTCACGAGACGCACCCGATGTACGGGCACTACGTGCCGCCCGAAACGCAGGAACTGGATATCTTCGAACTGAAGGGCGCCCACTGCAACTGCGTGCGCAATTCCCACTATCCCCAGGACGACTACTGGTATTATCTTTGCGATGTGAACGGGATCTATCTCGTGGACGAAGCCAACGTGGAGTCCCACGGCTACGGCTACGGCGAAAGCTCGCTCTCGCACTGCAAGGAATGGGAAAAGGCTACGGTGGACCGCAATTTGGCCGCGGTGGAAAGGAACAAGAACCATCCCGCCGTCATCATCTGGAGCATGGGCAACGAAGCGGGACCCGGCGAGAATTTCGCCGCGGCTTACGCGGCCATCAAGAAACGCGATACCACGCGTCCCGTTCACTATGAAAGGGACTGGTCCTGCGCCGACCTTGAAAGCTGCATGTACCCCAGCGTCGATTGGGTGCAGAAGAAGGCCGCGGACGCTGGCGCTGTGAAGCCTTTCTACATCTGCGAATACGCCCACAACATGGGCAACGCCATGGGGAATTTGAAGGACTACCAGGACGCCATAGAAAGCTCGGACGTCATAATGGGCGCTACCATCTGGGACTGGGTGGATCAGGGGCTTTATCTTGACAAAAACGGGAAACGTATTATAGCCTTCGGCGGCGATTTCGGCGATTATCCCAACGACGGGCAGTTCGTGATGAACGGCTGTGTTTTGTCCGACCGCACAAGGGAGCCCGGCTATTACGAGATCCGCCACGTGTTCCAGAACTGGGCGGCCTTCGCCACGAACGATCCAAGCAAGATCGCGCTGAAAAACAAAAACTATTTCGTGGACGACCGGGGCGTGGCCTACGTCTGGACGGCTTTCCGGGATGGACGGAAGGAAGCGGAGGGAAGCTTAACGTTGGACGGGCCGCTGGGTCCTGGCGAGACGAAGATTACGGACGTTCCGCCCGAGGTTATAGAGCTTTTGGAAAAACCTGGCGAGGTCTCGCTTAGGGTGAGATTCGTGAAAGACTTGGTTTGTCTGGCTGAGGACCAGATCGACTATCCCGCGCGCAAAGTCGAAGGTTTGCCGAAACTGCCAAACTCGGAAACAAACAAGCTGGACTTTACTTTCTCCCCGGAGGAATATATTTTCACCCGGCCGGGCGTTCGCTACGCGTTCAGCATGAGGACCGGCGCGCTTTCGTCTATTAGAACCGGCGAAAAGCTGGACAAGGAATGGCTTAGGGCGCCCATGACGCTGGATGTTTTCCGCGCGCCCAGCTCCAACGAGGAAGGCTTGGGCCGGGAACTGGCGAAACTGGGATTGATCGAACCGAAACCGGAGGCGAGATCGATCTCTATGCCCTCCTGCGAAGAAGACGGCTTTTCCTTCAAGTCGGTGGTTCGCTGGAGGGGAGGGAGCAGCTGGGAATTCAATAATTACGGAGGCGTGAAGGCCGAGCTTGTATATTGCGGCGAAGCTTTAAACGACATTGCCTTCGAGGTCACTACCAAATGGACGATCAGGGAAGACGGAAAGCTTGTTTGCGAAAGCAAGATCAAACCATCAGGGACGAAAATCGAGCTGGCCAGGATCGGCTATCATTTCGTGCTGGACACCAAAGGCCCGGAAGTGGAATACTTCGGCGCGGGGCCTTATGAGAACTACCGCGACAGGAAATCCGGAGCCTTTTTGGGCCGCTATTGTTTGAAGGCCAAGGATTTCTATTTCCCCTACGCCCGCAACCAGGAGAGCGGCAACAGAGAGGACGTCCGGGAGATCACTTTCAAGACGGAAAGCGGCTCGCTTAATTTCGCTTCTTTGGGCAAGCCCTTCGCGATCTGCGTCAACCCTTATTCGCCCTTGGAACTGATAGAATACACCCATCCGCCGGAATTACCGCCTTCAGGGAAGACGGAGTTCGGGATCTACGCGGAGACCAGGGGCCTGGGCGGAGAAAGCTGCGGTCCTCCGCCCATGCAGCGCGACATAATCGACACCGCGCGCAGTTACTCGCTTTCCTTTACCATAGGGCCTTTGAAGTAATTTTGCGCAATTTTTTCGTTTTCGCGACCGCTTATATATTGGGAGCAATATATGCGCGGTCAGAAAATTATCATAGCTTGCGGAATAAGTGTCCTGTGGCTTAGCCTAACGTTTGGGGGAGAGCTTGACGATCTCGATTCGGCGGGGCTGTTTCGCTTTGCTTACGCTTCGCTGAAAAGAGGAGAGGCGACCAACGCCTTTTTGGCGGCGCGTACGTTTTTGGAGCGCTACGGGGAAGAGGAGGCGATGTCGAATTATTTCCCGAGGATGACTTATTTTGGGGGCGTGGCGGCGTATAGGATCAGGCGGTTCGATTTTGCGGCGGAGCTTTTCGATAAAGTCGGGAAGGCTTATCCCGATTTTTCGGAAGCGGGGAAGGCGCGCTTCGGATTCGGCATGGCGGAAATGGAGCTCGGGCGATTTATGTCCGCGGCGGACACTTTCCGCGCGCTTTTGTCTGAGGGAGTCGGCGAGGCAATGGAAGTGAAAGCTAATTTGGCCCTGGCTCTGACGAAGGCGGGGCGCTATGAGGAGGCCCTGCCCTATTGGGAAGAGGTGAAGGACGAAAAGAAATTCCGGGCGCTCTCTAGTCTGCATCTGGCCTGGTGTTTGTTGGAGACAGGGAAGGCGGATCCGGCGCTTTCTTATCTGCGGGAAGGCTTGGCGCTCAACAAAAAGGAAGAAGCGGAAACGCTGAGGAATTATCTGGCGCTGCGCTTGGGGGACGTCATGTACATGAGCAATAATTTCGCGGGCGCGCTTAGCGCTTACCGCCTGGCCAATAAAAGATCCTGCGGAGAGGCGAGGCTTGCTAGACTGGCCAGGGCCTGCTACGACGCCTCGTATTATCCAGAATGCGCGGTCTACTGCGGGGAAGGGATAAGGATAACGACCAACGACTTCGTTAGGATCGGGTTGAGAAAGCTCAGCTGCTACGCCTGTCTGCAGGGCGGATACCTGGATCGTCTGGACAGAGGCGCGGAGGAGCTTCTGAGGGAAAAGCTGAAAGACGACGAGATCGAAGCGCTGGCGCTGCTGCCGGCCCAGGGCGCCATGCGCTCGGGGGAATATTTACGGGCGCGGGAGCGCTTTTTGGCCTACGCGGAAAAATACAGAGAATCCTCAATGCTTGGCGAGGCGAAACTTTACGCCGACTGCGCCCTGGGTTTCATGGGGGAGGAGAAGGCGGCTCTGTTGGAAACGGAGAAGTGGCTGGCGGAGTTCGGGGAAGAGCACAAGCTGTCAGGTGAGGCCGTTTATTGGAAGGGCATGCTGGAGTATTACCAGGGGATGGACGAGGAGGCGCAGGCGACCTTTTTGGCTTTCAAGCAAAAATACCCCGAAAACCTTCATATGGCGGACGTGGAGTTCCGTTTGGCGGCCATACTCTACCGCAGGGAAGACTATTCGGGGGCCAAGAAGGCCCTTAAAGCGGTTTTGGAGCGCTACCCCAAGTACGATAACCTAAAAGAGGTAAGCAACACCTTAGGCGACGCCCTGGGCGCTCTGGGGGAGCTTGCGGAAGCGCTCGCGGCCTATAAGGAGAATCTGCCTAAGGAAGGCGGGCGGCCTGACAATTTCGAGTGCTACGCGCTTTTGAAAGCGGCTGAGATCCACAAGGTCCTGGGAAGGCCAAGGCTTGTTATGGAATTGCTTGAGCCTTACCTGCTGTCGGAAGGAACGCCGGGCTTCAGGGGCGAAGCGCTGCAAAATTACCTCGAGGCTTGCCGGATCTTGGGAGAGACGGAAAAAGGAAGAACCGCGGCGAAAAAACTTTGGCTGAAGACAAAGGACGACCTTGTCGAACGGGAGGCGGTTGGCGCGCTGGAAGTCGGGGCAAAGCTTTCTTCCGACTTGTCGGAGTATAAGGAAGAGCTAAGGAAGGAAGCGCGATTGGATCTTGAAAAAGGGAAAACCGGCTCCTTTGCCAAAATTTCGCTGTTTTTAAAAGACGATCCAATGCTCGTCAAACTGAAGTTTCGTTCCCTGGGGCCGGAGGCTTTGAGGCGCAGGCTCGTCCTTTCGGAAGAAAAGAACGGGAAAGAGACAAAAGAGCTGGCGAAATATTTGACGGAGGAATTCCCGAAAGACCCGGCGGCTTCCGAGGGTTGGCTCTTTTTGGCCGAAGCGAGCGTTAATTTGGAGCGCTACGACGAGGCGGAAACATACCTCGCGGAGGGCGAGGATTCCTTCCAGAGCCTGGAAGATCTCCTGCGCAAAGACGAGATCTCGGCGTTATCGCTTTTCAGGCAGGGAAAAAGGGAAGAGGCGCTTGGGAAGTTTCTCGCGCTTTTGGCTCAGAAAGGCCTGGCGCCGGCAAAGAAAACCTCATTGCTCCTGCTGGCGGGGGACTGTTACCGGGAAGGGGGGAAATACGGCGAGGCGCTCTCCTATTACCAGCGCGTTTACGTCATGTACCAGGGGGAAAAAGAAGCGGCGAAGGAGGCCTATGAAAAAAGCATGGCGTGTTTCAAGGCTATGGGAAGGACGAATGATTGGGCCGCGACGGAAAAGGAAGCCAAGGAGAAAGGATACTTATGAGAAAGCCCTATTGGATATTGCTGTCCGTTGCGCTGCCGATAAGGCTGACGCTGCAGTCCGGGCAGAGTTTCAGCGGAAGACTGCTGACCCACGAGGAGAACGCGATCGTTTACGAGCGCTACGCCAAGGACGGATCCCTTATGAAATGCCGGGCGAAAAAGGAGCAGGTGACGAAACTGAGGCTAAGCGATCCGGTAGAGCTTCGTGAGCTTTCGGAAACGGTTTACCGCAAAGGACCGAAAAGAAAACGAGCGCTGGAAAGGGGGCATGAATTGTGGGAGCTTTATTCCTGGGCCGAAAGCTGGCCGGGCGGAGCGGAGGCGCCGTATTATATCTACGGGAAACTGCTTTTCAACTGCTCTCGCTATCAGGAAGCCAAGCGCTATTTTTTGAAGAGCCAGGAAGAAATGGCGGGACTGTATCTGGGGATCTGCTATTGGAAGACCGGGGATCTCAAAAAGGCAAGGGAGGCTTTGGAAAGGTATGCGTGGGAAAAAGGCTCCGACGAAGGGGCGGCGCTCTGGCATTACTACATGGGCCGGATCCTATACGGGGAGGAAGATTATAGGAACGCGCTCTTTTACCTTCTGCCGCCGCACCTTTTCTTCGCCCTGGAAAGGAAAGTCGGGGCGGACGGCCTTTTCTTGGGAAGCGTCTGCGCCTTAAAAGCAGGCGACATGGAAACGGCGGTCCGCTTAGCCGGCGTATTGACCAACGAATACAAGGAAACCGAATTCCGCCGCCACAGGAAGCTCATCCTGCGCTGGCTGGAGATCGGGGAGCGCTACACCAAAACACATTTGATCAACAATTACACCGAGGAGCTTTTGCCGTGAGATCTTTGCTTACCATACTTGCTTTCGCCGCGATGACCGTTTTCGGGGAAGAGGAATCGCTTAGCACCACCGCCTTGGGGCTTTTCAAGACGGGAGGGCCTCTCATGTACCCTCTGGCGCTCTGCTCCTGCGTCGTGGTCTGGCTTACCGTCTACAGTTTCTTCGAGACGCGCAAGGGAAAATTTATTCCCAAAGGCCTTCCGGAGCGCTTGGAAGAGGCGCTCTACAGGCGCGACATACACGCGGCGCTGGATCTCTTGGCGATCGGCAAAAGCGTTTTGGCTGTCGTTATGACGCCGGGAGTCGAAAAACTGAAGTATCCTCTCGACAAAGAGGAGCGGCAGCAGGCGGAAGAGGCGATAATCGAAAAGTGGGAGGGGAAAAGCATCGTGATGCAGTTCTGGTTCAATCTGCTCTCGACTATCGCGGCGCTCTCCCCGATGCTGGGGCTTCTGGGAACGGTCTCCGGCATGATCAAAGCATTTTCAAAGATAGGCCTGGGCGGGATGGGCAAGCCGGAACTGCTGGCGGGCGACATCGGCGAGGCGCTCCTTACTACCGCCGCGGGGTTAGTCGTCGGCATCCCGGCCATGGTCTTCTTCTTCGTTTTAAAGAGCCGTTTCGACATCAGGGAAAGGGAGCTGCTTTCCAAGGCGACGGAACTAATCGACGTTTACGCGGGATCCGGGCTGGCCAGGGAGAAAGTTAGGATAAGGCTGGGCCTGGAGGAAGAGGAGGAAAAAGAGAGACCGAAAAGGAGGAGAAGTGCTGCGGCAAAGGAAAAAGAAAGCGGAGTGTGAGCTGGACATGGCGCCCATGATCGACATGGTCTTTTTGCTTCTCATCTTCTTCATGTGCAGCGCCACCATGCAGAATCTAAATACGCCGGAAGAGCTGGAGCTGCCGGAAGTCAAGAATTTCGGGAAGAGGGAAGGCGAGGAAGCCTTCTGCGCGCTGACGATCCTTAGTGACGAGAGCTGTCTTATCAATGGGAGGAAGGTCGACGTTGAGGAAGCGAAGAAGGAATTGGAAACTTTCGCGAAAACGACGCCCAAGGGCACGGTGCTCTTAAGGATTGACAGAAGAAGCAAGAGCGCGGTGACGAAAAAATTCGTGAAGCTCTGCGGCGAAGCGGGGCTCGCGAAGATAATCTTTTCCGTCTACGAGGAGAGCTGATGAGAAGAGAAAAGAAAGAAACGGGCAAGATCAGCTTTCCCATTTCCTCCATGATAGACTGCACCTTTCTGCTTTTGATCTATTTTATGTCCGCCTGCTCTTTGAACAAGACGGAAGGGGACTTGGGTTTTTCCCTGCCTGGGGAAGGCCGTGAGACGGAAGCGGTCGTCATGCCGGACGAGCAGGTCATAGAGATCGACCCAGAAGGAGCGGTCGTTCTGAACGGGCAGACCTTCGTTAGGGCCAAAAGCCGGGACCTCGCCGAGCTCACAGAGACCTTGCTGCGCTTCCAAGCGGCTTCCCGGGGCGCTAAGATCCCGGCCCTGGTCTCGGTCTCCGCCGATGACGAAGCGCTCCACGAACGGATCGCGCTGGTCTTGGACTGCTGCCACAAGGCCGGGTTAACCAACGTAACTTTCAGCTGCGGGGAAGATGAAGATTGACTTTTCGCGCTACGGCAGCCTTTTTGTGAGCGTAGGCATCCATATTGCCCTCTTTCTCGTGGCGGGAGGGATAGTAGTCTATCGGGCTGTAAAGCCGCCGAAACCGCTCTTCACGGCGAGCGCGGCCGGGCCGAAACTGAAAGCCCGGGAACTGAAGCACAGGCTGCAGTGCAAGAAGGCGGCATCCTACGGGCAGAGCATGGCCAAAAACATGCGCGTCTCGGCCAAGTGCGACACGAGCAGTCTTGCGCTGCCGGAACCGGAGATGGTCAAGCCCAACGTAAAAAGGGAAAGCGAAGGGCTTTCCCTCAGCGACAACCTGAGCTTTTCCCTAGGGGACGCGGGGCTCGGTAAGGCGCCCAAGGGCGGCGACGGCTGGGGCGAGATAGAGTTCCTGGGACAACGGATCGCCGCTAGATCGATCGTTATCCTGGTGGACTCCTCTTCCTCGATCGTCCAGAAGGGCGTTTTCGAGGCGGTGAGGAAGGAGGCCGAGAAGACCGTGGAGCTTTTTCATCCCGACACGCTCTTCAACGTCGTGCTCTTTACGGACGGGAAGTTCCCCTTCCGAACTAACCTTTGTTTCGCCACCAAGAGCGCCAAAAGGGAACTCTCTTCCTGGCTCGCCAAGGAGATGAAAGTCAACCGCGGCAACGACCCCGACACCAGCGGCAGCACGCCCATAAAAGCCCTGGAGTTCGCGCTCTCCCTTAAGCCCGACGCGGTCGTATTGATAAGCGACGACCCGCCGTACCTGCAGGGCGAGGACGAAATCGTCCACGAAAGAAGGATAATGGCTCTGATTGACGAAAGCAGAAGGGAGAAAGCGACGCAGATAAACGCTATCGCCTACAGGCCCATGAGGGACGGAAGCGTAAAGAGAAGGGAAAAAGCGGAACGCGGCTGCGCCTTTTTAAAAAGGGTAGCCTCCCACGGGAAAGGGGAATTTCGCGAAGTGGAATGAAGGTCAGTACTTTTTGACGATGGTCAAAAGGTTCATGTCCCCGCGGCGCTCGTAATGGACCTCGTCGCACATTTCCTTGACAAGGAAGATGCCGAGCCCTCCTATCGGGCGGTCCTCCGCGGCCTGCTCGATATTGGGGTCTTCCTTCTTCAGGGGATCGTAGGGGAAACCGCTGTCAGCGAAGGAAACGGTCGCTTTGTGGGCGTCCGCCTTGATGTTTATGGTGGCGGAGCCGAGCTTGCCCTCGTAGGCGTAGTTGGCGATGTTGACGAAGATCTCCTCCACGGCTACGGCCAGCTGCATCCTGGCGTCTTCGGGGCAGCCCGCGGCGAGAAGCTGGGTGTCCAGTTGTTCCAGAACGTTGGGGAGGTTCTTAGTTTCAGCCGAGAATTGCAGAGTTACAGCTACGTTCATAGGTCGTTTCCTTGTTTATCCCAAATAATGCAGGAAGAGCATAGTTATATCGTCAGATTGAGGGGCGCCGTCGGCGAAGGCCGAAACGTCGCTTTTCAGTTCGCCAAGAATGCAGTCGGTTGGCGCGGAGCGCATGATGGGGCCGTCCATGAGGGATATCAGTCTGTCGTCGCCGTAGAGGGCGAGCTGGCGGTTCATGGCTTCCGTGACGCCGTCGGTGTAAAGGAGTATGCCGTCGCCGGGAGAGAGGGTGACGGACTCCTGGATGTAGTCGACGCTGTCCATGCCGCCTATCACGAAGCCGTTTTCCACGGGCAGCCAGGAGGCGTCGCCGTTAGCGCGCCTTATGATGGGGGCGTTGTGGCCGGCGTTGACATAGTTCATAAGCCCGCTTCTAAGGTCGAGGACGCCGACGAAGACGGTCACGAACATGCAGGCGTCGTTGCCTTCGCAGATGCTGTTGTTGACCTCGTAGATCACTTCGTCCAGCGGCTTCTGGGGGTTGTTCAGGATGTTCGATTTCAGCTGCGCCTTGGCGTTCATCATGAACATGGCGGCCGGGATGCCTTTGCCGGAAACGTCGGCGATAAGGAAGGCGAGGTGCGACTCGTCAACGATAAAGAAATCGTAGAAGTCGCCGCCGACTTCTTTCGCGGCTTCCATGGAGGCGAAGATCTCGAAGCGCGGGTCGTCGTGGATCTGGGGCAGCGCGGAGATCTGGACGGCTCGGGCGAATTCCAGCTCGCTGTTCAGCCTCGTCTTTTCCGCGGCGATGGCGCCCTTGAGGGCTTCCACCGTCGTGTTGATGCCGCCGGAGAGCTCCTCAAATTCCTTGGAGCGGTTTTCCGTGACTTTCTCGTCGAGGTGGCCGGCCGTGATGCGTCCAAGGGAAGCGTTGATGCGGTCGATGCCGTCTATAACTATGACCTGGACGAGCTTCGAAACGGAGAGGAAGACGACCAGCATCAAAACCAGGGCGGAAATGACAAGCTGGATGGCGATGCTGTTCCTTTTCCTCGTAACCTCGTAGGTAGGCATAACGCCAAGGAGCGTAAGGTCGCCGCTCTGAACATACAAACCGAAGAAATCCACGCCGTCTATCTCGGCGGAAAAAGAGCCCTCGCCCTGATGGAGCTTGGATATGAGCTCGGGATCCAATCCTACGGAGGTGAGCGTGCGGCCTTCAAGGTCGACCCTGGCGGCGCCGACGATCTTTTCGCCGCGCACAATAAGGATCTCTCCGCCAACGCCGATGCGCAAGCCGGGGGAAAGGGTCGCCAAACTGTTGTTTTCCATCGCTTTTTCCAGGAAGCTGACGGAGATGCCAAGCTGCACGATGCCTTCGTCGTCGAGTCTGGAAGCGCCGCCGTATTGGAAGAGCTTGCGGTCCATTCCCCTGGGCAGAGGCGGCTGGACCAGGACGAAATCCTGCTTGCCGATGCCGTGGACGAAGGGTTCGGACTGGGCGTGAAGCTTAAGATTGAAGCCGATGTAGTTTTCCGCGTTGCCAAGGACGGGATCGATGGCGCTGTTCTCAATAAGCGCGTGCCTGTTGATGATGTGGACCTCGTCGTAGCCCATGACGCGGCGCAGCTCTTCCAGCTTGTAAGCGTTGGTGGCGAAGGCCGGCGCGCACGAGAGGATATAAGCCACGGTCTTGACGTCGTTGGCCATCGAGGCGTTGCAGATGTCAAGCACGGCTTTGAGGTTGTTCTCGTTGATGGCGATCTGCTTCTTGGCGTCGTCCATCCTCAGTTCGATCATGGCTTCCGCGGAACCGAAAGCCTCTTTCGTCTGAAGGTAATAGGTCAGATAGAAGAGCGCGGCGAAAGCGAGCGCCACGGAAACAAAAAGCCACAATTGAAATGATCGGCGCATAAAGCAGGCTTATTCAACGGATAGGATCTTCAAAAAGCCCGTCATGCGGAGTATCTCCATCACGCCCGGCTGGATGCCGCGAAGCTTGAAGCTGCCGCCTTCCCTTTTGAAACGTTTCTGCAAGGTAAGAAGCAGGCGCAGCCCGGCGCTGGAGAGGTAATCCACGCCGGTAACATCCAGAACAAGGTTCTTGGCCTGGGCGATGCTCGGCTCCAGTTCGCTTTCCAGTTTGGGGGAGGTAAGCGTGTCGAGGCGGCCCTGGACGGTGACCGTCAGATCCGGAGGAGGAGAGGTGATCTCATAAGTCATAAAGCTCCTTTGTGAAAAGATTCACCTAAATTATACCAAAAGCCAACGTCTTTTTTCTTCCCCGTGACCTTCCCTAAAGAAACAGGCCGAGTTGCAAAAATGATAACACTATGATAAACTGAATCTCCCAAATCAAAATGGACGAAGATCCTAATTAATCACAACCCCCTGAATCAAGGGAAGGGAAACACATAATGAAAAAAGCTCTAGTTTTAACCACCGCGCTTCTGCTTTGCGCGGCTATGGCGCAGGCTGAACCCTCCACGATCTACGAAAACGATTTCGAAGGTTATGAAGCGGGTACTAGCATCATCGGCCTCGACGGCTGGTCGATCTGCTACACCGGCGCGACGGAAAACAACAACGCCATCGTCGAAGAAGGCGGCTACAATGGCGGCAAGTGCCTCCACATCTTTGCCAAGGACAATTTGTTCGGCACTCACACCGACATTGACAACGTGGGCGGCAAGTCCTCCCAGTATGACTACAAAGTCTCCATGATGGTCAAGCGTCCGACGCAGAAAGCCGACGGTTCCGGCGAATACACCGGCGACATCATCTTCGGCAGCAACGACGGCCTGGGCGAGAACCACTGGATCAAAAAAGACGGCCAGTTCGGCATTCGCTTCAGCTCGACCTCCCCGCAGCTGACGCTTGACAATTCCGAGCCCCGCGACGAGTGGGTCTATTTCAGCTACACCTTCAACACCGTTGCCAACGGCGCTTTCCTTCGCGAATGCACCTTCGGCGACGTGACCTACTCAAATCTGAACATCCCCATGGGCGGCCAGACCGCTCCCGACAAATTCCGTCGTTTTAGAACGTTCCTTTGGGGCGGCGGCGCCAGCATCTATATCGATGATTTCAAATGCGAATTCGTCGATGTTCCTCCCACCGCCAACGTGACCGCCAGCGCTCCCGGCGTCGTGAAGCTCGGTGAGGCCGAAGGCCTTGAAACCGTGATCTCCGCCACCGGCGCTTCCGCCACCGTCACCGTTGACATCGATTCGGATGACAACTGGCTCTCCATGAACGGCGAGTTCACCAAGCAGGTCGAAGTCGCTCCCGGTGAACCCGTGTCCATCGGCCTTACCGCCAACCTGCCCGAACAGGTCCGAAACATGCCCGCGGCCACCATCACCTATTCCTATTACAACGGCGAAGAAGACAAATCCTTCACGCATTCCGTCGTGGCTCAGAACGGCAACAAAGGCTTGGGCTGGGCGCTCTACGCCACGGACTTCGAGAGAATGCCTCTGGGCGGCGATGTCAAACTTCAGCCCGCTTGGGGCGAGACCGGCGCCGCTAACGCGATCGCGGCCGACCCCGAAGACGCCGGCAACCAGTGCCTGAAGATCACGGGCGCCGGACAGATCCACACCGCGGTCAACATGCCTGACGTTATCTATCCCACCTATGACGTCCGCGTCTCCATGGATATGTACTATCCGGAAGGCGTCACGCCGTACCTGGTCTTCGGCACCGACCTCTCCCACAGGATGGGTGAAGTCAGCATGAGCCACACCGCCGGCGGCATCAAGATGGGCGGCGAACCCTTCAAGAACGTCGACGTTCCCAATCTGGCCCCCTACGGCCAGTGGTTCAACGTGGCCTACACATTCACCATCGGCCTTGCCAGCGACGAATCCCGCCCCTTTGTTTTGCACTACGCTGAATTCGACGGCGAGACCTACCATTTTGACAACGAGTACGTTCCCGGCGCCGCCGGCGACAACGAGAACTTCCTGCAGTTCCGCAACTACACCTTCAGCGGCTCCGACGGCTACTACATCGACAACTTCAAGGTCGAGCTGATCAAGTCCGGCACGCTGCCCGAGCCCGCTTTCCTCGGCATCCTGGCCCTCATAGGCCTCTTTGCCGCCCGCAAGCAGCGCTAAAGCGAAAGCCTAAAGCCTAAATCAAAAAGCAGCCGCTCTTCAAGAGCGGCTGTTTTTTTGTTTGACCTCCGGGCGAAAAAGCAAACTTGCCAAAACGTGACGGGTATGTTGCTGTTCTGAGCACGTTTTCAAAACACTTCGTTTTTGAAGGTCAGAACACAGAATGTATCTTGAAAATTACTCTGATGTTGCATAAACAAAGGGGATTGTTGTTTCTTGTTATTTTTGATACACTTATAAAGAGTCTCATAACGCCATCGTTTGCGGCTGGTTCATCCGCTAACGGTGGAAAACATAACTAAAAACAACCATTAAGGAATCAAATGAAAAATATCTTGTTTGCCGGGTTAGTCGCTCTTTTCTGCCTTGCCGCTTTCTGTGACGAGTGCTGGTCGGAAGCCGGCAGCTTCGACGGAAACGAGCTTACGACAATAGTTTTGAAACCCACCGACCCTATAGCCTACAGCAGCGCCCTGGCGGACGGCGCTCCGGTCTCTTTGACCATAGAAGCGGTCAAAGAATCAGACGAGACCATAGTTGCCGAAATCTTTTCCGACGCTACCGGAACGGCGCTGGAAGGAACGACTACCTGGAACTACAGAGCTTTGGAATATTCTTATCTGCCCAAGAACGCCACCTACGAGATGACCGAGACCGTCACCAGCTCCAGGTCTAGCGAAGCCTTCGCCTGCACGGTCACTATTTTGCCCGAGCCGGCGATTTTCGCGATCTTCGCGATAGTCGGCGCGCTTTTCCTGCGCAGGCGCGTTAAAGTTCTTGCCGCGATTTTGGCGCTTGTCGGTGTTTCTTCTTTCAGCGCCAAAGCCGACGGTGTCGTCGGGAACATCAGCTTCCTGCAGATCAAGCCCTGTTCCAAAAACGTAGTCATAAATTATACGATGACTCCCGCGAACGCGAATACGGTTTATGACATGAAGTTCTACGGTTCCGTTGACAACGGCGAAACGACTTTCGAGCTTAAGGAAAAAGGCACGCTTCAGGGAGCGCTCTGTTCTTCGCTCAACGAAACTTTCTGCGGCTCCGGAAACCACAAAGTAATCTGGATCCCGGACGAAAGCTTTAACTCCGTCAAAACCGACAAGTTCAAAGTTAAGGTACAGGCCGAGGCAATTGACAGTGCCAAGACTTACATGGTCATAGACCTTTCCGGTGGAAAAGACGCGGAAAGTTTTCCGGTGTCTTACCTTGCCGATGTGCCAGAAGGCGGCTGGACAGAAGAGTACAAGACCACGAAGCTGGTCCTGCGCGTGATCCCTGCGGGAACATACATCATGGGAAGTCCCGAAGGCGAAATAGGCAGACTCGCCCGCGAAGTTGAGCACAAAGTGACGCTGACCAGACCTTTCTATGCCGGCGTGTTCGAAGTTACCCAAAGACAGTATGAATTGGTCATGGACTGTAGCGAAACCGCCCTCGATACCAGGCCGTTCGAACATGTTGGCTATACGAGGCCGGCGGAACAAGTTGCATACGACGATATCCGCGGGGACAATACTGGATTAAGCTGGCCGGCTAACAACGCGGTAGACGAAGGATCCTTCATGGGCATTCTGCGCGCCAAGACCGGATTTGATTTTGACCTGCCGACGGAAGCTCAGTGGGAGTACGCCTGCAGGGCGGAAACGACGACCTCATGGAACAACGGGACGTATATAACAAATGAAAATGAAGATCCGGAATTGAACAAACTTGGCAGATACGCTTCGAATATATCCGACGGCAAAGGGGGATATGACGACAAACACACCGAAGTCGGCTCGTATCTGCCCAACGCCTGGGGCTTGTACGATATGCACGGGAACGTGTATGAGTGGTGTCTGGATATCTACGGCGATTACACCGGCGCGGAGACCGATCCCGCGGGAGCGAGCACAAATTATCAGCGTGTGGTCCGGGGGGGAAGTTATTCATCCAAAGCCTCTTTATGCCGCTCCGCCTTCCGTTTTATCCGCTCCACTCACGGCTACGTAGATGTCGGCTTCCGTGTGTTCCTAGTCAAATAAATTGTCCCTGCTCGTTTTCAGCCGCGGCGCGGCGCGGGTGTTAGCTAGACGCACGGGCTGAAAGCGAGGCTGAGAGAGCGATTAAGAAAGGCCGCCCGGTCGGGCGGCCTTTTCTTTTGCAAAAAAAAGCCCTTTTTGTTAATATAACCTTCCCTTAAATTGGATATCTATCACCATTTTGAGAATAAAAATGAGAGAAAACAAAAAGGATCTAAGGTTCCGTCTCGGCGTTTTGGCCGCGGCGGCCCTCTTCGGCGCCTTCGCCTACGCCGAAGTCACCATGCAGACGGTCACGCCCGGAACTATCTCCGCGCAGACGCAGACCATGAGCGTGGCGCGCTACGTGACGAACGTCGTCATGAACTCCAGCTCCAACTGGGAGAGAGTGGACGCCAATCTTCCCGATTCCGTCTACTACAAGCTGGCCATAGAGACCGTGACGGTCACCGGCGGCGTCAGGCGCTTCGAGACGAAGGACTACTACATCAACGTTTCTGTCACGAACTTTACAACGAACGTGGTCTTCTACACGCCGTACAAGGAACTGGACCACAAGGTCTACATGAAGGTCAACCCCCCGAAGCTGGACACTCCGGATATGGTGGAGCTTATTGAGGCTCTGCCGAAAGTGACGCTCCGGGAGCTGGACCCTCCCAAGCCGCCCAAGCAGGAAACTGTTGAGCTTCCTCCGCAGAATGTTGTGGGCGGCGATTACGTAGACTACATGGATTACAGCCAGATCTCCCACGACTATGACGCGGACGACGCCGCGCCGCTTCTTTCCGACGAACTTTTCGTCGACGACCCGATAGAGCGTTTCAACCGCTGCATGTTCGTCGTCAACGACTACGCTTACACCTACTTCATCGGCCCGGTCTGCAAAGGATACCGTTTCGTCGTTCCCACCGTGGCCAGAGAGTGCATCTCGCAAATGGACCACAACATCGTCTGGCCCAAAAGACTCATAAACAACCTCGCTCAGGCTAAATTCAAAGGAGCCGGCGTCGAGACCGCCCGCTTCCTTATCAACACGTCCGTCGGCATCGGCGGTCTTTTCGACCCTGCCAAAGCCTGGTTCGACCTTGAAAAATACGACGAGGACACCGGGCAGACCTTCGGCTATTACGGCATCGGCCCCGGCTGCTATATCTTCCTGCCCATCGCCGGTCCTTTGACCGCCCGCGACACGGTCGGCATGATCTTCGACGAGGCCATGGACCCGAGGACGTACCTGCCCTTCGGCGGCATGGTCAAGACCTTCATGGTCATGAACAACATCAGCCTTCAGGTCGATTCCATCGACAGCATGCTTATAGACAACGGCGATCCCTACTCCTTCGCCAGAGACATGTGGTACCTTAAGAGAAGCGCGGAGATCGACGAATGAAAAAACTTATAGCATTACTTTCCCTGCTCGTCTCTTTGGGGACGCTCGCCGCCAGCGGCGAGATCTACATAGCCCTGACCAACTTCCCGGCCCAGGGCCCCGTCGTCGACTCCTTCCGCTACAAGCTGGCGAACTTCAAGGACAACGACTTCTATTTCGACGTCGAGAAAGGCAAGGTCAAATTCACCAACAAAATTGACGGCCAGGAAGAAGAAGTCGATTCCCGCTACAGCGTCTGGATGCAGAAGCAGCCGGCGGACCTCGTCTTCATCGTGCCCGGCTTAGGCGACCACTACCGCAACTCGCAGGCCGCGCTCTTGGCGGAAGCCATCTTCAACGCAGGCTTTTCCGTCGCCATAGTAAGCAACCCCTTCTGCTGGGAATTCACGCAGTCCGCTTTGACCAGCATGGCTCCCGGCTACACCAGAAGCGACGCCAAGGACCTCTACCATCACATCGCCAGGGTCCTCGACGACATCAACGAGGAGCATCCCGGGAAAGTGAAGGACATCACTGTCGTCGGCTATTCTCTGGGCGCCCTGCAGGCGGCTTTCCTTACCCGCAACGACGTTATAGAGCACCGCCTGAACGTCAAGCGCTACGTGCTCCTTAATCCGCCCGTCAACCTCATCTACGGTTTGACGACTCTGGACAAATACTACGGCATTTGGAAAAACTGGGACGCCGTGACTTTGACCAACAACCGCAACATGGCGGTCGGCTTCTACAAGGGCTACTCTTACGGTGCCCTCCAGACCGACACCTACCTTCCCGTTACGGAAGAGCAGGCTTCGTTCGTCATCGGCTTCACGTTCAGGATGTCTTTGGGCGACGTTATGAAAAAGATCATCGAGCGCCATCCCATGGAGATCTTCGGCGAAGTCTCCAGCTGGAAGCAGCAGGAGTTCGAAAAGCAACTGGAGCGCTACGGCTACCAGCGCTACGTCGACACCTTCCTAAAGGAAGCGCATCCCACGATCTTCGCGACCAGCGAGCCCTTCAAGCACGTCAACGGCATCTGCAGCCTCCCGGCCATGGCCAACGAGCTCAGGCAGAACCGAAACATCGTCTGCTTGCACACCGCCGACGACTTCCTTTTGAACGACTACGACCGCAACTGGCTCAAGCGCCAGATGGGCGACCGCCTCGTCATGCTCGACCACGGCTCGCACCTCGGCTACTTCTGCATGCCCCAGGCCCTCGACATCATCATAAAGCTCGTAAAGGGCGAGACGGTTTCCGGCCCCAGGCCCGCGACCGCCAAGCCGACCTACAATTATTTCGACGCGTACCTCAGGCAGATGGCCGCCGCCAAGCAAGGCCAGGCTCAGCAGCCAAAGCAGACCGCCCCTTCCGCCCCGGCCGTCCAAACGGCCCAGCCCGCGGCGCAGCCTGCCAAAACTGTCCAGCCGACAACTCCGCAGCAGCCTAAGCAGAACGAAATGACCATGACGGTCGTAAAGAAGGACAATAGCGGCGCGCCCGTAATAGTTTCCAACCCCTCAACGCCTCCTTCCGCTCCGCAAACGGAAGTCATAGACGGCCGCAAAGTCGAGTGGCGCCTCATGCCCGCCCCCGAGGACAAAGCGACCCTCAAAATGCAGCAAGTCGACGTCGAGAGCGGACTTCTCTGGGAAGAATACCAGGCCAAAGCCAAAGCGGAAGCCGAAGCCAAGGCGAAAAGGATCGCCGAAAAAGCCTTAGCCGACGCCGAAAGGGAAAGGGAGGCCAAGGAAAGAGAGGAGAAGGCCGAAAGGGACAGGATCCGCAACGCTGAAAAAGCCAAAGAGGAAACCTTGGAAGCCACCAAGAAATCCGAGAAGGCCAAGCCGAAAAAGACGGTGGAAGAAGTGAAGAAGACCGTCTCCAAAAATGTAAAGAAAGGCGGATCCGGCCGCGGCGATGTCAAAGTCGAAAGCATCGTCCCGGCAGAGGAAAAAGGAGAATAAGGGCTAAAAATGGCCCTTCTCCGCGTCAACGGACTCAGGAAGGAATACGGACTGCAAGTCCTTTTGGACGGCGTCTCCTTCGAGATCAACCCATGCGACAAATGGGGATTGGTTGGCGCCAACGGCTGCGGCAAGACCACGCTTTTGAAGATCCTCGTGGGGGAAGAGAAAACCTCCGGAGGATCTTTTATTTTTGACGAGGAAGCAAGGATCGGCTACGTTCCGCAGACTGTGGTCTGCCCCGACGACGTCACGATCTTGGATTACCTCCTGAAAGAGCACAACAAGGTCGAGAGAAGGCTTAGGGAAGCGGAAAAGCAGCTTGCGGAGTGCGCCCCCGAAGAGCTCGACAAAAAGCTCAACGCCTTCCAGAGGGCGAGGGATCTCTTCGAAGAGCAGGGCGGCGACAACTACGCCGTGCAAGCCGAGCGCATGCTGGCTGCCTTCGGACTCGCCAACAGGACCAAGCAGACCGTCATGTCGCTTTCCGGCGGCGAACGCAACCTCGTCTCCCTGACCGGCGCGCTTCTCAACCGCCCGGACCTTCTCATCCTTGACGAACCCGCCAACCACCTCGACTACGTCGGCATCGCCTGGCTGGAAGATTTCCTTAAGAAATACAAAGGGGCCATTCTTCTCGTCTCCCACAACCGCTATCTCCTCGACCAGACCTGCAACGGCATACTCGAACTGAAAAGCGGCAGGATCTCGTATTTCCCAGGCAACTACTCCGACTACCGGGCCCAGAAGCTCGAGCAGCAGATACGCCAGGAAAAAGAGCACGCCGCTTATGAGAAGCGGCTTGCCAGCCTGGAAGCCATGATCTTAAGGATAAGAAATTTCGCCCAGGTCTACGACGACAAGCGCTGGGGGAAAATGATCCGCTCCCGGGAATCGAAGATAGAGCAGCTTAAGCAGACCGCCGTCCAGGCTCCGGAAAAAGAGGATAAGAAAGCATCTATCCGCTTCCAGGGCGAATCAAGCCACGCCAACATCGCCATCCAGGTCAGAGGCTTTTCCGCCTCTTTCGACGGAAGATTAGTCCTCGACCACGTTGACCTCGACATCACGTCCGGGGAACGCGTCGCCTTAGTCGGACCCAACGGCAGCGGCAAAAGCACCCTCATCAAAGCCATCATGAACGACGGCCACTGGGAAAACCCAACCTTGAGAGTAGGCCCCTCCATCAAGATCGGCTACTGCTCCCAGCAGCAGGAGACCTTGAACCCCGACAACACGGTCTTCGAGGAGATCGCCATCTCCGGCATCACCAACGAAAAACAGGCTTACGACCTCCTGGCGAGATTCCTCTTTTTCAAGGACGACCTTAAAAAGAAGATCAAAGATCTTTCCGGTGGCGAAAAGAACCGCCTCCAGCTCGCGAAACTGATGCTAATAAACCCCAACACGCTGATCCTGGACGAACCCACCAACCACCTCGATATCCAGACCTGCGAAGCCGTTGAGGAAGCCCTGAGCGATTACAAGGGCACTTTGATCGTCGTCTCCCACGACCGCTATTTCTTAGACAAGCTCGCCACGAGAATAATAGAAGTCGACGGCAAAAAACTCCACTCCTACCCCGGCTCCTACTCGGAATTCTGGTACCACAAGAAAGAAAGGGAGCAAAAGGAAGCGAAGGAAAACAAGCAGAGCAAAAAAGAACAGCCCAAACCCAAAACGGAAAACACTTCTGCCAAACCGCTTTCCAACAACGCCAGGCAGAAACTGGCCAAACAGGAAGAAGAGCTCACCAACAAAATAGAATCTCTTGAGCAGAAGATCGAAGACCTCGACAAACAGATCGCCGAGGCCTTCGCCAGAGCAGATCACGAACTCGGCCGCGCCCTCACCCAGGAAAAAGAACAAGCCCAGCAAGAACTCGCAGATCTCTACGCCGCCTGGGAAGATTTTATGAACGCTTAGTTCTAAAACGGTTTGCTGTTGATTTTTATAATGGTTTGGGGTAAAATGGCTTCCGTAGATAACATAAAGGAAGAAAAACATGAAAAGAGTTCTTTTGCTTTTTGTATCCGCGCTAATTTGCGGCGCGGCGCTTGGCGAGGACTGCTGGTCCGGGAACGCTTCTTTTAACGGAGCGCCAATAACGGACGAGCCCATACTGCTTTTGCACACGGACGAGCTCTATTACTGCAGCGCTCTGGCTGGCGGCAACATGAAGTCTCTTGTGATAAAGGCGGAGGTCGCTTCCGATCCTGAGCAGTCCGGCCTCGTCTTTTCCGACACGACTTCCGACGAAGCGGAAGGCACGGTGTGCTGGGATTACTACGATTCCGAATATGCCTCGCTTCCCAAGAACGAAACTTATGCTCTTAAGGAAACGATAACGACCGACGTGGAAACGAAAACGCTCAGCCGCTTTGTGACGATACTGCCGGAACCCTTCGGCCTTCTGCTGATTGGGATCGCACTCGCGCTGCTTCTGCGCCGCCGCGCCACGAGCGCCGCCGCTGCTTTGGCGGTCATCGCGCTTGGCGCGATGAGTTCATACGCCGACAACAATCACGTTACCTCCGTGAGCATCCACCAGAACTGGCCTTTCGACAGAAGCGTCACCATAAACTATACGATAGGCGATTCCACCAAAGGTTCCGGCTTGTACGACGTGCGCTTTTACGGAACGCTGGACGGAGTGGAAGTCTTCAGGCTGTCGTCTAAGGGAAAGCTTAAAGGCGAGGGCGCGGAATTCCTTGGCTTCTATCAGGACGCGCCGGAAGGAACGGAAGGCCAGGTCTTCGGCATCGGAACGCACACCGCTATCTGGACGCCGACAGACAGCAGATTGGAAGACGTGAAGACAGATACTTTCAGGATAAGGGTCGACGCCATCGAGAGGGACAAGGACGCGGTCAAATATATGGTCATCGATCTTTCCGAAGGCCCTGAAGCAACGAACTATCCTGTGGAATTTATTTCTGCCAATGAAGCGCCCTACGAATGGTCCAGCACTTACAAGACCACCAAACTTGTACTGCGCCTTATAGAGCCGGGAACTTTCATGATGGGCAGCCCGGAAAGCGATCCCGACCGTTTGTCCAACGAGACGCAGCATCAGGTCACTTTGACGAAGAGCTTCTATATCGGTGTTTTTGAAGTGACGCAGAAACAGTATGAGCTTATCACCGGCAATAATCCTTCGGAATATGGAGGAGACAAACGGCCGGTGGAGAGAGTTTCTTATGAGAGGATCCGCGGGACGGAGGAAGGCTTATCTTTCCCGAAGAACAAGCACGTTGATCCTGACTCTGTCCTGGGTATCCTGCGTTCCAAAATAGCTCTGCCTTTGGATCTGCCAACCGAGGCTCAGTGGGAATACGCCTGCCGCGCCACCACAACTACCGGCTTGAACAGCGGTAAAGACATATCCAACTATATACAATGCCCCGAAGCGAACGAAGTCGGAAGATACAAATACGACTGGAATGACGGCCACGGCGAATCTAACACCGAGCACACCACCGTAGGCAGTTACAAAGTGAACAACTGGGGACTCTTCGATATGCACGGCAATGTGGCGGAATTTTGTCTGGACAAATATATCGATGATCTTGGCACCGAGCCTCAAGTCGATCCTATCGGTGCTGATTCCGGAAACAATATTCTAAAAGGCGGAGACTGCGACCTCATGGCTTGCGATCTCCGTTCGGGCCAGCGCGTGTACTGCAACCCGCTGTTCCACGGCAGAAGAACAGGCTTCCGTCTGGCGATAATCCAGTAAATGTAATTAGTAATTAACGCCCGCCCAAGGGCCCCACATATCCTCAAGCGAACTCACGGAGGACGCGTTCGCGCTCAATGCGCGCGTAGTCCGTGAGCGGAGGACATGTGGGGCCCTTGGGCTTTTTATTTAATCGCTTGAATTTCAAATGCCGTTTTGATAGACTTTTGGCCTCTTTTTAAAATTTTATCCTAAAAAAACATGAAAAATTTATTATTTTTACTTTGCGCGCTTTTATGCGCGTCTGTTTTGGGAAATGAGCTTTGGTCCGACGCTGTCGCGTTTGACGGAAGCGACACATCTTCCACTATAACGCTCCTTCCCGCGGACAAGATCTTTTACAGCAGCGCCCTGGCGGACGGCGATCCCAGATCCCTCGAGCTTACCGCTACGGACACGGTTGATTCCGCGAAGGTCGCTGAGCTTTTCTCCGACGATTCCAAGACCGCGGTGGAAGGCACGGTCTTATGGAACTATGAAGATCCAACGTATGATGATTTTTCCAAGAGCGACATTTATGAACTTAAGGAAACCATCACGACCTCTGAAGAGACGGTCGTTCTGACCCGCAGCGTCAAGATCCTGCCCGAGCCCGCTTGCCTCGCGCTGTTCGCCATTTTGGGCGGCCTTTTGATCGCTCGCAAAAAAGGCGCGTTTGTGCTGCTCGTTTTTACGGTCGCATCCTTGGGCGCCTTCGCGGACGTTACGGTCACCTCCGTCAACGCTCAGCAGGCCTGGCCTTTTAAGAGAAGCGTCGTTATCAACTATACGCTTACGTCCGACAATCAGAGCGCCATGCCCGTTTTTGCCGTTGATTTCTACGGCACTTTCGACGACGGCGCAACGACCTTCAAGCTTAACGAACGTGGAACGCTGGAGAAAGACGGCGCCAACGGTGTGCTCTTTGAAGCCGGCGCACACAAAGTCATTTGGAATCCCTCCAGCGACCTGACGCTCAAATCCAGCAACCTTAAGATCAAAGTCAGCGCGACGGACGTCACAAGCACGGCTGATTATCTTGTCTTCGACCTTACGGCTTCCAGCGTGCGCGCTTCTTCCGCCGGTCCGGATCTTTCCAGCGACGACTGCCGCACGAAGGAGCTTTGGATGAGAAGGATCGAGCCCGGCACTTTCACCATGGGTTCTCCTTCCGGGGAAATTGGCAGGGACACTGACGAGACGCAGCATTCCGTCGAAATTACCGAACCTTATTACATTGCGGTTTTCGAGACCACCCAGAAGCAGTGCGAATACATAACCGGCAACAGCCACGGCGGAGTGCACACCGGCGATACGTTGCCTGTGGAATACATCTGCTACGACGAGCTTAGAGGAGACGAAAAAGGCGCCCTGTGGCCCAACAGCAGCGACGTGGACGAAGAATACAACGATCATCCGACCTTCTTCCACGCCATCAGGAATAAGTTCTCGGGCGGCTTCCTCTTCGATCTGCCCACGGAAGCGCAGTGGGAATACGCCTGCAGAGCCACTACCACGACAGCCTTGAACAACGGGACCGATCTTTTGGCGCCCGCCGAAGATCACAACATGGACGCGGTGGGTTGGTACATGTACAACTCTGTAAACCTGACCTATCCTCCCGCGCAGAAGGCCGGCAACGACTGGGGTCTTTACGATATGCACGGCAACGTTTGGGAATGGTGCTTGGACTGGTACGGAGAGTACGGCAGCGCCAGCGCTGTCGATCCCAAGGGCCCCTCCGCCGGCGACACCCGCGTCATAAGGGGCGGCAGCTGGTATCAGTACGCCGAGTTCTGCCGCTCGGCCGAACGCAGGGGCAATCTTGTCTGGCATCCCGGCGACGACTATATCGGCTTCCGCATCGCTTTGCAGCCTTCGCCGAAAAAATACATGGTGGTCGATCTTTCCGGCGGCACTAGCGCCGCAAGCTATCCCGTGAGCTATCTGTCCGACGTTCCCGAAGGCGGCTGGGGTGATGAATACAAGACCACGAAACTTGTTTTGCGCCTTGTGCAGCCCGGCACCTTCACCATGGGCAGCCCCAGCGGTGAAATCGGACGCGACACCTCCGCTACCGGCGAACTGCAGCACCAGGTCACTTTGACGAAGCCCTATTACATCGGCATTTTTGAAATGACCCAGGGACAGTACAAATGCATAACCGGAAATAATCCTGCCGACAGAGTTATTGCTCTGGATCACCCTGTGAACGAGGTCTCTTACGACATGATCAGAGGCACAAATCAGGGCCAAAACTGGCCGGCCGACAACAATGTCGATTCTGATTCTTTCATAGGTGTTCTGCGCAACAAGACAGGCTTGGTCTTCGATCTGCCCACCGAAGCGCAGTGGGAATACGCCTGCAGAGCGGAAACCACCACCGCTTTGAACAGCGGGAAGGATCTGACCAAGGCGACCGTGTGCCCGAACATGGCGGAAGTGGGAAGATACACCCACAACACGACCGACGGCAAAGGCAACTACTTTGTAGCGCCCGGCCAGTACCTGGTCAACAACTGGGGAATTTACGACATGCACGGCAACCTTGCCGAGTTGTGCCTGGACTACTATGCCGGCTACAGCGCTGATTCTCAGACCGACCCCAAGGGCCCCTCTACGGGAACGTTGCGCGTTCAGAGAGGCGGCGACTGGGAGGATATTGCTTCGGAGTGCCGCTCCGCCAGAAGAGTTGGTATTGACAGCAATTACCATCACCAAACCTTCGGCTTCCGCGTGGTGGTCGGGCAGTAAACGGAGCCGCTTGACTTTTGAAAAAGTCTTTAGTATTATTGTCGCCACTTGCCTGAAAAAACGGGAAAGCGAAAGAGAGAAAAGCTTGGCGCGCCCTTTTGAGGACAAGGAAGACAAGCCCGTTTCCAAAGGGTCCCGAGGGGGCCTTGCGGAGGGGGGGTTGACTTTTTGGAATATGTTTTGATACACTATTCCTCACCATCGCAAAAACGATGGAAACCGGCGAGAGCCGGAATGAAATTTGATCTTTGACAGTTGGAAAGGTTTTATGATGTGCCAAAAGCAAGTGCGGAAGAGATCACTCCAGATCTCTTCAAAGAAACTTGTCAATTGTGTAAACAATAAGTCAAGAACAACAAAATAGCGAAAAGCTAAGCGTGTCTCTGGATAAAAACAGAGACTACGAGCTAAGATTTTATATCTGTATTTTACGGAGAGTTTGATCCTGGCTCAGAACGAACGCTGGCGGCGTGGATTAGGCATGCAAGTCGAACGGGAGTTTACGTTGTAGCAATACTATGTAAAGTCTAGTGGCGTAAGGGTGAGTAACACGTGGGTAATGTACCCGATAGTTTGGGATAACGTTCCGAAAGGGACGCTAATACCGGATGTGATGTTAGACCGCCGGGTCTAACAAGAAAGGTGGGGACCGCAAGGCCTGCCGCTAACGGAACGGCCCGCGACCTATTAGCTAGTTGGTGGGGTAAAGGCCTACCAAGGCGAGGATGGGTAGCCGAACTGAGAGGTTGACCGGCCACACTGGGACTGAGACACTGCCCAGACTTCTACGGAAGGCTGCAGTCGAGAATCATTCACAATGGACGAAAGTCTGATGATGCGACGCCGCGTGCGCGATGAAGGTCTTCGGATTGTAAAGCGCTTTGAACAGGGAAGAATGCCATGTATTTAATAGATAACATGGAGGGACAGTACCTGACAAACAAGCCCCGGCTAATTTCGTGCCAGCAGCAGCGGTAATACGAAAGGGGCAAGCGTTGTTCGGAATTCTGGGGCGTAAAGGGGGTCTAGGCGGCCTGTTAAG
>JAGCTE010000049.1 GCA_017963805.1 bacterium | reverse complement strand
CGCCACAGCTTCGCCACGCACCTTCTTGACAACGGCGCCGACCTGAGAAGCGTCCAGACCATGCTGGGCCACGCCTCCATCGGCACCACCCAGATCTACACCCACGTGACGATAGAAAGGCTGAAAGAAGTCTACGACAAAGCTCACCCGAGGAAATAAACGGTTCTTGAAAAGCCATTTGCAAAAAGAAGTGTCATATATGCAAAAAAGTCAGGTGTCTTGCGTGCATTTGTGGTTTTTATGGGAAAACTTTAATAAAATGACGAACATAATAGATAAAAAAGGAACCCATATCATATGAAAAACTTTCTGGTCATTGCCTTGTTAGTTTCTCTTTCCTCCGCCTTGTTCGCCGAAGAGGGCGGCTACGAGCCAGTCTTTACCATCAGCTTCGAAGATGAGGAAGGCTACGTTTTAGGCGGCATTTCAGATCAGCAAGGCTGGTGCTGCTTGAACGACAAGGGCACAAACGAAGTGGTCGACGTTGACAGCTATGAGGGCAGCAACTCGCTTCACCTTTTCGGCACCGAGTTCAAGCTCCACAAGGACTTCGATCTCACGGGCTATGAAAATCTGCCGACGCTCTTTTCCTTCGCCATCAGGCCCGGGACCGATTTCACCCGCGCAACCATTTACGGCAGCAGCGTGAACGACGCGATCGCGACGCTGCACATAAAGTGCGCTGAGATCGCCTCCGACACCTCCGGTTACGCTTCCAGAAGCGGGCTGGACTTTGACACTCTCGAATGGTACGAAGTTGAGCTTTGCCTCGACCCCGCGTCCAAAACGCTGTCCTATTTCCGCGTCGGCGACGTCACGCTGAATTACAACGAGAACCAGGACAAGTATAAAAACTACGAAACGGCCGAGAGCGGCGCTATCGGCGGGGTTTTGCTCTACAACAACTGGAACGACGTCACCGATTCCAACGTCGACTACATCCGAATATCGGTCGTGCCGGAGCCGGCCTGCCTTGCCGCGGCGGCTCTGCTTTTCCTTTGCCTGACAAGAAAAATTTATCAACTATAAACCACAAGGTGAAACAATGAAAAAACTTTTGATTTTAACGCTGTCCGTTATGACCTGCGCCGCGCTAGCTGAAAGCGTTAACGTTTACGAGACCAGTTTTGAAGCCGACGAAGGTTTCCATGTTGGCTCCGTTGCCAATCAGGTCGGCTGGACTCTGCTCTTTAACGAACTAAACCAGATGGTGGTGACTGACGATGACGCCGCTACGGGCGATTATTCTCTGAGAATGACCCATGAAAATGGGCAGGGCGACGTTGGCTGCATTAAGGATTTCGAGTACAATAACCCCTATAAGTCGGACATCATCGTTTCCTTCATGTGGAGGCCTTCCACAGCCTATATGGCCGTAGAGCTTCAGGACAAAAGCGGCAATTCGATCTGCGATCTTTTCCTTCGCACCGGCGAGATCAACGGCAATATTCCGGGATATGTCGTCTACAATCTTAACCTCGACACCACCAAATGGTATCCGGTCACTGTGAGGCTTGACCCCAAAAACAACAAGGTCAAGGAATTTTTGGTTGACGATAACGTCGTCGTTTCCGACCGCGATTACATCGAAGGTGCTTCCGGCGACCTCGGCAAGCTGAGAATCAAATCCGAATGGTTCTACACTACCGACTCCTACATGGACGACCTCAGCGTCGACCTTGTTCCGGAACCGGCCACCCTCGGCCTGCTGGGACTTCTGGCGCTCGGCTTCCTCAGGAAGCGCGCCTAAAATTTCAAAGGAATTTTTGTCATCCGGCCGGGCTCGCCCGGCCGGTTTAGTTTGGAGGCAATATGAAAAAAATCTTGTTGCTATCAAGTCTGATCCTTATGGCCGGCCTGCTCTTCGGCGCGGATTTTCAGACCGCTTTGCAGGTTGGCTTCGAAGAGGAGGAAGGCTATGTTTGGGGTGAGATCGTAGGGCAGAACGGCTGGACCGGCAGGGAAGGACAGCATTTGGTCTCCTCTGACTTTGCCTGCAGCGGCGCGAACAGCCTGAATTTCAACGGCGTCGCCACCGGGGACTATGAGGCAAAATTAAAGTTCGACTGCGACGATCCCGAAGGCCTGCCTGTGCACGTCTATTTCATGTACAAGCCCAGCGAGGAAGGGTCGCTGCGTTTCTATGTTTCGGAAGGCGACGGACGCATCATCACCATATTTTTCAGCAGGAAACAGTTCAGCGCGGATGCACCGACCTACATAACCTATATTCTCGATCCTGAGTTGGACGCCGATTCCTGGTATGAGGTCGGCATTTGGATCGACCCCGCCGAGAAGAAAGTTACGTCCTTTTACATTGGAGACTTCGACGTGACCAAGGAGGAAGGCTTTGACTACATAGCGGCAGGGCAGACGGGCGTTCCCGACAGCCTGTGTTTTTACACCGCCTGGACCGACGACAGCACCGTTGCCTACGTGGATGACGTCATAGTGGAGAGTCTTCCAGAGCCGGCTTGCATAGGGCTGCTGGTTTTGGCAGGCTTTTTGTTTCTTCGCAAGCGTTCATAAGGGATGCGTATGAAACGATTCCTTGCTTTTGTTTTTGCGGCCGCTTTGGCCTTCTTCTTCTGCGCTTGCGAAAAGGGCGGCGGCAAAAGGCCGGCGGCGGCGTACGGAGTTTTGGAGAGAGTCTTCGGCGACGCGAGCCATTTTAAGCTTGCTTACGCTCCGTCTTTCGATACGAATCTTTTTGATACGTTTTCCTATGAGGCCAGAGACGGGAAAGTCTTCGTCAAAGGCGAGAACGATCTCGCTATCGTCCGCGGCTGTTATGAATACCTGAAGGATCACGCGGGCGTGATGGTGACCTGGCAACAGAGGCATCCTATGATCAAAAGT